>NZ_JBNQFT010000001.1:0-561592 GCF_050321925.1 Rhodococcus sp. IEGM1339
GTCGATGTTCTGTGGGCGTTGTTGCGTGACGGCCGAGAATTCAGCATCGACAACCCGGCTCCGGCCGCTGCTGTTGCTTGACACAGTCATTGAGAGTCCTCCGCTCGAAAGGGTGTGCGCGCCACTCGCCAGGTCGGCGGGGGCTGCGTCCACGGTCTGCGCGACCGCGTCCTTGAAGGCCATCCAGCCCAGCAACGCGCACTTCACGCGCGCCGGGTACTTCGCGACGCCGGCGAACGCGATGCCGTCGCCGATCAGGTCCTCGTCGCCTTCGACAGTGCCGCGACTGCCGACCATCTCGACGAACCCCTCGACGATCTTCAGTGCATCGCCGAGCGGAACGCCGATCACCTGGTCGGTGAGCACGGACGTCGACGCCTGGCTGATCGAGCAGCCCTGCCCGTCGTAGGAGACGTCGGCGACGGTGTCGCCGTCGATGTGCACGCGCAGGGTCACCTCGTCGCCGCAGGTCGGGTTGACGTGGTGCACTTCGGCGCCGAACGGTTCGCGCAGTCCGCGATTGTGCGGGTGCTTGTAGTGGTCCAGGATCACTTCCTGGTACATCTGCTCCATCCGCATCGGATCACGCCTCCCCGAAGAACTTCTGGGCGCGCCGGATCGCCGCGCCGAGTGCCTGCACCTCGTCCGGCGTGTTGTACACGGCGAACGATGCGCGGGCGGTCGCGGCCACCCCGAAGCGGCGGTGCAGCGGCCAGGCGCAGTGGTGTCCGACCCGGATCTCCACGCCCTCGTCGTCGAGGATCTGGCCGAGATCGTGCGCATGGATTCCGTCCACGACGAACGACACCGCCCCGCCCCGCTGTTCGGCGGTCGTGGGTCCGATGATGCGCACGCCGTCGATGCCGCCCAGCTCGGCGAGCGCAGCAGCGGTCAGCTCGTGTTCGTGTGCAGCGACGGCGTCCATCCCGATGTCCTGCAGGTAGCGCACGGCGGCACCGAGGCCGACGGCCTGCGAGACCATGGGCGAACCGGCCTCGAATCGCTGCGGCGGTGCGGCGAAGGTCGTGGCCTCCATCGTCACCGTCTCGATCATCGAGCCACCGGTGATGAACGGCGGCACGTCGGCGAGCAGGTCGCGGCGACCGTAGAGAACGCCGACGCCGGACGGACCGAACATCTTGTGTCCGGAGAACGCCGCGAAATCCACACCGAGAGCACGGAAGTCGACGGCCATGTGCGGCACCGACTGGCACGCGTCGAGCACGACGATCGCGCCGACCTCCTTCGCGCGCCGCACGATCTCCTCGACGGGAGCGACCGCACCGGTCACGTTCGACTGGTGCGTGAACGCCACGACCTTCACGGCGTCGGTCAGCGTCAGCGAATCGAGATCGATGCGACCGTCGTCGGTGACCCCGTACCAGCGCAGGGTGGCACCCGTGCGCCGCGCGAGTTCCTGCCACGGAACGAGATTCGCGTGGTGCTCGAGTTCGGTGACGACGATCTCGTCACCGGGTCCGAGCCGGTGCGGGAACCGGTCGTCGGCGAAGGCGTACGCGACGAGGTTGAGCGACTCGGTGGCGTTCTTGGTGAACACCACCTCGTCGACGTCGACCCCGACGAACGACGCGATGACAGCGCGGGCGTCCTCGTACGAGTCGGTCGCCTCCTCCGACAACGCATGCGCACCGCGGTGCACGGCCGCGTTCCGCGTCGCCAGGAACTCACGCTCGGCGTCGAGCACCTGTACCGGGCGCTGGGAGGTGGCCCCCGAGTCGAGGTAGACCAGGGGTTTGCCGTCGCGCACCGTGCGCGCGAGGATCGGGAAATCCGCCCTGATCCGGGCGATGTCCAAGGTCCGCACCGGCACCGTCATCCGATCACGCTCCTTGCGTTGCTGCCTGGGTGAAACGAACGTAGCCGTTGGTCTCGAGCTCGTCGGCGAGCTCGGGGCCGCCGGACTCGACGACGCGGCCACCCACGAAGACGTGCACGAACTGCGGCTTGATGTAGCGCAGGATGCGAGTGTAGTGGGTGATGAGCAGGACGCCGCCGTTCTCGTTCTCCTGGTAGCGGTTCACGCCCTCGGAGACGACGCGCAGCGCGTCCACGTCGAGGCCCGAGTCGGTCTCGTCGAGGATAGCGATCTTCGGCTTGAGCAGACCCAGCTGCAGGATCTCGTGGCGCTTCTTCTCGCCACCGGAGAAGCCCTCGTTGACACTGCGCTCGCCGAAGGCCTGATCGATGTCCAGCTCGGACATCGCCTGCTTGACCTCCTTGACCCAGTGGCGCAGCTTGGGAGCCTCGCCGCGCACGGCGGTCGCGGCGGTGCGGAGGAAGTTCGACATCGACACGCCGGGCACCTCGACCGGGTACTGCATCGCGAGGAACAGGCCGGCGCGGGCGCGCTCGTCGACGCTCATCTCGAGCACGTCCTCACCGTTGAGGGTGATGCTGCCCGAGGTGATCTCGTACTTGGGGTGGCCGGCGATCGCGTACGACAGGGTGGACTTGCCGGAGCCGTTGGGGCCCATGATGGCGTGCGTCTCACCCGAGCGGACCGTGAGATCGACGCCCTTGAGAATGTCGATGGGTTCAGCGTTCTCGTCGTTCTGAGCGACGCGGACGTGCAGGTCCTTGATCTCGAGGACGTTCGAAGGTGTGGACATCGAAATGCGTTTCCTTAGTGGAGAGGTATCGGGAGTACGGGGAGACGGCCGTCAGGCGCCGACGGCGGCGAGTTCCGCCTCGATGGCGGCCTCGAGCCGTTCGCGGACCTCGGCGACCGTGATGCGCTCGAGCAGCTCGTGGAAGAAGCCGCGGACGACGAGGCGACGCGCTTCCTCCTCGGAGATACCGCGAGCACGCAGGTAGAACAGCTGCTCGTCGTCGAAGCGGCCGGTCGCCGACGCGTGTCCGGCACCGACGATCTCACCGGTCTCGATCTCGAGGTTCGGCACGGAGTCGGCGCGCGCACCGTCGGTGAGCACCAGGTTGCGGTTGAGCTCGAAGGTGTCGGTGCCCTCGGCCTCGGCGCGGATGAGCACGTCGCCGATCCACACGGTGTGCGCGTCGGGCTTGCCGGAGGCCGGATCGCCCTGCAGCGCACCCTTGTACACGACGTTCGACTTGCAGTTCGGCTGCGAGTGGTCGACGAGCAGGCGCTGCTCGAAGTGCTGGCCGGCGTCGGCGAAGTACAGGCCGAGCAGTTCGGCGTCGCCGCCGGGGCCGTCGTACTTGGTGGTCGCCGACACGCGCACGAGATCGCCGCCGAGCGCCACGGTGAAGTGGCGAAGCACGGCATCGCGGCCGACGCGAGCGTGGTGCGCGGCGACGTGTACGGCGTCGTCGGCCCAGTCCTGCACCGCGACGACCTTCAGCTGTGCGCTGTCGTCGAGCACGAACTCGATGTTCTCGGCGTAGGTGCCGCTGCCGCGCTGGTCGATGACGAGCGTGAGGTTGGCGAACGCCTCGAGCCGGATCTGCACGTGACCGTAGGCGACGGCGCCCTCACCCGGTCCCGTGATCGTCACGGTGACGGGCTCGGCGACCTCGACCTCGCGGCCGACGGTGAGGACGGTCGCGGTCTCGAACGACGAGTACGCCTGTGCTGCGATCCGGTCGAACGGCACACCGGCCTGTCCGAGTCGCGCGTCGTCGCGCGCCACGGTCTCGACCTGCACGCCGTCGACCGGGGTGACCTCGATGGTCGCGGTGCCGGTCGCGGGAGCGGTGCCGTCGTGCAGACCGCGCAGGCGGCGCAGCGGGGTGAACCGCCACACCTCGTCGCGACCCGACGGAATCTCGAAGGCGTTCACATCGAAGGACGTGAAGACCTCACCCTTGTTGATTGCCGGCACCCGGTTCTCGGCACGCACGGCATCCTGCACGCCCGTCGCTGTAGCCGGCGTGTTCTTCGCTTCCGCAGTCATTTAGCCGACTGCCCCTTCCATCTGCAGTTCGATCAAGCGGTTGAGTTCGAGGGCGTACTCCATCGGTAGTTCCTTGGCGATGGGCTCGACGAATCCGCGCACCACCATGGCCATGGCCTCGTCCTCGTCGAGTCCGCGGCTCATCAGGTAGAACAGCTGGTCGTCGCTCACCTTCGAGACGGTCGCCTCGTGACCCATCGTGACGTCGTCCTCACGGATGTCGACGTACGGGTAGGTGTCGGAACGGCTGATCTGGTCGACGAGCAGCGCGTCGCACTTGACGGTCGACTTCGAGCCGTGGGCGCCCTTGTTGACCTGCACGAGGCCGCGGTAGGAAGCACGTCCACCGCCGCGCGCCACCGACTTCGACACGATGGTCGAGGAGGTGTGCGGAGCCAGGTGCAGCATCTTCGCGCCGGTGTCCTGGTGCTGCCCCTCGCCGGCGAAGGCCACGGAGAGCACTTCACCGCGAGCGTGCTCGCCCATCATCCACACTGCCGGGTACTTCATCGTCACCTTGGAACCGATGTTGCCGTCGATCCATTCCATCGAGCCGCCGGCCTCGACCTTGGTGCGCTTGGTCACCAGGTTGTAGACGTTGTTCGACCAGTTCTGGATGGTCGTGTAGCGGCAGTGGCCGCCCTTCTTGACGATGATCTCGACGACCGCGGAGTGCAGCGAGTCGGACTTGTAGATCGGGGCGGTGCAGCCCTCGACGTAGTGCACCGAGGCGCCCTCGTCGACGATGATCAGGGTCCGCTCGAACTGGCCCATGTTCTCCGTGTTGATGCGGAAGTAGGCCTGCAGCGGAATGTCGACGTGCACACCCGGCGGGACGTAGATGAACGAGCCACCCGACCACACCGCGGTGTTCAGGGCGGAGAACTTGTTGTCGCCGGCCGGGATGACCGTGCCGAAGTACTCCTTGAACAGCTCGGGGTGCTCGCGCAGGCCCGAGTCGGTGTCGAGGAAGATCACGCCCTGGCTCTCGAGGTCCTCGCGGATCTGGTGGTAGACCACCTCGGACTCGTACTGGGCGGCGACACCGGCGATGAGGCGCTGCTTCTCCGCCTCCGGGATGCCCAGCCTGTCGTAGGTGTTCTTGATGTCCTCGGGGAGCTCGTCCCAGCTCGCGGCCTGCTTCTCCGTCGAGCGCACGAAGTACTTGATGTTGTCGAAGTCGATTCCGTCGAGGTTCGAGCCCCACACCGGCATCGGCTTCTTGTCGAAGGTGCGCAGCGCCTTGAGGCGGATATCGAGCATCCACTCGGGCTCGTTCTTCTTGGCGGAGATGTCCCGCACGACCTCTTCGGACAGGCCGCGCTGCGCCGTGGCGCCCGCGGTGTCGGGGTCCGCCCAGCCGTATTCGTAGTGGCCGAGAGAATCGATCGTCTCTTCCTGCGTCAGCGGCGCGGTTCCGGACGTCTGATCCGATGCGACGGTCATGCGAGCTCCTTCCGGAGTCTGGTGGGCGTCGGCGCGGGCTGTGCGTCGACGGTCGACGGGTGGGTGGATGTCTTCCTGATGTGCCCTGGTTCGCGGAGCACTCGCGGTGGGATCGTCACGTAGGCGGCTCCGGACGGGGCGCGTCCGCTTTGGAGAGAACGGGCACGTGTGTCGTGCAGAAGGCGTCGCCGTTCGCGATCGTCGCCAGGCGTTGCACGTGGGTTCCGAGGATCCGCACGAAGGCCTCCTGCTCCGCCTCGCACAGTTCGGGGAACTGCTCCGCGACGTGCGAGACCGGGCAGTGGTGCTGGCAGATCTGCACGCCGGTGCCGACGCGGCGGGTCGAGGCGGCGAAACCGGAGGCGGTGAACGCTCCGGCGATCTCCTCGGCGACGCTCTCGACGTCGTCGAGGTTCTCGTCGGCGGGCGCGATGGTGCCGAGGATCGAGTCCACACGGCGGCGTGCGAAGTCCTCCACGGCAGCGTCGCCGCCGAGTTCGCGGAGGTGCCGCATGGCGGCGGTGGCGAGATCGTCGTAGGAGTGCCCGAGGCGGGCGCGTCCGACGGCGGTGAGCTGGAAGCGGCGGGCGGGGCGGCCACGACCGCGTCCTTGCCTGCGCGGCGGCGCGGCGGCCTGCGCCTCACCGGACTCGATGAGCGCGTCGAGATGGCGTCGCACGCCCGCGGCGCTGAGCCCCAGACGCTCGCCGATCTCCGGCGCGGTGATGGGACCTTCTTCGAGCAGCAGCTGCACGACGGCGGCGCGGGTCTGACCCTCCGGGATCTCGCGGCCCGTCGAAGCAGGATTCTTGCGGGTGTCCTCGACGCGCGACGCCTTCGCGGCAGGTGCGTGACCTGCGCGTTCTGCGGTGTCGGTGGTGTCGGACGGGTATTTCACAACACCAGTGTGACGGAATTCGGAAGCGCGGTCCACCAAGGGTGCCCTTTGTTACACCTCGTGACGGAGCCGTCGGAGAGCACCCTCGCCGTCCCGTTACGCTTCTGACGTGCCGTCGACTCCTCCCCTGTCCGCCCCGCACACGACGTCTCCGTCGCCGGGCCGATCCGGGGTCCGCGAACGGCTGCACGTATGGATCCGACGCGCTCTGGGCCTCGACGCCCCGGGACCACACGCCGATGTCTCGGTCGTCCTGCACGGCGACGAGATCGAAGGTCGCGGACTCGACGCGATCGAGAACGTCTACCTCCACCGCATCCGGCTGCTCGGCGCCACCGGTGCCGTCCTCATGGCAGTCGGGGCACTCGGCGCCGGCGCCCAGCCGGTCCTGCAGAACCCCGTGCAAGGCGTCCGCGCCCTCGGACTGGCGGCACGCATGCCGAGCGCCGCCCTCACGACGACCATGATCGGCACGGCGCTGGTGATCCTCGCCTGGTTGCTGCTCGGCCGGTTCGCGATCGGCCGGGGCGCACCGGACGGTCCCGTGCGCCGACTGTCCCGCTCGCAGCTCGACCGCACCTTGCTGCTGTGGATCCTTCCGCTGGTCGTCGCTCCGCCGATGTTCAGCAAGGACGTCTACTCGTATCTCGCGCAGAGCGAGATTGCCGCGCGCGGGCTCGATCCCTACGCGATCGGTCCGGCCGGCGCGCTGGGGGTCGACCACGTCCTGACCCGGACGGTGCCGAACATCTGGCGCGACACCTCGGCCCCCTACGGCCCGGCCTTCCTGTGGATCGGCGAGAAGATCACGTACCTCACGGGCGAGAACATCGTGGCCGGCATCTTCGTCCACCGGCTGCTCGCACTCGTGGGTGTGGCCCTGATCGTGTGGGCGCTGCCGCGGCTCGCCCGCCGGTGCGGCGTTGCGTCGGTGAGCGCGTTGTGGCTCGGTGCCGCGAACCCGCTGTTGCTCTTCCACCTGGTCGCGGGCATCCACAACGAGGCCCTGATGCTCGGGCTCATGCTCGCCGGTGTCGAGCTCGCGCTGCGGGCCGTCCACCCGGACGACGAGGCGGCCTCGCGCCTGCGTCTCGCGGGGTGGCTCGCGGCCGGCACCGCGCTGATCGCCCTGTCGTCGATGATCAAGGTGCCCTCGCTGCTCGCGCTCGGATTCGTCGGCATGGCCCTTGCCCGCAAGTGGGGTGGCGGCTTCCGCGCCGTGCTCGCCGCCGCCGCGATCCTCGGCATCGGGACCTGCGTCGTCATCGGCGCTGTGAGCTGGGGCAGCGGCCTGGGCTTCGGCTGGACGAAGACCCTGGGCACCGCCACGGAGGTCCGCAGCTGGATGTCGATCCCGACCCTGCTCGGCATGGGTACCGGC
Organism: Rhodococcus sp. IEGM1339; assembly: GCF_050321925.1. Taxonomy (NCBI): domain Bacteria; kingdom Bacillati; phylum Actinomycetota; class Actinomycetes; order Mycobacteriales; family Nocardiaceae; genus Rhodococcus; species Rhodococcus sp. IEGM1339. The sequence goes on from NZ_JBNQFT010000001.1 coordinate 7,619, forward strand.
CTCGGCGGCGTGCTGCTCGGTCTCGGCGACCACACGACGGCCGTGCTGTCCATCACGCGCCCCATCGCAGCGCTGGTGGCCGCTTTCGTCACGATGCGCATGCTGCTCGCGGTGCTCATGGGACGGATCCATCCGGTCGGTGCGCTGGGGGTCTCGCTGGGCGCGATCGTGCTGCTCTTCCCGGTCGTGCAACCGTGGTACCTGCTGTGGGCGGTGATCCCGCTCGCGGCCTGGGCGACCCGTCCGGTCTTCCGGATCCCCACCATCGCGTTCTCGTCGGTTGTCGGCATGATCCTCATGCCCAACGGCAGCGAATACCAACCGTTCATCATCGTCCAGGCGTCGATCGCGACCATCGTCGTGGTCGGTCTGATCATCGTCGCCACACGCTCCCGGCTGCCGTGGCGGCTGCAGGAGCGCACACCACCGCGTCCGGCGGAAACCGCGGACGCCTAGGCTGGAACCCTGTGACCCCGAGTTCTCCCGCCGGTGCGGTACCGGCCGTGCGCCTGGACGGCGTCGTCAAGACCTACGGGGGCGTCACCGCCGTGAACGGTCTCGATCTGACCGTCGAACGCGCCCAGGTGCTCGCCCTCCTCGGCCCGAACGGCGCCGGTAAGACCACCACTGTGGAAATGTGCGAGGGGTTCGTCACTCCCGATGTGGGCACAGTCCGCGTCCTGGGGCTCGATCCCGTCGCCGATTCCGACGCCCTCCGACCCCGGATCGGCGTGATGCTGCAGGGTGGCGGCGCCTATCCCGGTTCGCGGGCCGGTGAGATGCTCGACCTGGTGGCGGCGTACTCGGCGGATCCCCTCGACCCCGACTGGCTGCTCCAGCGTCTCGGGCTCACCGACGCCCGCCGCACCCCCTACCGCCGATTGTCGGGCGGACAACAGCAACGCCTCGCGCTCGCATGCGCGCTGGTGGGGCGCCCCGAACTGGTGTTCCTCGACGAACCGACGGCGGGTCTCGACGCACAGGCCCGGCTGCTCGTCTGGGAACTGATCGACGCACTGCGCCGCGACGGTGTGAGCGTGCTGCTCACCACCCACCTCATGGACGAGGCGGAAGAGCTCGCCGACGAGATCGTCATCATCGATCACGGGCGGGTGGTCGCCGCAGGGACACCCGACGAAGTCACCCGCGACGGCGCCGAGGGCCAGCTGTGGCTGTCCGCGCCTTCGGGCCTCGACCTGAGTGCCCTGCAGTCCGCCCTGGCCGGCACCCACCGGATCCGGGAGGACAATCCCGGGCGGTATCTCGTCGAGGGCACGATCGAACCGTCCGTCGTCGCGGCGGTGGCGACCTGGTGCGCGAATCTGGGCGCACTGGCAACCGAGATCAGGGTGGATCAGCGCAGCCTCGAGGACGTCTTCCTCGAGTTGACCGGTCGGGAGTTGAGAGGGTGAGCGTGACCCACGATCGTCTGGCGAACAACCGGTTTGCGGAAGGGACCTTCACCCCGCGACCGCAGCCGAACTCGCCGTCGAAGATGCTCGCGGCGCAGACCGCCATGGAACTCAAGTTGCTGCTGCGCAACGGCGAGCAGCTCCTACTGACCATGTTCATTCCGATCACGCTGCTGATCGGCCTGTCGCTGCTACCGATCGGCGATCTCGGCGACTCGCGGGTCGACAGCGTGCTGCCAGCGGTGATGATGGTGGCCGTGATGTCGACGGCGTTCACCGGTCAGGCGATCGCCGTGGGCTTCGACCGCCGCTACGGCGCCCTCAAGCGGATCGGCGCGACCGCGCTGCCCAAGTGGGGAATCATCGCTGGCAAGAGCGCGGCGGTGGGCATCGTCGTCGTCCTGCAGGCCGTGTTGCTCGGTGCCATCGGGCTGGCCCTGGGCTGGCGCCCCTCCCCCGTCGACCTGCTCATCGGGGCGGTCGTCATCGCCTTGGGCACGGTGATGTTCGCGACACTGGGGCTGCTGCTCGGTGGAACCCTGCGCGCCGAGATCGTGCTCGCCCTCGCGAACATCGTGTGGTTCGTGCTGTTGGGCATCGGCAGCGTCGTGGTGCTCGGCGACGTGATCCCCGAAGCGGTGGTCCACCTGCTGCGGATCGTGCCGTCGGGGGCGTTGACGCTCGCGCTCGAGAACGCCACCTCGGGTGTGTTCGACTGGTTGTCGATCGTCTCGCTGCTCGTGTGGACGGTGATCGGCGGCACCGCCGCGGCGCGCTGGTTCCGCTTCACCTGAGTCGTGGGCGGCCCGATCGGGCACGACCCAACTACAGCGTGTAGTGGTTCACGCCGTACCATCGAACCGTGTTGTATCGCGGCTACCTGAGCCTTGTCGACCGTCTCCCCCTGCCGTCGCTGCGGACGCAGAAGATCCTCGCGTTCCTCACGATTCTCACCCAGGGCGGCATCGCAGTGACCGGCTCGGTCGTCCGCGTCACTGCCTCCGGACTGGGTTGCCCGACCTGGCCGCAGTGCTTCCCCGGGTCGCTGGTCCCGGTGGGTGTGTCGAGCGGGGTGAACACCCTGCACCAGGTGGTCGAGTTCGGCAACCGGCTGCTGACCTTCGTGGTCGTGGCCGTCGCAGCCGCGATCGTCCTGGCCGTCACCCGTGCGCGGCGCCGCAAGGAGGTCATCGCCTGGGCGTGGTTGATGCCGGCAGGCACCGTGCTGCAGGCGATCATCGGCGGCATCACCGTCCTGGCCGGTCTCGCCTGGTGGACGGTCGCGATCCACCTGCTCGCATCGATGCTCATGGTGTGGCTGGCGACAGTGCTCTACGCGAAGGTGAGCGAGCCGGACGACGGCACGGTGGTGCAGGTATTGCCCCAGCCGCTGCGCCGGCTCACCGCCTTGTCGGGTGTCGCGCTCGCCGTGGTCCTCGTGCTCGGCACGATGGTCACCGGCGCCGGCCCGCACGCCGGAGACAAGAGCGTCGACAGACCCGTCCCGCGCCTCGCGCTCGACATCACCAATCTCGTCCACCTGCACGCCGAAGCGCTCATCGGCTATCTCGCGCTGCTGATCGGCCTCACCTTCGCCGTCTACGCGGTCCATGCACCCCGAGCCGTCACGCTGCGTCTGAAGGTCGTCCTGGCCCTGGTGGTCGCACAGGCCGGCATCGGCCTCGTCCAGTTCTGGACGGACGTGCCTGCCGTGCTGGTCGTCTTCCACGTCGCCGGCGCCGGACTGTGCACGGCGGCGACCGCCGCGGTCTGGGCGGCCGGACGGACGCGCACGACCGCACCGGATCGCGAGCCCGTTCCGGCCTGACCGTTCGACGACGCGGCCCCTCCCCGGACTTCCGGGAAGGGGCCGCGTATCGTCGTACGGATGTCGGGCGGTCAGCGCTCGTTGCGGGCCTTGGGGAACTTCGTCTGACGTGCCACCCAACCGGCCATCTTCGCCCAGTGACCCTTCTGCGGGTTGGCGATGCTGGTGACCTCGCGGTCCCACTCGGAGACGGTGACGTCGGGGATCTCCTCGACGATGGCGCGCGCCGTCGGGAGGTCCTTCGCGACGCGGTCGCCGAGGGTGCCGTCGGCGGCGACCACGGTGATCCGGACGCCGGACAGACCGATCGGCTGCAGCACGGCCTTCCCGGAACCTCCGTGCTCGGCGACGAAGCTGCGGATGGACGAGACGATGTCGGCCGGTGCGGCCACGACCTGTGTTTCGACGCTCATGTCTGCAGAATACTGTGAGCGCTATGCACGCAATCGAAGTGGCACAGCACGGAGGCCCCGACGTCCTCGTCCCCGTCGAACGACCCGACCCCTCGCCCGGACCGGGTGAGCTGCTGGTTCGCACCGACGCGATCGGCGTCAACTTCATCGACACCTACTTCCGCACCGGCCTCTACGGCACGGAGCTGCCGTACATCCCGGGCTCGGAGGGCACGGGCACGGTCGTCGCCCTCGGCGAGGGTGTGCGGGACACGGCGGTAGGCGACCGAGTGTCGTGGTGCGAGGCACCCGGCTCGTACGCCGAACTGGTCCGCGTCCGCGAGCAGGTCGCCGTGCCGGTCCCGGACTCGGTGCCGGCCGAGCAGGCCGCCTCGGTCCTCCTGCAGGGCATGACCGCGCACTACCTGCTGAACTCCGTCCACCCGGCACAGCCCGGCGAGACGGTGCTCGTCCACGCAGGTGCCGGTGGTGTGGGGCTGATCCTGACGCAACTCGCCGTCGCGAAGGGCGTGCGGGTGATCACCACCGTGTCCTCCGACGAGAAGGAGGCCCTGTCGCGGGAGGCCGGCGCCGCGGACGTGCTGCGCTACGGCGACGACCTCGCCGAGAAGGTGCGCGAGCTCACCGACGGCGAGGGGGTGGCCGCAGCCTACGACGGTGTCGGTGCCGCGACCTTCGAGGCGTCGCTCGCGTCCGTCCGCGTGCGCGGCACGGTCGCGCTGTTCGGTGCCGCGAGCGGACCCGTCCCGCCCTTCGACCTGCAGCGGCTGAACCCGGCGGGTTCGCTGTTCGTCACGCGGCCGACCCTCGTGCACTACACCCGAGACCGCGAGGAGCTGCTGTGGCGGGCGGGCGACGTGCTCGCGGCGCTCGCCGACGGGTCGCTGAAGCTCCGCGTGGGAGCGAGCTATCCCCTCGCCGAGGCCGCCCGCGCCCACGCCGATCTCGAAGGACGCCGGACCACCGGATCGATCGTCCTGATCCCGTGATCTCCGGACCCGGCACGACGAACGCCCCGGCCGCTCGGCCGGGGCGTTCGTCGTGAAGCGTGGATCAGAAGTACGAGCCGATCGTCGGCAGTGCGAGCACGGAGTCGATCGCCAGGCCCAGGCACACCACCGCGAGGTAGTTGTTGGACTGGAGGAACAGCTTGAGCGGCTTGACCGACGCCCCGCCGCGCACACTGTTGAACAGCTGGTGCGCGACGATCAGGAACCAGGCGCCCGCGAGCAGCGCGACGGCCGCGTAGATCACACCGGCGGCCGGGACGATCACCAGCGTCGCGATCACGGTCGCCCAGGTGTAGAGCACGATCTGCTTCGTGACGTGCTGCTCGGTGGCGATGACCGGCAACATCGGCACGCCGGCTGCCTTGTAGTCCTCCTTGTAACGCATCGCGAGCGCCCAGGTGTGCGGCGGCGTCCAGAAGAAGATGACCAGGAACAACACGACGGGTTCCCAGCTCAGCGAACCCGTCACGGCGGCCCAGCCGACCATCACGGGCATACATCCGGCAGCCCCGCCCCAGACCACGTTCTGCCAGGTCCGGCGTTTGAGCACCATCGTGTACACGAGCACGTAGAACGCGATCGTCGCCACGACCAGCAGTCCGGCCAACAGGTTGGCGCGCCACCACAACCACGCGAAGGACGCGATGCCGAGCAGCATGCCGAAGACGAGGGCGTTGCGTGTCGGCACCGTCTGCCGGGCGAGCGGACGCAACGCCGTGCGTTTCATCACCTTGTCGATGTCGGCGTCGACGACGCAGTTGAGCGAGTTGGCGCTCGCCGCACCCATCCAGCCGCCGAACAGGGTGCTCAGGATGAGCACGATGTCGACGTTGCCGCGGTCGGCGAACAGCATCGCGGGAATGGTCGCGACCAGCAGGAGTTCGATCACCCGCGGCTTGGTCAACGCTATGTAGGCGAGGACGGTGCCGGAGATCCGGCCCCACGCGGTGTCGGGGCGCGGGGCGCTCGGCGCTTCGGGGGCGCCGAAGCCGTGTCCTCCCGGCCGTCGCCCTGCCCGCACACTGTCTCCTTGTCCCACGCGGATCCGCACCTTCGTTTCGCCCGTTCACGGCCGCCCGGTTCCGGACGCTCCTCTACTACGAACGATGGTAGACCGGACCGTTGCCCGGACCGAATCGACCCGTTCGGAGCAGCGCATTAGTCTGAAGTAGCGCGCGGGCCGACTTCCACCCGCCGGGACCCCGTACACCCATGTCAGGAGACTTCAAGCTCGTGTCGATCACAGACGAGATCCGCACCCTCACCCAGCCTGCGCATCCTGCCGACTGGACCGACCTGGACACCAAGGCCGTCGACACCGCGCGCGTGCTCGCCGCCGACGCCGTGCAGAAGGCCGGAAACGGGCATCCCGGTACCGCGATGAGCCTCGCTCCCCTCGCGTACACCCTTTTCCAGCGTGTGATGCGCCACGATCCGACCGACCCCGAGTGGGTCGGCCGCGACCGCTTCGTGCTCTCGTGCGGACATTCGAGCCTGACGCTGTACACCCAGCTGTACCTGTCCGGCTACGGACTCGAGCTCGCCGACCTCGAAGCGCTGCGCACGTGGGGTTCGCTCACCCCGGGCCACCCCGAGTACGGCCACACCGCCGGCGTCGAGATGACCACCGGCCCACTGGGTCAGGGTCTGGCCTCCGCCGTGGGCATGGCGATGGCCGCCCGCCGCGAGCGCGGTCTGTTCGATCCCGAGGCGCCCGCCGGCTCGAGCCCGTTCGACCACTACGTCTATGTGATCGCGTCCGACGGCGACATCGAGGAGGGCGTGACCTCCGAGGCGTCCTCGCTCGCCGGTGTCCAGCAGCTCGGCAACCTGATCGTCTTCTACGACGACAACAAGATCTCCATCGAGCACGACACCGCGATCGCTCTCGGTGAGGACGTCTCCAAGCGCTACGAGGCATACGGCTGGCACGTGCAGACCGTCGAGGGCGGCGAGAACGTCACCGCCCTGCTCGAGGCCGTCGAGACCGCGAAGGCGGTCACCGACCGTCCGTCCTTCATCTCCGTCCGCACGATCATCGGCTACCCGGCGCCGACGAAGATGAACAGCGGCGACGCGCACGGTGCCGCGCTCGGCGTCGACGAGGTCGCCGAGATCAAGAAGATCCTCGGCTTCGACCCCGAGAAGAACTTCGACGTCGACCCGGCCGTGATCGAGCACGCCCGGCAGGTCGTGACGCGCGGCACCGAGGCACGCGCCGCATGGCAGGCCGACTTCGACGCGTGGGCCGCCCGCGAGCCGCAGCGCAAGGAACTGTTCGACCGCCTGCACGCCGGTGAGTTCCCGGAGGGCTGGGTCGACGCACTGCCGACCTACGAGCCCACCGAGAGCGGTCCCGCGACCCGCTCGGCGTCCGGCAAGGCCCTCGCCGCGCTCGGACCGGTACTGCCCGAGCTGTGGGGCGGTTCCGCCGACCTCGCCGGCAGCAACAACACGACGATTCCCGGTTCCGACTCCTTCGGTCCCGAGTCGATCTCCACGAAGGACTGGAACGCGCAGCCCTACGGACGCACCCTGCACTTCGGCGTCCGCGAACACGCGATGGGATCGATCCTCAACGGCATCGCCCTGCACGGCCCGACCCGCCCCTACGGCGGCACCTTCCTCGTCTTCTCCGACTACATGCGGCCCGCGGTGCGTCTCGCGGCCCTCATGCAGACCCCGGCGATCTACGTGTGGACGCACGATTCGATCGGTCTCGGTGAGGACGGCCCGACGCACCAGCCGATCGAGCACCTCGCGGCGCTGCGCGCGATCCCGAATCTCGCCGTGATCCGCCCGGCCGACGCCAACGAGACGTCGTTCGCGTGGAAGGCCGCGCTGGAAAACCGCACCGGCCCGACCGCTCTGGCGCTGACCCGTCAGAACGTGCCGGTGCTCGAGGGCACGCGGGAGAAGGCCGCCGAGGGTGTCGCCCGCGGTGCCTACATCCTGGCCGAGGCCTCGTCGGGCACCCCGGAGGTCGTGATCCTCGCGACCGGTTCCGAGGTCCAGCTCGCCGTTGCCGCCCGCGAGACCCTCGAGGCCGACGGTGTGCCCACCCGCGTCGTCTCCGTGCCGGTGCTCGACCGGTTCCTCGAGCAGGACCAGGCCTACCGCGACGAGGTGCTGCCCCCGTCGGTGCGCGCCCGCGTGTCCGTCGAGGCCGGTCTCGCGATGCCGTGGTACCGCCTCATCGGCGACGCCGGTGAGCCGGTCTCGCTCGAGCACTACGGCGCCTCCGCCGATTACAAGACCCTGTACCGCGAGTTCGGCATCACTGCCGAGGCCGTCGTCGACGCCGCGCGTCGCTCGCTGACCCGAGTGAAGGGATGATCCGATGACCCAGCAGACCTCCACGCAGAACGCTGCGCTGGCCGAACTGTCCGCCCAGGGTGTCTCGGTGTGGCTGGACGACCTGTCCCGCGACCTCATCGACTCCGGCAAGCTCGCCGAGCTCGTCGCGACCCGCAGTGTCGTGGGTGTGACGACCAACCCGTCGATCTTCCAAGCCGCCCTGTCGAAGGGCCATGCCTACGACGCGCAGATCCGCGATCTCGCCGCCGCCGGTGCCGACGCCACCGAGGCGATCCGCACCGTCACCACCGACGACGTGCGCGCGGCCTGCGACGTCCTCGCGCCGGTGTTCGAGGCCACGGACGGCCTCGACGGACGGGTGTCGATCGAGGTCGACCCGCGTCTGGCGCACAAGACGGACGAGACCGTCCAGCAGGCCCTCGAGCTGTGGCGCGTCGTCGACCGCCCGAACCTGTTCATCAAGATCCCGGCGACGATGGCGGGTCTGCCGGCCATCGCCCGGGTGATCGGTGAGGGTGTCAGCGTCAACGTCACGCTGATCTTCTCGGTCGAGCGCTACGAGCGGGTCATCGAGGCCTACCTCGACGGCCTGACCGCGGCGAAGGCCTCCGGTCACGACCTGTCGAAGATCCGCTCGGTCGCGTCGTTCTTCGTCTCGCGTGTCGACACCGAGATCGACCCGCGCCTCGAGGAGATCGGCACCGACCGGGCGCTGGCTCTGCGTGGCAAGGCAGGTCTCGCCAACGCGCGGCTCGCGTACGGCGCGTACCAGCGCGCGTTCGAGGGCGGGACGCGGTTCGAGCAGCTCGCCGAGGCGGGTGCCGTTCCCCAGCGTGCGTTGTGGGCGTCGACGGGTGTGAAGAACCCCGATTACCCCGACACCCTCTACGTCACCGAGTTGGTCGCGCCGAACACCGTGAACACGATGCCGGAGAAGACCCTCGAGGCCGTCGCCGACCACGGTGAGGTCACGGGCGACACCGTCACCCGCAACATCGCCTCCTCCCAGCAGGTCTTCGACGCGCTGGCATCGGTCGGTGTGGATCTTCCCGACGTCTTCCGCAAGCTCGAGGATGAGGGTGTGGAGAAGTTCGTCGTGGCGTGGAAGGACCTGCTCGCGGCGACGGCGGAACAGCTCGCGGCTCACGCGCCGGGCGCGGAGGGCTGAACGTGCCCGAATCCGGTGCGGCGGAGTGGGTGAATCCGCTCCGGGACAACAGAGATCGCAGACTGCCCCGTATCGCCGGCCCGTGCGCGCTGGTGATCTTCGGCGTGACCGGCGATCTGGCCCGGCGCAAGTTGATGCCCGCCGTCTACGATCTCGCCAACCGCGGCCTTCTGCCGCCCGGATTCGCGCTCGTCGGTTTCGCCCGGAGGGATTGGGCCGACGAGGACTTCGGTCAGGTGGTCCACGACGCGGTGCGTGAGCATTCGCGTACCCCCTTTCGCGAGGAGGTCTGGCAGCGCCTCGCGGAGGGGATCCGCTTCGTGCAGGGCACCTTCGACGACGATGCGGCGTTCGCGGAGCTCGCGACGACCCTCGAGAAGCTCGACCGCGAACGCGGTACGGGTGGCAACCACGCGTTCTACCTGTCGGTTCCCCCGGACGCCTTCCCCGTGGTGTGCGGGCAGCTGTCGCGTTCGGGTCTGGCCGCGGAACGCGGCGGCTCGTGGAGCCGCGTCGTGATCGAGAAGCCGTTCGGGCACGACCTCGAGAGTGCGCGCGAGCTCAATTCGGTTGTCGGTGAGGTGTTCTCCGAGGAATCCGTCTTCCGCATCGATCACTATCTCGGCAAGGAGACGGTCCAGAACATCCTCGCGTTGCGTTTCGCGAACCAGATGTTCGAGCCGGTGTGGAACGCGCACTACGTCGACCACGTGCAGATCACGATGGCCGAGGACATCGGCCTCGGTGGTCGCGCCGGCTACTACGACGGCATCGGCGCGGCCCGCGACGTCATCCAGAACCATCTCCTGCAGCTGCTCGCCTTCACCGCGATGGAGGAACCGGTGAGCTTCGCGGCGTCGGAGCTGCACGCGGAGAAGATCAAGGTGCTGTCGGCGACCCGGCCGGCGGAGCCGTTCGACGAGACCACCGCGCGCGGCCAGTACGCATCCGGCTGGCAGGGCGGCGAGAAGGTCGTCGGACTGCTCGAGGAGAAGGGTTTCGCGGCGGATTCGACCACCGAGACGTACGCGGCCATCACCCTCGAGGTCGACACCCGCCGCTGGGCGGGTGTGCCCTTCTACCTGCGCACCGGCAAGCGCCTCGGCCGCCGCGTCACCGAGATCGCGGTGGTCTTCAAGCGGGCCCCGCACCTGCCGTTCGACAAGACCATGACCGAGGAGCTCGGTCAGAACGCGTTGGTGATCCGCGTGCAGCCCGACGAGGGCATCACGATGCGCTTCGGGTCGAAGGTGCCCGGCTCCGAGATGGAGGTCCGGGACGTGAACATGGACTTCAGTTACGGCCAGGCATTCACGGTCTCCTCCCCCGAGGCCTACGAGCGCCTGATCCTCGACGTGCTCCTCGGCGTCCCGTCACTGTTCCCGGTGGACGAGGAAGTCGAATTGTCCTGGAAGATCCTCGATCCGGTGCTCGAGCACTGGGCGGCGAACGGGCGACCGGAACCTTATGAGTCCGGCACCTGGGGTCCGCAATCGGCCGACGAGATGCTGCGGCGTACCGGCCGGGAATGGAGGCGTCCGTGAGGCTCCAGTTGCGCAACACCTCCGCGAATGCCATCAGTCGCAAGCTGGTGGAGCTGCGACGGTCGAGTGGAATGGTCACGCAGGGCCGTGTTCTCACGTTTATCGTGTGCGCCGGCGACGCGCGAGGCCTCGACGCCGCGATCACGGCCGCCACCGAGGCGTCGAAGGAACATCCCTGCCGCGTCATCGTCGTCGGTCGCGGACGACAGGACGGTCCGTCGCGGCTCGACGCGGAGATCCGGGTCGCCGGTGAAGCGGGTGCCTCCGAGGCATTGATCCTCGCCCTGCACGGCGAACTCGGTGAACATCAGGAATCGGTCGTGGTGCCTTTCCTCCTTCCGGACACCCCCGTCGTCGCGTGGTGGCCCAACCAGGCCCCCGCGGTCCCGGCCGAGGACCCGGTGGGTCGTCTCGCCGTCCGCCGCATCACCGACGTGACCAACTCCGACGACCCGCGTGCCGATCTCGCGACCCGCCTGTCCGGTTACCGGCCGGGCGACACGGATCTGGCCTGGGCCCGCATCACCTACTGGCGGGCGCTGCTGGTCTCGGCACTCGATCAGCCGCCCTACGAGCCAGTGCTCTCGGCACGCGTGTCGGGGCTGCGGACCGAACCGGCCGTCGATCTGATCGCGGGGTGGCTCGCGAGCCGTCTCGACTGCCCCGTCGAGCGATCCGTCGGCGAGCTGAGGGTGGAACTGCGCACGGCGTCGCAGACGATCGCCCTGGAACGCCCGCAGGAAGGTCGCGTGGCGACCCTCGAACGCACCCACAAGCCCGATTCGCTGATCAGCCTGGCGCGCCGGAACTCGGCCGAATGTCTCGCCGAGGAACTGCGTCGCCTCGATCCCGACGAAGTCTACGAAGCCGCGTTGTCGGCCCTGCCGAAGGTGGATTATGTCTGACACGGCCCGCACTCCGTCCGAGATCCGGCGTTTCGCCGACGCCGACGAGGTCGCCCGCGCCGCGGCGTCCGCCTTCGTCGATGCCGTCGTCGCCGCGCAGCGCGAGCGGGTGCAGGCCCACGTCGTGCTCACCGGCGGCGGTACCGGTATCGCGATGCTCGAGCACGTGCGTCGCGACCAGGGCGCCATCGACTGGTCGGCGGTGAACGTCTACTTCGGCGACGAGCGTTTCCTGCCGCCCGGCGATCCGGATCGCAACGAGGTGCAGGCCCGTGGGGCTCTGCTCGACCACGTGCCGATCGACCCGGCACGCATCCACACCATGCCGGCGCTCGGCGAGGACGGGTGCAGCACACCGGAGGACTCGGCCCAGCGGTACGCCGAACTCCTCGCGGCGCACTCCCCCGACGGCACCGTGCCGGTCTTCGACGTGCACCTGCTCGGCATGGGCGGTGAGGGACACATCAATTCGCTGTTCCCCCACACCGACGCGGTGCGCGAGTCGGAGCGTTTCGTGGTGGGTGTCGACGACTCCCCGAAGCCGCCGCCGGCCCGGGTGACGCTGACGCTGCCCGCCGTGCAGCGGGCGCGGCAGGTCTGGTTGCTGGTCACCGGTGCCGCCAAGGCGGAGGCCGTCGCGGCGGCCGTGGGCGGTGCCGCACCGGAGGACTTCCCGTCCGCGGGCGCCCACGGCACCGAACGCACCGTGTGGTTCCTCGATCCGGCTGCCGCAGAGCAACTCCCGGCGCAGTGACCGGGCGGAGCGTCGGGAGTCCGACGCCGTGATCGGCGATCCGGCCGTCATGCGCCCGCGCCGTCGAAGTCGGGATCGTCGGCGTCGTCCGTCTCCACACGGCGCCCCTCCGAAGTACCGGCGGTGTCGCCGTCGTCGACACCGGTTCGCACACACCGCATCCGATTCATCGATCGCGGCCCTGCCGTCGAGCGCAGCGCGCGCAGTGGTGATCGACCCGGGACACATCGCACCGTTCGTGGGTCCATGCCGGTGAGCTCCTCCCGTCGTGGACCGTTGTCGTCACGGCCCTCTGTCTCGTTCGACGCGCCGGGACGCCCGACGGTTCCACTCGGGACGAAATCGGCCGTTCCGATCCGGGAGCGAACGGTCAGATACCCCGTTCGATCACCGCGGCGGTGACGCGGTCGTCGATCGACGACACCGGGTTCTCCCGTGCCACCCAGGGATCGCCGCCGAAGTACTTCGCGAAGATCTTCTCCGCCGTGCGGGTGGCGATCGCCTGCGTCGTCAACGTCGGGTTCGGACCTCCGAGACTGTTGGCGAGCGCCGAGTTGTCGGCGACGAACAGCCTTCTCACCCACCGGGCCTCCGCATCGGCGTCGAGCACCGAATCCCGGTCGCTCACCCCCATCCTCATGCTCGACTGCGAGTGCAGGATCAGCGGCGGCCAGTCGCAGCGATGCACCCTCTTCGCGCCCGCCGCCCTCATCAACTCGACGGCCTTGCGGGTCGCGTAGTCACGATTGCGCCGGGTACGAGCCGAGCGCCTGCGATGCTGCACGGTCACCCGCGGCGCCAGACCGCCTTCGTCCGGATACAGGATCGGCGAGAGCGTCACGCGGTTGTCCGGTTCGACGTCGTCGTCCGAGATGACGAGCGCCGCGAGGACGCGGTCGGCGTCCGCCATCGTGTCGAGCAGGTCGCGTCCGACGAGCCGACCCACACTGTCCGCCCCCGCCGAATCGACGACACCTCCGGCACGTCCGTACCCGTGGATGCCGGAGTCGCTGAAGTTCAGCGCGTATGCGATCAACGCCGGGGGCAGGCCGACCTGCTCGATCCCGCCGTAGCCGGGCAGATCGACGCGCGCGTTGGATCCCGGTCCGCGCGTTTGCCCGGTGTACTCGTCGAAGACGCCGAAGACCGCGTCCATGTGGTGGTCGGTGAGGCCGCGGCCGACCCATCCGTTCGGATTGGGCAGCGTCGAGTTCAGCCACAATCTCGAGCTTTCGATGCACCCGGCCGCCAGCACCACCACCGGGGCGGTCGCCTCGTGCTCCTCCCCCGCTGTCGTGAACCGCACGCCGTGTGCCACGGTCTCCCCGTTCACTTCTTCGACGAGGATCTCGGAGACCACCGCATCGGCGATCAGGGTGACGGCACGCCCCTGGGGTGACCACGCGTCTGCGGTGAGCATCATCGGGACGTACGAGTTGTCGGTGGAGCGTTTGGCCTTGAGATTTCGCGGCGCCCCCAGCGGCAGGAAACAGCCCTGATAGCAGTGCCCGCACATCGTGCAGCCCCGCGCTTCGGGATGGTGCAGACGCGCGCGGTCGCGGGTGCGGCCGGCGGTGCCACCGGGTTGGAGGATCGCGTTCTGCTGGGCGCGGTGGGCGGGCCCGGTGGTGTCGAGCGAGGTCTGATGCGGCAGCCCCATGGCGGCTGCACCCCGCAGGAACAACTGCTCCTTGGCGCCCATCGGTGCGGTCTGCACGGGCAGCGTGGCCTCCACCCACTCGTAGTAGGGACGCAGCTCGTCGTATCCGAAGGGGAACAGGTGCGCCGTGTCGTACATGTCGCGGTCGGCGCCGTCGTATCCGGAGAACGCGCCGGGTGCCGCTCGGGGTGAGTTCCCGAAGAAGTGGAGCGTGGTGCCACCGACGCCGGACACCTGCCACACGAACGAGTTCTGGGGCAGATCACGTAGCCACGGGGGCCGCGAGCGGTCTCCGGGCCCGTGACGGAACAGCCCGGTGATCGGATTGTTGATGTCGTCCTCGAAGTGGGTCCACTCGTTCTCCGGGTCGGCGAAACGGGGTCCTGCTTCGAGAACGAGCACGTCGAGGCCGCGCGCTGCGAGTTCCTTGGCCACGACGGGTCCGCCACCCCCGGCGCCGATGACGATGACGTCGGTCATCTATCCCTCCACCTCGTCGATTTCGCCGTAGTAGCCCAGGAACTCGTCCCACCCGTCACTCGGCCCTGCATAGCGGCTCAACTCCCAGCCGACCGGCCGCCCCGTGAGCTCGCGCCGAGTACGGTTGTACGCGGAGACCTCCGAGAACGCCGCGAAGGCCGCCAGCGTGGGAATCGCGTTGACCACGAATTTCAGCACCAGACCTTCGAAACGCGGGTCGGTGTCGAGCCATTCGAAGACCTGCGCCTTCGCGGCATGACTCAGGTTCGCGAACGGCGCTGCGAACGGACCACTCACCGAACGCGGGTCGGCGGTGACACCGAAAGTGTTGAGCAGCACCGCGATCGCCGCGGCGCCGGGCAGGTTGCCCGCCTCGGGTCCGAGCAGCGGCATCGGCGAGGCCTGGTCCAGGGTTCGCTCGAGGGATTCCGCGGTGCCGGCGGTGACGCCGCCGGGCCGGTCGGTCCACACGCCCTGTTGGTGCGAGTACGGGTCGTTGCCGGGTGCGACGAACGCGAGCACCCCGTTGATCGTGTCGCGTACGGGCGGCGTCTCGTTCAGCGGACTCGCGTCGGCTTCGCTCGCGAGCACCCCTGCGGTGCCGATCAACGCCGCCATCGTCGCGGCCGTCCCGGCGAGAAAACGCCGCCTGTTCCAGTACCCGTGCTGCGGGTCGTCCACGTCGCCCCCTCGTCGTTGCCGTGGTGCAGCGTACGAGATGTCGTGGAACGATTGCGGAATGTCGTCCGGATCGTCCGGCGGGTCGCACGGACCGGTGGAGCGATCCACGGAAATCGGGTAGCTCGCTACCCGTGCCGTCCGCGCACGGGGCGTGCAGGATTCGAACACGGCCGATCGGTGCGACGGGGTGGGAATCATGTTGCAGAAGAAGAGGGAGAGCAACCGGTTCGCGTCCGTCCTGGAGACACTCCGAGGCCGGGACGATGCTCCTGCTGATCGTCCCGGCGACGAGCGTCGCGCCGACGTTCTTGCGCCGGCCTCGGACACGGCACCTGCCGGACTGCGCAATGCGACGCCTTCGCGATTGCACATCACCGACGCGGACGGCCGGACGCTCGCGTGCGCACCGCTCGAACGTCGCGTACCGACCGACCCGCAGCGGCAGTGGCCCTGGGAGGCGCTGATCCGCCACGGATAGGTCGTCCCCTCCGCGCCACAGCGGAGACACATCTCGGCGGCACCGAGGCTCGTTCCCGCCGCCGTCTGCACACTGTCACGTTGTGGTGCATGCTCGTGACCAGCGTGGCGGTGCCGGTGGCGGCTTTCGCCACTGGCTGGTGAGGATCGCGGAGGCTCCCGTCGTCGGTGAACCGGTATCTGTGAGGACCGAAGTGCCGGACAACGACCTCCACGACTGCCGCCATCCGAGTTCGAGGATCTCGTCCCTGTACCGACGGTTCACCCCGCCGTGCCGGATCGGGACGATCCTGTGAACGGATTCGAGCAGCGCACTACACAGCGGGAGGACCCATCGCGGTGAAACGGACCGCACCGGCAGCCGGATGCAGGACAATTTCGATAAGGCGAGCGCCCATCGAGAGGAGCCGTGATGAGCACGCCGAGGACGATCACAGGCGAAGTGAGCCCGGAGCGCGATTGCCCGAGCGACTCGTCGCTGGTGCGGTTGATCTACCACCGCAACTTCCTGCTCCCGATCGGTGAGGTCTGGGCGGCACTCACCGATTCGGAGAAGCTGGGCCGTTGGTACGGCACGTACATCGGCGACCCCGCTACGGGCCGTGTGCTCCTGACCATGACGGACGACCACGATTCGGCCACCACCTACGTCGACATCCTCCGGTGTTCTCCCCCCGAGGGATTCGCCGTCGACGTGGACGGGTGGCAGCTCGAGGTGGTGCTGCGTCAGGTCGGGAAGGTCACCACCCTCGAGTTCACACACCGGCACGTCCCGCGCTCGGAGGCCGGAGAGATCGGGCCGGGGTGGCAGTACTACCTCGACCGCCTCGACGCAGCACTGGCCGGCACCCGCCCGCCGTTGTGGGACGACTACCTCGACCTGGTCGACGAATACCGCTGACCGGCGCCTTTCGCTGCAGTGATCCGCCCGACGAGCACCACCGGAAATCTCCATCGACGAGTACCGCAGGCCGTACAAGGTGGACGAGGTCGCCAACGACCGGATCGAGGAGGTCTGGTTCACGGGCGTCCACTCCGACGTCGGCGGTGGATTCGAGGACTGCCGGAACAGACGAGCGCGACGGCGACGCCGACCCGGATGAGCCGCATCTGGTGGCTCATCGGGCGAGGAACTCGTGAGATCCTCGGCGGGGCACGATCGCCCGAAGGACTGAAGATCCACGAGAGCGTCGAGCTCCGGGAGGACGGTCTGGCGACCCGGCTACGGAATCCGCACTGGGTCGATCCGGAGTGGTACACGCCGATGCGCTACGACCTCGAGGTATCCGGCCATACGAACCGCCGGACCGCGCCGCTCCGCCCCCATCGGAGGTCTCGGCGCACCGGGGTCGGTCACAACTCCCGTGAACGCGACAGCTCCGCCGACCTCGCCCTGAGGTGGCGCCGCTCGGGTTCGGTACCGGCGAGCTCGAGCGCCCGCCGATACGCTTCGGCCGCTTCACCTTTCCGGCCGACCCGAGCCAGCAACTCGGCTCGTGCCACCACGTGCGGTCCGTAGTCGCGGATACTCGGCTCGTCGGCGAGTCCGTCGAGGAGTTCGAGTCCGGCCGCGGGCCCGTCGCGCATCGCGACCGCCACGGCGCGGTTCAGTGCGACGATCGGTGACGGGCTCAGGGCGGTCAGTACGTCGTAGAGGGCGATGATCTGCGGCCAGTCGGTGCTGTCGACGTCGCTCGCCTCGTCGTGCAACGCGGCTATCGCGGCCTGCACCCCGTACGGGCCGGGTGGTCGTCCGGTGAGTGCGGCGACCACCAGTGCGCTGCCCTCCTCGATCATCGCGCGGTCCCATCGGGTGCGGTCCTGCACGTCGAGCAGCATGACGGCGCCGGTCGGGTCGGTGCGTGCGTCCCGGCGGGCATGGACGAGCAGCATCAGCGCGAGCAACCCGCTCACCTCCCGTTCCGTCGGCATCAGACGGTGCAGGATGCGGGTGAGGCGGACCGCCTCCTCTGCGAGGGCGAGGCGTTGCAGATGTTCACCGCTGCTCGCGGCATAGCCCTCGGTGAAGATCGAGTACAGCGCCGCGAGCACCACCGGCAGGCGCTCCGGCAACTCGTCCGGTCCGGGTACCCGGAACGGGATGCGGGCACCGCGGATCTTCTTCTTGGCCCGCACGATCCGCTGGGCCATCGTCGGCGACGGGACGAGGAAGGCCCGCGCGACCTCGTTCGTCGTGAGACCACCGAGGCAGCGCAGGATCAGCGCGACGCGGTCGTCCGCCGCGAGGGCGGGGTGGGCGCACGTGAAGAACAGTTCGAGGCGGTCGTCCGTCAGTTCTCCGGCATCGGGCGGTTCGTACGACGCGCGACGTTCGGTGTCGACGGCGAGTTCCGCCAGTCGCGTCGCATACACGCGGTCGCGGCGCACCCGATCCAGCGCTCGGCGCCTGGCCGTGGTGAGCAGCCAAGCGCCCGGACGCTCGGGCACACCGTCGACCGGCCAGTGCACGAGCGCCGCCTCGAGTGCCTCCGATGCGACCTCCTCGGCGAGGTCGAGGTCGCCGAAGCGATGGACGAGCGCGGCGAGGAGCCGGCCGTGTTCCTCGCGGAACACCGACTCGACGGCCGAGGCCGGCTCCCCCATCGCTCAGTCCCCGAAGTCGGCGATCGGCCGCACGACGACCGTGCCGCCGTCCCGCGATCCGGGACAGCGTGCCGCCCAGTCGAGTGCCTCGTCGAGGCTGCCGACGTCGATGACGTCGTATCCGCCGAGCACCTCGCGGCTCTCGCCGAACGGTCCGTCGGTCACCGTGCGTCGTCCGTCCGCGTCGACCTGCACGGTCGTCGCGGTGACGAGATCCTGCAGGGCGTGCCCGGACACGAGGACACCCGCGTCGCGCATCGCCTTCTCGTAGTCCTGCCAGTCCTCGACGGTGCAGGTGGCCTCGTCGGTCGTGGATGCGTAGATCAACAGCATGTACTTCATGGCGGTCGCTCCCGTCTGTGTGGTGTTCGTCCTACACCATCACGACGAACGGACACCTGTCGGATCGACGCCCGACGAGAAATTTTTTCTAACCGCTGTTGCGCAACGCCGTGGCGAGACCGTTCATCGTGATCTGGATACCGCGCCGGACACGGTCGGTGTCCTCACCGGCACGGAACCGGCGCAGCAACTCGACCTGCAGGTGGTTGAGCGGTTCGAGATACGGGAACCGGTTGTGCAGCGACCGCTCGAGCGCCGGATTATCCGCGACGAGCGAGTCGTAGCCCGTGATCTGTCGGTAGGCGTCGACTGTACGGGCGTGCTCGTCGACGATGCTGCCGAACACCCGCTCGCGCAGTTCGGTGTCCTCGACGAGTTCGGAGTACCGGGCGGCCAGGCCGAGATCGGACTTGGCGAGCACCTGCGCCATGTTCGACAGCACCGAACGGAAGAACGGCCAGCGACGGTAGAGATCCTGCAGGGTCGCCAACCGGTCCGGATCACCGGCCACCCAGTCCTGCACAGCCGTTCCCGTGCCGTACCAGCCGGGGAGCATCACGCGGCTCTGGGTCCACGAGAGCACCCACGGGATGGCCCGCAGGTCACTGATCGCCTTCGTCTGCTTGCGGGAGGCGGGACGGCTGCCGATGTTGAGGGCACCGATCTCCGAGACCGGCGTCGCGGTGGTGAAGTACTCGACGAATCCCGGTGTCTCGTGCACGAGCCGGCTGTACGCGGCGCGAGCGAGGTCGGCAAGTTCGTCGAGGATGCGGTAGGCCTCCGGCGCGTCCTTCCCGAGGCCTTCCACATCGAGCAGGCTCGACTCGAGGGTCGCCGAGACGAGCGCCTCGAGGTTGCGGCGGGCGAGCACCGGTTCGCGGTACTTCGCGGCGATGACCTCGCCCTGCTCGGTCAGACGCAACGAGCCCTGGACCGCGCCGGGAGGCTGGGCCAGGATGGCGTCGTAACTCGGTCCGCCACCGCGACCGACGGTGCCGCCGCGACCGTGGAACAGGCGCAGCCGGATCCCGGCGGTGCGCGCCGCCTCGACGAGATCGAGTTCCGCGCGGTAGAGCGCCCAGTTGGCGGTGAGATAACCGCCGTCCTTGTTGGAATCGGAGTAGCCGAGCATGATCTCCTGCAGTCCGTCGTGTCCGTCGACGAGGCTGCGGAACTCGGGCACGGCGAGGGCGGCGGTCAGCGTGGCGGCACCGTCGCGCAGGTCGTCGATCGTCTCGAACAGCGGGATGACCTGCACCGTGCTGCGCGGATAGCCGCGGTCGAGGTCGAGCAGCCCGACCTCCTTGAGCAGGACCTCGACCTCGAGCAGGTCGGACACCGAGGTGCACATGCTGATGATGTAGTGCTCGATGGCGGCCGGTCCGATGCGACGGACCACGTCGGCGGCAGCACGCAGGATGCCCAGTTCCTTGGCTGTCTCGTCCGACAGGTGGGCGTCGGGGGTGGTGAGCGGGCGGCGGATCCGCAACTCCGCGGTGAGCAGCGCGACCTTGTCGTCCTCCGGCAGGTCGCGGTAGCGGTCGGTCACTCCCGCCCAGGAGAGCAGTTCGGCGACGACGTTCTCGTGGACCTCGGAATTCTGACGCAGGTCGAGTGGCGCGAGGTGGAAGCCGAAGACCTCGACGGCGCTGCGCAGGTGCGCGAGTCGATCGTCGGCGATCACGGTCGCTCCGCCGGCGCGCAGCGAGGCGTCGACGATGTTCAGGTCGGTGTGCAGGCGGGCCGGGGTGGCATAGGGCTCGCACGGGATACGCACCGTGTGGGGCAGATCCACGCCGGGCAGCAGCCTGTCCGCGGTGGCGGTGAGGCGAGCGCGGATACCGTGTACGGCGCGTCGGTACGGCTCGTCGCTGTGGGCGGGATTGTCGTCGCCCGAGTCGTCGGCGAGCTTCTTCAGGGCGCTGCTGATGGTCGCGGTGCGTTCGGACATCGACAGTTCGCGTTCGAGCGCGGCGAGTTCGGTGAGGTGATGTCGCAGCGCGGTCTCACAGGCGCGATTCGCGGCCGTGGTGACGACCTCGCCGTCGACGTTGGGGTTGCCGTCGCGGTCGCCGCCGATCCAGGTTCCCGGCCGGACCAGCGGTTCGGTGAGCACCGCCGCGTCGGGCCAGCGTCGCCGGAGTTCGCGTCGCACTTCGGCGTTGAGGGCGGGAACGACGTCGAACAGTGCGAGGTCGTAGTAGCGCAGACCGTTGTCGACCTCGTCGATGATCCTCAGGCGCGCGAGCCGGATGAGCGCGGTGTCCCAGAGGGTCAGGATGTGCCGGTACAGGGCGCGGTCGATTTCCTCGAGCGCGGCGGGTTCGTCGGTCCTCTCCCGGCGCCGCATGAGTTCGGTGACGGCGGTCTGGACGTCGAAGACGGTGCGTCGGCGGGTCTCGGTGGGATGAGCGGTGATGACGGGGGCGACGAGAGCCGACGCGAGCGCGTCGGTCACGGTGTCGGCATCGAGGCCCGGACCGGCGGCGTCGAGCTTGGCGTAGGTGGCGGCGAGGCTGCTGTCCTGCGGTGGGTCGCCTGCGCGCACGTGCAGGGCTCGACGTCGTTCGCGGTGCAGATCCTCGGCGAGATTGGCGAGCAGACCGAAATGGCTGAACGCCCGGGCGACGGGAATCAGGTCGTCGGTGGCGACGCCGGCGAAGCGTTCGGCGAGTTCGGTGCGGTCGATCTCGGAGCGCCGGATCCGGAAACTCTCCACCCGCGCCGATTCGACCAGGTCGAAGGTCTCGGGTCCTGCCTGCTCACGGATGACGTTGCCGAGGATGCCGCCGAGCAGGCGGATGTCCTCGCGGAGGGGTTCGGTAGCAGAGGCAGGCACGGTGTCCGTCATACGGCCAGTATCTGTGCCCGGCGGCCGGGGCGCGACCGCGGCAGCGTCCGTGCACGTGCGGGGATCAGCTGAACTTGATCTGCAGTCCGATGCCGAGGATCGAGATCACCCAGATGATGCCGGTGAAGACGGTGAGACGGTCGAGGTTCTTCTCCGCCACCGTCGAGCCCGAGAGATTGGACTGGACTCCGCCACCGAACAGGCTGGACAGACCACCGCCCTTACCGCGGTGCAGCAGCACCAGCAGGATGAGCAACAGGCTCGTGACGATCAGGAGGATGTCCAGGAACAGTTCCATGTCGGTGTTCGATGTCCTTCGGATGGTGGGCGACGTCGGCGTCAGCTTACCCGCTCGTCCTGTGGGGACGCTGCGGGTGTGCCGGGGACGCCGGGTGGGCGAAATGCGGGCGGGGTGCAGCATCTCGTCGAGATCCTGCACCCCGCCCGATGCCGGTCGCTCTAGAGGAGCGGACCGCCTGCGGCGATCGCCGACAGCTGAGCGAATTCGTCGGCATTGAGGGAGGCGCCTCCCACGAGGCCGCCGTCGACGTCGGTCTGAGCGATGAGCTCACCGACGTTCTTGGCGTTGACCGACCCGCCGTACAGGACTCGGACCGATGCCGCGACCTCGGGCGAGGCCAGTTCGGCGAGGGTACTGCGCACCGCGGCGCACACCTCCTGCGCGTCGGCCGCCGAAGCAACCTTGCCCGTGCCGATGGCCCAGACCGGCTCGTACGCGACGACGATCTTTGCGATCTCGTCGGCGGACAGGCCGGCGAGCGAGTTCTTCAACTGCTCGACGTTGTACTCGACGTGGTTGCCGGCTTCGCGGACGTCGAGTCCTTCACCGATGCACACGATCGGAGTGAGACCGTGCCGCAGCGCGGCCTTGGTCTTGTCGCGGACGATCTCGTCGGTCTCACCGTGCAGGGTGCGACGCTCGGAGTGCCCGACGATCACGTAGGTGCAGCCGAGCTTCGCGAGCATCGCGCCGGAGATCTCGCCGGTGTAGGCGCCGGAGTCGTGGACCGAGATGTCCTGGGCTCCGTAGGTGATGCCGAGCTTGTCGCCCTCGACGAGGGTCTGCACCGAGCGAATGCCGGTGAACGGCGGGATGACCGTCACGTCGACCTTCTCGAGGTACTTCTCGGGAAGGGTGAACGCGATCTTCTGCACCAGGGCGATGGCCTCGAGGTGGTTGAGGTTCATCTTCCAGTTGCCCGCGATGAGCGGTGTCCGTGCCATGACCGTCAGCCCTCC
The DNA here is from genome assembly GCF_050321925.1 of Rhodococcus sp. IEGM1339. NCBI lineage: Bacteria > Bacillati > Actinomycetota > Actinomycetes > Mycobacteriales > Nocardiaceae > Rhodococcus > Rhodococcus sp. IEGM1339. The sequence goes on from NZ_JBNQFT010000001.1 coordinate 30,326, forward strand.
AGAACTGCGATGCCGGGCAGTTCCTTGCCCTCGAGGTACTCGAGGGAGGCGCCACCACCGGTGGAGATGTGGGAGAAGCGGTCCTCACCGAGTCCGAGCGACCGCACGGCCGCAGCGGAGTCGCCGCCACCGACGACGCTGAACGCGCCCTTGCCGGTGGCCTCGATGATCGCTTCCGCTACACCCTTCGTGCCCGCCGCGAAGTTCTCGAACTCGAACACGCCCATCGGGCCGTTCCAGAACACCGTCTTCGCCGAGCCGAGGAGCGAGGCGAAACGCCGCACGGACTCCGGTCCGATGTCGAGGCCCATCCATCCGTCGGGGATGGAGTCGGCCGCGACGGTCTGCGACTGTGCGTCGGCCGCGAACTTGTCGGCCACCACCACGTCCTGAGGGATGTGGATGACGTCGCCGAAGCGTTCGAGCAGTTGCTTGCAGGTGTCGATCATCGACTCCTCGAGCAGCGACGTGCCGACCGAGTAGCCCTGTGCCGCAAGGAAGGTGAAGCACATGCCGCCACCGATTACGAGCGTGTCGACCTTGGGTGCGAGCGCCTCGATGACCCCGAGCTTGTCGGAGACCTTCGAGCCGCCGAGCACCACGGCGTACGGACGCTCGGTGTCGGTGGTGAGCTTGGAGAGCACGTCGACCTCGGCCGCGACGAGACCACCCGCGTAGTGCGGGAGCAGCGTCGCGACGTCGTAGACCGACGCCTGCTTGCGGTGCACGACACCGAAGCCGTCGGAGACGAATGCGCCGTCGTCGCCGACGAGCTCGACGAGCTCACGGGCGAAGGCGAGCCGCTCGGCATCGTCCTTGCTGGTCTCGCGAGCGTCGAAGCGGACGTTCTCGAGCAGGAGGATGTCGCCGTCGGTCAGCCCTTCGGAACGCGCCAGCGCATCCTGGCCGACGACGTCGGAGGCGAGCTGGACGTTGCGGTCGAGCACCTCACCGAGTTTCGCTGCGACGGGCGCGAGCGAGTACTTCGGATCCGGCTCGCCCTTGGGGCGGCCGAGGTGCGCGGTCACGACGACCTTGGCCCCGGCCTCCGCGAGCGTGCGGATGGTGGGCGCGGACGCGAGGATGCGGCCGGCGTCGGTGATCGTGTCGCCGTCGAGCGGGACGTTGAGGTCGGAGCGCACGAGTACGCCCCGACCCTCCACACCTGCGTCGAGCAGATCCTCGAGGGTCTGAACTGCCACTGTTCAAATGTCCTGTTCTACGAGTTTCAAAGAGACTTGCCGACGAGACCGACGAGGTCGGCAAGACGATTCGAGTAGCCCCACTCGTTGTCGTACCACGAGACGACCTTGACCTGCTCGTCGATGACCTTGGTCAGAGGCGCGTCGAAGATCGACGAGTGCGGGTCGGTGACGATGTCCGAGGACACGATCGGATCGGTGTTGTACTTCAGGATGCCCTTCAGCGGACCCTCCGCGGCAGCCTTCAGTGCGGCGTTGACCTCATCGGCGGTGGTCTTCTTGGTGAGGGTCGCGGTGAGGTCGGTGACCGAGCCGGTCGGGACCGGGACGCGCAGCGCGTAGCCGTCGAGCTTGCCGAGCAGCTCGGGGAGCACGAGGCCGATGGCCTTGGCGGCGCCTGTGCCGGTGGGGACGATGTTCAGGGCGGCAGCGCGGGCGCGACGCAGATCCTTGTGCGGTCCATCCTGCAGGTTCTGGTCCTGGGTGTACGCGTGGATCGTGGTCATCAGGCCCTTCTCGATGCCGAACTCGTCGTTCAGCACCTTGGCGAGGGGGCCGAGGCAGTTCGTGGTGCACGAGGCGTTGGAGATGATGTTCTGCGTGCCGTCGTACTTGTCGTGGTTGACGCCCATGACGATGGTGATGTCCTCGTCGGTGGCAGGCGCCGAGATGATGACCTTCTTGGCGCCGGCGTCGATGTGCCCCTTCGCCTTGGCGGCGTTGGTGAAGATGCCGGTGGACTCGACGACGACGTCGACACCGAGGTCGCCCCACGGAAGAGCGGAGGGGCCCTCCTTGATCGAGAGGGCCTTGATCTTCCGATCGCCGACGACGATGTCGTCGCCCTCGACATGCACGTCCTTGTCGAGGCGCCCCAGGATCGAGTCGTACTTCAGGAGCGTCGCGAGGGTGTCGTTGTCGGTGAGGTCGTTGACGGCAACGATCTCGATGTCGGTGGTGCCGAGTGCCTTCTGTGCCTCGACCGCCCGGAAGAAGTTGCGCCCGATGCGTCCGAATCCGTTCACGCCTACGCGGACAGTCACAATGAAGCTCCTTTGCCCAGTATTCCGATGGTCGTACTTGTGTGACCTTCACCCTAGTGGGGTTCGGTCGTACTGTGGGGAGCCGCCCGGCCGTGGCGCGAACTCCCTTGCAAGCCTGCCCCGCTATGCCTCGTCCAGCAACTCAGCGGTGACGGCCGACTCCGTATCGGGGATCCCGAGTTCCTTCGCGCGACGATCCGCCATCGACAGCAGGCGGCGGATCCGTCCCGCGACGGCGTCCTTGGTCATCGGCGGATCGGCGAGCTGGCCGAGCTCCTCGAGGGACGCCTGACGGTGCTGCACGCGCAGCGCGCCGGCGGCAGCGAGGTGGTCGGGCACGTCGGCGCCGAGGATCGCCAGCGCCCGCTCGACCCGCGCGGCGGCCGCCACGGCGGCGCGTGCGGACCGGCGCAGATTGGCGTCGTCGAAGTTGGCGAGGCGGTTCGCGGTCGCCCGCACCTCCCGGCGCATGCGGCGTTCCTCCCAGACCAGCCGGGTGTCCTGCGCGCCCATGTGGGTGAGCAGCGCGCCGATGGCCTCGCCGTCGCGGATCACCACCCGGTCGGCGCCGCGCACCTCACGCGCCTTGGCAGTGACGCCGAGCCGGCGGGCGGCGCCGACGAGCGCGAGGGCGGCCTCCGGGCCGGGGCAGCTCACCTCGAGCGCCGAGGAACGGCCCGGTTCGGTGAGCGAGCCGTGGGCGAGAAACGCCCCGCGCCACGCCGCGGCGGAGTCGGAGACGCTGCCGCCGACCACCTGTGCCGGCAGTCCGCGCACCGGTCGTCCGCGACCGTCGAGCAGACCGGTGCGGCGGGCCAGCGCCTCACCGTCCTTCCCGACACGGACGATGTACCGGGAGCTCTTGCGCAGACCACCCGCGCCGAGCACCTGAATCTCCGCGGGATAGCTGTAGAGCTCGAAGATCTCGCGGCGGAGGCGACGTGCGATCGATCCGAGGTCGACCTCGGCCTCGACGACCACTCGCCCGGCGACGATGTGCAATCCCCCGGCGAAGCGCAGGAGGGCGGACACCTCGGCCTTGCGGTTGCTGATCCTGGTGACCGACAACCTGCTCAGCTCGTCCTTGACCTCCGCTGTCATTGCCACGAGACGCTCTCCCTCCCACCCCCGCGTGTGGCACGGACTCCACCGCGCGAGGACAGACATGTTTCCAGTGCCCCCGCCAACTTGGCGGGGTCGTGTCGATGCGTACCGGTCTCGGCGACGTCGACGAACGAGACGTCCGCTCCGAATCGGGCCGCGGACCGGCTCAGGTGCTCGCGCTCGCGTCCTTCCGGTACCGAGGCAGCATCCACGACGACCTGGTCGACACGGAAATCGGGGGCGTGCTGGGCGAGAACGTGCAGGTGGCGTTCCGCGGAGAAGCCTGCGGTCTCCCCCGGTTCCGCCGCGAGGTTGAGCACGAGGACCTTGAGCGCCGTCGTGTGGACCAGCGCCTCGTGCAGGTCCGGGACGAGCACGTGCGGGATGACGCTCGAGAACCAGGATCCCGGGCCGAGCACCACGAGATCGGCCTCGCACACCGCGTCGAGCGCAGGCGGGCAGGCCGGCGGATCGGCGGGAATCAGCCGGACCCGGCGCACCTTGCCCGGGGTGGTCGCCACCGCGACCTGCCCCCGGATGCAGCGGCTCACCCGCGGGTCGGATTCGAGTCCCGACACGTCGGCCTCGATGTCGAGCGGGATCGGCGACATGGGCAGCACACGGCCGCGCACGTCGAGGACGCGGGCGAGCATGTCGAGGGCGGTGACGGTGTCGCCCGCGACCTCGGCGAGCCCGGCGAGGATCAAGTTGCCGACCGAGTGCCCGGCGAGGGCGCCCGTGCCCCCGAAGCGGTGTTGGACGGTCTCGGTCCACACCCGGACCTCGTCGTCGCGGCCGGCGAGCGCTGCGAGCGCCATGCGCAGGTCGCCGGGTGGGACGACGCCGAGTTCGGCGCGCAGCCGTCCCGAGGACCCTCCGTCATCGGCGACGGTCACCACGGCGGTGACCCGGTCGGTGAGGCGCCGGACGGCACTGAGCGTCGCGTACAGGCCGTGTCCGCCACCGAGAGCAGTGATCGCGGGGCCGGGCACCGCCCCGGAGCTCGGAGCGCTCTCGGAGTACGGCGTGCTGTCGGAGTCGGGAGTCTCGGCGGCGTTCACTCGCGCCCCAGATCCCGGTGCACCACGTTCACCGTCAGATCCGGTGCCTGCTCGAGGCGTGCAGCGAGGGCCTCGGCCATCGCCACGCTCCGGTGTTTCCCTCCGGTGCAGCCCACTGCAATCGTCATGTAGCGCTTCCCCTCCCGACGGTAACCGGCGGTCGTCAGATCGAGCAGCCGGTGATAGGTGGCGAGATAGTCCTCGGCACCGTCGCGGGAGAGTACATAGTCGCGCACCGCCGCGTCCTGCCCGGTGTGCGGCCGCAATTCGGCGATCCAGTGGGGGTTCGGCAGGAACCGCACGTCGCACACGACGTCGGAGTCCATGGGCAGGCCGTACTTGAAGCCGAACGACTCCACGGTCACCCGGATGGTGTCGGATGTGGCGTCGCCGAAGGCCGCCTCGATCTTGCGACGCAGATCGGGCCCGGACAGCGCGGACGTGTCGATGACGAGGTCGGCCGCGGCCTTCACGGGAGCGAGCTGCTCGCGTTCGACGGCGATGCCGTCGGTGAGCGTGCGATCGGCCGTGTCGGACTGCAGCGGATGACTGCGGCGTACCTGCTCGAACCGCCGGACGAGCACCGAGTCGGCCGCTTCGAGGAACAGCACCCGGGTGTTGACCGGGCGGGCCGCCAGATCGGTGACGACGCGTTCGAGGTCGCCGGTGAACAACCGGCTGCGCACGTCCATCACCACTGCGAGACGTTGCAGCGGAGGTTCGGCCTGCACCGCGAGATCGATCATCGACAGCACCAACTGGGGCGGGAGGTTCTCCGCGACGTACCACCCGAGATCCTCGAGGGCGGTCGCCGCAGTACTCAGTCCGGCTCCGGACAGTCCGGTGACGACGATGACCTCGGCCTGCGCCGGCCGTTCACCGTCGACACCCTGTTCCGAACCGTCCGCCATCCCCGGGATCCGACCCACTTCGGTCACTGTTCCGACTCCGCTCGTACTCCCGACACGCCGACGGAGCCATCATCGCCTACGGGCGTGTCGCCCGCATCCGCGGCCGTCGGGTCACCCGCAGGTGCCGCAGCCGGATCGCTCGCATCCGCGACGGTCGGGGCGCCGGTGTCGTGCGGCGACTCGGCCGGAGCCGGTACGTCGCCCCGCAGCGCCTCGAGGACGGCTTTCGCCGTGGCCTGCCCGATCCCGGGCACCGCGGTGATCTCCTCGACGCTCGCCTCGCGTAGCCGCGCGACCGACCCGAAGTGGGTGACGAGCGCCTTGCGTCGGGTGTCACCGAGACCACGAACCCCGTCGAGAGCGGAGGCGGTCATGCGCTTGGACCGCTTGCTGCGGTGGTAGGTGATCGCGAAACGGTGTGCCTCGTCGCGGATACGCTGCAGCAGGTACAGCGACTCGCTGGTGCGCGGAAGGATCACCGGGTCCTCCTCCCCCGGCACCCACACCTCCTCGAGACGCTTCGCGAGCCCGACGACCGCGACATCCGTGATACCGAGTTCGTCGAGGACCTCGGCCGCGGCCGCGACCTGCGGCGCACCACCGTCGACGACGAACAGGTTCGGCGGGTAGGCGAACCTGCGCGGACGGCCCGTCGCCGGGTCCAGTGCTGCTTCGGGCGCGAGGTCCCCGCCGTCGCCACCCTCCGGAACGGATCCGTCCGAATCGGCCTGTCGGGCGAGGTCGCGGTTGTGGCGGAGGAAACGCCGGCGGGTGACCTCGGCGATCGAGGCGACGTCGTCGGAGTGCCCGTCGCCCGCGGCGTGCTTGATGGCGTAGTGCCGGTAGTCGGACTTGCGGGGCAGTCCGTCCTCGAAGACGACCAGCGATGCGACGACGTCGGTGCCCTGCACGTGGCTGATGTCGACACACTCGATACGCAGCGGCGCCGAGTCGAGGTCGAGGACGTCCTGGATACCCTGCAACGCCGCCGATCGGGCATTGAAGTCGCCCGCGCGCCGCAGCTTGTGCTGGGCAAGTGCTTCCTTGGCGTTGCGTTCGACCGTGTCGGCCAGTGCCTTCTTGTCGCCGCGCTGCGGGATGCGCAGACGCACGGGACCGCCGCGCAGACGCCCGAGCCAGCGGCTCATCTCGTCCGGGTCGGGCGGCAGGGCGGGGACGAGCACCTCGCGCGGCACGGCACTGGTGGCGTCCGCGTCGTCGGTGCCGAGCGCGGCCTCCTCGCCGTAGAACTGGGTGAGGAACTGTTCGACGAGCAGCGAGAGTTCTTCGGCGTCGTCGGTCCCCTCGGCGGCCTCGACGCCTTCGACGTCGCGGTCCTCGGGACGGTCGAGCACGTCGCCGGACTTCTCGACGACCCAGCCGCGTTGACCCCGCACGCGACCGCCGCGCACGTGAAAGACCTGGACGGCCACCTCGAGGTCGTCGCCGGCGAACGCCACGAGGTCGGCGTCGGTACCGTCGCCGAGCACGACGGCCTGCTTCTCGAGTGCCTTGCGCAGTGCCCCGAGATCGTCGCGCAGGCGGGCTGCGGTCTCGAAGTCGAGTTCCTCCGCGGCGTCCTGCATCCGCTTCTCGACATCGCGGACGAGTTTGTCGGTGCGACCGGCGAGGAAGTCGCAGAAGTCCTCGACGATGCGGCGGTGTTCGTCGGCGGAGACGCGTCCGACACACGGCGCGGAGCATTTGTCGATGTAGCCGAGCAGGCACGGGCGGCCGATCTGCGCGTGCCGCTTGAAGACCCCGGCCGAGCACGTGCGCGACGGGAACACCCGCAGCAACAGGTCGAGGGTCTCGCGGATCGCCCAGGCATGCGAGTAGGGACCGAAATAGCGCACGCCCTTGCGGCGCGGCCCCCGGTAGACGAACAGACGGGGGTATTCCTCGTTCAACGTGACCGCGAGCATCGGGTACGTCTTGTCGTCGCGGTAGCGGACGTTGAACCGCGGATCGAACTCCTTGATCCAGTTGTACTCGAGTTGGAGTGCCTCGACCTCGGTGCGCACCACCGTCCACTCGACCCGGCCCGCGGTGGTCACCATCTGACGGGTGCGCGGATGCAGCGAGGCGATGTCGGCGAAGTACGAGTTCAGGCGGGACCGGAGATTCTTCGCCTTGCCGACGTAGACGACCCGGCCGTGCGGGTCGCGGAACTTGTAGACCCCCGGCTCCGTGGGAATGGAACCGGGGGCTGGGCGATATGTCGAGGGGTCGGGCACAGGTCCAGGCTAGTCGTCGCCCCTGACGGCTCCGCCGTCGTCGTTGCGCCTGACGGCTCCGCCGTCGTCGTTGCGCCTGACGGCTCCGCCGTCGTCGTTGCGCCTGACGGCTCCGCCGTCGTCGTTGTCGCTGACGGCTCCGCCGGTGTAGCGGGACTCCAGTTCGCGGAAACGCTCGAGCGCGTCCACGGCGCGTTCCCCGTCGCGCGCCTGGATGGCGACGACGGGCACGTACTCGTCGAACGGCAGTTCGAGGCGGGCCCAGGGGGCGCCCTGGTCGAAGAACAGCCCGCGCACGTCGGTCCACGGGATGTGTCGTTCGGCGACCACGTTGCGGACGGAGACGCCGTCGGCACCCGCCCGCAGCCGTGGGCGGGTGAACAGCAGGACGCCTCCGGTGAGCACGACACCGATGGCGAGGATCGCGATCTGGTCGACGACCCGCAGGTGCACGCCGGTGTCGCCGCCCCCGCGGAGCACGAGCGCCGCGAAGATGTGGATGGCCATGACGACGACCGCCGCCACGACGACCCAGCGCCGCATCTTCTCCGGGCGTACCTCGAGATCCCAGCCGGTCTCGTTGCGGGTCAACGCGCCGCCTTCCGCAGCCGCCGCAGGGTCACGGCGGTGTCGAGCGCGGCCGCGCAGGCCTGGCCGCCCTTGTCTTCCGCGGAGCCGGGCAGACCGGCGCGGTCGCGGGCCTGCTGTTCGGTGTCGGTGGTGAGAACACCGTTGCCCACGGGGGTGCCCTCGTCGAGCGCGATCCGGGTGAGGCCGTAGGTCACGGCGTCGCACACGTACTCGAAGTGCGGTGTGCCGCCGCGGATCACCACGCCGAGCGCGACGACCGCGTCGTGGGTGCAGGCGAGCTGCTGCGCGACGACGGGAAGCTCGATCGCTCCGGCGACCCGCTCGAGGGTGACGTCGGTGACACCCGCCTGCTCGGCGACACGCTGTGCGCCTGCGATGAGGGCGTCGGAGATCTCGGTGTGCCAGCTGCCGGCGACGATCGCAAGGCTCAGCCCTGCGGCGTCGGCGAGCTGCAGGTCGGGCAGGCCTTCGCCGCTCATCAGGCGTCTCCCTCGTCGAACTCGTCGAGACCGATCAGGTCGTGGCCCATGCGATCGCGCTTCGTGCGCAGGTACGAGATGTTCTCGCGGTTCGCGCGCAACGGCATCGGGACACGTTCGGTGATCTGCAGGCCGTAGCCGTCGAGACCGACGCGCTTGGCCGGGTTGTTGGTCAGCAGCCGCATCGACGAGATACCGAGGTCGACGAGGATCTGAGCGCCGATGCCGTAGTCGCGGGCGTCGGCGGGCAGGCCGAGTTGCAGGTTGGCGTCGACGGTATCGGAGCCGGAGTCCTGCAGCTGGTAAGCCTGCAGCTTGTGCATCAGGCCGATGCCGCGTCCCTCGTGGCCACGCATGTAGAGCACGACGCCGCGGCCTTCCTCGGCCACCATCTCGAGGGCGGCGTCGAGCTGCGGACCGCAGTCGCAGCGCAGCGACCCGAAGACGTCGCCGGTCAGGCATTCGGAGTGCACACGCACGAGCACGTCGGAGCCGTCGCCGTCCGGGCCGGCGATGTCGCCGCGGACGAGCGCGACGTGTTCGACGTCGTCGTAGATGCTCTGGTAGCCGACGGCCGTGAAGTCGCCGTGCCGGGTGGGGATGCGGGCCTCGGCGACGCGCACGACGTGCTTCTCGTGCTTGCGGCGCCATGCGATGAGATCCGCGATCGAGATCAGGGCGAGTTCGTGTTCGTCGGCGAAGACCCGCAGTTCGTCGGTGCGCGCCATCTCGCCTTCGTCCTTCTGCGAGACGATCTCGCAGATGACGCCGGCCGGTCGCAGGTCGGCCATGCGCGCGAGGTCGACGGCGGCCTCGGTGTGCCCGGGCCGGCGCAGGACGCCGCCCTCCTTGGCGCGCAGCGGCACCACGTGACCGGGACGCGTGAAGTCCTGGGCGGTGGAGTTCGGGTCGGCGAGCAGCCGCATGGTGGCGGCGCGGTCGGACGCGGAGATACCTGTGCCGATGCCTTCCCTCGCGTCGACGGTGACCGTGTAGGCGGTGCCGTGCTTGTCCTGGTTGACGCTGTACATGGGAGGCAGACCGAGACGGTCGCAGTCCTCGCCGTCCAGGGGCACGCACAGGTACCCGGACGTGTAGCGGACCATGAACGCCACGAGTTCCGGCGTTGCCTTCTCCGCGGCGAAGATGAGGTCGCCCTCGTTTTCACGGTCTTCGTCGTCGACCACGACGACCGCCTTACCGGCGGCGATGTCGGCGACCGCGCGCTCGATGGTGTCGAACCTCGTCACTTCCCTGGACTCCAACTCTCGTATCCGGACGACTCGTGCTCCGCGTCCACTGTCGATCTCCACAGTACGACGCGTCAGCGCGCGTTCTGCAGGCGCTCCACGTACTTGGCGATCACGTCGACCTCGAGGTTGACGAGGGTGCCCGGCTCGGCGGTGCCGAGCGTCGTCAGCGACAGCGTGGTCGGAATGAGCGAGATCTCGAACCACTCCTGTCCGCGTTCCCCTCCGAGACCCGAGACCGTCAACGAGACACCGTCGACGGTGATCGATCCCTTTTCGACCACGTAGCGGGAGATTTCGGCCGGGAGCGAGATGCGCACCACAGTCCAGTTCTCCGAGGGTGTGCGGGAGACGACGGCTCCGGTGGCGTCGACGTGGCCCTGCACGAGGTGGCCGCCGAGGCGACTGTTCAGCGCGGCGGCGCGTTCGAGGTTGACGGAGCTGCCGAGCGTGAGCTGTCCGAGCGACGACCGGTTCAGCGTCTCCTGCATTACATCGGCGGTGAAGGACCCGCCGTCGAGGACGTCGACGACCGTCAGGCACACCCCGTTGACCGCGATCGAATCGCCGTGCTCGGCGTCGGAGGTGACCAGCGGTCCGCGCACGGTGAAGCGTGCCGAGTCGGCGAGGTCCTCCTTCGCGACGATCTCACCGAGTTCCTCGACTATGCCGGTGAACATGTTCCGCTCCTTAGCTCCCGATCCGCGACCGGGTCCGATTCGGTTGTCCCGGTCCGGGACGAGTGTCGGTTGTCCCGGTCCGGGACGAGTGTCAACAGAATGTCCGAGCCGACGGTCTCGACCCGTTCCCGGCGGAACCGTAGCGCGTCGGAGATCGTGCCCACCCCGGCGTCCTCGACGGCGGCCTCGCCGGCTCCGAGCACGACGGGCGCCAGGTATGCCTGGATGCGGTCGACGCAGCCCGCTGCGAGGAAGGCGCCCGCGAGCCGGGGGCCGCCTTCGAGCAGCACGTCGGGTCGGTCGCCGAGCGCGTCGAGCACCTCCCCGATGTCGTGGGTGCGCAACACCAGCGTCGGCGCCGCGTCATCGAGAACTCTTGCGGAGGTGGGGATCTCACGCATACCGATAACGACCCTCAGCGGCTGGTGCGGCGCGAGTTCGCCGTCGGGCAGACGGGCGGTCAACCACGGGTCGTCGGTGAGGACGGTGCCGGTTCCGACGATGATGGCGTCGAGCCGGCTGCGCTGGTCGTGCACGCGCGCACGCGACTCGGGACCGGAGATCCACTTGCTCGTGCCGTCGGCGGCCGCGCTGCGACCGTCCATCGACGCGGCGTACTTCCACGTCACGTGCGGCCGGCCGGTGTGTTGCCGGTGCAGCCATGCCCGCAGCGGGCCGCGGGCGACGGTCTCGGCACCGAGACCGGGATGCACCGTGATGCCCGCGGCGCGGAGGGTGTCGGCGCCGCCCCCGGCGACGGGATTCGGATCGGCGACGGAGTAGTACACCGTCGCGATCCCCGCCTCGATGAGGGCCTGCGCGCACGGGCCGGTGCGGCCGGTGTGGTTGCACGGTTCGAGGGTGACGACGGCGGTTCCGCCGCGCGCGCGTTCGCCCGCGGCCTCGAGTGCCCGGACCTCCGCGTGTGGACCGCCGGGTGGTGCGGTGGCCCCGACACCTGCCACCGCGCCGTCCGCGTCGAGGATCACCGCTCCGACAGGCGGGTTGGGGCTGGTCGTGCCCCGCACGGCCTCCGAGGCGTCGAGCGCGAACTGGAGGGCTTCGGCGATCTCGGGTGCGGTCACGGCGCGAGCGTCAGGTGCGGGGACGCAGCCCCGGCCTGCGCCCGCAGTTTGCGGACCGCCTCACCGGGATCGGCGGCGCCGTAGACGGCGGACCCGGCGACGAAGCAGTCCACACCGGCTTCCGCGGCGGCCTCGATGGTGTCGGTGTTGATGCCACCGTCGATCTCGACGAGCAGACGCAGTTCACCCGAGTCGACCAGGCGACGCACCTGACGGGCCTTGTCGAGGACGTCCGGGATGAAGGACTGACCACCGAAGCCCGGCTCGACACTCATCACGAGCAGCGTGTCGAACTCCTTCAGGATCCCGAGATAGGGCTCGATGGGGGTGCCGGGCTTGACGGACAGCCCGGCCTTGCCGCCGGCCGCGCGGATGTCGCGGGCCACGGCGACCGGGTCGTCGGTCGCCTCCGCGTGGAAGGTGACGTTGTGGGCACCGGCTTCGGCGTAGGGCGGAGCCCATCGACCGGGGTTCTCGATCATCAGGTGACAGTCGAGCGGGATGTCGGTCGCCTTCAACAGCGACTCGACGACCGGGAGACCGAGCGTCAGGTTCGGAACGAAATGGGCGTCCATGACGTCGACGTGGAGCCAGTCGGCACCGGCGACGGCCTGCGCCTCGTCGGCGAGACGAGCGAAATCCGCGGACAGGATGGACGGAGCGATCATCGGGTGGGCCACAACCGACGAGTCTAGTCGGCGCCCTCCACCGGGTCGGACCTGCGTCGCACGCGCCGCACGCAGCCGAACCCGGCCGGAATCTCCGATCTCGGGCGCATTGGTGCCACCAAGTGGCCGCAATACCCGGAAGGCTGGCAGTCACCTACGAACCCAAGGATCATCGTGACCGATCTCCATCACCGCGAATCCCTCCCTCCCCGTCCGGACGGATCGAACACCGTCGACACCTTCCTGATCTCCGACGGAGCAACCGAACTCGTCGACTTCCTCGTCGCCGTCTTCGAGGCCGAGGAGGTGCCCGAAGCGCGCACCCTCGACCACGACGGGCTCCTCCTCCACTCGGAGGTGCGGGTCGGCGACTCCGTGCTCGTGGTCGCCGACCGGAAACCGGACTGGCCCTTCACCCCCGCCTTCGTACGGGTCCACGTGCACGACGTCGATGCCGTCCTCGAACGCGCCACGCAGCACGGCGCGGCGATCGTCACACGGCCTACGGACTTCTTCGGCGATGTCCTCGCCCGGTTCTCGGATCCGTCCGGCAATCTCTGGTGGATCCAGCGGCACGATCCCGGCACCGACACATCCGCGTGGACGGACGATGCGGCAGCGGACGAGTCGGCGGACTGGTCGCACATCGCGAGTCCGGAACTCGGGTACATCCACTCGACACTCACCGAAGCCGTTCGTACCCTGCGGGATCCACGGTCTCGCGCGGTGTGACCGGCGGTCGCCGGACCGGCGCCGCGGGTCGTCAGACCAGGCGGGCGAGGGCGTCGAAACGATCGATGTCCTCGCGGTGGCAGACGTGGCTTCCGGCGGTGAGCAGTGCCGCGGTGCCGCAGGCGATCCCGAGAGCAAGCGCGTCCCGCAACGATCGTTCCTGCAGCAGTCCGACGACGAGTCCGGCGACCATGCTGTCGCCGGCGCCGACGGCGCTGCGCACCTTGGCCGCCAGGGCCGGCACCCGCACGGCCTCGTCGGCGGTCACCATGATCGCCCCGTCTGCGCCGAGCGAGACGACCACGATCTCCGTGACACCGGAGGTGACGAGTTCGCGCGCGGCCGCGATCTGCTCGTCGTCGGTGGCCAGCTCCCGCCCGGTCCACTCGCACAACTCGTCCAGGCTCGGTTTGACGAGGTAGACACCCGAATCGATGCTGGTCAGCGCATCGCCCGACGAGTCGAGGACGAACCGCGCGCCGGCCTCGTGCGCCGCCGCGGCGATGCGTCGGACGAAGGTGCCGGGTACACCGGGCGGGAAGCTGCCGCTCGCCACCACGTACTTCGCGCCTTCGGCGACCTTCTCGAGTGTCGCGAGGCAGCGTTCCTGCTCCTCGTCCGTCAGCTCGGGACCGGGTGTGACGAAACGGTATTCCTGACCGCTGCGACGGTCGATCGCCGTGAAGCACTCTCGGGTGGACCCGGTGATCGGGACGATGTGTTCCTCGACGTCGTCGTCGTCGAGCAGACCGCTCATCTGTTCACCTCGCGCACCACCGGCCGGATAGACGGCGGCGGCCGAGGCACCGAGCACGCGCGCGACCTTCGCGACGTTCACTCCTCCCCCGCCGGCGTCGTAGAACGGTTCGTCGCAGCGGAGCTTGCGGGTGGGCACCACCGCGTCGGTGAAGGTCGTGACGTCGAGTGCCGGGTTCATGGTCAGGGTGACGATCTCGGGCATGACCGGAACCCTATTCGGCCCCGGCCGGCCGCGCGCGGAACTGCATCACGCCGCCGCCCGGTGCTTGCGCTTCTTCGCCCGGCCCTTGCTGCGACTCGCCACGGCGGAGCCGAGCATCAGCAGACGCATGGACCGCGCGGCGGCGTCGACGAGCAGGTCGTGACCGTTGGCGACGGCGTCCTCGAGGCGCATCGGGACGGGGATGATCGACGCGATCGCGCCGATTCCGACGTCGTGGACGTCGCGCGCCCCCTCGCCGAGCGACCCGGCGATGGCGAGCACCGGCACCCCGGCGCGCTGGGCGCGGCGGGCGACCTCCGCGGGCACCTTGCCGCGCGGGGTCTGGACGTCGATGCTGCCCTCGGCGGTGATGATCAGATCGGCGCGCGCGATCAGGGAGTCTAGATCGATACCGGACAGGCCGCTGTCGAGCAGCACGTCGAACCGGGAGGCGATCCGGGCGCCGATGCCCGCGGCCAGACCGGCACCGAGGCCGCCTGAGGCGCCGGTGCCCGCCCCGAACCGCACATCCAGCCCGTGTGCCCGCCCGTCCCGTTCGAGCACCTTCGCCCAGCGCTCCAGAGCGGCGGACAGCTCCTCGACCTGCGCGGGTGTCGCGCCCTTCTGCGGGCCGAAGACCCGAGCGACACCGGTCGGCCCGCACAGGACGTTGTGGACGTTGCAGGCCAGGACGATCTCGGTGTCGGCGAGCGCCGGGTGCAGATCGTCGAGATCGAGACGCGCGGCGCGCGCGAGGTGCCGTCCCCCGTCGGGCAGTTCGTGGCTGTCGGCGTCGAGGATCCGGGCGCCGAGTGCTCGCAGTGCCCCGGCTCCGCCGTCGCTGGTGCCCGAGTCGCCGCAGCCGATGACGATGCGGCGGATGCCGTCGTCGAGTGCCGCGGCAACGAGTTCACCGACCCCGCGGGTGGTGGTGGCACCGGGATCACGGCGATCGGCGGGCACGAGACGAAGGCCGGCGGCCGAGGCCATCTCGACGACCGCCGTCCCGCGGGTGACACCACCGAGACGCGCCCAGCTCGCCCGCACCGGCTCGCCGACGGGACCGGTCACGGTGACCGGGACGAGCGTGCCGCCGGTGGCCTCGGCAAGGATCTCGGCGGTGCCCTCCCCACCGTCCGGAACAGGCACGAGGTCGACGGCGGCGCACGGCAGAGCCCGGCGGACTCCCGCACCGATCGCAGCGGCGACGCTGCGCGCATCGAGACTCTCCTTGAAACCGCTGGGTGCGACGAGCACGCGATGAGGAACCTTCAAAGCCATGACGACTCCGATCGTGAAACGGGACAGACCGTGGAACGGGACAACGGGGGAGGGAACAGGGATCAGACGAACAGCGACAGGCCGAGCAGCGGCCAGACGAACCACGCGAACAACAGGACCAGCGCGGCGAGGAGCGGGCCGAGCCGCGCTGCCAGGCGCAACAGGTCGGAGGTCGAGTAGGTGGATGTGCCGGGCACGTCCGCGAACAGCGTCACGGGCTTGGCCGACGACGGCAGGGTGTGGCAGAAGCCTGCGGCGGCCGTCGAGACGAAGGCCGCGGCGAGCGGATCGACACCTGCGCTCGGGGCGAGTGCCACCACGACGGGAACGAGAACGGCGGAACGGGCCGAGCGCGACTGGATGACCAGGTGCGCCGCAGCGGAGATCACGACCACGACGACCACGAACAACGGACCGGCACCCTCTCCGCGCGAGGTGAGCGGGCCGAAAGCCGTCGATGCGAGCCAGTCCGCCGCGCCGCTCGTCGTCAGCGCGGTACCGATCGACAGCGTTGCCGCCATGAACAGCAGCAGAGGCCACGGCACGGTCTTCAGCGCAGGCGCGAGACGCACGGAGCCGTACCGCGGGGAGGTCGCGACGAGCGCACCGAGCAGCGCCACCACCGCCGGGTGGATGCCGTGTACGGGTTCGGTGCACCACAGCACCATCACCACGACCAGCAGAAGGGCGGCGCGGGATTCGGCGACGGAGAGCGGCCCGCAGACCGGGGTGTCGGCCTGCGCGCCGATGTCGGCGGCGGTGACGGTGAGGCGTCCGCGCCGATCGTCGGTGGAGGTGAACAGCAGCAGCACCAGTTCGGCGGCGGCGTGCGACGAGACGATCGCCAGCGGCAGGCCGAGGATCATCCAGGTCGCGAAGTCGAATCCGGTGCCGGTCGCCGTGACGAGGATCTGCGAGGTGATCAGGTGCGCACCGGCGCCGAGCAGCGACGCCACCGCCGACAGCAGGATCACCGTGGGGAAGAGCAACGCGAGTGCCCGCACCAGTCGTGGCCGGTCTGCGAGGACCGTCGCGAGCGCGACGAACACCGGGAGCGCCAGTGCGGCGCGACCGGAGGTCGACGGGACCGCGAACGCGGTGACGATCAGCGCGGCCGTCACCAGGTGCACGAGCGCCCGCGGGCTGTGCGCCCCCGTCACCAGGAAGGCCGCGCCCCGCGTCGCCAAACCCGAGAACGCGACACCGGAGGCGATCACGAAAGCGGACAACAGGAGCCACACGACGTCGTCGCCGAGGGTCGCGAACAGTGCCTCCGCGTCGATGACCCCGACGACCGTGAGGGCCGCGGCAGCGCCGAGCGCCACATAGGTGTCGTCGATCCTCGTGAACACCCACAGCCAGACGGCCACGACGAACACGATCATGGTGACGGCGGCCGGAGGCGTCAGGTCGGGGTCGGTGCGCGTGAGATACACGAGGAGACCGACGGTGCCGGCGAGTATCCCGACCGCGACGATCCGGCCGGGCGTCGGGGCGGTGTGTCTGCGCGGCGGACGCTGCTGTGGCGCCACGGAGCTCGGCGGGACGGTGGCGTGGAAGGTCATCGCAACCGGTACCCCGCTCCGCGGATCGTCTCGACCCGGTCTCCCCCGATCTTGTTGCGCAGTGCGCGCACATAGACGTCGACGACGTTGGACGCGGGATCGAAGTCGTATCCCCACACGTGCCCGAGGATCTGTTCGCGGGAGAGCACCTGCCCGCGGTGACGCAGGAAGACCTCGAACAGGGCGAACTCGCGGCTGGTGAGATCGGCGCTCTCCCCTGCGATCTCGGCGCGTCGGGCCCGCAGGTCCAGAGCCATGTCGCCGTCGCGGATCACCGCTGCCGGATCGGCAGCCGAGCTGCTGTCGCCGATGCGCAACCGGATGCGGGCGAGCAGTTCGGCGAACTGGAACGGTTTGCTCACATAGTCGTTGGCACCGCCCTCGAGCCCCGCGACGGTATCGGTGACGCTGTCTCGCGCGGTCAGCACGATCACGGGGGTCCGCACACCTTCACCGCGCAACCTCTCGAGGACGGTGAAGCCGTCCATGCGGGGCAACCCGATGTCGAGGATCACCAGATCGAAGGCGCCACTGCGAGCGAGCATCAGGGCGGTCTCGCCGTCGGTGGCGTCGGTGGTGGTGTATCCCGCTGCGCGCAGCCCCTTCTCGAGGAAGGCGGTGATGCGGGTGTCGTCTTCGGCGATGAGGATTCTGCTCACTGCGATGCGGTCCTTCGAGTCTCGGCTGTACCGGGGGAACCGGCCGTGCCGGCCGTGCCGGTCGTGCCGGTCGTGCCGGTCGTGCCGGTCGTGCCGGTCGTGCCGGTCGTGCCGGTGGTTCCTGCGGGGTCTCGTAGGGGGAGGTCGATGCCGAAGGTCGCGCCGTGCCCGACCGCGCTCTCGACCCAAGCCGAGCCGTGGTGCGCGTCGGCGATGGCGCGGACGATGGCGAGTCCGAGACCTGCCCCGCCTCGTTCGGCGGCGGGTCCGTGCCGGTCACCGGGGACGGTGCGTCCGCGGCGGAAGCGTTCGAAGATGCGTGCCGCGTCGTCCGGAGCGACCCCGGGTCCGGTGTCCCGGACCCAGATCCGGAGGTGCTCGGTGCCGTTGTGCTCGACGAAGACGGATCCGAGCTGGATGACGTCCCCAGGGTGGGTGTGCGTGACAGCATTGGTCGCGTACTGCAGCACGGCCTGGGTGACGCGTTGGGCGTCGATGTCGGCCATGCCCTCGGCGATCTCCATGAGCTGCCAGTCGCGGGTGCCGAGCATCTGCGCCTTGGCCTCGACGTCGAGCATGAGGTCGGTGACGTCGACCGGTCGTCGCTGCACGAAGTCGGGGCGCTCGGCCTTGGCGAGGACGAGCAGGTCGGTGACGATCCGCGCCATCCGGTCGAGTTCGTCCTCGACGAGCCGGATCGTCTCCTCGCGCGTCGCGTCGTCGGCGTGACCGAGATCCATGAGTTCGAGGTGCCCGCGGATCACGGTGATCGGTGTCCGCAGTTCGTGGCCGGCGTCGTCGACGAACTGCTGCTGCGTGGTGTAGGCCTGTTCGAGGCGGTCGAGCATCGAGTTGAAGGTCTGTGCCAGTGCGGCGATGTCGTCGCGTCCGTGCACGGGCACCCGACTCGTCAGATCCTTCTCGCCGATGGCGGCGGCCACCTCGCGCACCTGGCGGATCGGGGCGAGGATCTGTCCCGCGACCAGCCAGCCGATGATCGCCGTGAGACCGAGGCCGCCGATCGCGACCAGTCCGATGGTGCGGGCGGTGTCGGCGACCTTCGCGCGCTGCTCGGCGGTGAACACGGCGACGATCAGCGCGCCCCGGTCGTCGCCGGAGGTGACGTCGGCGCGGGCCCAGCGCATCTGTCCACCGTCCACCTCGTGGACGCCCGAGCCGGTGGGGGCGTTGAGGATGCGCTCGAACATCACACCGTCCTCGGTGAGGTTCGCCGGCAGGTCGGGCCGGTCCACCGCGATACGGCGGTCGAAGAGCAGCGAACCGTCGACGACGCCGACGATCACCTCGCCCTCCGAGGTGTGCTGGCGGTTGAGATAGACCTCGAGCATCCGCTCCACGGAGGTGAACGGGAACGTCGTGGTGGGGTCGACGCCCTCGGCGGCGAATGCCCGGAGTTCGTCGATCTCCTGAGTGATGTCGGCATTCGCATCTCGGTCGACGTGGTTGAGGAGCAGCACCCGCGCGGTGACGACGACGGCGACGAGCGCGACGGCCGTGGTCAGCAGGATCCAGCTGAGGATGCGCCACCGGGCAGGGAGAGCGGATCCGCGACCGGGGTGAGGGATGCGGAGGTGACCGGCGCGCTCCGTCCCGGCCGGCTTCCCGGACTCAGTCGTCATCGTCGTCCCAGTCGTCGTCCCCACTGTCGTCGCCGTCGTCGTCCCAGTCGTCGTCCCACTCGACCTGAGGGGTCGGCAGGGGCTGACGCGCGACGTCGGACCAGCCCGGATCGGGAACCGGGGCCGGCACGACGGCAGGCGGGGATGTCTGCGTGCCGGGGACCGACGGTGCGGACGCCGACTCCTGCTCGGGTTCGGGTCGTACCTCGGGCGCCTCGGCCCCGGGGGACGGCGCCGCGGGCTCGGTCGTGGTCGGCACGACGGAGACGGTGACCGATGCATCACCGATCTCGGGGGAGCCCGCCGGTCGTGTCAGGGCCTGGCTCCCCCACGCGAGGGCCGCCGGGATCAGCAGCAGCGCTGCGATCACGAGCATGCGTTTCATCACCGACATGGAGAACAGCATCCTGCACCGGAGTGAATCGATCGTGAAGACCGGATGAGAAGACTTTCATCTTCCCCGGCGCCGGACACGACGATCCGTGTCCGGCGGTCGCGATCAGCGCTCGGGTTTACGCAGCGCAGCCATGAACATGGCGTCGGTGCCGTGGCGGTGCGGCCAGAGCTGGACTCCCGGCCCCTCCCCGACCTGCGGCACGCCGGGGACGAGTTCGCGGGTGTCGAGCTGTTCGACACCGTGGCGGCGCACCGCGTCGGACACGACGGCGACGGTCTCCGAGACGTGCGGTGAACACGTCGAGTAGAGCACCACACCACCGGGACGCAGCAGTCCGATCGCCGATGCGAGCAGTTCCTTCTGCAGCCGCACGAGTTCGGCGACGTCGCCGGGTTGCCGTCGCCACCGCGCCTCGGGACGCCGACGCAACGCGCCGAGACCCGTGCAGGGTGCGTCCACGAGGATCCGGTCGTAGCCCGGTTCGAGTCCGGGCTCGCGCCCGTCGGCGATGTGCACGGTCACCGGCAGGTCGCGGGCGGTCTTGCGGACGAGTTCCGCGCGGTGGTCGACCGGTTCGACCGCGTCGACGGCGAACCCGTCGATCGCGGCGATGGCGCCGAGCAGCGCCGCCTTTCCGCCCGGTCCCGCGCACAGGTCGAGCCAGCGGCCCCGGTCCTCGCCGACGAGGGGTGCGAGGGTGAGGGCACGTGCGACGAGCTGGCTGCCTTCGTCCTGGACTGCGGCCATGCCTTCCCGGACGGGTTCGAGGCGGCCGGGGTCGCCGTGCTCGAGGTGCACCGCATAGGGCGACCACGGTCCGAGCTCACCGCCGGTGACGAGCGCGAGTTCCTCCGCGGTGATAACCCCGGGCCGGGCGACGAGGTGGACGATCGGGCGCGCGTCGTCGGCGGCGAGGACGTCGGCGAGTTCGGAGGCATCCGATCCGAGCGCGTGGGCGAACGCTTGCGCGATCCACAGGGGGTGCGCGTACCGGAAGGCCAGGTGACCCACCGGGTCGCGGTCCGGGTCGGGGGCGAGCAGCGTGATCCACTCCTCCTCCGAACGCTCACCCACACGACGAAGCACCGCGTTGACGAAACCTGCTCGGCCCGATCCGAATTCAGCCCGGACGAGGTCGACGCTCGTGGCGACAGCGGCGTGCGGGGCGACGCGCGTGCGCAGCAACTGGTAGGCACCCAGACGCAGTACGTCGAGCAGCGCGCCGTCGATCTCGTCGACGGGACGGTTCGCGGCGTCGGCGATCACGGCGTCCAGCAGACCTCGCGCGCGGGCCGCGCCGTAGGTGAGCTCGGTGGCCAGGGCGGCGTCGCGCGCGTCGAGATGCCGCTCCCGGAGCAGCGACGGGAGAACGAGATTGGCGTAGGCGTCCCGTTCGCGCACGGCGCGCAGCACGTCCCGCGCGGCGACACGTGCGGGGTCGGCGGGAGGCTTCCACGGTCGGGGGGCGTGTTCGGACGCCGGATTGCGGTTCGGCTTCCCACCGCCGCTGCGTCCCCCGCGACCTGCGGGGTTCCGTCCTCCGGCATTGCGCTTGCCCCGCGGGGGCCTGCCGGATTCGCTCATCGCGCACGCACCTTCGGGTCGAGACGGGCGCCGCGCGCCCAGTCCGTGGCTGTCATCGCCTTCTTCCCGGGCGGTTGCACCGTCCCGAGCCGGACGGCAGTGGTAGCGGTACCGACGAGCACGCCGTCCTTGCGGATGTCGAGCTCACCGGGTTCGAGGGTCTCGTCGGTCACCGTCACGGGACCGATCTTCACGCGCAGGTCGCCGATCATCGTCCACGCACCCGGAGCGGGCGTGACGGCGCGAATTCGCCGGTCGACGACGTGTGCGGGGAGTGTCCACTGCACCTGGGCGGCCTCGACGGTGACCTTGGGCGCGTGCGAGACACCGTCGGCCGGCTGCGGTGCGGGCGTGAGGATGCCGTCTTCGAGGCCGTCGAGGGTGGATTCGAGCAGCGTCGCACCGACCTCGGCGAGGCGGCCGAGCAGGTCGCCGGCGGTGTCGGTGGGACGGATCGTCTCGGTGACGACGCCGTAGACCGGACCGGTGTCGAGGCCGGCCTCGAGCCGGAAGGTGCTCGCTCCGGTGATCTCGTCACCGGCAGCGATCGCCGCCTGCACGGGCGCCGCGCCGCGCCAGGCGGGCAGCAGCGAGAAATGGAGGTTCACCCATCCGTGCACAGGGATGTCCAGGACGTCCTGCGGGATCAGGGCGCCGTAGGCCACCACGGGGCAGCAGTCGGGTGCGAGTTCGGTCAGTCGCGCGACGAACTCGGGGTCGCGCGGCGAGCGCGGCGTGAGGACCTCGATGCCGTGTTCGTCGGCGATCTGCCCCACGGCGGATCGCACGACCTTCCGGCCGCGACCGGCGGTGGTGTCGGGGCGGGTTACCACCGCGACGACCTCGTGGCGTGACTCGATGAGGCGGAGCAGCGACGGGACGGCGGGTTCCGGTGTTCCCGCGAAGACCACGCGCATGTCAGAGCACCGCCGAGCAGGAGGTGGGGTGCGCTGCGTGTGGACTGTGCGGGGATGTCACGGATGCTGCTCCAGTTTTCGACGGCGATGACCTCTCACAGTCTAGGGAGTCGACGTCGTGCGACCTGCATCACCGCGCCGGGCGGTCACCTCGCGGAGGCCGGCACCGGAGAGCATGGAGCTCAGGCGTCGGAGCCCGAGCGCCCGCGCTCAGGTGTTGGACTGGAGGATCAGTTCGGGGATACCGGTGCCGAGCGCGACGGTGGTGCACTCCCCGATCGCGTACCGGTCGGGGTCGAGCGCGTGCCGCGCGAGCTGCAGCGAGAAGGGGTCGTAGACCATGTTGAAGTGGCCGGTCAGATCTTGCGGGCACAGCTCCTGGATCACGTGATTGACGGCGCCCTCACCATGGAGTGCGACATTGCCGGCGGGCTGGATGACCTCGTCGACCTCGCTACCGATGGTCGTGTAGCGCACGCCGGGCACGGTGTCGGTGGGTGTGTTGAGTTCGGTGAGCAGTTCCGACCCCTGAAGCTGCTGCACGAGGGCGACGGAGAACTCGCCCTCGACGATGTCGGTCGCTCCGGGCAGCGCGGCGACGGCGGCCCCGATGCCGTAGAAAGTGCCTCCGTAGCTCGGCGACGCGATCCCCACCCACCGGTCGACGACCTCGCCACCCCCGAGTTCGTTGATGTAATAGCGGGCCACCGTGGCTCCCTGTGAGTAGCCGACGACGTCGACCTCCTCCGCACCGGTGGCGTCGAGGACCTCGGTGACGAACTCACCGAACTGTGCTGCGGAGACGCGGATGTCGCCCGTGCCGTAGTCCTCGGCACCGTCGGCGAACCCGTAGTTCAGGGCGAATACGCACCAGCCTGACGCGGCGAGCAGCGGCGAGAGCGCAGCGAAGTCGGAGTAGGCGTTGGAATCGGTGCCGTGCGCGAGCACCACCGGATGAGGGCGCTCCTCGGACGGCACGCACGCGAAGTCGTTGCTACCGGCGGGGGCGACATCGGGGTTGTTCTCGGCGTATTCGGCCGCTTCGGCGTGCCCGGTGGCCACCGGTCCCGCCGGGACGGGCACGCTGCTGTACGACCCTTCCCCGAGACCGAGGATCGGTCCGTCGTCGGACGGGAGCGGCTGCGCCGCCGCTGCGCCCACAGTCAGTGCCGCTGCACCCACAGTCAGCATCGCGACGACACACGCTCCGACGACACCACCGACACTCCGCCCGGCACCCATTCGTCCGCCCTCTCCTCCTGCGCCTCCCCGGCACCTACGGAAGTAGATCGGTCACAATCACCGGCTCCGTTCCTGTGACAAATAATATCCCCGGCAACGCGTGTCGCTGTCGTCCGTATGTACGGCAGCAGCCGGCGGGTCTTGCTCTCGGTCCATGCCGGATCGACACTGGGAACAGCCTCCGTCGACGGACACTCGGCCGATCCCGACGGATCCGCCGATACCCGAATCATGGGAATCGCGCACTCCGCCCTCCGCCGCGACCTCCTCCGCATGAGGTCGCCACCTCGACGAAGACATGGCAGCAGACCCACCGAGTGGCTCTCGCCCACCACGTGTTGTGGATGATGGATTTCCTTCACCATCACCACTGGTCCGAGGACCGTGGGCTCTATCCCCGTGGTGCAGTGCAATCCCGACGCGGCACCGCTCGTGGAGAGGATGAACGCCGACCACCGCACCATCGAGCCTGCGATCGCCCCAGTCGAGGAGGCGGCACGCGATCTCCGCGCCGACCGCCCCGGCTCCGGCGAAGCACTCGGTGCAGCACTGTCCCGCTTGTCCGAGGTTCTGCTCCCCCATCTCGAACGTGAGGAGCGGGAGATGATGACACTGGTCCCGACCAGCATCACCGACGCGCAGTGGCGCGCGTGGGACCAGGAGTTCAGTATCGAGCCGAAGGGGATGCAGCAGCTCGGCAAGGAAGGGAACTGGCTCATCGACGGTCTCGACGACTCCTCGCGCGATCACGTCGTGCACCTCGTGCCGCCCGTACCGCGTTTCGTCCTGCTGCGCATCCTGGACATTCGACATCGCCACGACTTCGCGGCGCTGTGGAAGGGTACGGACGCCGCATCCATTCCGTCGCAACCGATTCCGAAAGCGGCCTAGGCCGGCAGCGGAGATCCGCGCCCCCTCCGCGGCCGGGTCAGCCGATACGCGGCGGATCCACCTGAACCCGCAGCGGACCGTCCGCGCGACGCGCCGTGCGGGTGGCCTGGGCGTCGCGCAGGGCGCGACCGAGTGCGCGACCGCGCTCGCGTGCGACCCGCACGATCATCCGGTGCACGTCCTCCGGTTCGGGTCCTTCGGATCCGAACGGCAGTCGTTGCCCCGGCGGGAGCGGCACGGGCCCGAGCACCTCGGCTCCCTCGGGCAGGTGTGTGGCCTCGAGCAGTTCGGCGACCGCCGCGGACGACCCGTCGATCGCGGCCATGTGGACCGCGGGCGGGAAACCGACCTCGGCTCGTTCGGAGACCTCGGACTGGGCGTGTCCCACGGGATCCCAACGCACGAGCGCCTGCACGGTGGGGATCCCGGAATCGGCGACGACCACGACCTGTCCCCCGTCGGCGAACGACCGTACGAGCGCCGATGCGGTGAGCCAGCGGCGCATCGTCTCCTCGGTGGCGCGCAGATCGGCACGGCCGAGCAGGGCCCACCCGTCCAGGAGCAGCGCCGCCCCGTAACCGCCCTCGGCGACGGGTTCGGCGCCCACGGTGGAGACGACGAGCGACGCCGAACCGGGCACGGTGTGCTTGACGTCGTTGCCGCCGGAGGTCACGACCGGCACGCCCGGAAAGGCGCGGCCCAGTTCTTCGGCGGTGCGGGCCGCCCCGACCACCACGGCCCGCAACGAGCGCGCGCCGCACGCGTGGCAGCGGTGACGCGCATCGGCGACACCGCACCAGCGGCATGCCGGGATCGCGGCACCGTCGGGACCGGCCGCCGTGGGCAGTGCGAGCGGGCCGTTGCAGTGCCGGCAGCGGGCGGGTGCCCGGCACTTTCCGCACGCGAGCGCGGGCACGTATCCGCGCCGCGGTACCTGCACGAGCACCGGGCGGTCGACCGCGAGAGCGGATCGGGCGGCGGCGAACGCGATCGCAGGCAGTCGCGCGGCACGCGCGGCCGGATCCCGTGCGAGTGCGTGGTCGCTGTCGGCGAGGGCCGTGACCTTCGGCGCGCACGCCCGTACGACGTCGCGGGGTGCCACGAGATCGTGTGCCCAGCCGGCCTCGACG
This sequence comes from Rhodococcus sp. IEGM1339, assembly GCF_050321925.1. NCBI lineage: Bacteria > Bacillati > Actinomycetota > Actinomycetes > Mycobacteriales > Nocardiaceae > Rhodococcus > Rhodococcus sp. IEGM1339. The sequence goes on from NZ_JBNQFT010000001.1 coordinate 55,636, forward strand.
AGCGCCTGGGTCTCCGCGGTGCGGGCGTGCCCGGCGATCACGATGGCGGCACCGACCGCGTGGGCGCGCAGAGCAGCCACTTCGCGGGCGTGCGGATACGGGGACCGTGGTTCGCAGTGCAGGTCGTCGCCGTCGTCCCACACCACGAGGAGCCCGAGATCGGGGGTCGGGGCGAAGACGGCGGCCCGGGTCCCGACGACGATGCGCGCGGATCCGCGCAGCGCCGCAAGCCAGCGTCGATACCGTTCGGCCGGTCCGAGGCCGGCGGCGAGGCCGACGACGTGATCGGCCCCGACGACGTCTGCACACGCCTTCACGAGACGGTCGAGGTCACGCTGGTCGGGAACGACGAGCACGGCCGCCTTCCCCGAGGCGAGGGTCAGTGCGGCGAGTTCGGCGAGCCGTCGGGGCCAATCCTCACCGGGCAGCGCCTGCCAGGACGCGCGCGGGGCGCGGCCGCCGCCGAGCGCTTCGAGGAAGTTCTCGCCGTGCCGGTACCGGCCCCACGCGGCAGGATCGATCTCCGGAACAGGCGGAGGTTCCGGTGGGCGCGACGCCTCGGCTTCGACACGTGCGTGTCGCGGAGGTACCGCCAGACGCAGCACGTCGGCCCGGGTCCCGGCATAGCGGGTCGCGACTTCCTCTGCCAGAGCAGCGATCTCGGGCGTGAGGACCTGCTCGGACGAGACGACGCGGTCGAGTCGGCCGAGCTTGCCGGTGTGATCGCTCGTCGCGGCGCGTGCGAGCAGGAAACCGTCGACGAGACGTCCGGCGAAGCGGACGCGGACGCGGACGCCCGGACGGGCGTCCGCGTCCAGGTCGCGCGGGATCAGGTAGTCGAACTCCCGGTCGAGGTGCGGAACCGGTAGCAGCGGGAGAACCCGCGCAACCGGATCGACCTCGGCGGCGTCGAAATCAGCAGCCACCCGGGCCCGATCGGAATCTACAGACCGGCGGCCGCGCGCAGCTTGTCGGCGCGGTCGGTGTTCTCCCACGGCAGGTCGATGTCGGTACGGCCGAAGTGGCCGTACGCAGCGGTCTGCGCGTAGATCGGGCGCAGCAGGTCGAGGTCACGGATGATCGCTCCCGGGCGCAGGTCGAAGACCTCGCCGATGGCCTGCTGGATGCGGGCCGGGTCGGTCTTCTCGGTGCCGAAGGTCTCGACGAACAGACCCACCGGAGCAGCCTTGCCGATCGCGTAGGCGACCTGCACCTCGATGCGGTCGGCGAGACCGGCGGCGACGGCGGTCTTGGCGACCCAGCGCATCGCGTAGGCGGCCGAACGGTCGACCTTCGACGCATCCTTGCCGGAGAACGCGCCACCACCGTGGCGGGCCATGCCGCCGTAGGTGTCGACGATGATCTTGCGGCCGGTGAGGCCGGCGTCGCCCATCGGACCGCCGAGGACGAACGATCCGGACGGGTTGACCAGCAGACGCACATCGGCCGTGTCGAGATCGGCCAGGTTCGGGTCGGCGAGCACCGCGTCGACGACGTGGGTGCGCAGATCCGGCGTGAGCAGGTTGTTCAGATCGATGTCGGCGGCGTGCTGCGTCGAGATGACGATCGTGTCGAGCCGGACGGGCTTGTCGCCGTCGTACTCGATGGTGACCTGGGTCTTGCCGTCGGGACGCAGGTACGGCAGAACCCCCGACTTGCGGACCTCGGTGAGCCGGCGCGACAGGCGATGTGCGAGAGAGATCGGCAGCGGCATGAGTTCGGGCGTATCGGAGCAGGCGTAGCCGAACATCAGGCCCTGGTCGCCGGCGCCCTGGCGGGCGACCTCGTCGTCGGTGAGCACACCGCTGCGCGCCTCGTGCGAGACGTCGACGCCGCCGGCGATCTCGGGCGACTGCGCGCCGATCGCGATGTTGACACCGCAGGAGTTGCCGTCGAAGCCCTTCGACGACGAGTCGTAGCCGATCTCGAGCACCCGATCGCGGACGATCTTGGGGATGTCGGCGTATGCCGAGGTGGTGACCTCACCGACCACGTGCACCTGGCCCGTGGTGACGAGGGTTTCCACCGCTACCCGGGCACGAGGATCCTCGGTGAGGAGCGCGTCGAGAACCGAGTCGCTGATCGCGTCACAGATCTTGTCCGGATGCCCTTCGGTCACGGACTCACTGGTGAAAAGACGACCGCCGGTCTTGCTCACGAAACTCCCTCTCGACTGTGCGCCAGGCGCTGGACGGACAAACCGTATGGAGCATGCGCTCCCCGATCGGGTCGGCAGGACCCGATCGCAGTGCCGACGCTACTGCTCCGCAGGCGTCGGCGCGAGTATTGAAATCACCCGATTCTGCTGCGTTCCGCCAGCAGAGGTCCCAGCGCGTCGAGCACGCGGCTGGCCATGAGGGCCTTCGACCCGTGGGCGAGGGCGGTTTCCGAACCGTCCGCGGACAGCAACCAGCCGTTGTTGTCGTCGACCTCGAAGGCCTTACCTTCGCCGACGGCATTGACGACGAGGAGATCGCATCCCTTGCGGGCGAGCTTCTCGCGGGCGTAGGTGAGCACGTCTCCGTGTTCGTCGCCGGTCTCCGCTGCGAACCCGACGATGACCGTCTCGGCGGACAGACCGCCTTCGGCACGCGCCCGGACGAGACCGGCGAGGATGTCGTCGTTCTTCGTCAGCGCGATGGAATCGGGTTCGCCCTCACCTTTCTTGATCTTGCTGGTCGCGAAGGTGAAGGGCCGGAAATCGGCAACGGCCGCGGACATGATGACCGCGTCGGCACCCGAGGCGTGCTTGGCGACGGCGTCCTGCATCTGAGCGGCCGTCTGGACGCGCACGACGTCGACCGCGGCCGGGTCGTCGAGACCCGAGACGCTGCCGGCGACGAGCGTGACGTCGGCGCCGCGCTGAGCGGCGAGACGGGCGAGCGCGTAGCCCTGCTTGCCGGACGACCGGTTGCCGAGGAAGCGCACCGGGTCGAGGGGCTCACGGGTACCGCCGGCAGACACGACGATGCGGCGACCGGCGAGGTCGCGGGGCAGCGCGTCGGCCCGCTCGAGCAGCAGCGAGGCCAGATTGAAGATCTCGTCGGGTTCGGGCATGCGCCCGGCACCGGTGTCCTTGCCCGTCAGCCGACCCGAGGCCGGTTCGACGACCACGGCACCGCGGCGACGCAGCGTCGCGACGTTGTCGACGGTCGCGGGATGCTCCCACATCTCGGTGTGCATCGCGGGCACGAACATCACGGGGCACCGCGCGGTGAGCAGGGTGGCCGTGAGGAGGTCGTCGGCGCGACCCGCGACCGCCCGCGCCATGAGGTCGGCGGTGGCCGGAGCGACGACGACGAGGTCGGCCTCCTGGCCGAGCCGGACGTGCTGCACCTGCGGCACCTCGGCGAACACACCGGTCTGCACGGGATTGCCGGAGAGCGCCTCGAAGGTGGCGCGCCCGACGAATTCGAGGGCGGACTCCGTCGGGACGACCCGCACGTGGTGTCCGCTCTCGGTGAAGGCCCGGATCAGTGCGCAGGACTTGTAGGCGGCGATGCCACCGGCGACACCGACGACGATGCGGCGGCGCTGCACGGATCCGGCCTCGCCGCTCGAAGCGGGGTTGCTCACTCGCCTTCGGTGTGCTCGAGCAGATCCGAGTGGATCTCTCGCAGGGCGATCGACAGCGGCTTCTCCTGCAGACCCGGCTCCACGAGGGGGCCGACGTACTCGAGGATGCCGTCGCCGAGTTGGTTGTAGTAGTCGTTGATCTGGCGTGCCCGCTTGGCGGCGTAGATCACCAGCGCGTACTTCGAGGAGGCGCGCTCGAGCAGCTCGTCGATAGGCGGGTTGGTGATACCCGTGGGGGTGTCGTAGACCGGAAGGGTGTTGCCCTCGAGGTCGGTCGCGGCTGCCTGGATGCTGCTCACTCGGTGTTCTCCTGAGAGGTCGCGGGATGGGAGGGCGCCGGAACCGGCAGCCGGATGCGCTCGAGGCGCGGACGGATCAGTCGGCTCCGGGTCCAACCAACAAGGATACCAATTTATCGCAGGCCCGGTCGACATCGTCGTTGACGATCACGACGTCGAACTCCTCCTGCGCGGCCAGTTCGCTGCGGGCGGTATCGAGCCTGCGAGCGACGACCTCGTCGGTTTCGGTGCCTCGGCCGGTGAGGCGCTCGACGAGCACCTCCCAACTGGGCGGGGCGAGAAAGACGAGGACCGCGTCCTGGATCGCCGCACGGACGGCCCGCGCTCCCGCGAGGTCGACCTCCACGAGCACCGGATGCCCCTCGGCGAGTGCGTCGAGCACCGGTTTGGCCGGAGTACCCGATCGCTGCAGGCCGCCATGGATGTCGGCCCATTCGAGCAGTTCACCGGCTTCGATCATCCGGTCGAACTCGGCGCGGCCGACGAAGTGGTAGTCCACCCCGTCCACCTCACCCGGTCGCGGGTCCCGGGTGGTGGCCGAGACACTGAAGTGGAGATCCGGGATCCGGCTCCGCAGAAGGCGTACGACGGTCGACTTACCCACCGCGGAGGGTCCGGCCAGTACCACCAGCCGGCCCCTCCGCGTTGCGGGTGCGCTGTCCGTCACGGGTCGTGCGTCAGCTACCACGTGCTCAGGCGTCGAAATCGAACCTGGCGAGCAGGGCCTTGCGCTGACGGTCGCCGAGGCCGCGCAGACGGCGGGTCGGGGCGATCTCCAGCTCGGTCATGATTTCCTGCGCCTTGACCTTGCCGACCTTCGGCAGGGCCTCGAGCAGCGCCGACACCTTCATCTTGCCGAGGATCTCGTCGTTCTCGGCGTCCTTGAGCACCTGCTTGAGGTCGGTGCCGCCGCGCTTGAGGCGCTCCTTGAGCTCAGCCCGGGCACGACGGGCAGCAGCCGCCTTCTCCAGAGCAGCGGCGCGCTGCTCATCGGTCAGCTGGGGAAGGGCCACGGTTCCTCCGTCTCATCGTTGGCTTTCGAGTCTTCACCGCTGTAACCAGCGGCGATAGCGACCGTACTCACGACCACCGACGAATGCGAACCCACCCCCCGGCGATCCGCTCGAAAATCCGTGCGGTAGTGCACGCCGTTCCCGCAGTGGATCCCACACCCCCCGATCGGCGTCCAGGCATCGCCACGAACTGCCCCAACAGAGAAAAACCCCAGGTCACCGGTAATCTGCTGCGACGGAGGGGGACGCATCGGGTCGGGCGGCTCCCCTACTCACCGGCCCACTGTTCCGGCGCCTCGGCGGGCCGAGAAATTTTTTTCCCATTCCGCGTGTCGCGCCACTCCGAGCGCAGGTCAGAGTGCATACGGGCGGTATGTACGACTCGTGCCCGGACCGCGCGTGGCGATCCGGGCACGAGAGTCGAACGTCTCAGTCCGTCAGGAAGGCGAAGCCGTCCAGGGTGCGGGTGACGGCGGCCCGCAGGTCGGCGACGGACGGGCCGGCCCGCAGCACGTCGCGTGAGACGTTGGGCACGACCGCGCGCAGGTGGTCGCCTGCGAGTCGTCGCACGTCGTCGTCGGTGCCGCCCTGGGCCCCCACTCCGGGCATCAGGATAGGCCCGTGAAGGTCGGACAGGTCCGGCGCCTCGGTAAGGGTCGCACCGACCACCACACCCACGGAGCCGAGCCCTGCGGCCCCGTCCGTGCGGGCAGCGCTGTTGCGATCAGCGCACTCGTCCACCACGGCCTGCGCGACGGTGCGCCCGTCGTCGAGCCGCGCGCGCTGGAACTGGGCACCCTCGGGATTGGAGGTCGCCGCGAGCACGAACACCCCGCGGCCCGTTCCGGCGGCCAGATCGAGCGCCGGAGCGAGCGAACCGAACCCCAGGTACGGGGAGACGGTCACCGCGTCCGAGCACAGCGGAGAGCCGTCCGACAGCCAGGTGCGCGCATAGGCGTCCATCGTGGAGCCGATGTCGCCGCGCTTGGCGTCCGCGAGGACGAGCACCCCCGCATCCCCCAGGTCGGCGATGGTGCGTTCGAGCACCGCGAGACCGGCGGAGCCGTAGGCCTCGAAGAACGCCACCTGCGGCTTGACGACCGCGACGGTGTCGCCGAAGGCCTCGACGCACAGTTCGCTGAACCGGGCCAGGCCGTCGGCGTCGTCGCCGAGCCCCCACGTGGTGAGGAGCCCCGGGTGCGGGTCGATGCCCACGCACAGCGGCCCGCGGCGCCCGAGAGCGTCCGCGAGTCGCTGCCCGAAGGGTGTCACGCCTGTTCGGCGGGTACGCCGCGCAGCCGCGCGTGCATCCGCTGGATCGAGCTGACTCCGATCTCACCGCGCAGTGCCGCCTCGATACCCTGCACGGCCGCGGAGGCACCCTGCACCGTGGTGACGCACGGGATGTTCGCGGCGACCGCCGCACTGCGGATCTCGTAGCCGTCCACGCGCGGACCGGCGTTGCCCCAGGGGGTGTTGATGACCATGTCCACGTCTCCGGCGCGGATGCGGTCGACGACGTCGAGTGCGCCTTCCGGCTTGTCCTCGCCGGAGACCTTGTGGACCTGCTCGCAGGGAACACCGTTGCGGCGCAGCACTTCTGCCGTTCCCACGGTGGCCATGATGTGGAAGCCCAGGTCGGCGAGGTGCTTGACCGGGAAGATCATCGACCGCTTGTCCTTGTTCGCGAGCGAGACGAAGACCGTGCCCGAGGTCGGCAGGGAGCCGTAGGCGGCGGTCTGGCTCTTCGCGAACGCGGTTCCGAAGTCGTCGTCGAGGCCCATGACCTCACCGGTGGACTTCATCTCCGGGCTGAGCAGGGTGTCGATGCCCGTGCCGTCGGCACGCCGGAACCGGTTGAAGGGCAGCACCGCTTCCTTCACCGCGACCGGTGCGTCGAGCGGGATGTCGCTGCCGTCGCTCTCGGCCGGGAGGATGCCCGCGGCACGCAGCTCGACGATGGACTCTCCGAGCATCACCCGGGCGCAGGCCTTGGCGAGCTGCACCGCGGTGGCCTTGGAGACGAACGGCACCGTGCGGGAGGCCCGGGGGTTCGCCTCGAGGACGTAGAGGATGTCGTCCTTGAGCGCGTACTGGACGTTGAGCAGGCCCTTGACGCCGATGCCCTTCGCGAGCGCGGCCGTCGAGCGGCGGACGTTCTCGATGTCGGCGCGGCCCAGAGTGATCGGCGGCAGCGCACAGGCCGAGTCGCCGGAGTGGATGCCGGCCTCCTCGATGTGCTCCATGATTCCGCCGATGTACACGTCGGTACCGTCGCACAGCGCGTCGACATCGATCTCGACGGCGTCGTCGAGGAAGCGGTCGACGAGCACGGGGCGGTCGTCGGAGATCTCGGTGGCGTTGGAGATGTAGGTCTCGAGCGCCTTCTCGTCGTAGACGATCTCCATGCCGCGACCACCGAGCACGTAGGACGGGCGCACCAGCACCGGGTATCCGATGCCGGCGGCGATCTCGCGCGCACCCTCGAAGGTGGTGGCCGTGCCGTACTTCGCGGCCGGCAGGTCGGCCTCGTCGAGCACGCGACCGAACTCGCCGCGGTCCTCCGCGAGGTCGATGGCCTCGGGCGAGGTACCGACGATCGGCACCCCGGCGGCCTTCAGTCGACGCGCCAGGCCGAGCGGGGTCTGGCCGCCCAGCTGGACGATGACGCCGGCGACGGTGCCGGACTCGCACTCGGCGCGGTAGACCTCGAGGACGTCCTCGAAGGTCAGCGGCTCGAAGTACAGGCGATCGGCGGTGTCGTAGTCGGTCGAGACCGTCTCGGGGTTGCAGTTGACCATCACGGTCTCGTAACCGGCCTCCGACAGCGTCAGCGCGGCGTGGACGCACGAGTAGTCGAACTCGATGCCCTGGCCGATGCGGTTCGGGCCGGAACCGAGGATGAGCACCTTGGGCTTGTCGCGCTGCTCGACGACCTCGGTCTCGGCCGCGGGGTCGAGCTCGTAGGTCGAGTAGTGGTACGGCGTCTTCGCCTCGAACTCGGCCGCGCAGGTGTCCACGGTCTTGTAGACCGGGTGGACGCCCAGCTCCTGACGGAGGGCACGGACATCGTCCTCGGAGGCGAACTGTGCCGGGCGCAGCGCCGCGATCTGCCGGTCGGAGAAACCGTGGTGCTTCGCATAGCGCAGCTCGGTGGCACCGAACTGCTCGGCCGTGCGGACGTCCTCGCCCAGCTCGACGATGTACGCGAACTGCTCGAGGAACCACGGGTCGATCTTCGTGGCGTCGAAGAGCTGCTCGACGGTCGCACCGAGCTCGAGCGCCCGGGCGATCCGGTAGAACCGGCCGTCCGTGGGAGTGCGGATCTCTTCGAGGATCTCCTCGAGGGTGCCCTCGACCTCGGGGCCGGTCCAGAAACCGGCGGACTTGGTCTCGAGCGAGCGCAGCACCTTGCCGAAGGCCTCGGTGAAGTTGCGGCCGATCGACATGGCCTCACCGACCGACTTCATGGTGGTGGTGAGAGTGCCGTCGGCACCGGGGAACTTCTCGAACGCGAACCGCGGGGCCTTGACCACGACGTAGTCGAGGCTCGGTTCGAAGCAGGCCGGCGTTTCCTTGGTGATGTCGTTGACGATCTCGTCGAGGGTGTAGCCGATGGCGAGCTTGGCGGCCATCTTCGCGATCGGGTAGCCGGTGGCCTTCGACGCGAGCGCCGACGACCGCGACACGCGCGGGTTCATCTCGATGACGACGAGCCGGCCGTCGCGCGGATCCATCGCGAACTGGATGTTGCAGCCGCCGGTGTCGACACCGACCTCGCGCAGGATGGCGATCGAGAGGTCGCGCATCTTCTGGTACTCGCGGTCGGTGAGCGTCATCGCGGGGGCGACGGTCACCGAGTCGCCGGTGTGCACACCGACCGGGTCGACGTTCTCGATCGAGCAGACGATGACGACGTTGTCGGCACCGTCGCGCATGAGTTCGAGCTCGTATTCCTTCCAGCCGAGGATGGATTCCTCGATGAGCACGTTCGCGGTGGGCGAGGCCGCGAGACCACCGCCGGCGATGCGCTCGAGGTCGGCGTTGTCGTACGCCATGCCGGAGCCGAGGCCGCCCATGGTGAAGGACGGTCGCACCACGACGGGGAAGCCGAGTTCGGCGACGGTCGCACGGACCTCGTCCATCGTGTAGCAGACGGCCGAGCGAGCGGATTCGCCGCCGCACTTGGTGACGATGTCCTTGAACTTCTGCCGGTCCTCGCCGCGCTGGATGGCGTCGAAGTCGGCGCCGATGAGTTCGACGCCGTACTTGTCGAGAATGCCGCGCTCGGACAGCGCGACGGCGGTGTTGAGGGCGGTCTGGCCGCCGAGGGTCGCGAGCACCGCGTCGATCGGGGTGCCGTTGGCCTGCTCGGTCGCGATGACCTTCTCGACGTAGTCGGCGGTGATCGGCTCGATGTAGGTCGCATCGGCGAACTCGGGGTCGGTCATGATCGTGGCCGGGTTCGAGTTCACGAGGGAGACCCGCAGGCCCTCCTCGCGGAGCACCCGGCACGCCTGGGTGCCCGAGTAGTCGAACTCGCAGGCCTGTCCGATGACGATCGGGCCGGACCCGATGACCAGGACGTGGGAGAGGTCGGTACGGCGTGGCATCAGTTCTTCTCTCCCTCGAGCATGCGGGTGAAACGATCGAACAGGTAGGCGGCGTCGTGCGGTCCGGCCGCCGCTTCGGGGTGGTACTGCACGGAGAAGGCACGGCCGTCGAGGAGCTTGACGCCCTCGACCGCACCGTCGTTGGCGCAGGTGTGGCTGACGACCGCGCGACCGAACGGTGTGTCGAACTCCTGGCCGGCCTCACCTTCGAGCGCGAACCCGTGGTTCTGCGCGGTGATCGCGATGCGGCCGGTCTCGTGCTCGACCACCGGGATGTTGATACCGCGGTGACCGAACTTCATCTTGTAGGTGCCCAGGCCGAGTGCGCGGCCGAGGATCTGGTTGCCGAAGCAGATGCCGAACAGGGGCAGACCCTGGCCGAGCACCTCCTTGGTCAGGTGCACCGCGCCGTCGGCGGTCGCCGGGTCGCCCGGCCCGTTGGACAGGAAGACGCCGTCGGCCTTCAGGTCGAGGATGTCGTGCAGCGTCGCGGTGGACGGCAGCACGTGCACACGGATGCCGCGCTGGGCGAACATGCGCGGGGTGTTGGTCTTGATGCCGAGGTCGATGGCCGCGACGGTGAAGCGGGCCTCGCCGTCGGTCGGTTCGACGACGTAGCCGGAGGTGGTGCTCACCTCGCCGGCGAGGTCGGCGCCGAGCATCGAGGGCTGGCTCTTCACCCGGTCGAGCAGGACGTCGATGTCGAGGTCGTCACCCTTCCAGGCGAGGGCGTCGCCGGAGAAGATGCCGGCGCGCATCGAACCGCGGGTGCGCAGGTGCCGCACGAGTGCGCGGGTGTCGATGCCCGCGAGACCCACGATGTTCTGCCGCTCGAGTTCGTCTTGCAGCGAGCCGGTGGCACGCCAGCTCGACACGCGACGCGAGGGGTCGCGGACGATGAAGCCGGCCACCCAGATCTTGGACTCGGCGTGATCGCCGGTGGGGCCGACGGACTCGTTGTCCTCGTGGTTCCAGCCGGTGTTGCCGATCTGCGGTGCCGTGGCCACCACGATCTGCCGGTGGTAGCTGGGGTCGGTGAGGGTCTCCTGGTAGCCGGTCATGCCCGTGCTGAAGACGGCCTCGCCGAGGGTCTGTCCGACCGCACCGAAGGGGATGCCGCGGAAGACCCGTCCGTCCTCGAGGACCAGCACAGCCGTGCCGCCGCCGAATGTTCTGCCGCTCATGCGTTGTCTCCGTTCTTATCGACCGCACCAGAGCCGGCCGCACGGGCTGAGATCTCGCGTGTCGTGATCGTCGTGTTGTTCGTCGTGATCGTCATCGTCGTTGTGATCGTCACCGTCTCAAGATTTTTCGTCCGACCCGCTCGTCCAGAGCGGGTAGATCGACTTGTCGTCCCCGCGGAAGCCGGTGTCGACCTCCGTTCCCGAGGGCAGCTGCCAGCGGATGACCAGCACCCCGTCCTGGGACATGACCTTGCCCGCCAGACCGCGTTCGGTGCGGATCGCGCGGATCGAGTCCTGCGGGATCCAGATCGGGGATGCGCCGTCGCGTTCGAGCAGGGCACCGGATCGGTATCGGGTCAGTTCCGCGTTGGCGCGGTGGCCGAGATCACCGACCGCGATGCGGTCCTGCCAGCTCGGCGCGAGCGTGCTGCCGACGTACAGACCGGTGGTCGGCTCGACGAGCCGCTCCCCCAGCTCCGCCGGCACGGTCGGCAGTTCGCCGACCGCGTCCTGCTGGCGTCGGGCGCGTCCCTTCCAGCCCTTCCACATCAGCAGGACGAGCACGACCCAGAGCGCGAGGAAACCGACGGTGATGAGAAAGCGATCCATGTCGGTTCCTACCTTTCGGTCGAGCGCGGGAACACCGCACCGTCGCGGGCGGTGATCCGTCCGCGCAACACGGTGGTGGTGACCCGGCCCGGCAGGGTCATGTCCTCGTAGGGCGTGTTGTGGGAGATGCTCGCGAGGTCGGGACCGTGCACCGTCCACTCGGTATCCGGGTCGACGAGCACGATGTTCGCGGGTTCGCCCACCTCGAGGGGCCGGCCCTGATCGTCGAGGCCCACGATCTCCGCGGGACGCTCGCTCATGACCTTCGCGACGCCGCGCCAGTCCAGCAGGCCCGGCCGGACCATCGTCTCGATCACGACGGACAACGCCGTCTCGAGCCCGAGCATTCCCGGACGTGCCTGTGAGAACTCGCAGCACTTGTCCTGTTCGGCGTGCGGGGCGTGGTCGGTGGCCACGCAGTCGATGGTCCCGTCCGCGAGGCCGCGGCGCAGTGCTTCGACGTCGGATCTCTCGCGCAGCGGCGGATTGACCCGGTTGATGCCGTCGTAGCTCTCGAGACGCGAGTCGTCGAGGAGCAGGTGGTGCGGCGTGACTTCGGCGCTGATCGAGATGCCCTGCGAGCGCGCCCACCGGACGAGCTCGACGGTGCCGGCCGTCGACGCGTGGCAGATGTGCACGCGGGCTCCGGCGTCGCGGGCGAGCAGCGCGTCGCGGGCGACGATGGACTCCTCGGCGGCGCGGGGCCAGCCGGTGAGGCCGAGACGCGCCGCGGTCGGTCCTTCGTGCGCGACGGCACCGACGGTCAGCCGCGGCTCCTCGGCGTGCTGGGCGATGAGGACACCGAGCGAGGCCGAGTACTCGAGCGCGCGACGCATGAGCAGCGGGTCGTAGACGCACTTGCCGTCGTCGGAGAACATCCGCACGCCACCGACACCGGCGGCCATGGTGCCCATCTCGGCGAGCTGCTTGCCCTCGAGTCCGACGGTGACCGCACCCACGGGGTGGACGTCGACGAGCCCGACCTCGCGGCCGCGGCGCCACACGTGGTCGGTGACGACCACCGAGTCGGCGACCGGATCGGTGTTGGCCATCGCGAACACCGCGGTGTACCCGCCGCGCGCCGCGGCGGCCGAGCCCGAATCGACGGTCTCGGTGTCCTCGCGGCCCGGTTCGCGCAGGTGCGTGTGCAGGTCCACGAAGCCCGGGAGCACGATCTGCCCGGTACCGTCGACGATCTCCGCGTCGGCGTCGGCCTCGAGATCGGTACCGATCGCGAGGATCTGCTCGTCGCCGAGCAGCACGTCGACCGGGTCGCCCTCGCCGTAGAGGCGGACGTTGCGGATGAGCACCTGCGGCGTCACCTGTGTCACTCCTGTTCCTGTGTCTCCCGGATGGGAAGTGTGGGTCACGACAGGCTCCCTTCCGTGCCCACGAGCAGACGGAAGAGCACCGCCATCCGCACGTGGACACCGTTGCTCACCTGCTGCAGCACAGCGCTCTGCGGGGCGTCGGCGACGGGGAAGCCGATCTCCATGCCGCGGAGCATCGGGCCGGGATGCAGGATCACGGCGTGCTCCGGCAGCAATGCCGCGCGCTTGGCGTTGAGTCCGTATCGAATCGAGTACTCGCGGGCGGACGGGAAGAACCCGCCGTTCATGCGCTCGGCCTGCACCCGCAGCATCATGACCGCGTCGAGGGTGGGAAGTTCGGCTTCGAGCGAATCGGCGACCGTCACCGGCCAGGTCTCCACCCCCACCGGCAGCAGGGTGCGGGGAGCGACGAGCACGACCTCGGCGCCGAGCATGCTCAGCAGCAGCGCGTTCGACCGGGCGACACGGCTGTGCAGCACGTCGCCGACGATGCCGATCCGGCGGCCTTCGATCGAGCCGAGACGCTGGCGCAGGGTGAGCGCGTCGAGCAACGCCTGAGTGGGATGTTCGTGGGTACCGTCGCCGGCGTTGACCACGGCCGGTCCGGAGCCGGATTCGTTGGTCCACTGCGCGATCCGGTGCGCGGCACCGGAGGCGGAGTGACGGACCACCAACGCGTCGGCGCCGGCGGCGTGCAGGGTCAGCGCGGTGTCGCGCAGCGATTCGCCCTTCTTCACCGACGAACTGGACGCCGAGACGTTGATGACGTCGGCGCTCATCCACTTGCCGGCGACCTCGAAGGACACGCGGGTGCGGGTGGAGTTCTCGTAGAAGACGGTCATGATGGTGCGGCCGCGCAGCGTGGGGAGCTTGCGCACCTCACGCCCGAGCAGTGCCTGCTCGAACCGCTCGGCCTCGTCGAGAAGCCCCGTCGCGGAGTCCTTCGTCAGATCCGCGATGGTGAGCAGGTGTTTCACTGGGACTTGCCTCCGGAGATCTCGACGGCGTCGCGCCCGTCGTGTTCGGTCAGCAGCACGCGGACGTCCTCGCTGCGCGCGGTGGGGACGTTCTTGCCGACGTAGTCGGCCCGCAGCGGCAGTTCGCGGTGGCCGCGGTCGACGAGGACCGCGAGTTGCACCGCGCGGGGTCGTCCGAGATCGCGCAGGGCGTCGAGCGCGGCGCGGACGGAGCGTCCCGAGAACAGGACGTCGTCGACGAGGACGACGAGGGTGTTGTCGACTCCGCCCTCGGGCACCGAGGTGCGCTCCAGCGGGCGGTGCGGCTTCGTGCGGAGGTCGTCGCGGTAGAGCGTGATGTCGAGCGAGCCGACCGGGACACGGACGCCGGCGAATTCCTCGATGCGGTCGGCGAGGCGCTGGGCGAGGGTGATCCCGCGGGTGGGGATGCCCAGGAGCACGACACGCGGTGCGTCCTCGGGGGTGTCGAGAGCGGTCTTCTCGATGATCTGGTGTGCGATGCGGGAGATCGTCCGGTGGACGTCGGCAGCGGAGAGCAGCTCACGCGCCGGCACGCCGGTACCGGAGGACGTAGTGGGGGTAGAAGCTGTGGACCCGTCCTCGGACACGGCCATGCAGCGACCTCCTTCTCCGCCTCACTGGACGGATCGTTAAAGGATGCCTGACAGTTGTCGAGCCTATCAGCGTCGACGTCCGCCCCGGCACGGATGACGGGTGAAGCGCAACACAGGCCCGGATGCGTGAGCGGGCCCGACGGGAGTCTTCCCACCGGGCCCGCTCACGGTGCCTCGTGTCGTCGCTCACCCGAGAAGGGTGACGAAGTCAGGACTCGTTCGAGCCCTGATCCTGCGACTCCTGCGCCGGCCGGGCGAGGGTGGCAGCGGCTGCTGCACGCACCTGGTCGGCGACAGTGACGATCTGACCCAGCACCCCGTTGACGAAGGCCGGCGAATCGTCGGTGGACAGCTGCTTCGCCAGCTCGACCGCCTCGTCGACGGCCACCACGGGCGGCACGTCGGTCGCGTGGAAGAGCTCCCACACCGCGATGCGCAGGATCGCGCGGTCGACGGCGGGAAGGCGGTCCAGCGTCCATTCGTGCAAGTGATCGGCGATCACTCGGTCGGTCTCGTCGAGGTTGTCGGCGACACCGCGGATGATGGTCTGCGCGTATGCCGGCACCGGCGCGACCTGGTCGTCGTCGATCGCGAGTTCGACGCGATCGGCGGCGAGGTCGACGGGGTGCACGTCGCGGGCCTCGGCCTCGAAGAGCAGGTCCACGGCGCGCTTGCGGGCCTTGTGGCGGGCCCCGAGCTTCTTCTGGTTACCGGACACTCAGGAATTCACTCGCCCGAGGTAGCTGCCGTCGCGGGAATCGACCTTGAGCTTGTCGCCGGTGTTGATGAACAGCGGAACCTGGATCTCGGCGCCGGTCTCGAGGGTCGCGGGCTTGGTGCCGCCGGTGGAGCGGTCGCCCTGCAGGCCCGGATCGGTGTGCTGGACGACGAGCTCGACCGTGACCGGGAGCTCGACGAACAGCGGGACGTCCTCGTGCGTGGCGACCTGCACGGGCATGTTCTCGAGCAGGAAGTTGGCGCTGTCGCCGAGCAGTTCGGGCGAGATGGTGATCTGGTCGTAGGTCTCGCCGTCCATGAAGACGTAGTCGGTGCCGTCGTTGTAGAGGTAGGTCATGTCGCGGCGATCGACGGTGGCGGTTTCGACCTTGACACCGGCATTCCAGGTCTTGTCGACGGTCTTGCCCGACGTCACATTCTTGAGCTTCGTGCGCACGAAAGCAGGACCCTTGCCCGGCTTGACGTGCTGGAACTCGATGATCTGCCAGAGCTGTCCGTCGATTTTCAGAACGAGGCCGTTCTTGAAGTCACTGGTATCAGCCACTTGGTTCGTGTCTCCTAGGGTCGAGGAACCGCCCTCAAATGACGGTCAATGTCTTGTCGGTGAGCGTGAGCAACTCCGGAGTATGCTCCCGCACCACGAGCGTGTCCTCGATCCGCACGCCTCCGCGCCCCGAGAAGTACACGCCCGGCTCGACGGTCACCGCCGCACCGGCGACAAGTGTACCGGTCGCCGCGGCGCCGATTCCGGGCGCTTCGTGGATCTCGAGGCCGACTCCGTGGCCCAGCCCGTGCAGGAACAGGTCGGCGTAGCCGGCCTCGGCGATCACGGTGCGCGCGGCGGCGTCCACCGCGGCGCAGTCGACACCGGGCGCGAGCGCCTCGCGTCCGGCCTGCTGCGCGCGCAGGACCAGCTCGTACAGGTCGCGCTGCCAGTCCGCGACGCGGCTCAGCACGTAGGTGCGCGTCATATCGGAGTGGTAACCGCCGATCTGCGCCCCGAAGTCGAGTTTGACGAAGTCGCCCTCCGCGAGGACCGCGCCGGTCGGGCGATGGTGCGGGATCGCCGAATTGGCACCGGCGGCGACGATCGTCTCGAAGGAGATGCCGTCGGCACCGTGCTCGAACATGCGCCATTCGAGGTCGCGGGCGACCTCCTTCTCGGTTCGACCCGGACGCAGACCGCCCGCCGCGATGAGGTCCGCCAGTGCGCGATCGGCCGCACCGCATGCCTCGCGCAACAGACCGATCTCGTGTTCGTCCTTCACGGCCCGCAGGTGTTCGACGAGCCCGGGAGCGGGAACGAAGCGGACGGACACGCCGAGCTCGCCCCACCGCGACCGTTCGTCGACCGTGACGACGTGACTCTCGAATCCCCAACGCGCAGAACCTGTTCCGAACTCGGTGACGAGGTGAGCGGCCGACGACCGGGCGATCACGGCCCGCAGGTCGGGGACCTGCTCCCCCACCTGCGTGACGTAGCGGCCGTCGGTGCAGATGACGGTGCGCGTCTCGTTCTCGTCGTCCTCGGTGGAGACGATCAGCGCCGCGTTGGATCCCGTGAAGCCCGTGAGGTAGCGGATACCGGTCAGATCGGTCACCAGCAGCGCATCGAGTTCGCGTTCGGCGAGCAGCGCACGCAGCGCTCGACGGCGGGAGGCGTGGTCGGCAGACATATCGCTCAACCTACCGCGATCACGGCTGTGGGACGGGACACACTGTCGGCTTCGCCACCCGTTACGCTGAGGTACATGAAACCCTGGTTGCTCCGCGGACTCGGGCTCGCCCTGGTCCACGTGGTCGTGCGCGTCCTGCTCGGTGCCGCTCTCATCCAGTGGCCGTTGCAGGGATCGGTACTGCGCTGGCTGGGCTTCGCCGTGGTGGTCGTCGCAGCGTTAGTCTGGGCCGGTCTCGACGGCATCCGCGACCACCGCGCCCATCCCGACGCCGACGAGGGCGACGACCTGACGATGCGCTGGCTCGCCGCCGGTGCGGTCACCGGCCTGGTCGGCGGGGTCCTCACCTGGCTCGTCGACACCGTCACCCCGATGCCGGTGGGTGTGACGTCCCTGTTCTTCGAGATCACCTCCGGTGCCGCGTTCACCGTGCTTCTGGTATTCCTGCCGGCGATGGCGGCGGTGACGCTGGGCCGGTTCTTCGCGCGCCGGAACGAGCGCAAGGCCGCCCGCGACGACGACTGGTCGGTCCACCGCGATCACCACGCGCCCGCAGGCGTCGGAGCGGCCGCGGGTTCCGCTCCCGCGAACTCCGCGCAGCAGACCGATCCCGCCTGGCGCAGCGACGACTCGCCCACCGAGGTGTTCCCGAGGGTCGATCCGAAACAGTGAGACCCGAGTAGTGAGACCCACAGCAGTGAGACCCACAGCAGTGAGACCACCCGCCCCCGCACATCCGGGGGCGGGTGCTCAGTTTTCCGAGTTGTGACGGTCAGTAGAGGTAGCCGACCCCGAGGAGCCGACCATGACCGACATCACCGAGACGCTCGACCTGACTCCCGCGACCCGCCGGATGGAGCGCATCCTGGCGGGGATCGACGACGCCCAGTTGCCGGGGCCCACACCGTGTTCCGAGACCTCCGTCGGTGCGCTCGTCGACCACGTGCTGGGCCTGTCCCTTGCGTTCACGGCCGCGGCGCGCAAGGACATCGGCCCGCACACCGACACTCCCCCGCAGCTCACGAGCGAACTGCCGCCGGACTGGCGACGTCTCGTTCCCGACCGGCTCGGCGACCTCCGCCGAGCGTGGAGCGATCCCGCAGCCTGGGAGGGCATGACGCGCGCGGGCGGCCTCGACCTGCCCGCGCCGGTCGCCGGACTCGTCACGCTCGACGAACTCGTCGTCCACGGCTGGGACCTCGCCGTGGCCACGGGACAGCAGTACTCCTGCGAGCCCGACGAAATCGCCGCGTGTACCGCATTCGCGGAGAGCATCACCGACGAGGAACGCGTCGCCGACGGGGGCGGCCTGTTCGGTCCGGCCGTCCGGGTGGGCGACGACGCTCCGCCGCTGGAACGCCTGATCGGACTCACCGGGCGCGACACGTCGTGGAGACCGCCCGCATAGAACCAGGCGGTCGACCAGGTGGTCAGAGCAGTACGGTTCGCGCGTCGGCCTTGCCTTGGCGCGCGACCTCGGAATAGGCCGCCGCGAGCAGGGTCGGGTCGGGTCCCTCGAGCCTGCCGGGCTTCGCAAGTCCGTCGAGGACGACGAACCGAAGCATGCCGGCACGGTTCTTCTTGTCGGTCTGCATGCCCGCGAGCAGATCGGCGAAGGCGTCGGGATCGTAGGTGGTGGGCAGGCCGACGGATTCGAGGATCGCGCGGTGCCGGTCGGCGGTGGCGTCGTCGAGACGCCCTGCAAGCCGGCCGAGTTCGGCCGCGAAGACCAGGCCCACCGACACGGCGGCGCCGTGGCGCCAGCGGTACCGCTCGCGACGCTCGATGGCGTGGCCGAGGGTGTGACCGTAGTTGAGGATCTCGCGCAGGCTCGACTCCTTGAGGTCGGCCGCGACCACCTTCGCCTTGACCTCGACCGATCGCCGGATCAGCTCGGGCAGCACCGTCCCGGCAGGATCGAGCGTGGCCTCGGGGTTCTCCTCGATCAGGTCGAGGATCACCGGATCGGCGATGAAGCCGGTCTTGATCACCTCGGCGAGTCCGGCCACGATCTCGTTGCGCGGCACCGTCTCGAGGGTCGCGAGGTCGACGAAGACCGCCGAGGGCTCATGGAACGAACCGACGAGGTTCTTGCCCGCCTCGGTGTTGATGCCGGTTTTGCCGCCCACCGCGGCGTCGACCATCGCCAGCAGCGTGGTGGGGATGTGGTAGACCCGCACGCCGCGCATCCACGTCGCGGCCACGAAACCCGCGAGGTCGGTGGCGGCACCGCCGCCGAGGCTGATGACGGCGTCCGAACGGGTCAAGCCGATGCGGCCGAGCACCTCCCAGCAGAATCCGGCGACGGCCAGCTCCTTGCCGTCCTCGGCGTCGGGGATCTCGATGCGGTGGGCGTCGATGCCGGTCTCGGCGAGCGCCTCCCGCACGGCCTCGGCCGTCGCGGTGAGCGTCGGCTGGTGGAAGATCGCGACGGTCCGCGTGCCGGACAGTTCTTCGACGACGTCACCGAGCAGTCCCCGGCCGATGATCACCGGATAGGGCTGGGCGGTCTCGACGTCGATGCGTACCGGTTCGGTCACGGTGTGGGGCTCCGATCCTCGCTGATGGTCTGGCTGGTCGCGGCGTCCGCCGCTTCGAGTTTGGCGAGCACCTGCTGGACGACCCGCCCGGGGCTGCGGCCGTCGGTGCGCACCCGGATGGTCGCCGCCTGCCGGTACAGCGGGCGGCGGCGACGCATGAGGTCGCGGTATTTCTGGGCCGGATCACCACCGGCCAGCAACGGCCTGGTTCCGGCGGCGCCGACCGCGCCGGTGCGACGCAGTCCTTCCGCCACGCTGATCTCGAGATAGACGACGGTGTGTCCGGCCAGTCGCGCGCGGGTGCGCTCCGAAAGGATCGCTCCCCCGCCCAGGGACACCACACCGTCGTGGGTGTCGAGGGCGCGCGCGACCACCTCTTCCTCGGTCTCCCGGAAGGCCGGTTCGCCGTCCTGGGAGAAGATGTCGGGGATGGTCCGGCCGGTCACACGCTCGATCTCGGCGTCGGTGTCGAGCAACGGCAGCTCGAGCGCGTTCGCGACCCGACGACCGATCGTCGACTTGCCCGCTCCCGGCGGGCCGATGAGTACCAGGCGAGGCGACATGCGATCACCGCGGCGGCCGCGCCGCGATGCCCTTCAGGTAGTGGTCGATGTTGCTCACGGTCTCGGCGAGCGAGTCGCCGCCGAACTTCTCGAGGGCGGCCTGCGCGACGACGAGGGCGACCATCGCCTCGGCGACGACACCCGCCGCGGGCACCGCGCACACGTCGGAACGCTGGTGGATCGCGACGGCCTCGTCGCCGGTGGTCATGTCGACCGTCGACAGGGCGCGCGGCACGGTCGAGATCGGCTTCATCGCCGCCCGCACGCGCAGGGCCTCACCGTTGGTCATGCCACCTTCGATGCCGCCGGCGCGGTTGCTCGAGCGGAGCACACCGTCGAGGCCGGGCTTCATCTCGTCGTGGGCAGCGCTGCCGCGGCGACGCGCGGTCTCGAAGCCGTCGCCGACCTCGACACCCTTGATGGCCTGGATCCCCATGAGGGCCGCGGCCAGTCGCGCGTCGAGGCGATCGGCACCGCTGACGAACGAACCGAGGCCCACGGGCAGCCCGTGCACCACGACCTCGACGATTCCGCCGAGGGTGTCGCCGTCGCGCTTGGCGGCCTCGATCTCGGCGATCATGGATTCCTCGGCGGCCTTGTCGTAGGCACGCACTGGGCTCGCGTCGATCGCGGCGAGATCGTCGGCACCGGGTTCGGGGCCGACATAGGGATCGGATGCGCCGATGGAGATGACATGCGAGACGACCTCGGCGCCGAACGCCTGGCGCAGGAAGTTCCGGGCAACCGTGCCGGCCGCCACGCGTGCTGCGGTCTCCCGGGCGCTGGCGCGCTCGAGGACGGGACGTGCGTCGTCGAAGCCGTACTTGAGCATGCCCGCGAAGTCGGCGTGGCCGGGGCGGGGACGGGTCAGCGGCGCGTTGCGCGCCTGACCTTCGAGCAGTTCGGCATCGACCGGGTCGGCGGCCATGATGGTTTCCCACTTGGGCCATTCGGTGTTGCCGATCTCGATCGCGATCGGGCCGCCCAGGGTGCGTCCGTGCCGGACGCCACCGATCACGGTGACCTTATCGGCCTCGAACTTCATGCGTGCGCCGCGGCCGTAGCCCAGTCGCCGTCGCGCGAGTTGCTCCGAGATGTCGTTCGACGTCACCTCGACTCCGGCGACCATCCCCTCGAGCATCGCGACGAGAGCGGGACCATGGGATTCTCCAGCAGTTATCCAACGCAGCACAGGTCCATCCTTCCATGTTCGTCCGCCGACTCGACATGCCGCCCCTGGTCAACCCGTCGAGATCACCGCCAGCGCCGCGGCGGCGCACATCGACGGTCCGTGCGGAAGCACGCGCGGAGCGGCACGCACACCCCCGCGGCGGGCCTCCCGGAGCCGCAGAAACAGGGCCGCACCTGCGGTGAGGACGGATGGGAGCAGTGCACCGAGGAGCACCGCCGACGGGCCGGCGAGTCCGGTGACGGCACCGAGCCCGAGGGCGAGTTTGACGTCGCCCGCACCCACCGACCGCGGCACCGCGAGGTGGGTGATCAACAACGGTGCCGCGAGCAGAAGTGCACCGGCGAACGCCGCCCGGCCGTGCCCCGTCGCCGCGGCCACACCGAGGATCGTGCCCGCTCCCCCGAGCGTCAGCACGTTCGGCAGACGCCGCACGAGCAGGTCCACGGTGCTCAGGCACACGCACCACCATCCGAACATCGCTGCTCCGACGACCGCCGCGCCCGTGGTGATCGAGACCGCGACGAGTGCGGCTGCCGCGCATGCCGCCTCGCACGAACCCGGCAGCGGCCGACGACCGGCCGTTCTTCCCGCCACCACGCGCACGATCGCTCCCACGCCCACGCCGAGAACCACCATCGCGAGCTCACCCACCGTCTCCCCTGCCACGACCCGGAGCATCCCCCATCCACACTCGCCGGCAGGGCGTTCGCGCGGTGTCCGGCCCGGTCCTGTGGACAGGCACGTCTCCTGTGGACAAAGCCGCACAGTGCGGCGATCGTCCTGCGAGGATTGCCGGAGTCTGTCGGTTCCGGTCGGAAGGTTCTGGTCGAATGGAGATTTCGTCGCTGCTCGAACACGTGGGCACGGCCATCGACGTCGTCGGAGTCGGCGTCATGGTGATCGGCGCATTGGCGGCGACGTGGATCGCGGCGACCGCGCGGCGGCGCGGACCGGGTTCGGAGATCTACGAGCCGTACCGGCGCAATCTCGGCCGGTCGATCCTGCTCGGCCTCGAATTCCTGGTCGCCGCCGACATCATCAAGACCGTCGCCGTCACGCCGACCTTCACATCGGTGGGTGTGCTGGCGGTCATCGTGCTCATCCGCACCTTCCTGAGCTGGTCGCTGCAGCTGGAGATCGACGGCCGGTGGCCGTGGCAGCGTTCGGTTCCCGACGCCGAGACGACGACCGGCACGACGCCGGCTACCTGAGCGCGTCCCGGACCTCGTCCCGCCGGCGCAGCAGATGCGCGCGCTCGATGGCGTTCTCCGTCCGCGCCGCGGCGGTGGCGTATGCCTCACTCGCCTCGGTGAGCCGGCCGAGGCGGGCGAGCAGGTCGGCCCGGATTGCGTGGAAGACGTGATACCGCTCGAGGTCGAGGTGGTCGACGATCCCGAGAGCCGCTGCGGGGCCCTCCACTTCGGCGAGTGCGACGGCCCGGTGCAACGCGACGACCGGTGTGGGGTCCGCGGCGAACAGCAGGTCGTAGAGCGCGACGATCTGCGCCCAATCGGTGTCCTCGAAGGTGGGCGCGTCCGCGTGCACTGCGGCGATCGCGGCCTGGATCTGATAGGGCCCCGGTCTGTTCCAGCACAGGGTGCGCCGCACGAGTGCCTGCCCTTCGGCGATCAGCGCGCGGTCCCACCGCGAGCGGTCCTGGTCTGCGAGCAGGACGAGTTCGCCGCCGGGTCCCGTACGCGCCGAGCGCCGGGATTCACCGAGGAGCATCAGGGCGAGAAGTCCCGTGGTCTCGGGATCGTCGGGAACGAGCCCGGCCAGCACACGCGCCAGCCGCACCGCCTCCGAACACAGGTCCGTGTCGACGAGTTCGGGTCCGGCGCTCGTCGTGTGGCCCTCCGTGTACACGAGATAAAGCACGGAACGCACCGCGTCGAGACGTTCGGGAAACTCGTCCGGGGACGGGATGCGGAACGGGATGCGCGCGTCGCGGACCTTCCCCTTGGCTCGGGAGATCCGTTGCCCCATAGTCGTTTCCGGCACGAGGAAGGCTCGGGCGATCTGCGCGGTGGTCAGCCCGCCGAGCAGCCGCAGTGTCAGCGCGACCCGCGACGCAGGCGCGAGCGCCGGGTGACAACAGGTGAAGATCAGACGGAGGCGATCGTCGGGGATCTCGGGCGGGACGACCGCTCCGGAGTCGAACGCGTCGCCGGATGTCGGGTAGAGCAGGTCCGCCTCGGCGTGCTTGAGCGGACGTGCGGCCTCCCGCCGTGCCCTGTCGATCGCCCGGCGACGGGCGGTGGTGATGATCCACCCGGCCGGGCTCGGCGGGATCCCCTCCCCGGGCCACCGTTCGACGGCGATCGAGAAGGCGTCCTGCACCGCGTCCTCGGCGGCGTCGAGGTCGCCGAGGACGCGGGTGAGCACGGCGGTCGCCCTGCCGTATTCCTCACGGAAGGCACGTGCGATGTCGGCGGTGGACGGCCCGGTCATCGAGCTTCGCACGTCATCCGGCGCAGGAGCCGAACGCCAGGGGCCGCACCTCGATGGGCAGTGTGGTGGCGTCGGCAAGACCGCGCGCCCACCTCAGCGCCTCGTCGAGGTCGGGCACGTCGATGACGTCGAAGCCACCGAGATGCTCCTTGCCCTCGATGTACGGACCGTCGGTCGTCGCCGTGCGCCCCTCGTCCGTGCGCACGACCGTCGCCGTATCCGGAGGGTGAAGGCCGCCGGAGAACACCCAGACCCCTGCCTCCCGGATCTCGTTCTGCCACGCCGCGACCTTCTTCATGATCGGTTCGAGGAACTCCGGTGACGGCGGTTCACCGTCGGGCTGGTAGATGCTCAGCAGGTACTGCGCCATGGCGGGGTCCTTCCCCTCGGCGGCCGGCGGCTCCGGCCTCTCACCCTCTATACGAACGGTAGGGCGCCGATTCGACACCTGCGCGGAGAAATCCGCTGCCCACCCGCTCAGGCATCGCAGGTGGACAGCGGACGGTGTCGGGTGCGGCCTACTGCGCGACGAGTTCGACGATGGTGACGTTGGCCTGGCCACCGCCCTCGCACATCGTCTGCAGGCCGTACCGGAGGTTAGTGCGGCGCATGTGGAAGATCATGTCGGTGAGGATGCGGGCACCGGAACCCCCGAGCGGGTGACCGAGAGCGATCGCACCACCGTTGGGGTTGAGCTTGTCCTCGGGTGCGCCGATCTCCTTCTGCCACGCCATGGGCACCGGAGCGAACGCCTCGTCGACCTCGAAGACGCCGATGTCCTGGTGGGGCCGCGCCCCGTCGTACCGGGTTCTCAGGCCGGGTGCGGAGAGTTCAGGTCGAGCCCGACGGCGCGCGCCATCTCCGCGCGCGGCGCGGGCAGCCCCGTGAACTGCTCGACCTGCCCGAAGGCCTGACTCAGGAGCATGTGCAGACCGCTGACGACGCGGACACCGCGTGCCTCGGCCGCTGTCGCCAGCGGCGTGGGCCAAGGGTCGTAGATTGCATCGAGGATGCACGGCGCCTGCGCGAGAGCTTCTGTGTACGGCGCTGCCGCGGGTGCGGGCACGGTGCTCACGAGCGCACCGGCCTCGGCGCAGACCCGGGCCAGTTCGGGTGCGTCGAACGACAACCACCGAGCCTCGATGTCGTCGCCGAGACAATCGAACGTCGCGCGGGCCTTCTGCTCGGACCGCGCGACCACAGTCACCGAGCGCACACCGAGGTCGGTGAGACCGACGAGCGCCGGCCGCGCGGTACCACCCGAGCCCACGACGACCGCCGACGCGCCGGACAGATCACCGACGCCGGCCGAGCGCAGTGCTCCGGACACGCCGTCGACGTCGGTGCAGTCGGCACGCCACCCGTTCTCGATGCGCACGAGGGTGTTCGCCGAGCCGATCCTCACGGCCCGCTCGGTGCGTTCGGTGGCGAACTCGAGAGCCGCGAACTTACCGGGCATCGTGACGGACAGACCCACCCATTCCTCACCGAGCGAGGACACGAGGCCCGGCAGCTGCTCACCGGTGCATTCGATGCGTTCGTAGGTCCACTCGGTCAGCCCGAGTGCCCGGTACGCCGCGAGATGCAACAAGGGCGACTTCGAGTGCGCGATGGGTTTCCCGAGGACCGCGGCCCTCCGGACACCTCCGTTCGGATCAGCGGCCACTGTCGAGGATCCCGCTCGCGAGTGCCAGTTCGGTGTTCTGCAGGTGCTCCTCGTAGGAATTCGCGAAGAGCGTGGTGCCCTTGTCGTCGATCGTCACGAAGTAGATCCATTCCCCCGGTTCCGGGTTCTCCATCGCCTGCAGCGCACCGATGCTCGGTGACGAGATGGGCGTCGCCGGAAGACCGACCATGGCGTAGGTGTTCCAGGGAGTCACCCGCGCGCGGTCGGCGTCGGTGGTCGCGAGTTCGGTCTCGTCGAGTTCGTAGTTGACGGTCGAATCGAACTGGAGCATCTGGTCGATGTCGAGGCGGTTGAGGATCACGCGCGCGACCTTCGCGAAATCCTGTGGCAGGGCCTCGCGTTCGACGAGCGATGCGGAGATGAGCATCTCGTACGGGGTCAGCCCCACCCGTGCGGCCGCGTCGGTGATCCCCGTCGCGTCGTAGCTGGCAGCACTTTCCGACACGAGGCGAGCCAGGATCTCGACGGGTTCGGCCGTCGGATCGAAATCCCAGCTGCCCGCGGCGATGAGGCCTTCGAGCTGCCGCCTGCGGTCGGGCACGTTCGCGACCGCGTCGCGTGCCCATTCCGGAACTCCGAGTGCCTGCAGGTCCGGGGTGGCCCCGGCCGCGTCGAGTTCCTCGTAGGTGACGCAGTTCTCGGCGGCCGGATCGCCGTGGCAGCTCGCCTCGGCGATGAGCGTGTAGATGCCCTTGCGGACGGCACCGGTGTTGACGTCGCGGATGTCGTGGAGCTGACGTCCCTCGGAGATCACGAGCGCACCGACCCGGCTGGCCGGGTCGACGAGGGCCGCGACGGCGTCGACAGCCGGGATGTTGGTGGCCACCTGGTAGAAGCCGGGTTGCAGCGAATTCATCCCCGAGTTCTGCACGGCCGCTTCGTAGAAGGCGGCGGAACTCGCGACGACACCCTTGTCGACGAACTCGCTGCCGATCTCCCCGGCGGTCTCGCCCGGGTTGACCTGGACGACGACGGCCGGTCCGGGAGGTCCGGTGAAGTCCGGCGGAAGATCGGTGCCGAGGAACCGGTCGTAGGCGAGATAGCCGCCACCCACGACGACGAGCAGGAGCACCGCGGCGGCGAGCGCGCCTACGACACGTCCGCGCTTCTTACGCCCGCTCGCCTTCGGATCACGGCGTGCGGCGCGTTCCGAACCACCGACCGCGAGGGGGACCGCACGCTGCTCGGCGGTAATCTCCTCCGCTGCGACCGCGTCGTCGGCGGGGTCGTCGTCACGGCTCGCGTCGCGTGCGGCGTAGGAGTATCCGCCCGGGTACTCTTCGTCGAGATGTCCCCCGTCGGGGTGATCGGCCGGAGCGTGTCCGCGATCGGCGCCGATGGACCCCTCGTGCTCGTACCCGGATCCTGCGTAGCCCCCGTCGCCGTAGCCCTGCTCGGCATAGCCCTGCTCGGCATAGCCCTGCTCGCCGTAACCCTGTTCGGCGTGACCGGGCGGCGGGCCATCGAATACACCCGGCTCGAAGTTCAGGACCGTGGTCTCGTGATCGTCGGGATCGGGTCGACGGGCCTCCGGGTGCCCACTCGGGACGCCCTCGTATCCACCACCGCCGTACGGATCACAGCCGTGGGAGTCGTTGCCGTACGGGTCGTGCCCGTATGCATCGTGACCTCGAGGGTCGGATGCGTACGGATCGTCGTACCGGTAACGCGGGTCTGATCGATACGGATCCTCGGATCCGTATCGATACGGATTCTCGGATCCGTATCGATACGGATTCTCGGATCCGGTGCGATCCACTGGAGGTTCCGTGTACCCATCGGCGTAGGGATCCGCGAACAGATCCTGCCGTGCGTTCTCCGAATGGTCGTCGTGTCGTCCGTGCCGGCTCACCGGCTGCCCCCCGCGTCACGCCCCGACTCGTTCACTACCGAACTCCGCTCGTCCAACCAACCCTGCAAGATGGCCACGGCGGCAGCCTGGTCGATGACCGGCCGCGCACCTCGCGCACTCACCCCGCTCTCGCGGAGGGCGCGCGCCGCAGTGACCGTCGTGAATCGTTCGTCGGCCAGGCGCACGGGAACGTCGGGTAGGGCACGGCGAAGTCGACGCGCGAAATCGCTCGCCAGTTTCGCAGCCTTGCCGGGCTCACCGCGCAGTGTCTGCGGCAGCCCGACGATAACCTCAACAGCCTCGTATTCCCTAACGATCTCGACGATGCGCCGGATATCGGGTGCGTCGGGTCCGCGTTCCTTGGACCGCGGCACCGTCTCGACCGGGGTGGCGAGGATCCCGTCGGGGTCGCTGGAGGCGACCCCGATCCGGACGCTCCCGACGTCGACTGCGATGCGGCGACCACGGCCGGGATCGTCCACTCCGGGACGATCGGGGCGCGGCGGTTCGGCCACGCTCAGCCGGCCAGCTCGCTCAGGCGGGCACGGAAGGCGTCGAGTGCTGCCGGGATACCGGCCGGATCCGACCCTGCGCCCTGCGCCATGTCGGGCTTGCCGCCCCCGCGACCACCGATCGCGGGACCGAAGCTCGCGACGAGGTCGCCCGCCTTGATGCCCTTCTCCTGCGCGGCCTTGGTGGTGGCGACGACGAAGGGCACCTTGCCGCCGGCGTTGCCGAGCAGCAGCACCACGGCGGGCTCGGTGCCGAGCCGGCCACGGACGTCGGATGCGAGTGTGCGCAGGTCGTTGCCGGCGACACCCTCCGGGGCGGCCTCGGCCACGACGAGCACGTCACCGACGCGCTGCGCCTTGCCCGCGTACGTTCCGGCTGCGGCGGCGACGTTCGCGGCGCGGGTCTTCTCGAGTTCCTTCTCGGCGGCCTTGAGCCGATCGAGCAGGGCCTCGACACGTCCGGGCACCTCCTCGGAGGGAACCCTCAGGGTCGAGGACAGGCCCGCGAGCAGCGCGCGTTCCTTCGCCAGGTGGCGGTACGAGTCGAGACCGACGTACGCCTCGACCCGGCGGATGCCGGAACCGACGGACTGCTCACCGAGGAGCGTGACGGTGCCGACGTGCGAGGAGTGCTGCACATGCGTGCCGCCGCACAGCTCCATCGAGAACGGGCCGCCGATCTCGACGACGCGGACCTCGTCGCCGTAGTTCTCGCCGAACAGGGCCATCGCGCCCATCTTCTTTGCCTTGTCGAGGTCGGTGACGAAGGTGTTGACGGGATAGTTCGCCGCGACGGCCTCGTTGGTGACGGCCTCGATGTCCTGCTTCTGCTGCTCGGACAGGGCGCCGGGCCACGAGAAGTCGAAGCGCAGGTAGCCGGGCTTGTTGAGCGAACCGGCCTGCACGGCGTTGGGGCCGAGCACCTCGCGCAGCGCGGCGTGGACCAGGTGGGTGCCGGAGTGGCCCTGGGTGGCGCCCTTGCGCCACTCGGGATCGACCTGCACGAGGACGGCGTCGCCTTCGACGACCTGGCCCTCGAGCACCGTGACCTTGTGGGTCCACAGTTGCTTGGCGATCTTCTGGACGTCGTCGACCTTGATCTTCAGGCCCGGGCCGGTGATGCTGCCGATGTCGGCGATCTGGCCGCCGGACTCCGCGTAGAGGGGGCTGCGATCGAGGATCAGCTCGACCTGCTGGCCCGCGCTCGCCGCGTGCAGGCGCTCGCCACCGGTGATGACGGCGAGCACGTGCGCCTCGGTCACCAGCTCGCTGAAACCGGTGAACTCGGTGGGACCGCGGTCGAGGAGTTCCTTGTAGACGGTCAGGTCGGCGTGGGCGTGCTTGCGGGCGCGGGCGTCGTCCTTAGCGCGCTGGCGCTGCTCGGCCATGAGCGATCGGAAACCCTCCTCGTCGACGGTCAGGCCCGCCTCGGCCGCCATCTCGAGGGTGAGGTCGATCGGGAACCCGTAGGTGTCGTGGAGGGTGAACGCCTCCGTGCCACCGAGCACATTCCTACCCTGCGACTTCACGGTCTCCACGGCGCCTTCGAACAGCTTGCTGCCGGTACCGAGGGTCTTGAGGAAGGCCGTCTCCTCGCCCACCGCGACGGTCTCGATGCGCGAGAAGTCGGTGTCGAGTTCGGGATAGGACGGGGCCATGGTGTCGCGCACGACCGCCATGAACTCGCGCATGGTGGGCTTGTCGGCGCCGAGCAGACGCGCCGAGCGCACGATGCGGCGGAGCAGGCGGCGCAGCACGTAGCCGCGGCCGTCGTTGCCGGGGTTGACGCCGTCGACGATGAGCATCGCCGCGGTGCGGGCGTGGTCGGCGATCACGCGGAAGCGCACGTCGTCGTCGTGCTTCGCGCCGTAGACGGCGCCGGTGAGTTCGGCGGCCTTGTCGATCACGGGGCGCAGCAGGTCGGTCTCGTAGACGTTCTCGACGCCCTGGAGCAGGAAGGCGACGCGTTCGACACCCATGCCGGTGTCGATGTTCTTCTTCGGCAGCGGGCCGAGGATCGGGTAGTCGTCCTTGGCACCACCCTCACCGCGCTCGTTCTGCATGAACACGAGATTCCAGATCTCGATGTAGCGGTCCTCGTCGGCCTCGGGGCCGCCTTCGACGCCGTAGGCGGGGCCGCGGTCGTAGAAGATCTCGGAGCACGGACCGCACGGCCCGGGGATGCCCATCGACCAGTAGTTGTCCTTCATGCCGCGACGCTGGATGCGTTCCTCGGGAACGCCGACCTTGTCGCGCCAGATCGAGAACGCTTCGTCGTCGTCGAGATAGACCGTCGCCCACAGCTTCTCGGGGTCGATTCCGTAGCCGCCGTCCTCGACGGATCCGGTGAGCAGCGACCACGCGAAGGTGATGGCCTCTTCCTTGAAGTAGTCGCCGAAGGAGAAGTTGCCGGCCATCTGGAAGAAGGTGTTGTGGCGGGTGGTCTTGCCGACCTCCTCGATGTCGAGAGTGCGCACACACTTCTGCACCGACGTGGCGCGGGTGTAGGGCGGGGTCTGCTGCCCGAGGAAGTAGGGCACGAACGGGACCATGCCGGCGTTGACGAACAGCAGGTTGGGATCGGCGAGGATCAGCGACGCGCTGGGCACCTCGGTGTGTCCCGCCTTCACGAAGTGATCGAGAAAGCGCCTGCGGATCTCGTGGGTCTGCACGTCGATGGTCCTTTGTGGTCTGGCGATGGTGTGAACTTCCCGGGACGGGCGGTCGACCCTGTCGATCGGCCGTTCTTCAGCTTATCGCGCCGCCGAAAGCGGCCGCGGTACGGCGCCGTGAGTACTCGGCGGAGGCGTCACCGCTCACCGCGCACAATGCGGCGCAGCTTGGGCAGGCGGGCCGACAGCTCCCGTTCCACACCGCGACCGGTCGGCTCGTAGTAGTCGACGCCGACCAACTCGTCCGGGGCGTACTGCTGCGCGAGCACGCCGTCGGGGTGCGCGTGCGGGAACTTGTAGCCGATCGCGTTGCCGAGCTTCTGCGCGCCCTGATAGTGACCGTCGCGCAGGTGGGCGGGCACCGGACCGGCCCTGCCCGCCTTCACGTCGGCGATCGCGGCGCCGAGCGCGGCGGTCACCGAACCCGACTTGGGGGCGGTGGCGATATGGATGGTGGCCTGGGCGAGCGCGAGCTGGGCTTCGGGCATCCCGACCTGCTGCACGACCTGCGCTGCGGCGACCGCCGTCTGCAGGGCGGTGGGATCGGCCATGCCCACCTCCTCGCTGGCCTGGATCATCAGGCGGCGGGCGATGAAGCGCGGGTCCTCCCCCGCGACGATCATCCGGGCCAGATAGTGCAGGGCCGCGTCGACGTCGGAGCCGCGCAGCGACTTGATGAAGGCGCTTGCGACGTCGAAGTGCTGGTCGCCGTCGCGGTCGTAGCGCACGGCGGCCTCGTCGATGCTCGACTCCACGGTCGCGAGGTCGATGACGGCCGCGTCGCCACCGGAGACGGCGAGCGCCGTGTCGGCGGAGGCCTCGAGCGCCGTCAGGGCACGGCGGGCGTCGCCCCCGGCGAGCCGGACGAGGTGGTCGAGGGCGTCGTCGTCGATCTCGACCGCACCGGCGAGTCCACGGGGGTCGGTGCGCGCACGTTCGAGCAGTGCCCGGATGTCGTCGGGCCCGAGCGGCTGCAACTGCAGCACGAGCGAGCGCGACAGCAGCGGGGCGACCACGGAGAACGACGGGTTCTCGGTCGTCGCCGCGACCAGCAGCACGATGCGGTTCTCGACCGCGGCGAGCAGCGCGTCCTGCTGGGTCTTCGAGAAGCGGTGGACCTCGTCGATGAACAGCACGGTCTGTTCGCCGTGGGTGAGGCGCCGGCGTGCCAGGTCGATGACGGCACGCACGTCCTTGACGCCCGCCGACAGGGCGGACAGCGCTTCGAACCGGCGTCCGGTGGCTCCGGAGATCAGCGAGGCCAGGGTCGTCTTCCCGGTACCGGGCGGACCGTAGAGCACGACGGAGGCCGCACCCGATCCCTCGACGAGCCGCCGCAGCGGTGCTCCCGGTTCGAGCAGGTGTTGTTGCCCGACCACCTCGTCGAGACTCGCCGGTCGCATGCGCGCAGCGAGGGGCGCGTTCGCGCCGCCGGCCGCGACGGGTTGCCGGCGGACCTGCGGTTCGTCCTCGGGTTCCGGTTCGCGTGGCGCCTCGAACAGGGCGTCCGGTTCGGCAGACGGGTCGTTCGCCCCGAAAAGATCACTCACGCATCCGACGCTACAAGCTCGCGCCGACGCCCGGTCGACGGCGGTGTTCGTCGTTCGCGTGGACGGATGACCGACCGTGTGGTCGGATCTTGGTCGTGGCCACGACACCGTCCGCCGAACATGTGTCCCGTCGCGCCGTGCTCCGGTCGTCGATCCTCGCCGCAGGTGCGGCGGCCTTCGCCTCGACCACTCAGCAC
Organism: Rhodococcus sp. IEGM1339; assembly: GCF_050321925.1. NCBI lineage: Bacteria > Bacillati > Actinomycetota > Actinomycetes > Mycobacteriales > Nocardiaceae > Rhodococcus > Rhodococcus sp. IEGM1339. Next base: position 87,482 of record NZ_JBNQFT010000001.1, read on the forward strand.
GCGCAGGCATCCCCCGCCGTCTTCGCGCACGGCGTCGCGTCGGGAGATCCGTTGCCCGACGCGGTGATCCTGTGGACGCGGGTGACACCCTCGCCGGAGGCGACACCCGGCTCGGGTGCGGGACCGGACGTCCCGGTCACCTGGGAGCTCGCCCACAGCAGCAGCTTCGACGCGGTGGTCGCGAGCGGGACCGTGACGGCGAGTTCCGTCTCCGACCACACGGTCAAGGTCGACGCCCGCGGGCTCGCACCGGACACGACCTACTTCTATCGCTTCCGCGTCGGCGGAACCGTCTCCCCGACCGGCAGGACGTCCACCGCGCCTTCGCACGACGCTGCGGTCGGACGCCTGCGCTTCGGGGTCGTCTCCTGCGCCGACTGGGAGGGCGGCTTCTTCTCCTCCTACCGCCACCTCGCCGCACGCGACGATCTCGACGCCGTGGTGCACCTCGGCGACTATCTGTACGAATACGCGGCGGGGAAGTTCCCCGTCGCCGGTGGGCGGGGCGTCCGGACGCACGAGCCCGCCCACGAGATCGTGAGTCTCGCCGACTACCGCATCCGGCACGCGCAGTACAAGACCGATCCGAACCTGCAGGCGCTGCACGCGAAGGTGCCGTGGATCGTGATCTGGGACGACCACGAGGCGGCGAACGACGCGTGGGCGGGTGGGGCGGAGAACCACGATCCGCTCGTCGAGGGCGACTGGGCCTCTCGCAAGGCCGCGTCGGTGCAGGCCTACGACGAGTGGATGCCGGTGCGTCCGAACGGCGGACGGCTCTACCGGCGCCTGCGGTACGGACGGCTCGCCGAACTGTCGATGCTGGATCTGCGGAGCTACCGTTCCCAGCAGGTCCTCGCAGTCGGACGGCAGGTCGACGATCCGGGGCGCACGATGACCGGCCGGGACCAGATGGAATGGCTCACCGCCGGGCTGGCGACCTCCCCCACACGATGGCAGTTGATCGGCAATTCGGTGATGTTCTCGCCGATCGTGTTACCACCGCTCGATCCGCGGACCACCGGAGCACTGACCGAACTCGTCGGAGTGCCGGCCGGCGGACTGCCCTTCAACACCGATCAGTGGGACGGCTACACCGCCGACCGTCGACGGTTGATGGACACCATCACGGCGGCGGGACTGCGCAACGTCGTCTTCCTCACGGGCGACATCCACACCTCCTGGGCGATGGACGTCCCGATGGACGCTGCCGACTATCCGGGTGCGGGCACCGTCGCCACGGAGTTCGTGGTTCCGTCGGTGACGTCGGCGAACATCGACGAGTTGCTCGGTGTGCCTCCGCGGAGCCTGTCGCCCGCGCTGGAGGCGACGGCGACCGCGGCCAACCGGCACGTGCGGTTCGTCGAACTCGATTCGCACGGTTACGGGGTGCTCGACGTGACTCCCGAGGCGACGCAGATGGAGTGGTTCTTCATCGGCGACCGCACGGATCCGAACACGGACGCGCGCCGCGCCGCGGGATACCGGGTGGCCGACGGCGCGACGAGGATCGAACCCGCCGCTCCGCTGGTGTAGACGCCGGTCGGCACCTGGCGGATCGGTCGCTCTAGCCGGCGGCGCGGTCCTCGAGGTGGGCGAGCACGTCGCGGGCGTGCGCGGCGACGTCGTCGTGGCCTGTCGCGGTGGCGAACTCGGCGAGCAGCGACCAACGGGCGCGGAGCGCGGGGATGCGCGGCACAGACAGTCCGTGTTCGCGTACCGAGGCGATCCGGGCATGGTCCTCGGGCAGGAACAGGTGCGTGCTCAGCCAGATGCACGCGAGCAGTGCGTCGAGCAGCCGCTCCTCGAGCACCTCGTCGTAGGCCAGCTGCGGCCACATGGCGACGACCTCGGCGCGCCACGCGTCGGCCATCGCACGGATGCGATCGACGGACAGCGGCACCGAGCACAGGCACAGCGGGAAGGAACTGAGGGCGTACGCGATGTCCAGGGTCGCGTCGCGGAAGCCGCCCCATTCGTAGTCGAGGAACTGCACACCCTCGTCGCCGACCACGATGTTGTCGGGGCACAGGTCGGACGGGCTGAAGGCCCGGAAACGCCCGCCGGTGAACAGCTTGGACGCCCGCTCGGCACGCTCGCGTACCGACTCGGGCACCGACAGGCCGAAGTCGGCCTCGAGGAGCTCGGGCACACCCCGCACGGCATCGAGGGCCTGCTGGGACACGGCGTCGGCGACCCGCGCGACGTCGGCGCGACGCAGCAGCGCCGCGAAGTCCTCCTCGCGGCCGACGGTCGCCGCATGCATGCGTCCGAGTGCCTGAGCCAGGGCCATCAGGGTGTTCCCGGCGGCCTCGGAACTGTTGCGGAGCACCTCCGACAGGGTGGTCGCGTCGCCGAGGTCGCTGAGGACCAGCAGGCGGGCGTCGAAGTCGTAGGCGAGCAGTTCGGCACCCGGACGGTGATCCTTCGCGAGGGCCGTCGTGAACTGGTAGGAGACCGCCTCGCGGAGGAAGGCGATCTGCTCGTCCGTCTCGGAACCGCGGAAGTCGACGTGGCCGGTGCCACGCGAGGGCGGTACCTGCTTGAGGACAAGAGTGCGCGGGAGCGAGAACGGATTGGCGGCCACTCGTACCCGTACGACCATCGAGCGGCCACTGCCCCCGAGATCCACCGGATCGGTCAGGGTCACCGTGGCGCCGGTACGGCGGGTGAGTAGCGCTTCGGCGGCGTGAACCACCTCGGACACGGGGTCTGCCAATGTTGCGGTCATCACTGCCCAATCTACAGGTTCTCGGTCACGACGAGGTCCTCCACAATGCTCGGATCGAGCAGGACCTTCTTCACCCGTGCCCGGCCCACCAGGTCGCTTTTGTCTGCTTTGCGAGGGGAAATCGCTGTTCATCCGGGTGTGTCCCCGTCCGCGCCCCGGCCGCTCCGCTCCTCGGACGCCGATCACGATCGGGACACGTCACGATCATTCCGGTGAAACGTGTGTCACCTTCTGAAAACCACGGGCGGTGCCACGATCCACCGCAGCCTTCACGACACCGAAGATCAGACCCTGGAGGGCGGCCGCGATCAGCACGTCCCGGGTGCGCTGCGACAGATCCTGCGGTTCGGGCCGTTCGTCACTGCCGCCGACCTTCTTCCACACTTGATTGAAGACGGCTCCGGCGAGGATGCCTCCTCCCACACTGGCTGCGAGAGCGAGCGGCTTGTAGAAGATCACGCGTGCGTCGGCCATGGATACCTCCTCGATCCGTCGCCCCCGTTGGCGCCGGACCGACGGAGTACCCGGGCAGGATCCTCACAAACCTCATCGGGCCCACGAACCTCACTCGGGAGCACCACCGGACGGCACACACGACGGCGCGGTGCCCCCGTCCGGAGACGGGCGACACCGCGCCATCGACAGCTACGGGTGATCAGGCCTTGTCGGCGCCCTCGGTCTCGGGTTCGGGCACGAAGTCGATGCCTGTCTCCTTGCGCTGCTCCGGCGTGATCGGGCCGGGTGCATCGGTCAGCGGATCGACACCGCCACCGGACTTGGGGAACGCGATGACCTCGCGGATCGAGTCCATCCCGGCGAGCAGCGCGGTGATGCGGTCCCAGCCGAAGGCGATGCCGCCGTGCGGGGGCGCGCCGTACTTGAACGCCTCGAGCAGGAAGCCGAACTTCTCGTTCGCTTCCTCCTCCGAGATGCCCATCACCTTGAACACCCGCTCCTGGATGTCGGGGCGGTGGATACGGATCGAGCCGCCACCGATCTCGTTGCCGTTGCAGACGATGTCGTAGGCGTACGCCAGCGCCGAACCCGGATCGGTATCGAAGGTGTCGATGTACTCGGGCTTGGGCGAGGTGAACGCGTGGTGCACCGCGGTCCACGCCGAATGACCGAGGGCCACATCACCGCTCGCGGTCGCGTCGGCCGCCGGCTCGAACAGCGGGGCGTCGACCACCCACACGAACGCCCATGCGTTCGGATCGATCAGATCGAGCTTGCGGGCGATCTCGTCGCGGGCGGCGCCGAGCAGTGCACGCATCTGCTTGGTGGGACCGGCGGCGAAGAAGATGCAGTCGCCGGGGTTCGCGCCCACGTGCGCGGCGAGACCCTCGCGTTCGGCGTCGGTGAGGTTCTTGGCGACCGGACCGCTCAACGTGCCGTCCTCACCGACGAGCACGTAGGCGAGACCCTTGGCACCGCGCTGCTTGGCCCACTCCTGCCATGCGTCGAGCTGACGACGCGGCTGGCTCGCGCCACCGGGCATGACGACGGCACCGACGTACTCGGCCTGGAAGACGCGGAAGGTGGTGTCCTTGAAGAACTCCTTGCACTCCACGAGTTCGATGCCGAAACGCAGATCCGGCTTGTCGGTGCCGAAACGGCGCATGGCCTCGGCGTAGGTCATCCGCGGGATCGGGGTCTCGAGTTCGTAGCCCACCAGGCGCCACAACGCGTGCAGCACCTCCTCGGCGAGGAGGATCACGTCGTCCTGATTGACGAACGCCATCTCGATGTCGAGCTGGGTGAACTCGGGCTGACGGTCGGCGCGGAAGTCCTCGTCGCGGTAGCAGCGGGCGATCTGGTAGTAGCGCTCGATGCCACCGACCATGAGCAGCTGCTTGAACAGCTGCGGGGACTGCGGCAGAGCGTAGAAGTTACCGGGCTGCAGGCGGGCCGGGACCAGGAAGTCGCGCGCACCCTCCGGCGTGGAGCGGGTGAGGGTCGGGGTCTCGACCTCCACGAACTCGTGGTGGGCGAGCACCGCGCGGGCAGCAGCGTTGACCTTGCTGCGCAGACGGATGGTCTTGCCCGGCTTCTCGCGACGCAGATCCAGGTAGCGGTACTTCAGGCGCGCTTCCTCGCCGACCTGATCGTCGAGCTGGAACGGCAGCGGGGCGGCCTCGTTGAGAACCACGAGCTCGGAGGCGTCGACCTCGATCGCACCGGTCGGGATCTCGAAGTTCTGGTTGCCCTCGGGGCGGACCTCCACCTTGCCGGTGATCCGGACGCAGTACTCCGCGCGGAGCCGGTGCGCCTGCTCGAGGACGCCGGCGCTGCGGAAGACCACCTGCGAGACACCCGAGGCGTCGCGCAGGTCGATGAAGATGACCCCGCCGTGATCGCGTCGCCGGGCAACCCAACCGGTGAGGGTGACTGTCTGCTCGGCGTGCTCGGCTCGCAACGAGCCGGCGAGATGGGTGCGCAGCACGGAATTCCTTTCGAAACGATCAGCGACGGGTTCGTCGGCTGTAATCCTACGAAAGACACGATCGGCCCGAGCGCACCCGTACCGAATAGTTCGTGCCAAGCTTGTCCGAATCCGACGAACACAGGAGAAAGCGGCGGCGATGACGTTCAGAGAAGGTGCACGCATGGATGCGGGCCGTGTCCGTACCGGCGGCGGTGGGCGTGGCGGAAAGCTCGCTCTCGGTGGCGGGGCCGGCGGCCTGATCGTCATCATCCTGGCGCTGCTGTTCGGCGGCGATCCGTCCTCGCTGCTCGGCTCGGGAATGCCCGACACCTCCGGCGATCCGCAAGCCGAGAGCGCACTCGAACAGTGCGAGGTCGGTGGCAGCGCCGCGAACGAGAACGTCGACTGCCGGGTGCTCTACACCGTCGGGTCGCTCGACTCGGTGTGGGAGCAGCAGTTCGCGACACAGACCGGCGTGGCCTATGTGCAGCCGGAGGTCGAGATCTTCACCTCGGCCACGTCCACCGGTTGCGGCAACGCCACCAGCGACATCGGGCCCTTCTACTGCCCGGCGGACCGGACCGCCTACTTCGACACCAGCTTCTTCGACGAACTCGAGACACGGTTCGGCGCCAGTGGAGGTCCGCTCGCGCAGGAATACGTCGTCGCCCACGAGTTCGGGCACCACCTGCAGAACCAGCTCGGCGATCTCGGTCGCGCACAGGCCGACCCGCGCGGCCCCGAATCCGGCGCTGTCCGTACGGAACTGCAGGCCGACTGCTACGCCGGGGTGTGGGCCTACCATGCCGACAAGCTGCCCGAGCCGACCACCGGAGAGCCCTTCCTCGTGCCGCTCACCGACACCGACATCCGCGACGCACTGTCGGCCGCGTCGGCCGTCGGCGACGACCGGATCCAGCGGGCCGCCACCGGCCGGGTGAACCCGGAGGGATGGACTCACGGGTCGTCCGAGCAGCGTCAGGCCTGGTTCCTGGCCGGATACCGCACCGGCCGGGTCGACGCGTGTGACACCTACTCGGCACGCGATCTCGACAACCCGCCGGCACTGCGCTGAGTTCCGCGGTGTCGTGAACCGCAGAGCGAGCGCCGGGACGCCGTCACGCGACGGTGACGGTCATGTTCGCGCGGTCGGCGACCAGTTCGGCATGCTTCCGCATGCGCAGCGAGATGGGCCAGGTACCGGCGCGGCGCGCCTTGAAACAGAAGACCCGCTCGCCGGTCCCTCCCGGCAACGGGTTCTTCGACGGCAGGAATCGGATGTCGCGAAGGACGAGTCCCTCTCCGACCCTCGACGTCGACCAGCAGTAGTCCCGGGAGGTGTTCTCAGGGAGATGCAGTTCGATCGTGTCCCCGACACCGACCGTGACATCCTTCGGACCAGTGGCGATGTGCTTCATGACCTCAGGATAGCCCGCGAATGTGATTTTCCTCACTCTCGTGACCATGGCGCTAGCACACCCGTCGCGACCGCGATGTGTGATGGGACACAAAACGGGGCATTCGTTCTGCATGCACGAAGAACGAGCCGGAATCACACGCAGCGACGCGGTGATGGGAGGACGCCTTCTCGCTCTCGCACACGAGAACGGCTACAGCGAACTGACCGAAGAGGTCGCGGCGCTGGTGTCGAGCCCCGGTTCGGACCCGCCGTCACAGATCACTCCCCCGCTCTACGGGAACGTGCTGAGGTGGACAGTCTCGACGATCGCCGACGTCGTCGTCGACAAGATCGGCCCGCAGGTGCGTGGCGACGAGAGCTTCGAACTGACCATCCGGACCGAGAGCGGCCGTCACGTCCGGCCGGAGGAACTCCCGCAGCCGGAGAGCACCGTGATGAAAGCGGTCGTCGACGCGCTCGCCGGCGACTCGGTCGCGGCCCGCAGCGAACTCGACGAAGTGGTCTTCGCCATGGACTGGGCGTCGCAGATGGAAGCGCTGGTCGAGGCGGTGCTCTGGCTCGACCGGCTTCTCGACACCCCGGTACCGGACGGGAACGACACGCCGCCCTGGTGACCCCCATACGCGGATGGGCGTGAACGGCGAGCGATGCCCGCCTTCACTCCCCTGACCCCCGAGATACTCACGGCCTCCGTCGCCGATCGCGCCGAGGCGCTCACCGGAAGCGTGTGCATCGCCGTGAGCGCACCGGACGCGGCAGACCCGGTGGAATTCGCACAGCGTGTCGCGACGGAACTGAGAACGCGGGGCCGCGCAGCGGACGTCGTCGACCTCCACGATTTCGTCCGGCCCGCATCGCTCCGGCTCGAGCACGGACGGACCGATCCGTACAGCTACCGCCACGACTGGTTCGACTACGCCGCGGTCGACCGAGAGGTGCTGCGCGCGGTACACGAACATCGACGATGGCTTCCGCGGCTGTGGGACGAACGCACCGACCGTTCGGCGCGCGAGCGCCCGCGTCGAGCGGCGGAGGACCAGATCCTCGTCGTCGCCGGCCCTATGCTTCTCGGCCGTGGTCTCGACTTCGATGTCACCGTCGTCCTGACGATGTCCCGGGGCGCGCTCGAAAGGCGCACGCGCCCCGAGGATCACTGGACGATCGACGCGGTGCTCGAACATGACGCGGTGCTCGAACATGCAGGAGCGGACGCGGACGTCCTGGTGCGCTACGACCACCCCACCCGCCCGGCAGTGCGGACGCGATCCGACTGAGCGGTCCTGCCGTCGCGGATCATCGTCCCGATCGAGGCTTGGCCAGGACCCGGTGAACCGCCGAGGTCACCGCGTCGGGCGCCACCGTGCCGAAGACCGCCATGGATTTCGCGAGCACGGAGCCGGGCACCACAGTCGCCTCGCCGCGCATCAGAGCGGCATAACCGTCGCGCGCGACGTGCGCAGGATCGTCCTTGGGCGCCTTCCCGAGGATCGTGTCGAGCATCCCGGCACGTGCGAAAAAGTGGGTGTCGGTGGCACCGGGGAGCATCGCGGTGAGCGTGACCCCGCTACCGTCGAGTTCCTTGCGGACGCCGTCGGTGAAGGACTGCACGAAGGCCTTGGACGCGTTGTACACGGCCTGGTAGGGGCCGGGCATCTTCGACACCACCGACGAGGTGACGAGCATCCGGCCCGAGCCCGCCCGCAGCATGTCGTTCAGCAGCAGGTGCGCCAGATGCACCGTCGAGCGCACGTTGACGTCGACGATCGAGAGGACGTCCCCGAGCTCTGCGTCGACGAACGCCCCGCCGATCCCGACACCGGCGTTGAGCGCAGCCGCCGCCGGGACGCGACCTCCGGCCGTCGCAGCCTCGTGGACCGCCCGGACCCCTTCCGGAGTCCTCAGATCCGCGTGGACCGACTCCACCTCCGCGCCGGACGTCCGCAGGTCTGCGGCGACCTCGTCCAGAGTGTCCGATCTCGCCGCGAGCACGAGGTCGTATCCGTCGGCCGCGAACAGGGCCGCCAACTCCCGGCCTATGCCTCGCGATGCTCCGGTCACCAGAGCGAGAGGTCGAGCGTCGTTCATATCTCCTCCTCGGCACGTCTGGCTCGCGGGTACCCACACCCCGCCGGGTCGACACGGCGCCGGGATCTCGCAACCGTTTGGGGCGGGCACGTCCTCGGGTATGCGGAGGGCACCCTGCGCGCGCAGTCCCTTCCGAGTTCTGGAGTCCACTTGCAGCACAAGATGTATCGGTCGTCGTCCGACATTGCATCGGAGGATGCACGCGAGGAACTCTGCGCCGCCGCGCAGAAGGTGTTCGGCTGGGACACGCTGCGTCCCGAACAACTGGACGCGATGGTTCCGCTGCTGGGCGGACGCGACGTCCTCGCCGTGATGGCCACCGGCTCCGGGAAGTCCGCGATCTATCAGGTGCCCTCGCTGCTGCTACCGGGGGTGACGGTCGTCGTCTCGCCCTTGATCGCGCTCCAGAACGATCAGATCGCCGGTCTGGACCACTCGGAGGCACCCGAGGCGGTCGCGATCAATTCGCGCCAGCGCGAGTCGGAGAACGAGGCGAACTGGCGGGCCGTGCTCGAACACGATGCCGACTACGTCTTCCTCGCCCCCGAGCAGCTCGCCAAGGACGAGGTCCTGGAGCGTCTGAGAAGCGTGGAGGTCTCGCTCCTCGTCGTCGACGAAGCGCACTGTGTCGCCATGTGGGGCCATGACTTCAGGCCGGAATATCTACGCCTGGGAGACGTGGCCGAGGCCCTGGGCCGGCCACCCGTCGTCGCGCTCACCGCCACCGCCTCACCCCCGGTCCGCGAGGACATCGTCGAGGCGTTGCGCATGCGGGATCCGCTCGTCGTCGCCGGTGGTTTCGACCGCCCGAATCTCGACATCGAGGTGCGCAGGCACACTGACGACGGCGAGAAGCGGCGCGCCGTCGTCGAGGCCGTGGCGTCCCTGCCCGGTCCCGGCATTCTGTACGCCGCGACCCGCAGGGACACCGAGCGATACGCAGAGGCCCTGCGTGAACGCGGGATCGACGCGTGCCCGTATCACGCCGGGATGCGCGCGGCCGAGCGCGAGGACGTTCACCTCGGATTCCTCGACGGTCGCTGCGATGTCGTGGTGGCGACCTCCGCCTTCGGTATGGGCATCGACAAGCCGGACGTGCGTTTCGTCGTGCACGCCTCGACACCGGACTCGGTCGATTCCTACTACCAGCAGATCGGGCGCGCCGGACGCGACGGGGAGCCGGCCACCGTCCTGATGTTCTACCGTCCCGAGGATTTGTCGCTCGCGACCTTCTTCACCACCCACAACCCCGACGAGGACCTGATCGGCCAGGTGTTCTCGGCGGTCCGCTCCGCGTCGCCGATGAGGCTCGGACGGCTGCGTACCGAGCTCGACGTGCGGGGGCGGAGACTGGCCAACGCGGTGAACCTGCTCGAACGGTGCGGAGCGCTCGTCTCCGGCCGGCGTGGACTCTCCGCCGCCGACATCCCCCGACGGAAGGCGGTCGAGCACGCACGCGAGACGGCCGCGTCGGGCGAACGACTGGACCGATCGCGGGTCGAGATGATGCGGGGCTACGCCGAGACTCGCGGTTGCCGCCGCCTGCCCATGCCGAAGAACCCGTGGCGTGAGGGGCCACGGGTTCTCCGGATCCCGTCATCACGACGGGTGGGTACGGATCAGGGGCGAACCGTGCCGGGGGTGGTCCGCGTGCGTGTCAGGAGCACACCGAGCGCGATCATGCCCACGCCCAGGACGAAGTGCAGCCAGTCGTCCGCGGAGTTCACCGGCACGAAGTTGGCGCCGCTGTCCTTGTCGATGATCAGGCCGTAGATCCAGAGCACCAGGTAGATCCCACCGCCGATGATCAGGAAACTGCGGGCGGTTGCCACGGCCCGGGCCGCAGCGAGCCCCAGGACACCGAACAACAGGTGCACGATGTTGTGCAGGATGGAGACCTGGAAGATCCCCAGGAGCATGGCTTCGGAATGATGGCCTGCGCCCGAGAGTTGATCGTAGTCCGACGTGACCCCCGGGATGAAGCCGAGGATGCCCACCAGGAGGAAGACAGCGCCCACCACGAGCGCCGCAGTCTGCACCGGTGTTGCCGTCATCGAGCCACGGCCGGGGCTTGGGGTTCGAGATGTCATGTTCCGCGTCCTCTCACCGAACGTCCGTTCGGGTCGAGTGGTCCGAATTACATTCCCCGGTTAGCCGTGACCGAACGAACCCAAACGTCGGTTTCCGTGTTCGAGGACGGAGGTCGAGAACGGCGGCCGAGGGCGGGTGCGGCACTCCACCCTCTGGCCGGACGGACACGACCGTGTCCGGGCACGACGAAGGCCCGCGGGATCAACCCGCGGGCCTTCGAGTCTGCGAGGCTCAGGCCTGGCTGCTGCCGAACGCATCGCCGGCCGCATCAGCAGAACCGGTGAAGAAGTTCAGCACGTCGAACAGGTCGGACAGGTTACCGAAGAGGTCGACAAGGAACTCGAGTGCAGGCACGGGCTTCTCCCATCAATGGAACGGCATCGAAGTTGTGACGACTCGCGTCGACACGCGATCCAATTGTTACCTGCATTCGACAGCTGCGCAGCGCGAAGAATTGTAGTCCGGAACACAAATCGGCCCTAGCAGGGGAAATATGGAGAGTTCGGTGAAAATCGGCCCGATATGTCGTATTATTCGGGGAGTTTCCAGGCCGGACAATACGGCCTATTCGGGGAAGATTCCCATATTACAAGATCGCCTTGTGGCCATATCTCCACCCCGCGGGGGAACTTCCGCCGGTGCCCGTTCGTCCTATCCTGTAAGTACACCTGCCCACCCGACCCCGAGGGAGTCATGAAACGCCCCAAGCGAAAACCTCGAAGACCCGTCCCGCCCAGATATGACGCTCTGCTCGTCACCCGAGCCCGGTCCCCGAAGTGCTGACCGCCCTCGGAATCGCGGCCGGCATTCTTGTCGTTCTCGCCATCACTGCACTGACCGGCTACTTCGTCGCGCAGGAATTCGCGTACATGGCCGTCGACCGCTCCCGCCTGAAGGCCCGCGCCGAAGGCGGTGACTCGGCTGCAGCCCGCGCACTGGCGGTCACCCGCCGCACCTCCTTCATGCTTTCGGGCGCTCAGCTCGGCATCACCGTCACCGGCCTGCTCGTCGGCTACGTCGCGGAACCGCTGATCGGTAGCGGTCTCGGCGAACTGCTCGGCGGGGTGGGTATCCCCACCGCGGTGGGTGTCGCCGTCGGCACCGTGCTGGCCGTGCTCTTCTCGACGGTGGTCCAGATGGTCTTCGGTGAACTGGTACCGAAGAACCTCGCCATTGCCCGTCCCGAACCGGTCGCACGCCGCCTCGCCCTGTCGACGAGCGCCTATCTCGCCGTCTTCGGATGGCTGATCAAACTCTTCGACGCGTCGTCGAATCTCCTGCTACGCGCATTGCGCATCGAGCCGGTACACGACGTCGAGCACTCCGCGACACCACGCGACCTCGAACACATCGTGGCCGCGTCGCGCGAGACCGGCGAACTTCCGCCGGAATTGTCCACCCTCCTCGACCGGATCCTCGAGTTCCCGACCCGGACCGCCGAACACGCGATGATCCCGCGGTCGCGGGTCGACGTCGTCGAACTGGACGAGCCGGTCGCCACCATCCTCGACAAGATGAGCGAGGGGCACACCCGATACCCCGTGGTGGGCACCTCGTCCGACGATCTGCGCGGTGTCGTGCACCTGCACGACCTCCTCGGCCTCGACACCCCGACGGGCACGGCCGCGGGGGTCTGCCGCCCCCCCGTGATCGTGCCGGCCACGCTGGCACTGCCGGAGGTTCTCACCGAACTGGCCCGGGCCGAGGACGAGATGGCACTGGTGATCGACGAGTACGGCGGGTTCGCCGGCGTCGTCACCCTCGAGGACATCGCGGAGGAACTGGTCGGCGAGATCGCCGACGAGCACGATTCTGCGATGGCCGCCGAGGTCATCCGCCCCGAGGGCGACGGCTGGATCGTCCGCGGCGACGCACACATCGACGAGGTGGCCCGCACCCTCGACCACGAACTGCCCGAGGGCGACTACGAGACGCTCGCCGGCTTGGTCATCACCGAGTTCGGTGGCCTCCCCGAGGTGGGTGACACCGTCCGGATCACACTGGATCCGGATCCCGCCGAACTGCTGAACGGGGACGGCCCGATCCACAGGACCCTGGTGGCCGAGGTACGCGACATCGACAAGCACGTGCCGTCGTCCGTGCGCGTGACCGTTCTGACGGACGAGGTGACCGGCAATGAGTAATCCTGTGGTCGTCGCGGTGGTGACGATCGGCCTGATCGCCGCCAGCGCGTTCTTCGTCGCGGTCGAGTTCGCGCTCATCGCGGCGCGACGACACCGACTCGAGGACGCAGCGACGTCGAGCCGCTCGGCGCGGGCCGCCCTGCGCAGCGCGTCCGAACTGTCGGTGCTCCTCGCGGGATCCCAGCTCGGTATCACGGTGTGCACGCTCGCACTCGGTGCGACGACGAAACCCGCAGTGCACCACTGGCTCACGCCGTTGTTCGAGAACTGGGGCGCGCCGCTGTGGCTCGCGGACGTGGCCGGTTTCGTCCTTGCGCTGATCATCGTGACGTTCCTGCACCTCGTCGTCGGCGAGATGGCACCGAAGTCGTGGGCGATCGCCCACCCGGAGAAGTCCGCCACGATGCTGGCGCTGCCGATGCGCGCGTTCATGTGGGTGACCCGGCCGTTGATCGTCCGGTTGAATCATATGGCGAACTGGTGTCTGCGAAAGGTCGGTGTGGACCCGGTGGATCAGGTCGCCGAAGGTCAGGATCCCGATGCGCTGCGGCACCTGGTCGAGCACTCGGCCACCGTCGGCACGCTCGACGAGCGCTATCACGGGCACCTGAGCAGCGCGCTGGAGCTCGAGACGCTCACGCTCGGCGAGATCGTCACGCCGCAGGCCGAGCCGAGCAGCGTGAAGCCGACCTCGACGGCCGTCGAGATCCGTGAGACGGCCCATCGCACCGGGCACCTCCGGTTGCTCGTGCGCGACAACGGCCACGTGGACGGTGTCGTGCACGTGCGCGACAGTCTCCAGGCCGCACCCGGAACCACTGCGACCGAACTGATGCGCCCCGCGCTGACGATCGACGCCGCGACGCCGGTCTACGAGGCGCTGAAGACGATGCGGGAGACCAGGAACCATCTGGTCACCGTCACCGAGAACGGACGGATCGTCGGATTGATCACCCTCTCGGACGTCCTGGCCCGGCTGCTGCCGATGAGCGGCGCCACGAGCTGACGTACCGACGTCAGGCCCGTCCCGGATCTCCGGGACGGGCCTGACGTCGTTTCCTGCCCCGGCCGGGACCGTTCAGGAGTGTCCGAGTGCGGCGTGCATCTCCCAGACGATGATCTCGGCGCCGGTGGCTGTGGTGAGCTCTCGGCCGCCACCTCCGGCGATCCGCGCTGCGTCTCCTTGGGCGAGAGGTCCGGCTCCCTCGAGTGCGGCTTCGCCCCGGGCGACGAAGAGGTGCACGAAGGGTGCGTCCGGCAGCGTCACGGGGCGATCCGGACGCATCCGCGCGACGTGCATGGCGGCATATCTGTTGCGGATGCGGATGGCGGAATGGTCGGCGTAGGCGTCCATTCCGGATGCGACCGGCACGAGTCCGCCGGAGAGCAGTTCGTCGTCGATCTCGAGTTGTTCGTAGCCCGGCTCGATCCCGGCTTCGTCCGGCAGCACCCACATCTGCACGAACCGCACCGGTTCGTCGTGCTCGGCGGCATACGATGCAGTGGCACCGGGATGACGCCACGAGTCGTTCTTCTCGGAGTGGAGGATCCCCGAGCCCGCGCTCATGCGCTGCGCGAGACCCGGGTAGATCACCCCGGAATGCCCCGTCGAGTCCTGATGCACGAGCGATCCGCGGAGCACCCAGGTGACGATCTCCATGTCGCGGTGCGGGTGAGTGTCGAAACCGCTTCCCGGACGGACGATGTCGTCGTTGTTGACCATCAGCATCCCGAAATGCGTGTTGTCGGGATCGTAGTGGTGGCCGAACGAGAAGGAGTGCCTCGAATCGAGCCAGTCGATCTTCGTGTGGAGGCGGTCGTCCGCGCGGCGGACGTCGAGAATCGGTGCGGTGCTCATGCGGGGTCCTGTGTCGGGCAGTTCGGATCTGCGGTGGGCGGATTGCGGCGGGGGCGGATACGCGCCTGGGGCAGGGGCGGCGCCGGGAGACGCTCGACCCTCCCGGTGTAGCCGGAGACGCGGCCGAACCGATCGCACCCGCGTTCCCAGGCGTCCCGGTAGGCGACGATCTCGGCGTGGTCTCGGCCGACGAAGTTCCACCACATCACGATCTCCTCGCCGAGGGGTGTTCCGCCGAGGAGGACGATACGTGCGGGTTCGTCGGTAATGTTGGTCAGTTCGAGGGCCGGCACGCCGGTTCCGGTGTAGCCGAGGGCGGCTCGCGTGAGCACGGTGCCGAACAGCGCGACCGTACCGGTGTCGACGAGCACCCCGTGCTCGAACGACGGGTCGACGTCGAGGGTGATGCTCGCCGCGGGGTCCAGGACGATCTCTGCGCCGAGCAGCGGGGTGTACGTCGTCACGGGCGACTCCTCGCCGGCGAGCGAACCGAGGAAGACCTTGACCTCTGCACCGGGCACCCGAACGACCGGCGGCACGTGGTGCTGGAAGTCGCGGGGCGCGTCGCGATGTGCGTCGGGCAGGGCCACCCACAACTGCACGCCGTGCAGTGTCGTGGTCGCGGAGGTGGAGACCTCGGAGTGACAGATTCCGTGGCCTCCGGTCATGAGGTTCAACTCCCCCGGCCGGACCATCGCGTGCACGCCGTGACTGTCGCGGTGTTCGATCTCGCCGGTGAACAGCCACGACACCGTCTGCAGACCGGCGTGGGGGTGCGGTGCGACGTCCATGCCGCCGGTGCGGGAGACGTCGTCGGGGCCGTAATGGTCGACGAAGCACCACGCGCCGATCAGCGAACGCTGCCGTTGCGGAAGCGTACGGCGCACGGGCATGGCCCGGGGGCCACCGAGCGGGACCTCACGCGAGGTGATGATCTCCACGCGGGGGCGGAGCGGGTCGCGGATGGGGAGGTCCTCCGTCCGGCAGCGGATCTCCTCGGGACGGGTGTCGGTGTTGCTCATGCCGCTCGACTCCTCTCGGTGGTCCGTCGGTCGACCCTATCCATTGTGTCACATTTGATTGCGCAGTCAACTAACACGGGTACACTGGGGATCATGGGAGACGCGAAGTGGCTCAGCGACGACGAACAGCGCCTGTGGCGCGCCTATCTGGATGCGACGCGCCTGCTGTTCCAGAATCTCGACAAGCAGCTACTGCGGGACTCCGACATCTCCTTCACCGACTTCGAGATCCTGGTCCTGCTGTCCGAGGCACCCGACCGCCGGATGCGCATGCGCGACCTCGCGGACGCGAGCACCACGACCCGCAGCGGCATCACCCGCGCCGTCTCCCGCATGGAGAACGCGGGGTGGGTGCGGCGCGTGGAGTGCGAATCCGACCGACGCGGCGCGTGGGCCGAACTCACGGACGTCGGCTACGCGAGACTCGCCGAGGCGGGTCCCGGCCACGTCGGGGCGGTCCGCGAGAACATGTTCGACCTGCTCTCCCCCGCCGACATCGCCCCCATGACCGAGGTCTTCGCCCGCATGCGCGATCGCATGATCGACGGCAGACGGTAGGCCTCCGCCCCGAAGCGAACTCCGCCCGCACCTCCGGAGCGGGACGTCGATCGGATCACGGATATGTTGACCGGGTCACAGCCACGACCTCCGAAGGCGGTACCTCCCATGCGGCACGACCCGCGACGCACCTCGCTCGACCTGTATCCGTTGCAGCGCACGATCACGCCCCTGTTCGGCGACACCGACGCGCTCGGACACATCAACAACGTCTCGATCGCCCGCTACTTCGAGCAGGCCCGCGTCCTCGTCATGGAGGCCGTGTCGTCGACTTTGGGCGACACCTACCCCTTCGAGCGTGCGGTACTCGCGAAGATCGAGATCAACTTCCTGGCCGAGTTGTTCTATCCGCACGACATCGTCATCGCCACCGGTGTCCACCGCATCGGGACATCGTCGGTGGTGATCGGCTCGGCCCTGTTCCAGCACGGCCGGTGCGTCGCGCTCGCCGACTCGGTGGACGTCGGCACCGCCGCCGAAGGCGGCTCGCAACCGATCTCCGAAGCATCGCGCGTGGCGTTCGAGAAGGTCCGGCTCGCATACGACGACTGACGCGCCGCCCACGAACCGCCTCAGAACAGGGTGAGCGCCGCCTCGGGTTCGGGGACGCGTTCGTCGGCGCGCAGCGCACCCCTCTCCTCACGCCGAGCGGACGCCCGGACCCCGAGGCGGTGACGTTCGAGCAGGGGCGCGACCCGCTCGTCCAACCACTGCGAGTACTCCGGAGCAACGTACGCGCCCCGTCCGTAGAGGCGGCGATAGCGTCTCATGAGGGCAGGATGCTCCTGCGCGAGCCACGACAGGAACCACCCGCGGGTCGAGCCGCGCAGGTGCAGCGGTATTACGGTGACCCCCGACGCGCCGGCGGCGGCGAGGGAGCCGAACAGCGTGTCGAGGTGCTGTCGCGAGTCGGTGAGGAAGGGCAGCACCGGAGCGACCATGACGTGGCACGACAATCCGGCGTCGACGACCGCCTTCACGAGATCGAGACGGGCCTTCGGTGACGGCGTGCCCGGTTCGATGTGCGCGGCCAGTTCGGGATCGCCGATCGGGAGCGACACCGCGACCGACACATCGACCTGACCGGCCGCCAGCGACAGGAGCGGAAGATCGCGGCGCAGCAGCGTGCCCTTCGTGAGAATGGAGAAGGGGGTGCCGGATTCGGCGAACGCCCGGATGACTCCGGGCATCAGCCGGTAGCGCCCCTCTGCCCGTTGGTAGGGATCGGTGTTGGTACCGAGCGCCACGTGTTCCCGGGTCCAGGATCGTCGCGCGAGTTCGCGGCGCAGGACGGCGGCGACGTTGGTCTTGACGACCAGTTGCGAGTCGAAGTCGTGCCCGCCGTCGAGATCGAGGTACTCGTGCGTGGGCCGGGCGAAGCAGTACCGGCAGGCATGGGTGCAGCCCCGGAACGTGTTGACGGTGTACCGGAACGGCAACCGGGAGGCCTCCGGCGTCCTGTTCAGCGCGCTCTTGCACAGCACCTCATGGAAGGTGACTCCCTCGAACTCCGGCGTGCGGACACTACGGACGAGACCGGCCCGTTCGAGGCCCGGCAGAGCTCCGTCGTCCGCATCCACAGTCTGACCCGCCCACCTCATACCCCCAGTCGAACATGTGTGCTATTCGCTGTCAACAGATCGTTCGGCATCGTGGTCGATCGGACGGAGCGCACTCGCGGTGCAACGAATACATCGGCATCCCCATCCGTTCATCCACAGGCGGCCGAGGGTCCGGTGGCTCGCCCGGTGCGCTCGAGTTACAGTGCTCGCCACACTGATCTTCGATGGGGGGTTCGATGAGCGGTCTGTTTCCCGGTGCCGGAATCCGGGTGGTGCCCGATGGTATTCGAGCGTTCGGGGCCACGAATCTTCGTGCGGCCGAGCAGGTGGCGCAGGCGGGGACGTTCGAACTGCAGGCCAACATCTCCGCGTTGAGTCCGGCTCTGGGACTCATCGGCGGAGAGTTCCTCGCGGTGTTCGCCGCGGCCCAATCCGAGCACACCAGTGCCGTCGCGCAACTGTCGTGGGCCTACGCGTCCAACGGCATCGCAGCACACGAGGCGGCCACCGGTTACGAAACGACCGACACCGGAACGGCTTCGGCGCTGGCCGACGCTGCGGGAGGACTGTGATGCAGGGATCGGTCATCGACACCGCAACACCCGCAGCGTCACCGACCGTTCTCGACGCTCTCCGCGCGTCGCCGATCGGACCGGTCCTCGACGCACCGCTGCCGATACTTCCGGAACCCGTTCTTCCCGAGCCGGGTCTGCCCGTCCTCGAGGCGAATTCGATCGTCGAGCTGCTCGAATCGATTCCGGTACCGGTGCTGCCCGATCTCGAGACGATCGTGCGGCCGCTCACCGAACTCTGCTCGATGTTCGGCACCGGTATCCTCGACTCGCTCGATCCGTCGGCGATCCTGCAGCAGGGGTCGCGTCTGCTCGAGACCGCCACGATGCTCGGACGCAGTGCGCTGCACGCACTTCCGGAGTCGTGGGAGGGAGCAACGGCCGACGAGGCCGCAGGTCACGGTGTGCGCGCGCAGCAGTCGGCCCTCGAACTGGCCGACCGCGGCGACCGGATCGGCGACGTCACCCGCGCCGCCACGGCGACCGTCGAACGCGGCAACATCGAATTGACCGGCATCGCACAGTCGTTCGTGACCACGGCGATGGCGGCCGCACCGGCTCTCGCGACGCCGCCGGGCCAGGCCGCCCTGTTGGCGTCCGCCGCGCAGCATCTCCAGGCTGCCCTGGCCGTCGTTGCGCGTACCCGGGGCGAGCTGACGGTCCACACCGCCGCGATGACGGCGCTGACCACGCCGATTCCCGTGCCCGCGCCGGTGGCCGTGACCGGGGTGCAGGAGATGCGCACGGTCGCCACGGCCGCAACCGATGTCGCGTCGAGTGTCGCAGCGCCGTTCACGGCCGCCGCGCACGCCGCGACCACTCCCACCGCCTACGCGGCGACCGCGCCCGCCGCACACGCGGCGGTTCCGACCGTCGGTGCGGCGGTCGCGGGATCGGCCGGAACGGTGTCGGCCGGAGTGGTCACCGGTCACGGCACCGCGGGGGCCGCGTTCGGAACTGCGGGTGTGCCTGCCGCCGCTCCGATTCCGACCGCCCCGGGCTCGGGCGGGAGTGCGCAGGCCACGACCGGCGCGAGCGCGATGGGAAGGGCACCCTCGACCGGTGGGATGGTCCCCGCGACGTCCGCTCGCGGGTCCGACGACGAGGAGCACCGCTCCCCCACCCGTCTGCTGAGTGCCGCCGCGGAGGGCACCGAGGTCGTCGGCGAACTGCCGTTGGTCGTTCCCGCCGTGATCGGTTCGCACGACGACCGCTGAGCATTACTCGTCGATCGGACGAGCCTGTCAGTCGACGAGGGAGGCGACCTCGTGGTCGGTCAGCGTCGTCTGCGGCACCCGGCCGGCGCCGCGCGCGAGTTCGATCGCCCGGTAGAGCGGGCGTTCGCCGAGCGCGGCGTCGCGGGCCTCGGCCCGCAACTGTTCGACGAGCACCGACGAGATCGCCGCCGCCGGAGCGATCTCGCTGGTGGCGAGCGCATCCGCGAGCTTTCGCAGGGCCAGCACGTCGAGTTCGCGACCGCCGCCGTTGGCGTACAGGGCGAGCGGGACCGACACGAGATTGTGCTCACCGTCGTTGACGCGCACGACGGCCTGCGATACCCCGCCCACCCGGACGATCAGTTCGACACCGGCGAGTCGCGCGAGATCGACACTGCGCGACCGGAACGCCCCCGACAGCGTGACGACGGTGCCGCGCAGCAGCAGGTGCCGACGCGTGGCCAGGAACGCACCGACGGCCGGCGGCACCGCGAAGACGGCCCCGACGAGCAGCGCGACCCATCCGGGCGCGACGATCCAGACCAGAACGCCGAGGACGACGCCGACGGCGAGCGCGAGCAGCGCGATCCTGCGGGCGCGTGGCCGGAGCAGCCGGGACGGGATCAGATCGAGCGGGACGGCGGCACCGTCCCGGTCGTCATGCGCCGGCAACGACCTCACCCACACGGGCGACGACGTCCGTGAGTGCAACGCTGTGCTGCTCGCCGTTGCGCAGATCCTTGACGACGACCTCACCTGCCTCGAGTTCGCGGTCACCGAGCACGAGCGCGACGACGGCACCGGACTTGTCGGCCGCCTTCATGGCGCCCTTGAGGCCGCGCCCACCGTATGCGAGGTCGACGCGGACACCCGCGGCGCGCAGTTTGTGCGCGATGGGCACGAGGGCGACCTTGGCGGCGTCGCCCATCGGCACCCCGTACACCTCGCACCGCGCGGGGCTGCCGGCGGTCTTGCCCTCGGCGGCGAGCGCGAGAACCGTGCGGTCGACGCCGATCCCGAAACCGATTCCCGAGAGCGGCTGGCCGCCGAGCTGTTCCATGAGCCCGTCGTAGCGGCCACCACCACCGATGCCGGACTGGGCGCCGAGCCCGTCGTGGACGAACTCGAAGGTGGTCTTCGTGTAGTAGTCGAGGCCGCGCACCATGCGCGGATTGACGACGTACGGGACGCCGATCGCGTCGAGGTGGGCGAGTACCTCGTCGAAGTGTGCGCGAGCGGTGTCCGAGAGATGGTCGAGCATCAGCGGCGCGTCGGCGGTCATCTCGCGGACCTCGGGGCGCTTGTCGTCGAGCACGCGCAGCGGGTTGATCTCGGCGCGGCGGCGCGTCTCCTCGTCGAGCGGGAGCGCGAACAGGAACTGCTGCAGCTTCTCCCGGTACTGCGGACGGCAGGTCTCGTCGCCGAGCGAGGTGATCTCGAGGCGGAATCCGTCGAGTCCGAGCGACCGGAATCCTGCGTCGGCAACCGCGATGACCTCGGCGTCGAGCGCGGGATCGTCGATGCCGATCGCCTCGACACCGACCTGCTGGAGCTGACGGTAGCGGCCCGCCTGGGGGCGCTCGTAGCGGAAGAACGGCCCGGAATAGGACAACTTCACGGGGAGCTGACCGCGGTCGAGACCGTGCTCGATCACCGCGCGCATCACGCCCGCGGTGCCCTCGGGACGCAGCGTGACCGAGCGCTCACCGCGATCGGCGAAGGTGTACATCTCCTTCGTGACGACGTCGGTGGACTCGCCGACGCCGCGAGCGAACAGGCCGGTGTCCTCGAAGATGGGCAGCTCGACGTGCCCGTACCCCGCCAGGCGTGCGGCACGGGTCAGACCGTCCCGTACCGCCACGAACTCCGCCGACTGCGGGGGAACGTAATCGGGCACACCCTTCGGCGCCGAAAACGTGGAGGCCTTGCTCACTGGTACTGCCTTCTCTCGGGATTCTCTCGGTTGGTCACCGGACGGATCGCGGTGTTCGTGCCGTCAGCGGGATTCTGCCAGGCCGGTGAGGAAGGGATTCGACTCCCGCTCCTGCCCGATCGTGCTCGCTCCGCCGTGTCCGGGGAGGATGTTGGTGCCGTCGTCGAGCACGAGCAGCTTGCGCGCGATCGAGTCGAGCAGTTGCGCGTGGTCGCCGCCGGGCAGGTCGGTGCGGCCGATCGACCCCTGGAACAGGGTGTCGCCGGTGAGCGCGACGTTCAGGGCGGCCCCGTCCGGGGTGGTGGTGCGCGTGCGCAGGACGACCGAGCCGCGGGTGTGTCCGGGCGTGTGGTCGACGACGAACTCGATTCCGGCGTGTTCGATCTCGTCTCCGTCGCCGAACTCCACGACCTGCTGCGGGTCGACGAACTCGACGCCGTCGAGGAAGGGGGCGAGGCTCGACCCCATGCCCTGCAGCGGATCGGTGAGCATCATCCGGTCGTCGGGGTGGATGTAGACGGGGATCCCGTACCGGTCGGCCACCGGCTGCGCCGACCACATGTGGTCGAGGTGACCGTGCGTGAGCAGCACCGCCCGGGGCGTGAGATCGGATCCCGTGAGGAACTCCACGAGCGGCTCGGCGGCGTCCTGGCCGGGATCGACGACGACGCACTCCTTCGCGTTGTCCTGCGCGAGGATGTAGCAGTTGGTCTGGAACATCCCGGCAGGGAATCCGGTCACGAGCACGAGCATCGCTCCTACGGGTGGAAGCCTTCGAGGTCTCCTACAGACTATGCGTTGCGCCCTGCCCGCGGGTTGCCGGTCCCGGGTGGCAGACTCGGGTCTGCTTCGAAGTCGGTTGGACCACATCGATCGTTCACGGGAGGACTACTGCAGTGCCGAGCAACGCACAACGGCGCCAGGCCGCGAAACGCAAACTCGAACGGCAGCTCGAGCGTCGAGCCGAACGCGAGCGCAAGCGGCGCCGCATGACGATCGCGCTGTCCGCGCTCGGAGTGATCGTGGTCGTCGGCGCCGGTGTTGCTCTGTGGGCGGTCGACCGGGGCGACGACACGGCCACCGAGGCGGCGTCGAACGACACCTCGGGTTCGGAAATGGAGTACGCCGCGCTCCCCGACGGCCGGTCCGAGCCGTTGCCCGAGACGGTGAGCTGCTCCTACACCGCGGACGGCCGCGAACCGTCGAAGCCGGCAGAGCCGCCGCGCACCGAGGGCATCCGCACCACCGGTGAGGGCAACACGGACATCAGCGTCAGCATGGAGACGAGCCAGGGGAACATCGGCCTGATCCTGCACAACGACGATTCGCCGTGCACCGTCAACAGCTTCCTGTCGCTGGCCTCGCAGAACTACTTCGACGACACGCCCTGCCACCGGCTGACCACCTCGCCGTCCCTGCAGGTCCTGCAGTGCGGCGACCCGTCGGGTAGCGGGTCGGGCGGTCCGGGATACCAGTTCGCCAACGAGTTCCCCACCGATCAGTTCGCCGCCGACGATCCCGCCGCGCAGGAACCGATGACCTATCCGCGTGGCACCCTCGCGATGGCCAACGCCGGCCCGGACACCAATGGCAGCCAGTTCTTCCTGGTGTACGGCGATTCGGTGCTGCCGCCGCAGTACACCGTCTTCGGCACGATCGACGAGACCGGTCTCGCGACCCTCGACAAGATCGCCGCGGCCGGCGTCGCAGGCGGAGCCGCCGACGGTGCCCCCGCGCTGGAGACCACCCTCACGTCGGTCAGGATGGACTGATGATCCGATTGCGCACCGCCCTCGCCGCCGGCGCCGGGCTGGCACTCCTGCTCACGGGGTGCTCCGACGATTCGTCCACCGATACCGCCGCGAGCTCGTCGGCACCGGCGTCCGCCGCCGACCGGCAGTCCCCCGCCTACACGGGCGAACTACCGGAGCGACCCAGCGGCACCGACTCCGTCTCGTGCACCTACGACGCCTCGGGTGACGCCGCACGCGACGTGACCGCCCCCGCCTCGGACGACGTCTCCGCCACCGGCGCTGCTGCCGCGCAGATCACCACCAGCGTCGGCGTGATCGGCGTCGAACTCGACCGTGCCGCGGCACCGTGCACGGTCAACAGCTTCGTGTCCCTCGCGGAGCAGGGCTACTTCGACGACACGCCCTGCCACCGGCTGGTGACCTCACCGGGTCTGCAGGTGCTGCAGTGCGGCGACCCGACGGGCACCGGCACGGGCGGGCCGGGTTACGGCTTCGACACCGAGTACCCGGAGAACGCGTACGCACCCGGCGACGCCCAGCTGCGCCAGCCGGTGATCTACCCGCGCGGCACGGTCGCGATGGCCAACACGGGCCGGCCCGGCAGCAACGGCAGCCAGTTCTTCCTGGTCTACGAGGATTCGCAGCTTCCCCCCACCTACACGGTCTTCGGGACGGTCGACGAGGCCGGACTCGCCGTGATCGAGGAGGTCGCGGCGGAGGGCGACGACGGATCGATGGCGGCCGGCGGCGGTGCCCCCAACCGCGCGGTGCAGATCGAGTCGGTGACCGTCGGGTCCTGACACCCTCGTTCGCACGGAACGTACGGACGTCCCGTCCCGGAGATTCCGGGGCGGGACGTCGTCGTCCGGCGCGAGACCGAGACGGATTCGGTCAGGCTGCCGAGGTCACCCGGTACACGTCGTAGACGCCCTCGACGTTGCGGACGACGTTGAGCACGTGCCCGAGATGTTTCGGGTCGCCCATCTCGAAGGTGAACCGGCTCACCGCGACCCGATCGCCTGTGGTCGTCACGGAGGCCGACAGGATGTTGACCTTCTCGTCGGCGAGTGCCTTCGTCACGTCGGACAGCAGACGGTGCCGGTCGAGAGCTTCGATCTGGATCGCGACGAGGAACACCGACGACGGCGAGGGCGCCCACTGCACCTCGATGATGCGCTCCGACTGCTCCCGCAGCGACCCGGCGTTGGTGCAGTCGGTGCGGTGCACGCTCACCGCTCCGGTGCGGGTCACGAAGCCCATGATCTCGTCGCCGGGGACGGGCGTGCAGCACTTGGCGAGCTTCGAGACCGTGCCCGGTGCGCCCGGCACGAGGACACCGGAGTCGCCGCTGTTCCGCGAGCGGGTCGGGATGGTCGACGGTGTGGACCGCTCGGCCAGTTCCTCTTCGACGCCACCGACGCCACCAAGCAGCGCGACCAGCCGTTGCACGACGTGGTGCGCCGAGACGTGGTGCTCACCGACCGCGGTGTACAGCGCCGAGACGTCGGCGTACCGCAGTTCCTTGGCGACCGTGACCATCAGGTCGGCGTTCATCAGGCGCTGCAGCGGCAGACCGACGCGACGGACCTCCTTCGCGATGGCGTCCTTGCCGGATTCGAGGGCCTCCTCGCGACGTTCCTTGGCGAACCACTGCCGGATCTTCGCCTTGGCGCGGGGTGAGACGACGAACGACTGCCAGTCGCGGCTCGGGCCGGCGTTGGGGTCCTTGGAGGTGAAGACCTCCACGACCTCGCCGTTCTCGAGCTTGCGTTCGAGGGCGACGAGGCGGCCGTTGACGCGGGCTCCGATGCAGCGGTGCCCGACCTCGGTGTGCACGGCGTACGCGAAGTCCACGGGCGTCGAGCCGGAAGGCAGCGTGATCACGTCGCCCTTGGGCGTGAAGACGAAGATCTCCTTGACCGCCAGGTCGTAACGGAGCGATTCGAGGAACTCCCCCGGGTCGGCCGCTTCCCGCTGCCAGTCGAGGAGCTGCCGCATCCAGGCCATGTCGTCGAGCTCGGCGACATCACCCGAGTGGCGTCCCTTGGTCTCCTTGTACCGCCAGTGCGCGGCGATGCCGAATTCTGCGGTGCGGTGCATCTCGTGCGTGCGGATCTGCACCTCGAGCGGCTTGCCCTCGGGACCGATGACGGTGGTGTGCAGCGACTGGTAGACGCCGTAGCGGGGCTGGGCGATGTAGTCCTTGAACCGTCCCGCCATGGGCTGCCACAGCGAGTGCACGACACCGACGGCCGCGTAGCAGTCGCGGATCTCGTTGCACAGGATGCGCACGCCGACCAGGTCGTGGATGTCGTCGAAGTCGCGGCCCTTGACGATCATCTTCTGGTAGATCGACCAGTAGTGCTTGGGCCGGCCCTCGACGACCGCGTCGATCCGCGACGCGGAGAGTGTCCGTCCGATCTCGTCACGGACGGTGGCCAGGTAGGTGTCGCGCGACGGTGCGCGGGTCGCGACGAGCCGGACGATCTCCTCGTACTTCTTCGGATGAAGGATCGCGAAGGCGAGGTCCTCGAGCTCCCACTTGACCGTCGCCATCCCGAGGCGGTGGGCCAGCGGGGCGATGACCTCGAGGGTCTCGCGTGCCTTGCGGGCCTGCTTCTCGGGAGGCAGGAAGCGCATGGTCCGCATGTTGTGCAGACGGTCGGCGACCTTGATGACGAGCACCCGGGGGTCGCGCGCCATCGCGATGATCATCTTGCGGATGGTCTCGCCCTCGGCGGCCGAACCGAGCACGACCTTGTCGAGTTTGGTGACGCCGTCGACGAGATGCGCGACCTCTTCACCGAACTCGGCGGTGAGCTGCTCGAGCGTATACCCGGTGTCCTCGACGGTGTCGTGGAGCAGTGCCGCGACGAGGGTCGTGGTGTCCATGCCGAGTTCGGCGAGGATCGTGGCGACCGCCAGCGGGTGGGTGATGTAGGGATCGCCGGACTTGCGCTTCTGGCTGGCGTGCCGTTCCTCCGCGACGTCGTAGGCCCGCTGCAGCTGCGAGAGATCGGCCTTCGGGTACAGCTCGCGGTGGATGGTGACCAGCGGCTCGAGGACCGGCTTGAGGCTCGTGCCCCGCTGACCGGTGATGCGTCGTGCCAGGCGCGCGCGTACCCGCCTCGACGCGGAGGTCGATGCCGGTGTGGGGGTCGGGTTCTGACCGGAATTGTGGGACCGATCGAGATTCTGGGTCATGCCTCAACCTCCCGTCGCGGCTGCGAACCCGGTTCGTCACCGATGCGCATGTCCGGACCGTACGGGTCCGGCGGGTTCACCGGCACCTGTGGCAACTCTATCCCTCAGATCCGCATGAGAGACGTCAGCGGGTACTTCTGCAGTCGCGTCCGGCCGCCGAGGGCTTCGATCTCGGTGACGACGGTGATCCCGACGACCTCGGCGCCGACGCGTTCGAGCAGTTCGACGGTGGCGGCGAGGGTTCCGCCGGTCGCAAGGACGTCGTCGACGACGAGCACCTTGCGGCCCTGCAGGGCCATCCAGTCGCCCGGGATCTCGATCGCGGCGGTGCCGTATTCGAGGCTGTATTCACAGGTCTGGACGGGCGGCGGGAGTTTGCCCGCCTTGCGGACGGCGAGCACGCCCACCCCCAGGGTGCGGGCGATGCCGCCGCCGAGGAGGAAGCCGCGCGCATCGATACCGGCGACGAGTTCGGCGTCGGGTGCCGCGGAGGCCAGCGCCGCGATCACGGCCGAGAAGGACGGTCCGTCGGCGAAGACGGGCGTCAGGTCGGCGAAACGGACACCCGCGGTCGGGAAATCGTCGACCCATCGGGTGTGTTCGGCCACGGCCACGGCAGCTTCTTCGACGAGCCGCGTATCGCCGATCCGTTGAGCGCTCATCCTCCGAGTATCCACCGGTCCATGTTCCAGCCCGCACCCGCGGTCGTCGGGTTGGGCACCCCTGCATGCATTCCCGCCGCGAACCCGATCGTGCGGGGCTGCGCGAACAGGGGCAGGGTGGGGACGTCGCCCCACAGGATGCGTTCGGCCTCGGTCGCGAGTCCCGCGATGGCTGCGTTGTCCTTCGCCACGAGCAGGCCGTCGAGCAGTTCGTCGACGCGCCCGATCGAATAACCGCCGACGTTGCTGCCGGCCCCGGAGTGCAGTGCGTCGCGGGCGTGCTCCATGTCGGCGGCGCCACCGGCACCGGCGGCCGTGGCCGTCCCGACGAGGATCGCGTCGACCTCCCCCGCCGTCAGCTGCGACGGCGTGAAGGTGTCGGAGCCGGCGTCGACGATCTCGATGCCCGCCTCGCGGCAGGATTCGCCGATCAACTCGACGGTGCGCGCGCGGCGCTCGTCCGGTCCGAGATAGCCGATGCGGACCTGCATGCGGTCCTGACCGGAGGCCTCACGTTCGGAACGCGCGGCGTCGATGTCGACCTCGGCGTAGCCTTCGGCGGTCGGCACGGTCTGCGGGTACAGCGGCGAGTCGGGCGCCAGGAGCCGCGAGGTGATCGGGCCCGTGACGCCGTTCGACTCGTCGGACACGCCGAGTTCGTCGAACAGCTGTGTGCGAGGCGTGCACAGGGCGACGGCGCGGCGCGCCGCCGGGTCCTGGAAGACACCGCTCGTGGCGAACACCAGTTGTTCGAGGTTGCGTGAGACGACGGTGGAGACGTCGGCGCCGTCGCCGAGGTTGCTGTGGCCGACGGATCCCTCGGCCACGTCGACGACGTGGATGCGGCCGTCCTCCGCGGCCGCGGACGTGTCGGTGCCGCGCGGCCAGACGACGATGCGGTCGGTGCCCGGGGCGTTCCCCCACCACCGCTCGTTCGCGACG
Source organism: Rhodococcus sp. IEGM1339 (assembly GCF_050321925.1). Taxonomy (NCBI): domain Bacteria; kingdom Bacillati; phylum Actinomycetota; class Actinomycetes; order Mycobacteriales; family Nocardiaceae; genus Rhodococcus; species Rhodococcus sp. IEGM1339. The sequence goes on from NZ_JBNQFT010000001.1 coordinate 115,662, forward strand.
AGCGTCAGGCCGTCCTCGGCGGTGTACGACTCGAGGCGGTACGGGCCCGCGGACGGGAACAGCGCCGGATCGATCTCACCCGGGGTGAGGGTCCAGCCGGTGTTCCAGAACTCCGCGATGCGCCGGACGGCCTCGGTGTCGTTCGCCGTGATCGCTCCGACCAGGTCGGACACACCCGACCTTCCTGCCGCCACGTGGGCCGGCATCAGCTCGGTGGCCCCGAACAGCGCCTTCCAGTTCGTGTCCTCGCGGCCGGGTCGGAAGACGACGGTGGCCTCCTTCGACCCGGGCTGACAGTCGACCCGGTCGATGTCGGCGTAACCACCACGATGGGCAGCGTCGAACAGCGGGACCTGCTCGCCGGACTCGTCGGGAGCGGTGAAGCGTCCGCTCGACGCAGCCCAGGCCAGGACGAGGTCGTCGCAGGACATGGGCACACCGTCGGAGTAGACCGCGTCCGGCGACAGGCGGTACTGCACGGTGAGCCCCTCACCGGGCACGACCGAGGCAGTGCCGATGTCGGTGTCCGCGATCACCCGGCCCTGCGGACCGACGTAGCCGAAGCCCGGCAGCACCCGGGCGAACGCCTGGCGCGCGCCCGAGGCCGCACCGTCGACGGTGTTCGCGTTGTAGGTCGTCACCGTGTTGTCGATCGCGTACCCGATCGAGTGCACCGGTTCCTCGTCCGTGCCGCACGCGACGGTGGAGAACGCGAGTGTCGAGGCCACCGCCGCGCACGCGAGGAGCGTGCCGCGGCGCCTCGGCGACCGCCTCGTCGTCGGGTCGTTCCGCTCGCTCACCGCCATGTCAGGACCTTCTCTTGCCGCGCTTTCCGGTGGGTCGTGCCCCGGGGGCAGGGCCGCGACGGACCGTCGCCCGGTCGGGCAGGGGTCCGGCGCCCTGCACCGTCGGCACCACCTTTGCGTCGACCGCGTCGGCCGACTGTGATCCGGCCGTCGTCCCGGCCTTCGCCGCGCGGGCGGCGGCCTCCTCCCGCTTGGCGAGCACCTTGCGGGTGTGCTTCGCGACCGGACCACGCCATTCCTCGAGCGTAACCAGCAACGGGGTCGCGAAGAAGATCGACGAGAAGGTACCGACGACGATGCCGACCAACTGGACGAGGGCGAGGTCCTTGAGCGTGCCCACACCGAGGAGCCACACCGCGATGACCATCAGCGCCAGCACCGGCAACACCGAGATGATCGTGGTGTTGATCGAGCGCATGAGCGTCTGGTTGACGGCGAGGTTGGCCTGCTCGGCGTAGGTGCGGCGGTGCAGGTGCAGGATGCCGCGGGTGTTCTCCTCGACCTTGTCGAAGACGACGACCGTGTCGTAGAGCGAGAAACCGAGGATCGTGAGCAGACCGATGACGGTCGCAGGACTGACCTCGAAGCCGACGAGGGCGTAGACACCCGCTGTCACGATGATGTCGAAGAACAGGGCGGTGATCGCTGCGATCGCCATGTTCCGCTGGTATCGGATCGTGATGTAGATGCTGACGATGACGAGGAAGACCACCAGCGCGATGAGCGCCTTGTTGGTGATCTGGCTTCCCCACGTCTCGCTGACGTCGGCGACGCTGATCGAGTTGCGGGACGGCTCACCGTCCGGCCCGGCGGGCTGGAACTCCTCGAACAGCGCGGTCTGCAGCTCGGCGACCTGCTCGCCGTCGAGGGTCTCCGACCGGATCTGGACGGTCGCTCCGTCGCCGGCGCCGACAGTCTGCACCGCCTCGGGTTCGAAGCCGATGGTGTCGCTGAAGACGGTCTCGACTTCCTCGACGGAGACGCCCGGCACGGCCGGCATCTGGATGCGGGTGCCGCCCTCGAAGTCGATACCCCAGCTGAATCCGCGCAGCAGCATGCTGAGCAGGGCGATCAACACGATCACCGCGGTGACGATGTACCACCGCTTGCGGCGTCCGACGATCTCGAAGGCGCCCGTGCCGGTGTACAGACGGGACAGTCGGCTGTGCTGCGGCGCGGCCGTCGTCGTGGTCGTGTCGGTCATCGTCACGCCTCCTTCGCAGCGGTCGCGGCGACGAGACGACGCTCGTCGGCCACCTGCTGGATCGCGCCCAGACCGTTCACGCTCGGCTTGGACCAGAACTTCGACTTCGAGGCCAGGAACACCAGCGGCCAGGTCACCAGGAACACGACGACGACGTCGAGGATCGTGGTGAGGCCGAGGGTGAACGCGAAGCCGCGGACCTGACCGACGGCCAGGACGTAGAGCACGGCGGCGGCGATGAAGCTGACCGCGTTACCGGAGAGAATCGTGCGGCGGGCCCGTGCCCAGCCGCGCGGCACCGCGGAACGGAAACTCCGCCCCTCGCGGATCTCGTCCTTGATCCGTTCGAAGAACACGACGAACGAGTCGGCGGTCATGCCGATACCGATGATCAGACCGGCGACGCCGGCGAGGTCGAGCGTGAACCCGATGTATCTGCCGAGCAGCACCATGACCGCGTAGACCGCCATTCCCGAGAGAACGAGCGACAGCGCGGTGAGCAGTCCGAGCATCCGGTAGTACGCGAGGCAGAACAGGAGCACCAGCGCCAGACCCACCGCACCGGCGATCAGCCCGGCCTCGAGCGAAGCCAGACCCAGAGTGGCGGAGACGGTCTCGGCTTCGGATGCCACGAACGACAGCGGCAACGACCCGTACTTGAGGGTGTTCGCCAGCTCTGCGGCCTGCGTATTCGTGAACTGGCCGGTGATCGAGGTGGCGCTGCCGGCGGGGGTGGCGCCCTGGATCACGGGCGCGCTGACGACCTTCGAGTCGAGCACGAAGGCGACCTGCTGACCGATGTTCGCGGCGGTGAACTGCGCCCACGTATTGCTGCCCTCGCTGTCGAAGGTCAGGCTGACCTCGTAGCGCGACTGCTGCTGATTGAAACCGGAGGTCGCGTCCTCGATCTGCTGGCCGTCGATGATGCTCGGGCCCAGCAGGTAGATCGCGGTGCCGTCGGTCGAGCACGCGACCAGCGGAAGCGCCGGGTCGTCGTTGCCGGCGAGCGGGTCGGCCGCGGAGCAGTCGAGGGCGAGAGCCGCCGCCTGCTGCACGGCGGGGTCCTCGCTCTGACGGGTGGCCTTGGCCGTGGCGATGTCTGCAGCCGCCTGTTCCTGCGGCGTGAGCGAGCCGTCGTTCTCGGGAGCGTCGGGTGCTCCGGAGGGCTCGGCCGGAGCCTGGGGCGCCTCGACGGGGGCCTCGGGCGTCTCGGCCGGTGCCGGGGCATCGGTGGGCGCGGTGGGATCCTGCGCCGGGAACGGACGTCCCTGCGGTTCGGGTGCGTCGGCGGGCGGAGCCTGGTCGGCCGGCGCGGGTTCACCGGGTGCCGGTTCGGCAGGGGCCGGTTCTGCGGGCAGCCCGCCCTCGGGGGTACCGGCACCGGGCTGCTCGGCGAGATCCTCGGCGGTCATGTTCGCGTCGATCGGTCCCCCGATCACCGGCCTGATGTACAGCCGGGCGGTCTGGCCCAGCGTCCTGGCCTGGGCGCTGTCCTCACCCGGGACGGTGATCACGAGGTTGTCGCCCTCGACGATCACCTCCGAACCCGACACACCGAGCCCGTTGACGCGGGTCTCGATGATCTGCTGGGCCTGGCGGAGGCTGTCCGGACTCGGGCTGCTCCCGTCGGGGGTTCGCGCGGTGAGGGTGACGCGGGTGCCACCCTGCAGGTCGATGCCCAGCTTCGGGGTGGGCGACTTGTCCCCGGTGAAGAAGACCAGTGCATACAACGCGGCGAGAATCACCCCGAACAGGGCGAGAGCGCGCACGGGATGCACCGATCCGTTGGAAGGTGCCACGGTCTGTCAGTCTCCTCGATGCGAGTGAGTGGTGGTCGGGTGCAGTCGCGCGGCGCTCGGCACCGGCACCGGAGACTCCGGTGCCGAAACCGTGCGTCGCGAATCGGCTGTCAGTACTCGGTCGGACGTCCCTCCGGCGGGTTCGCATCGTCGTCCTTGCGGAGCAGATCCGGATCCTGCGGGGTCTCGGTCTCGACGCGCTCCCGGATGACCAGACGCGACCAGGTCGTGACGACACCCGGCGCGATCTCGAGATCGACGGTGTCGTCGGCGAGGGCGGCCACCGTGGCGTGCAGACCCGCGGTGGTCATCACGCGGTCGCCGATGCGCAGGGAGTCCTGCAGCGCCGTCACCTTCTGCATCTCCTTCTTCTGACGCCGCACGCCCAGAAAGGTCGGGACGAGCAGTGCCAGGATCAGGAGAGGGAAGAGCAGTTCCATCGTTGAAGTCAGTCCTCGGTCGTTGTCGGTGGGTGGTGACGCGAGCGACACCAGCGGGTCGTGGTGACGCATGCGGCACCACGACGTCGGGATCGGCCTCCACGGACCGACGCAGTAGACCAGTGTGCCATTCCCCGGGCGAGGGCCCTACCTCCGTACGTCCGGATCGTCCGGGTCGGACGGATCGACACCGCCCTCGAGGGTCGTGTCCGGGTCGTCCTCGAACAGCTCGAGCTGTGGTTCGCGCGCACGCACCTCGATGCCCCCGGTGGCGGCCTCCGGCGGCGGGGTGAGGCCGAGCTGCAACCAAGCGGCCTGCGTGGCCACACGTCCGCGCGGAGTGCGCGCGACCATGCCGGCACGGACCAGGAACGGCTCGCACACCTCCTCGACGGTGGCGGGCTCCTCCCCCACGGCCACCGCGAGTGTCGACACGCCGACCGGGCCACCACCGAAACTGCGGACGAGTGCGCCGAGAACGGCGCGATCGAGACGATCGAGACCGATCGGGTCGACGTCGTACACCTCGAGCGCGGCCTGGGCCACGGCCCGGGTCACGACACCGTCGGCGCGCACGTCGGCGTAGTCGCGGACGCGGCGCAGCAACCGGTTGGCGATACGCGGCGTGCCGCGGGAGCGACCGGCGATCTCCGCGGCGGCGTCGTCGCGGAGAGCGATCCCGAGGATCGATGCGGAGCGGTGCAGGATGCGCTGCAGCTCGGGGGGCTCGTAGAAGTCCATGTGCGCAGTGAAACCGAACCGGTCGCGCAGCGGGCCGGTGAGGGCACCGGAACGGGTGGTCGCGCCGACGAGGGTGAAGGGTGCGACCTCGAGCGGGATGGACGTCGCGCCGGGCCCCTTGCCCACCACGACGTCGACGCGGAAGTCCTCCATCGCCAGATACAGCATCTCCTCGGCCGGTCGGGCGATGCGGTGGATCTCGTCGATGAACAGCACGTCGCCCTCCGCGAGGTTCGACAGCATCGCAGCGAGATCACCGGCGCGTTCGAGCGCGGGACCGGAGGTCAGTCTCAGTGACGTGCCGAGTTCGGCGGCGATGATCATCGCCATCGACGTCTTGCCGAGACCGGGCGGACCGGACAGGAGGATGTGATCGGGAGTGCCGCCGCGCAGCTTCGCTCCTCGCAGAACGAGCTGCAGCTGTTCGCGGACCCGCGGTTGCCCGATGAAGTCGTCGAGACTGGTCGGGCGCAGACTGGTCTCGATGTCGCTGTCGGAGGGCAGATGCTCCGCCGTGACCGGCGACCGCTCGCGGTCGGCCGATGCAGCATCGAATTCGCGGGCCGCTCCTGAGGCCTCGAACTCACGGTACTCGTCGGTCACCGCGACCTACCCAGCAGCTTGAGCGCCGAGCGCAGTGCCGTCGAGACGTCGGCGCCCGGCTCCTCGGCAAGGACCTTGTCGGCGGCCGGTTCGGCCTGACGCGGCGTGAATCCGAGGCCGACCAGCGCCTCGACGATCTGGTCGCGCAGCGGCGAGGCACCGGCCGCGACAGGCGACGATCCCGTGGCGCCGAAGGCCGCGACCTTGTCGCGCAGTTCGACGATCATGCGTTCGGCGCCACGCTTGCCGATCCCGGGTACCCGCGTCAGCGCTGCGGTGTTGCCGTCGGCGAGAGCCGCACGCAGCGCATCGGGTTCGAGGACGGCGAGCGTGGCCATGGCGAGCCGGGGCCCGACGCCGCTGACCGTCTGCAGCAGGCCGAACAGTTCGCGCGCCTCGGCGTCCACGAAGCCGTACAGCGTCATGGAGTCCTCGCGCACGATCATCGCGGTGGCGAGTCTGGCCTGCTCGCCGCGCCGGAGACCGGCGAGGGTCGCAGGTGTGGTGTTGATCCGATAGCCGATCCCACCCGCCTCGATCACCACGTGGTCGAGGGCTATGTCGAGTACCTCGCCGTGTACCGAGGCGATCACCGGATACCTGCCTTCCGTGCGGCCGACTGTTCGCGCAGCCGCTCCTCGTAGCGTTTCTTCTGCTGGGCGGCCGCAGCTTCGGCGGCCGCGAGTCTGGCGATCAGCGGGGCCCGCCAACAGTGTGCGACGGCCAGCGCGAGCGCGTCGGCGGCGTCGGCGGGCTTCGGCGCGGCGTCGAGCTTGAGGATGCGGGTGATCATCGTGGTCACCTGCTTCTTGTCGGCCGTGCCACTGCCGGTGACCGCGGCCTTCACCTCGCTCGGCGTGTGGAACACGACCGGGATCGAGCGACGCGCCGCAGCCAGGGCGACGACGCCGCCGGCCTGCGCGGTGCCCATCGCGGTGCGCACGTTGTGCTGGGAGAACACGCGCTCGATCGCGACGACGTCGGGCTTGTAGCGGTCCATCCACTCCTCGACCGAGTCGGAGACCTTGAGGAGCCGGTGCTCGAGGTCGAGTTCGGGCGAGGTGCGGATGACACCGACGGCGACGGGGATCACGTCGCGTCCGCGTCCCGTGTCGACCATCCCCAGACCACATCGGGTCAGACCGGGGTCGACACCCATCACGCGCACCCGACTCACCTCTCGACACCCGAATACGGCCGGGTTTCCGACGCCTTCGACGGACCCGACCTTGCTTCGCACGATTGCGAACGCCTGTTCGAGAGCATAGCGGCCGGGATCGGGTGCCGGGAGACCGACACGCGACCCCGGCCGCTGTGACAAGTACGACGAGCGTCGCTCGTGGACGACTACGACGAGAGCGTCGCTCAGGCGTCGAGTTCGGCGAGGACGTCGTCGGAGATGTCGACGTTCGTGTAGACGTTCTGCACGTCGTCGCAGTCTTCGAGCGCGTCGACCAGCTTCATGACCTTGCGTGCACCCTCGGCGTCGACCGGCACCTCGACGGACGCCCGGAAATCGGGGTCGGCCGAGTCGTAGTCGATGCCGGCGTCGACGAGAGCCGTACGCACGGCGATCAGGTCGGACGCCTCGGAGACGATCTCGAAGGAGTCGCCGAGATCGTTGATCTCCTCGGCACCCGCTTCGAGGACGACCTCGAGGATCTCGTCCTCGGAGCGGCCGTTCTTCTCGAGCACGACGACGCCCTTGCGGGTGAACAGGTAGGCGACCGAACCCGGATCGGCCATGTTGCCGCCGTTGCGGGTCATCGCCGTGCGGACCTCGCCCGCGGCGCGGTTGCGGTTGTCGGTCAGACACTCGATGAGCAGCGCGACACCGTTGGGGCCGTAGCCCTCGTAGGTGATGGTCTGCCAGTCGGCACCGCCGGCTTCCTCACCGCCGCCACGCTTGCGGGCACGCTCGATGTTGTCGTTCGGGACCGAGCTCTTCTTCGCCTTCTGGATGGCGTCGAACAGGGTCGGGTTACCCGCCGGGTCGCCACCACCGGTCCGAGCCGCCACCTCGATGTTCTTGATGAGCTTCGCGAACATCTTGCCGCGCTTGGCATCGATGACCGCCTTCTTGTGCTTGGTGGTGGCCCATTTGGAGTGGCCGCTCATTCGCTTCGAGCCCCTTCCGGAGAAGTGTGGTCGGCGTCAACCGACAGGTCGGAGAGTCGATTCTACTCGCTCCCGGTGTGGGCCACCGGCACGGTGGCCGTGTCGTCATGTCGCCGAGGCCGTCGGGCGCACCCGAGGTCGGGTCGCGGAGCGCACGGTCTCCACGAACAGCCGATGCACGCGATGGTCACCGGTGATCTCGGGGTGGAAGGACGTCGCGATCACAGCGCCCTGCCGCACTGCGACCACCCGACCCGCCGCCGGCCCGTCCGGAACCGTGGCCAGGACCTCCACGTCGGGCCCGATCTCCTCCACCCACGGGGCTCGGATGAACACCGCGCGCACCGGCCCGTCGCCGAGACCCGTCATCGGCAGGTCGGTCTCGAACGAGTCGACCTGCCGGCCGAAGGCGTTGCGGCGCACCGCGATGTCGAGGGCGTCGAGGTGTTCGGCGTCCTCGGTGGTGTCGAGCACCCGGGAGGCGAGCAGGATCATGCCGGCACACGAACCGTAGGCGGGCAGCCCGGCCTCCAACCGGGCCCGCAGCGGTTCGAGCAGATCGAACACACGCAGCAGACGGCTGACCGTAGTGGATTCGCCTCCCGGAAGGACGATGCCGTCGACCTCGTCGAGTTCGCGTTCGCGACGCACCGCGATCGTCCGCGCGCCTGCCTCCTCGAGAGCGCTGCGATGTTCGCGGACGTCGCCCTGCAATGCCAGGACGCCGATCGTGGGAGAGGAAATGGTCACCGTTGCCTGCCTGTCCGTTCGGGGTCGCCGATGCGCAGGCACTTTGTAGGGACGTCTTCGTCGGGGACGCCCTCGTTCAGGACTCGCGCAGGTACCGCGTGAGTCCTTCCTGCACCACCGCCGCGACCATGTTGCCGTTGCGATCGAAGATCCGCCCCTGGGTCAGTGCGCGCCCCAGCCCGGCGGAGGGTGACGTCTGGTCGTAAAGCAGCCAGTCGTCGGCGCGGAACGGCCGCAGGAACCACATCGCGTGGTCCAGCGATGCACCCTGCGTCCGTTCGTCGTCGTGGCCGACACTCGCCGAGCCGAGCAACGTCATGTCGCTCATGTACGCGAGCGTGCACACGTGGAAGACCGGGTCGTCGGGGAGGATCTCGCGGGACTTGAACCACAGCTGCTGCTGTGCAGCCATCCTGCTCGACGAGTCCATCCGGTCGCGGGGAACGAACCGGAAATCCCATTCGGCCCATTCCTTCTTCGCCCACAGCAGGGTCGCGTCGTCGACCACAGTCTCCGGATCGGGCAGTTCCTCCGGAGCCGGCACCCGCGGAATCGTGTCCTGGTGCTCGATCCCCTCGTCGCGTACGTGGAACGACGCCGACATCGTGAAGATCGCCTTGCCGTCCTGGACGGCCGTCACGCGCCGGGTGCAGAAGGAGCGGCCGTCGCGGATCCGGTCGACGAGGTAGACGATCTGCATCGTCGGGTTCCCCGGCCGGAGGAAGTAGCCGTGCAGCGAGTGGACCCCGAATGCGGGATCGACGGTGCGGACCGCCGACACGAGCGCCTGACCGGCCACCTGACCACCGAACGTCCGCGGCAGCAACGTCTCCGTCGCTATGCCCCGGAAGATGTCGTTCTCGATCTGTTCGAGCGCCAGGATCTGCTCGATCTTCGCCATGGGAACTCCTTCTGTGCACCGTACGCAAGAAGGCTAGCTGCACGGAGGTGTGCCGAACGCCGTGTCCCCGGAAGGTGGCGAGAGAACCGGGATCGCTATCGAGTAGCGAATATGACACCCTCGGGAGAACGGAGGGGGTGCAATGCGACAAGTCACCGATATGGTGCGCAGGAACAGCGTGACGATCACGGGCAACCGACAGGGCCCGGTGGTCGTCCTCGCGCACGGTTTCGGCTGCGACCAGCACCTGTGGCGCCTGATGATCCCGCTGCTCGAACCCGACGTCACCGTGGTGCGGTTCGACCACGTCGGCTCCGGGCGTTCCGATGCGACCGCCTGGGACTCCCAGCGCTACTCGCGGATGGAGACCTACGCCGAGGACGTCGTGGACCTGTGCCGGAGCCTGGAGCTCGGGCAGGTGCTCTTCGTCGGCCACTCGGTGAGCGCATCGATCGGTGTCCTCGCGGCGGCCGCTGCCCCGGAGGTCTTCTCCGGTCTCGTGCTGCTCGCGCCGTCCCCGCGCTTCATCGACGATCCGGCCAGCGGATACCGAGGTGGGTTCAGCACCGGCGACATCGACGAGCTGCTCGAATCCCTCGAGGCGAACTATCTGGGCTGGACCGAGTCGATGGCGCAGGTCATCATGGGCAATCCCGAGCGACCGGAGCTCGGCGACGAACTCGCCGAGATTTTCTGCCGCACGGATCCCGAGGTGGCGCGCGTCTTCGCCCGGGTGACCTTCCTGTCCGACAACCGCTCCGACCTGGCCGCGGTGTCGGTGCCCACGCTCGTCGCCCAGTGCGCCCACGATGCGATCGCTCCGCGCGAGGTCGGTGCCTTCGTTCACGAGCAGATCCCCGGGAGCGAACTCGTGACCCTGAACGCGACCGGCCACTGCCCGCAGCTCAGCGCACCCGAAGAGACAGCAGCCGCGATCGCGGCGTTCGCGCGCCGATCGGGGTGACGGCGACGACCGATCGAACCCTCGATCCCCGTATCCGACACGGCGATGCGCTGTACGACAACGCGCCGTGCGGATTCCTGACGACGCTCCCGGACGGCCGGATCACGGAGATCAACCGGACCTTGACGGACCGGCTCGGGTTCACGAGCGACGAACTGGTCGGCAAGCGGTACTTCTCGGACCTTCTCAGCGTGGGCGGCCGCATCTACCACGAGACCCACTACGCGCCGCTCCTCCTCATGCACGGACAGATCAACGGGATCGCCCTCGAACTCGTCCGTGCCGACCGGACCCGGCTGCCGGTCCTGGCCGCCTCGGTGGTCGAGCCGGACGCCGAGGGCAGGCCCACGCTGATCCGCACGATGCTGTTCGATGCCCGCGAGCGCCGCGCCTACGAGACGGAACTGCTCCGTGCCCGTCGCGAGGCCGAACTCGAGCGTGAGCGGCTCCGCACGATCAACGCCACACTCCAGGCGACCCTTCTTCCGCCGAGCCTGCCCGCGGTACCGGGACTCGAGGTCGACGCGTACTACCACATCGCGTCCCCCGACGAGGTCGGCGGCGACTTCTACGACCTGTTCCCCGCGCGCGCCGGCACGTGGGGGCTGTTCCTCGGCGATGTGCGCGGAAAGGGCGCTCGCGCAGCGGCGGTGACGTCGATCGTCCGCTACACGCTGCGCGCCGCGGCGGTCCACGAGACGGTCCCGTCCGCGGCGCTCAGGACGCTCAACACCACCCTGCTCGACGAACGCGACAGCGAAACGCGAGCCCCCTTCTGCACGCTCACCTTCGGCACGGTCGCGCCCGATCCGGACACCGGACGGGTCGACATCCGTCTCGCCTCGGGTGGGCATCCGCCGCCGCTCCTCGTGCGCGCGAACGGCAACGTCGACTATCTCCCCACGATCGGCGGACAGCTGATCGGAATGCTGCCCACGCCGCGGCTCGTCGAGCACACCTTCGCGCTGCGCCCCGGCGACACGCTGCTGCTGTACACCGACGGGGTGACCGAGGCTCTCGTCTCCGGTGAGACCCGTGAACGCTTCGGGGAGGACCGACTCCTCGAGCACGTCCTCGCATCGAAACCGACGAGCGCGGCGGAAGCGGTCGGGGCCGTCCGCGAGGCGCTCGCGACGCTCGGGGCGGGCGTGCAGGACGACGTCGCCCTGCTCGCCCTGCACGCGCCCCGGTAGAACGATCACCAGCCGCGTTCGGCGAGCCGGTGGGGCTGCGGGATCTCGTCGACGTTGATACCGACCATCGCCTCGCCGAGGCCCCGCGAGACCTTCGCGAGCACGTCGGGATCGTCGTGGAAGGTGGTGGCCTTGACGATCGCGGCCGCACGCTGGGCGGGGTTGCCCGACTTGAAGATTCCGGATCCGACGAACACGCCCTCGGCCCCGAGCTGCATCATCATCGCGGCGTCGGCGGGGGTGGCGATGCCACCGGCGGTGAAGAGGGTGACGGGCAGCTTGCCGGCGCGGGCGACCTCGACGACGAGGTCGTAGGGGGCCTGCAATTCCTTGGCGGCGACGTAGAGCTCGTCCTCGGGAAGCGAGCTCAGGCGCCGGATCTCCTGGCGGATCCGGCGCATGTGGGTCGTGGCGTTCGAGACGTCGCCGGTGCCGGCCTCGCCCTTGGAGCGGATCATCGCCGCGCCTTCGTTGATACGGCGCAGTGCCTCACCGAGATTCGTTGCGCCGCACACGAACGGCACGGTGAACGCGAACTTGTCGATGTGGTTCTCGTAGTCGGCGGGGGTGAGCACCTCCGACTCGTCGATGTAGTCGACCCCGAGGGCCTGCAGGACCTGCGCTTCGACGAAGTGGCCGATGCGCGCCTTGGCCATGACTGGGATCGAGACGGCCTCGATGATGCCGTCGATCATGTCGGGATCGCTCATGCGCGACACGCCGCCCTGCGCGCGGATGTCGGCGGGCACGCGTTCGAGGGCCATGACCGCCACCGCGCCGGCGTCCTCGGCGATCTTAGCCTGTTCGGGGGTCACCACGTCCATGATCACCCCGCCCTTGAGCATCTCGGCCATGCCACGCTTGACGCGGGCGGTACCGGTGACGGGGGCGGTGTCGGGGCTGGTCACGATGGGAGTCCTCCTCGGTGGACGGATCGGCGAAAGCTGCCGGCGCACGGGCGACGGGCAGCGGAACCGAGCCTAGGGGCGCAGCCGAACCGGTCCTATAGCCAGTTCGGAACAACTGGACTGCCGCACACCGGTCCACTCCTCGGACGGGGACTGAAGATCCTGCGCATTCCCGAAAGGTACCGTCCAGTTTCGCGAACTGGATCTCTACGTGAGAGGCCCTGCGGCCGGACCGAAAGGGTTCAAAATTTCACCGGATCGCGCGGATCTCCGGCTCCAGCCGCCGCGTCGCGACCTGCCTCGCCTCATCGAGGAGCTCGGGCAGATCGTGCGGGTAGACCGGGTTCCCGGACCGCACCAGCGCCTGCAGTTCGACGTCGTCGAACCAGCGATGGTCGAGGCGCATGCTCCGTTCGAGATCGGTGAAGCCGTCTGCAGCGGGTTCGAAGGACGGCACCCGCACCGAGAAGAACAGCTCCTCCGAGTGCAGGACCTCACCGTTGAACGGGAAGACGGCCACGCGCCGCCACATCGGCCCGCACAGGAGGTCGCGCTCGACCCGCAGACCGGTCTCCTCGGCGAGCTCCCGGAGCGCGGCCGTCGCCAGGTCCTCGCCGGGCTCGACGGCGCCACCGATCGTGAACCAGAAGTGCCGCTCGGGCACCGCGGGGTCGTGTCCGCGCAGCAGCAGGACCCGGCCGTCCTCGTCGAGCACGACGACGCGAGCCGACGTGCGTGCCCGATCCGGCACCGAGGTGGTCCGCGAAGCGGGAGCAGGGGCCGCTCCTGAGGAAGGGGACGTGCCGGGAACGGCCGGAGGCGCGGTGGCGACCGCACCCGCCCGCTCGGCAATCTCGAAATAGGTGGGCAGCGGCGCGGTTCCCCCGAGGTGCAACCAGCGGACCGGCCGTCGGGTGCGCAACGCCAGGGTGTCGCGCACCGCGTCGTTGTGGAAACGACGGGCGATGAGCACCCGCGCCTCCGCGTCGGCGAGCTCGGCCACGAGTTGGGGGCGCAGCCGGCCGGTCTCGAGCCGTGCCAAGGAGGCCGACAACGCGTTCTCGGCCTCCTCGCGCCGGGCGCGGTCCGCACGTTCGGCAGTATCGGCGAGCAGGGCGAGAGTGCGTCCCTCCGGGACCGGGATCGACGCCACGATGCTCCGCACGACCGCCGCGCGACGCGCCAGGGCCGCATCGAGTGCCTGCCAGGACAGATCCGAGCGCATATGGAGGCGGTCGAGTCGGTTGGCGGTGGAATAGGCCCACACACCGATCGCCACGACCACGGCGGCGATCAGCGACAGGACGAGGATCGTCACCGCGCTGACGGTCACGACCGGACCTCCCGCACCGGGCCGGCACCGACGGTGACGGTCTCGTAGACCCGCAGGATCTGATCTGCGACCACCGGCCAGTCGTACGCTTCGACCACCGTGGATCCGAAGTCGACCAATGCCTGCCGGCGGTCGTCGTCGTCGAGGACCTCGAGGAGTCCACGCGCGAGCGCATCGGCATCGGCGACCGGGACGAGGACCCCGGCCTGCCCGTCGCGCAGTACCCGGCGGAAGGCGTCGAGCTGGGAGGCGACGACCGCCGTCCCCGCGGCCATGGCCTCGACGAGCACGATGCCGAAGCTCTCACCACCGAGGTTCGGCGCGCAGTACACGTCGGCGCTGCGCATCGCGGACGCCTTCTCGTCGTCGTCGACCTGCCCGAGCAGCCGCAAGTGTCGGAAGTAGCGTCCCGCTTCCTTCCGCAAGCGGTCCTCGTCACCGCGCCCGACCACGAGGATCTCGATGTCGGGATGTCGGGCGACGAGCGCCGGCAACGCGCCGAGCAGGATCTCCATGCCCTTGCGAGGTTCGTCGTACCGGCCGAGGAAGAGCACCGTGCGGCCCGCTCGCGGGTAGCCCGGCAGCAGCGGGGCGTGCCGGAAGAACGGCACGTCCACACCGTTGGGGATCTCGACCGCATCGGCACCGAGAGAGGTGACCTGCCACCGCCGGGCCAGCTCGGACACCGCGATCCGGCCGCTGATCTTCTCGAGATAGGGCTGCAGGACACCCTGGAAGGTGCTGAGCACCAGCGATCTCGTCGTCGACGTGTGGAAGGTCGCGACGATCGGTCCTTCCGCCACCTTGAGCGCGAGCATCGACAGGCTCGGCGCGTTCGGTTCGTGGATGTGGAGGACGTCGAAATCGTTGTCGTTGATCCAGCGGCGGACCCGGGCATAGGAGACCGGACCGAAACTCAGGCGCGCGACGGACCCGTTGTACGGGATCGCGACGGCGCGACCGGCGGAGACGACGAAGTCGGGCAGGGGCGTCGTCTCCGACGCGGGTGCCAGCACACTCACCTCGTGCCCGCGGCCGATGAGGACCTCCGCGAGATCCACGACGTGTGCCTGTACTCCACCGGGAACGTCGAAGGAGTACGGGCAGACCATCCCGATCCTCACCTACGCCTCCATCCGGGCGCGGCGAGCCTCCGACAAGTCGTCGAGCCACAACGGCTGCAGCATGTGCCAGTCCTCGGGGTGGGCGGCGATGTTGGCGGCGAACCGGTCGGCGAGGGCCTGTGTGGCAGCGTCGATCCCGACACTCACGTCGAGCTCCGGATCCACGCGGAACCCCCAGCCGTCCTCGGTGAACCAGCAGTGCACCGGCAACAGTGCCGCACCGGTGTCGATGGCCAGTTTCGCCGGTCCGGCGGGCATGCGGGTGGGTTCGCCGAAGAAGGTGACCGGCACTCCCTTGCGGGCGAGGTCGCGTTCGCCGAGCAGGCACACGATCCGGTTGTCGCGCAACCGCGCGGCAAGCTTCCCGAACGGCGGCGTCTCCCCGCCGCTCGAGGGGAAGATCTCGAAACCGAGACCCTCGCGGTAGTCCACGAAACGGCGGTAGAGGGACTCCGGACGCAGGCGCTCGGCGACCGTGGTCAATCCGCCGAAGTAGCGGACGCACCACACGCCGGCGAGATCCCAGTTCCCACTGTGGGGCAGCGCCAGGATCGCGCCGCGACCGGCGGCGAGCGCCGCCTCGATGTGCTCACGGCCCTCGATGGACGAATCGATCGACTTCGCGGTCGCGTCGAGATCCATCGACGGCAGGCGGAACGCCTCGCGCCAGTAGCGCGCGTAGGACCGGACCGACCGGCGGATCAGATCGTCGGGCACCTCGTGCGGCTGCACCCCGAGCACCCGCGCGAGGTTGCGGCGCAGTTGCTGCGGTCCGCCGCCACGGCGCGCCGCATGGTCGGCGCCGGCGTCGAACAACCGTCGCGCGACGCCGTCGGGCAGTGCCCGGACCAGGCGCCAGCCACCCGCGTACGCGAGATCGGACGCCTTCTCGCCGACACTCACTGTGCTCCCCCGTCGTCCCGGGTCTCCGTCGTCCCCCCGGCCGGGGGCGTGATGGGAAGCAGTTCGCGCGCACCCGCGGAGTTGCGGACGGCGAGCACCCGCTGGAAGACGGTGATCACCGATCCGACGACGAGCAGCCACATGGCGATGTGGATCGCCCAGTCGAGTCCGAGGCCGGTGAGACCGGCGCCGACGAGCACGATCACGAGCCGGTCGGGTCGTTCGATCAGACCGCCGTCGGCGGACAGTCCACTCGCTTCGGCCCGCGCCTTCGCGTACGAGATGACCTGCGAGGTCACCAGACAGAGCAGGGTGGCGACGAACAGCGGACGGCTCTGCTCGTGGTAGACGGCCCACCACGCGAGACCGGCGAAGATCGCGCCGTCGGCGACCCGGTCGCAGGTCGCGTCGAGAACCGCGCCGAAGCGCGTTCCGCCACCGCGGGCCCGGGCCATGGCTCCGTCGAGCATGTCGAACATGACGAAGAGCCAGATGACCATCGCACCCCAGAACAGGTGTCCCATGGGGAACAGGGTCACGGCGGCGGCGATCGTGGCGACGGTGCCGACGAGTGTGACGGCGTCCGGAGTCAGGCCGGTACGGATCAGCGCCTTGCCGAGCGGCGCGGTGACCTTCGACACCGACGCACGCCCGAAGAAGCTCAGCATCCCGCGACCCCTGTCTTCCTGTCCGACCGTTGTGTCCGGAATCCGATCCTGCCACGAGTAGGGCCGGAAATGCGCAGTCGGCCCGCAGCGGATCGACACGCGAACGGCACCACGGCCGTACGATGCGATCGCGACGACTCGGGGAAGGCTGTCACTCGTCCCATGCCGAGGCGAGCAGTGCACGGGTGTCGCGCAGCAACTGCACCATGACCTTCGACCCACCGAGGACGGTGATGAAGTTGGCGTCGCCGCCCCAGCGCGGCACGACGTGCAGGTGGAGATGCTCGGCCAGCGAGCCTCCCGCCGCGGCACCGAGGTTGAGGCCGACGTTGAAGCCGTGCGGACGCGAGACGCGCTTGATGACGCGGAGCGCCCGCTGCGCGAACTGCATGAGTTCGGTGCTCTCCTCGGGCGTCAGGTCCTCGAGGTTGGCCACCCGGCGATACGGTACGACCATCAGGTGCCCCGGGTTGTACGGGTACAGGTTGAGCACCGCGTACACCGTTTCACCGCGAGCGACGACGAGACCTTCCTCGTCGGACATCTTCGGGATATCGGTAAAGGGTTCGTACGGCTCGTCGCGACCTCGCGGGGACTCGGTGATGTACGACATCCGGTGCGGCGACCACAGGCGCTGCAGGTGGTCGGACTCCCCCACACCGCGATCGACCATCGACGCGGGACTGTCGTCGGTCGCGGGGATGTCGGCCGGCCCCGGAGTGCGATCGCCCGTCACGACGGGCTGCCTTCCCCACCGGAACCGACGAGCTCGGCGGTGGGCGAGGCGTTCTCGCGGCGACGGACCCATTCGGTCACGATCCGCACGGCCTCGTCGACCGGCACGCCGTTGACCTGCGTGCCGTCGCGGAAACGGAAACTGACCGCGCCCGCCGCGACGTCGCGCTCACCGGCGAGCAGCATGAACGGCACCTTCTGCGTGGTGTGGGTGCGGATCTTCTTCTGCATACGGTCGTCGGAGACGTCGACCTCGGCCCGGATCCCCTGAGCCTTCAGCTTGCCCACGACGTCGAACAAGTGGTCCTCGAAGTCCGCGGCCACAGGAATGCCCACGACCTGGACGGGCGAGAGCCACGCCGGGAAGGCACCGGCGTAGTGCTCGGTGAGCACGCCGAAGAACCTCTCGATCGACCCGAAGAGCGCCCGGTGGATCATGACGGGCCGGTGTTTCGCCCCGTCGGTGCCGGTGTACTCGAGCTCGAATCGCTCCGGCAGATTGAAGTCGAGCTGGATCGTCGACATCTGCCAGCTGCGGCCCAGGGCGTCCTTGACCTGCACCGAGATTTTCGGACCGTAGAAGGCCGCACCGCCCGGATCCGGGACGAGGTGCAGACCCGAGGCCTCGGCGACCTCACGCAGGGTGTCGGTCGCGACGTCCCACAGCTCGTCGCTGCCGACGAACTTCTTGGGATTCTTCGTCGACAGTTCGAGGTAGTAGTCGTCGAGCCCGTAATCCTTCAGCAGGTCGAGGATGAACTTCAGGACGCTGGTGAGCTCGTCGCGCATCTGCTCCGGGGTGCAGAAGATGTGCGCGTCGTCCTGCGTCATGCCGCGCACACGGGTGAGCCCGTGGATCACACCGGACTTCTCGTAGCGGTAGACGGATCCGAACTCGAACATGCGAAGCGGCAGCTCGCGGTACGAGCGGCCTCGCGACCGGAAGATCAGGTCGTGCATCGGGCAGTTCATCGGCTTGAGGTAGTAGTCCTGACCCGGCTTGCGAACCGTGCCGTCCTCGTTGAGCTCCTCGTCGATGTGCATCGCCGGGAACATGCCGTCGCGGTACCAGTCGAGGTGACCGGAGACCTCGTAGAGGTGGCCCTTGGTGATGTGCGGCGAGTACACGAACTCGTAGCCGGCCTCGACGTGCCGCTGACGCGAGTAGTTCTCCATCTCCTGGCGGATGATGCCGCCCTTCGGATGGAAGACCGGCAGTCCCGAGCCGAGCTCGTCGGGAAACGAGAACAGGTCGAGTTCGGTGCCGAGCTTGCGGTGGTCGCGGCGCTCGGCCTCGGCGAGGAGTTCGAGGTGCGCGTCGAGCGCCTCGGTGGACTCCCAGGCCGTGCCGTAGATGCGCTGCAGGCCGGCGTTGTCCTGGTCGCCGCGCCAGTAGGCCGCGGAACTGCGCGTGAGCTTGAATGCCGGGATGAACTTGGTGGTGGGCACGTGCGGGCCGCGGCACAGGTCCTTCCAGACGAGCTCACCCGTGCGGGGGTTGAGGTTGTCGTAGATGGTCAGTTCCTTGCCGCCGACCTCCATCACCTCGGGGTCCGGCTCGAAGTCACTGCTTCCTGCCTTGTCGTCGATGAGTTCGAGTTTGAACGGTTCGTCCTTCAATTCCTCGCGGGCGTCCTCGAGGCTGTCGACGACGCGACGCGAGAAGCGCTGGGCATCCTTGACGATCTTCTTCATCCGCTTCTCGAGCTTCGCGAGATCTTCGGGCGTGAAGGGACGCTCGACCTGGAAGTCGTAGTAGAAGCCGTCGCAGATGGGCGGGCCGATGCCGAGCTTCGCCTCTGGAAACTCCTGCTGCACGGCCTGTGCGAGCACGTGGGCGGCCGAGTGGCGGATGACGCTGCGACCGTCCTCGGTGTCGGCGCCGACGGCCTCGACCTCGACGTCCGATTCCGGCGTCCACGAAAGATCGTGCAGCGTGCCTTCGGAGTCGCGGACGACCACGATCGTCTCGGGTCCCTTGGTGGGCAGACCCGCGTCACGGACCGCCGCGCCCGCAGTGGTCCCCGCGGGCACCCGGACGATCGTGGCTGGTTTCGCGGATGCGGGCGTGGTCACTGTGACGGACTCCTCGGCTCGATGCCTGATACGTGGTCGTCGCCGGACGCGTGCTGCGGTCGACGATCGCGAGCACACGGCAACTTCATCATGCTATCGACATCCGCCCGGGCAGCGAACACAGGGAGCCGAGCGGAGAAACTCAGAGGTGGTTGAGACCCGTGAGCACCCGTTCGAGCAGTTCGACGTTCGGTCCCACCTTGTCGGCCGTGCGGTGCACGGTGATCTCGCCGGTCGCCGCGAGATCCCCGACGAGCACGCGCGCGACACCGAGCGGGATCTGCGCGAGGGCCGCGATCTCCATGATCGATCTCGGCTGGGCGCACAACGCCAGCACGAGGCGATGCTCGTCCATCGCCGGACCGGACTCACTGCCCATCGCGGAGGGGACGGCCGACACGAGCACTTCGAGAGGCAGCTCCACCTCGGCTCGGGTGCGTCCCCCGCTCCGCACGAACGGGCGCACGAACGACGACGTCTCTGGCTGGTTCATGTCCTCGATTCCCACACTGGTCCCGGTGCCCGCATTCCGGCCGGCCGGCTGCGCTGCACCGCCCGACAACACTCTGTCGACCGGCTGCGCTGTGTCGACCGGCTGCGCTGCGGGACGGTACATCTCGGCTGCCGTGACCTCGTCCACGACGGGGCCCGGCTCGCGGTGATTCCGTACCGGCACGGCGTGATCCGCCGGCCGCCGACGTCGACGGGACCGACCGGATCCGAATCTCGCTCCGGTCGCCCCCACGACCGGCCATTCGCTGTCCGCAACGCTCATCCGGACGTGCCCTCCTCGACGACCACGATCCTGCCATCACTACGCGCACTTCGGCCACAAGCACCACAGCTGTGCCCACACGACACGCGTGGTCGGGCCCGAGGGGGCCGTTGCGGTTCGAAGGAAACAAGCGCTCGCGGGCGACCACCCGACCGGGCGCCACGCACGCTCAACGATTTCATCAAGGTACGAAAAAAGGCACCCCTGCGGGGGTGCCTTTCGTCACTGCCGATCTCGGTGGTCCCGGCTGGGATCGAACCAGCGACCTCCCCGGTGTGAACGGGACGCTCTTCCACTGAGCCACGGGACCGGGCCGCTCCGCAGCGGCTCGAACGAGATGGAACACTAACACGCTCCCGCCATGAAGACGAATCGCCTGGTCCCAGCGTTTCGACGCGGATGTTCCGTGTAGCGCGTTCGGGTGGCGCCTCTCGCGCGCGTACGCGAGCGGGCAGGAGACCGTGCTCGTAGAGACGAGAAGGCGCACCCGGAGCCCCGGGACGTGGACGGCCCTCGACTCGGGAGGACCGGGGAACGCAAGTGTCGGCCGGAGCGACACGAGCGGGGGACGCGGGCTCGGCCTCCGAAGCCCTATTCGTCGCCTCCCGCAGGGGTCATCAGCCCGTCACCTTCGCGAAATCTGCCGGTTTTCTGCCGTTGACCTGCGGATTTGTGCGTTTCGTAGATGCTCGGCTACTGTTTTGAACCGCACCACGGAGAGCACGACGCCGAACGGTGCGAATGCGGATGTAGCGCAGCTGGTAGCGCATCACCTTGCCAAGGTGAGGGTCGCGGGTTCGAATCCCGTCATCCGCTCGAGAGGTTGGACTCGACCTTTTACGGTGGAGTGGCCGAGTGGTGAGGCAACGGCCTGCAAAGCCGTGCACACGGGTTCGATTCCCGTCTCCACCTCGCGCGATTAGCTCAGCGGGAGAGCGCTTCCCTGACACGGAAGAGGTCACTGGTTCAATCCCAGTATCGCGCACCAGGTTCGACCAGCACGTGGGCCGAGCCGGTTCACCGAAAGAACGTGCACATGCGGATGTAGCGCAGCTGGTAGCGCATCACCTTGCCAAGGTGAGGGTCGCGGGTTCGAATCCCGTCATCCGCTCCATTCCGGCGATCACCATGCCGGCGCGATTAGCTCAGCGGGAGAGCGCTTCCCTGACACGGAAGAGGTCACTGGTTCAATCCCAGTATCGCGCACAGAAGATGAAGGCTCCCTTCGAATTTCGAAGGGAGCCTTCATTCGTTCGTGGAGACGCATTCGTTCGTGGAGACCGCCGATCGTCCGGGCCACCCGGTGAGAATCCGGCAACGGGTGATCCGGTGCGGAGGTATTCCCCCGCACCGGACCGGCGCGTCACGCGCCGAGCGTGTTGATCCCCGCGATCATCGCCCGCAGCGACGACTCGTTGCCGGTCTCGCCCGTGCCCATCACCCAGGTCGTGCGCTCGCCGGAGCGGCACAGCAGGAAGGTCGCGGACATCTCACCGAGGTCGTGGCGGTGGAACGACAGGATCTCGATGTTCAGCCCGAGGTCGTACAGCATCGCGGTCATCGCGGCGATCGGTCCGCAGGTCGTGGCGGATGCCGTATGGATCGTGTCGCCGATCGCGATCGTCGCCTCGAAGGCGCTGCGTCCCGCACCCAGGGCCGTCGCGGTCCAGCCACCGAGGCGGACCGGGCCGTGCTGCGCACCGTAGGTGGATTCGAACTCCGTCCAACTCATGCCGGAGGCTTCCTCGCGCAATCCCCGAGGAAGGCCGCGTCCGTAGCGGGCGAAGAACGGATCGGCATCAGGGGTGCCAGAGGGGAACATCGGAGCGAAACCCGAGAAGGAGGTGAAGGCGTTCATCGTTCGTAGTGGTCTTCCACGAGAAGGAAGGACCGACGCGTAGCTCAACGACCCGCAGCGAGGGGTCGGTCCGAATCAGACCCCGCTACGGCGGTGAACTACGAGTACGCGCTTCATAGCCGCGACGGTACAACGCACCGACATTTCGTGCAAGTCGCATCCACGGGACCGTGTGACGCAACCGTGACCACGGTCGCTGGAACCTGAGGGATCCCTCATGTAGCGTGGATGTTGCCATCCCCCCGATGGTGTCGAACCCCAGCCATGACCCCCCATCCAAGGCTGGGGTTCAGCCATATCCGGACCCTTCTCCGTCTCGCGTCCGGGCTCGTGTCTCCGTCTCGCATCGACACGCGGGGCACCTGCCGTATCGTCCCGTCCGAGTGCTTCACTGGTGTGCATGTCCATGCCACCACTCGAAGAAGCAGTCTCCGTCGACGAGGCGGGCATCTGGGACGCCGAGGCGATCGCTCAGGTCGCCGCCGCGACCTTCCCGCTCGCCTGCCCTCAGGACGCCGCCGAGGACGACATCGCCGACTTCATCGAGCGCACCCTCAGCGCGGAGAAGTTCGCCGAGTACCTGTCCTCCCCCGAACGCATCGTTCTCGAGGCGCGCGCGGGTGAGGAGATCGTCGGTTATCTGATGGCAGTGGACGCCGCTCCCGAGGATCCGGCGATCGACGCGATGATCACGGCGCGGCCGGCGATCGAGATCAGCAAGCTGTACGTGATGCCGGGCCATCACGGTTCCGGAATCTCTGCGGCGCTCATGGATGCGATCGTCGCGCGGGCCCACACACTCGGGCGTGTGGGCCTGTGGCTCGGCGTCAACCAGGAGAACACCCGCGCCCGGCGCTTCTACGAGAAGCAGGGCTTCGAGGTGGTGGGCACGCGCACGTTCGTCGTGGGGGCGCAGACGCACGACGATTTCGTCATGCAGCGCACCCTCCGAAGGGATGCCGGCCGGTGAGCCGGTGATGGGGTGAAGGTCGACCCGGCGCGCATGAGCGCCGGGTATCCGATCAGCCCGCGGCAACCTCGAATCGGGACAGCGCCAGCAGACGGGACGTCGCGCGCAGGTACTTCTTGCGGTAGCCGCCCGCGAGCATCTCGGGCGTGAAGATCTCGTCGAGCTTGGCGCCGGAGACCGTCACGGGGATGCTCGCGTCGTACATGCGGTCGGCGAGGACCACCAGACGCAGGGCCACCGACTGGTCCTTCGCCGGGTGCACACCCTCGAGGAAGACGGCGGGGACACCCTCGACGAGCTTGCCGTAACGGGACGGGTGCAGCGTGCTCAGGTGCGCGCACAGCTCGTCGAAGTCGTCGAGCGTCGCACCCGGGATCGCGTCGGCGCGCTCGGTGAGCTCTGCCGAGTCGACCGGATCGGGTGCAGGCGGCAGGTCGCGGTGACGGTAGTCGGGGCCGTCGACGCGGATGGTCTCGAAGATCGACGCGAGCTTCTTGATCTCGCGCAGGAAGTCCTGTGCCGCGAACCGTCCCTCACCCAGCTGGCCGGGGAGCGTATTGGAGGTCGCGACGATCGAGACGCCGCGGGCCGACAGTTCGGTCAGCAGGCGCGAGACGAGCATGGTGTCGCCCGGATCGTCGAGTTCGAACTCGTCGATGCACAGCACGCTGTGGTTCGACAGCTCCTCGACGGCCTTGTTGAACCCGAGGGCGCCGACGACGTGGGTGAGCTCGACGAACGTGCCGAAGGCCTTGGGCGCGGGTGCGCTGTGGAAGATCGAGGCGAGCAGGTGGGTCTTGCCCACGCCGAAGCCGCCGTCGAGGTAGAGGCCGGCCCCCTGCGGCTGGGAGCGGCGGCCGAACAGGCCGCGCTTGCCGCCGCGGATCTTCCCGATCTTGCCGACGAACTCCGCAGCGGTCGTCACCGCGGCCGCCTGGCTCGGCTCGTTCGGATCCGGAATGTACGACTCGAAGCTCACCTCGTCGAACATCGCGGGGGGCACCATCTGCGCCACCAACTGGTCTGCAGGCACCACCGGATTGCGGTCGACGAGACGTTCGTGCATCAGCCCAGGGTACGACCGCATCATGCTCGGATCCTCACTCGAATCCGGAATGCGACCTACTTCACACGGCGTTCACCTCCGCGTCATGCACCGGGAGGACACTTCGGATCGGCCGCTCGACCACCGGTTGCGCGCGGCCGCCGGTGAACCTGGCAGGCTGTGCGCATGCGCAGATCGGGAGTGATCGCCGCGATGTTGATCACGGTTGCCGCGGCGTCGACCGCGTGCGGAGCAGGACCGTCGATACGTCCCGACGTCGCCGTGGTGCGCGACGATCCCGGTGTCGCCGTCGACGGGACCCCGCAGGACGAGACCGAGGTACCCGAACTTCCGGTGCCGTCGGCCGAACCGGCGTGGCGGAACTGCACGGACGAGACGCTCTCCTCGTTCGACGCACCGCCGGGTGCCCAGGGCCTCGTTCTCGAGTGCGCGGAGGTCGTCGCCCCGATCGATGCGGCCGGCACCGTGACGGGCACCTTCCCGCTGGCAGTCATGCGCGCACGACTGCCCGACACCCCCACCGACGTGGCGCCGCTGGTTCTCACGACCGGCGCCGACGTCGCGTCGACGCGCGCACTGACCGCCATGGCGACCGGCGCGATGTCGGGTGCACTGGCGATGCGTCCGATCGTCGCGGTGGATCGGCGCGGGATCGGCAACTCGCTCGCGATCGACTGCATCTTTCCTGCTGATCGTCGCGGTCTCGGCGATCTCGGACAATTCGGCCGCACCGGCGATGCACCCGAACGCGTCGCCGATCTGGGTCGTCAGGCGACCGTCTCGTGCACCGACTACCTGCAGCCGCAGCAGCTGATGTTCGGCGCATCACACGCCGCCGACGACATCGAACGCCTCCGGCAGGCATGGGGCGTGGACCGGATCGGTCTCCTCGGGGTGGGGAACGGTGCGACGGTCGCGCTCGCCTACGCCGCCGCCTATCCGGGCGCGGTCGGCCGTCTCGTCCTCGACTCCCCCGCCGCGGCCACCGCCGACGCCGAACTCATGGCCGAGTCGCAGGCCCGCGGCGCGGAGGCCGCCGTCGATGCCTTCGCCCGGCAGTGCACCGCCCTCGACTGCGCCCTGGGCGACGATCCGCGCGCGGCGATCGAGGATCTGCACGAGCAGGCCACCGAGGGTGAACTCGCGCCGGTCTCGGCCAATTCCTTCCTCACGGCGCTGACGGGTGTCCTCGGCACGCCGCGCGCCGATCTGCAGGCCCGCGTCCGTGAGGTGGCGGACGTCCTCGCAGCCGCGCGGGACGGCGATGTCATGCCGCTCATCGAACTGGTCGGTGTGGCCGAGGAGAGGCTCTCGACGGACGGTCAGTTCGTCGCCCGGTGCAGCGACGGACAGCGCTGGCCGACCCCGACCCACGCGGGCGATCTCGCCCGGAGTTGGTCCACCCTCTATCCGCTGTACGGCGCGGATCTGGCGACGGGCCTGACGGCATGTGCGGCGTGGCCGAGCCTGCCTCCCCCGCCGCTGCCGGCGGCGCTCGACGTGCCCGTGCTCGTCTCCTCGGGGGCCGCGGACCCGGTCGTGGGCAATGCCGGCGTGGAGTCGGTGACCGGTGTGCTCACCGCAGGCGGTATCGCCTGGGCGTCACTGTCGTGGCAAGGTGCCGGTTACTCGGCGGTCCTGCACTCGGGATGCGTGCAGGCGCGGGTGGAGACCTATCTGTCCGACGGAGAACTTCCACCCAACGGGAGCCTGTGCCCCGCGTGACGTTCCCCGGTCGGGGGCAGGGCGTGTGCACGGGTCCGCAGGCCCGCGGTGTACCGTGCCGTAGTGTTCCTCAGAAGTCTCGAACCCCGGACCGCACGCACGACCGCCGAGGTGGTCAAGGCTGTGGTGTGGCCCCTGGCCATACTGACGGTTCTGCACCGGGTCGTAATCAAAGCGGTCAACGGGTTCCGGACGGACGACTTCACCCCGGTCTACAACGCCGCGCTGGCCTTCCTCAACCGCCGGCCGGTGTACACCGCCGAGTTCCAGTGGGTCGATCCCCACTACCTCTATCCGCCTTCCGGCACGTTGTTGATCGCCCCGATCGCGGTGATCGACCCCGAGCGGTCGCGGTGGTTGTTCATCCTCGCCAATGCGATCGCGATCCTCGTCGCGCTCTACCTGTTGCTGCGCATGTTCGGTCTGCGACTCGATTCGCCGATCGCGCCGGTGCTGGTCTTCGCCGCGTTCGCGTCCGAGACGGTGACGAACACGCTCGTCTTCACGAACATCAACGGTCTCGTCCTGCTCGGCGAGATCGCGTTCCTGACGCTGCTGCTCAAACGACGTGATCTGTGGGCGGGGGCTGCGCTCGGCCTGACCTTCGCCGTCAAACCGATCCTCGCTCCCCTGCTGTTGCTCCCGCTCGTGCGCGGACAGTGGAAGGTCTTCATCACCGCCGCGGGTGTCCCGATCGCGCTGACGATCATCGCGTGGCCCCTGTCGGTCGACGCGTGGCAGTTCGTCGAGCACACCGTGCCGTACCTGCTCGAGTCCCGCGACTACTTCAACAGCGCGATCGTCGGCAACGGCATGTACTACGGGCTCCCGGCCTGGCTGATCTTCGGTCTGCGGGCGGTGCTCGCGGTGATGGTCGCGGTGTCGGTGTGGTTGCTCTACCGCTACTGCCGCCACGACGAGGTGTTCTTCGTGTGCACCGCCGGCGGTGTGTTGCTCGCGGCTTCGTTCCTGCTCGGATCGCTCGGCCAGATGTACTACTCGATGATGCTGTTCCCTCTGCTGATGACGGTGCTGCTGCCGAACTCCGTGATGCGGAACTGGCCCGCCTGGCTCGCCGTCTACGGCTTCCTGAGCTACGACTCGTGGCTGTCGAACCGGTGGGTGGAGGCCGGGCGCGCGGCGGAGTACATGAAGACAACCTTCGGCTGGTCGCTGCTGCTCATCGTCGTCTTCGCCGTCCTGCTCGACCGTTACCTCGTCGCGAAGCGCGAAGGGCGCCTGGCGGACGGCATCGAGCCGTCGCACCTGCTCGAGGAGAAGCAGCCCGCACGGACGTGATCGTCCGTGCCGGTGCAGACGTGACGCGCGCGCCGAGCGCGGTTAGCGTGGAGATCATGACGTCTGCTCCTCGATCCGAACCCGCACCCAAGGTCGTCCACACCGACGAGGAATGGCGCGCGAAGCTCACTCCCGCCGAATTCGCCGTGTTGCGTCAGGCCGGCACCGAGCGCCCCTTCGTCGGCGAGTACACCGACACCGAGACCGAGGGCATCTACGAATGCCGCGCGTGCGGTGCCGAACTGTTCCGCAGCACCGAGAAGTTCCACTCCCACTGCGGGTGGCCGTCGTTCTTCGACCCCGCCGACTCCGACGCCGTGATCCTGCGCGAGGACAACTCGCTGGGCATGCGGCGCATCGAGGTGGTGTGCGCGACGTGCCACAGCCATCTCGGGCACGTCTTCGAGGGCGAGGGTTACCCGACGCCCACCGACAAGCGGTACTGCATCAACTCGATCTCCCTGCGCCTGGTTCGGTCGGAGTGATCCCGGCCGCGGCCAGCGCGGTCCACAGTGCGTCGTGCCGCTCGGTGGTCGGTGTCGGTTCGACGAGTTCGAACGCGCATCCGATCGACCGGGCGGCACCGTCCGCCTTCTCGCTGTCGCCGATCATCAGCGTCCGTCGCGGGTCGACACCGAGTCTGTCGACGGCGTGGCGGAAGATCTCCGGTTCGGGCTTGACGGCGCCCACCTCGAAGGACAGCGCGAACACCGACACGAGGTCGTCGATACCGAGCCGCGCGAAGGCCGGCCGCAGGTCGAAGGCGATGTTGCTCACCACGCCGACGGCGATCCCGTCTCCAGCGAGCGCCTCGATGACGGGGACGGTGTCGGGATAGACGGTCCAGCAGTCGGGGTCGGTCACCTTCTCGTAGAGCGCCTGTGCCTGTTCGGGATCGGCCACGCCCGATCTGCGCAGCACCGTCAGGTAGGCCTCGCGGTGCCAGCGCGGTTCGCGGTCGCGGTTGGTCCACGCGTGGTGCTCGTCGGCGTCCATCTCGACGGGCTGCCCGACGGGTTGCGTCAGCCGCCGCATGAGTTCGGCCTGCCAGTGCACGTCGAAGGGTCTGCCCTCGTGGTCGGTGACGTCCGCGAGCCAGCTCTCGTCCTCCTCGAGCCGGAACAGGGTGCCGGAGAAGTCGAAC
Source organism: Rhodococcus sp. IEGM1339 (assembly GCF_050321925.1). NCBI lineage: Bacteria > Bacillati > Actinomycetota > Actinomycetes > Mycobacteriales > Nocardiaceae > Rhodococcus > Rhodococcus sp. IEGM1339. The sequence continues at coordinate 143,765 of NZ_JBNQFT010000001.1, forward strand.
AGGACGGCATCGAAGGGGGTCTCGGCCATGTCCCGAGGCTAACGGCTGAGCGACAGTGGCAGGTCGGCTCGGCTCGATCTCCTCGAGCAGTCGCATCGCCGCCATCGCGGCGGGCCGGCCGCTCGCAGGGAATGTCCCGATGCGGACCGAGTCATGTGGCGCGAGGCTACCGACCGAGGGGCCGGTTTGCCACAATGTCTCGCATGGCTGAGACGGGTACGAGAATCCGGCGACACACGAAGCTGTCCGTCGTCGGCGCCGGGAGCGTCGGTACCGCGGTGGCGTATGCATGTCTACTCAGGGGTTCGGCAGACGCGATCGCGCTGTTCGACACGAACTCCGCGAAGGTGCGCGCGGAGGTCCTGGACCTGAACCACGGCACGCAGTTCGCGCCGTCGTGCCGGATCGAGGGCAGCGACGACATCGCGGTCACCGCCGGTTCCGATCTGATCGTCGTGACCGCGGGGGCCAAGCAGCATCCCGGCCAGTCGCGTCTGGATCTCGCGGCGGCGAACGTCGCCCTGACACGGGACCTGACTCCCGGCCTGCTGTCCGTCTCCCCCGATGCAGTGATCGTCTTCGTCAGTAATCCGGTCGACATCGTCACCCGCGCCGCGATCGCGGCGACCGGCGTCTCGGACGGCCGGATCTTCGGGTCGGGCACGGTGCTCGATTCCGGCCGGCTGCGGTATCTGCTCGCCCACCGCGCCGACGTCGCGGTCGAGAACGTTCACGCGTTCGTCGTGGGGGAACACGGCGACTCGGAGGTCGCCCTGTGGTCGAGTGCGACGATCGGCGGCGTGCCGGTGGAGTCCTTCGCCGTCGACGGACGACCCGTCTTCGGACCGGACACCCGCGCCGAACTCTTCGAGGAGGTCGTGCGCAGCGCCTACGAGATCATCCGCGGCAAGGGCGCCACGAATCTCGCGATCGGACTGTCGAGTGCCCGCATCGTGGAGGCCGTGCTGCGGAACCAGCGCCGGGTGCTCGCGGTGTCGACGCTGCAAACCGGGCGGCACGGCCTGCAGGACGTCTGCCTCTCGCTTCCCACCGTCGTCGACGCGCGCGGCGCGCACACCGTGCTCGATGTGCCGTTGTCGTCGGAGGAGGAAGCGGGGCTGGCCGCCTCCGCGGCCACCCTGCGTGAGGTCCAGTCGTCACTCGGACTGTGACCGCTCAGCGCTGCCGGACGACCGGCGGATCGTAGGCCCGGATGGGCGGCAACTCGCCGTCGAACCGCTCGACGTCGACGAGCACGTGCTGCCCCGTGCATCCGTGCGACAGCGACGACGTGCCGACGTCGGGGGTGAGCACGTTCGCGTTCCCGTGCACGCACATCGATCCGGGATCGGACGGATCCAGCGGGTCGTACCAGGCTCCCGTCGCGAGCTGGACGACGTTCGGCAGCAGACCGTCGTCGAGGACCACCCCGGCGAGGCACGAACCACGATCGTTGAAGACGCGGACGATGTCGCCGGCTTCCAGACCTCGCGCGACAGCGTCGTCGGGACGCATCCGGATCGGTTCACGGCCACGGATCTTCGACGCCTGGCTCACCGGGCCGTGATCGAGCTGCCCGTGCAGGCGCGTGGCCGGCTGATTGGCGATCAGGTGCAGCGGGAACCGCTCGACCCGCGGGGAGCCGAGCCATTCGTCGGGTTCGTACCAGGTGGGGTGCCCGGCGCAGTCGTCGTAGCCGAACGAGTCGATATCGGCGGAGAAGATCTCGAGCAGTCCGCTGGGAGTCCGCAGCGGGTTCGCCGCGGGATCGGACCGGAAGTCCTCGAAGAGGGTCAGATCGTCCTCGGTCCGCATCCGGACCGGTCCGCCGTACCAGAAGTCGTCGAAGGGCGGCGGGTCCTCGATGCGCCGGTCGTCGGCGAGGACGAAACCGCGCCACTGCTCGTAGAGGTGTTCGAGCCACTCCCGGGAGGTCCGGCCCTCGGTGAACTGCTCGCCGAAGCCGAGGCGGTGGGCGAGAGCGGTGTAGGTGTCGTAGTCGTCGCGGGCGTCGGCGAAGCGTGGGACGGCAGCCTGCATCGCGACGAGCAGCGGATCGTTGCGCGTGCACGTCAGGTCGTCGCGCTCGAGCGCCGTGGTCGACGGCACGACGATGTCGGCGTGCTTGGCCATCGGCGTCCAGTACGGGTCGTGGACGACGATCGTGTCGGGCCGCTGCAGGGCGCGGCGGAGCCGGCCGATGTCCTGGTGGTGGTGGAAGGGATTGCCACCCGCCCAGTACACGAGCCGGATGTCCGGGAAGGTCAGGCGACGGCCGTCGTAGTCGAACTGCTCCCCCGGTCGCAACAGCAGGTCGGAGATCGCGGCGACGGGGATGAAGTCCTCGACGTCGTTGTTGCCCTGGAACAGGGTGGGCAGCGGATACGGGACGGGCGCGAGACCGGGTTCGTTCATCGAACCGTAGCCGTGGCCGAAACCGCCCCCGGGAACGCCGAGTTGGCCGAGCATCGCGGCGAGGGTCACGCCCGCCCAGGGCGCCTGCTCGCCGTGCCGCACGCGTTGCAGCGACCATGTGACCGACACCAGGGTGCGGCCACGGGCCATGCGTCGCGCGAGGTCGACGAGGGTTCCGGCCGGGATGCCCGACAGTCCGGCGGCCCACTCGGGGGTCTTCGGGACGCCGTCGGTGCGGCCGAGCAGGTACTCCTCGAAGCGGTCGTAACCGGTGCAGTAGCGGTCGAGGAACTCACGGTCGGCCAGACCCTCGGTGGCCAGGACATAACCGAGGGCGAGCATGATCGCGACGTCGGTGCCCGGCCGGGGCGCGAGCCACTCGTGCTCACCGTACACGTCGCTGCGGATCGGGCTGAACGAGACGATCCGTCCGCCGCGGGCCCGCATCCGGTCGAGGGCGTCGCGGGTGGGGTGATCGCTCGTGCCGCCGTCGTTGACGGCGGTGTTCTTCAGCGGGATCCCGCCGCAGCACACCATCAGATCGGTCTCGCGGGCGATGACCCCCCAGGAGGTCGAGCGCGCGAACAGTTTCCAGTGGGTGCCTACGACGTGCGGCATGATCACGCCGGTCGCGCCGAGCGAGTAGGAGTGCACCGAGCGGGTGTAGCCGCCGAACATCTTCAGGAAGCGGTGCACCTGGCTCTGTGCGTGGTGGAACCGGCCCGGGGCGGACCAGCCGTAGGAGCCACCGAAGATCGCCCGGTTGCCGTGCCGGTCCTTTACGCGCTGCAGGTCGCCCGCGAGGATCTCGGTGAGTTCGTCCCACGAGACCGCGACGTACTCGTCGTCGCCGCGTCGTGTGCTCGGTCCCGGTCCGTTCTCGAGCCAGCCGCGACGGACGGCCGGACCGGCGATGCGAGCACGGTGCCGCACCGATCCGGGGATGTTCCCCAGGATCGGTGAGGGGTCGCGGTCCCCGGCGTAGGGCCGCACGGCGACGACCTCGCCGTCGCGTGCCTGCGCCGAGAACATCCCCCAGTGCGCCATCTGGGAGAACAGACGACCTTCTCCCTCGGGTGGCACCGCGCTCGTCGAGGTCACGTCAGGGCAGCGACGCGACGAGGGCTTCGACGTCGACCCGCGGTCCGGTGAAGAAGGGGGTCTCCTCCCGGACGTGCAGGCGCGCGTCGGTGGCACGCAGGTCGCGCATGAGATCGACGATGCGGTGCAGTTCCGGCGCCTCGAAGGCGAGGATCCACTCGTAGTCGCCGAGCGCGAAGGCCGGAACGGTGTTGGCGCGGACATCGGGGTAGCCGCGGGCCGCCATGCCGTGGTCGGCGAGCATCTTGCGACGCTGCTCGTCGGGCAGGAGGTACCACTCGTAGGACCGCACGAAGGGGTACACGCACACGTAGTTGCCCGGCTCCTCCCCCGCGATGAAGGCGGGCAGGTGGCTCTTGTTGAACTCCGCGGGTCGGTGCAGTGCGGTGTTCGACCAGACCGGGGTGCTCGCGCGGCCGAGGATCGTGGTGCGCCGGAAGTCGGCGTACAGCTTCTGCAGATCCTCGATGTGCTCGGCGTGCGTCCAGATCATGAAATCGGCGTCCGCGCGGGTGCCGGCCACATCGTAGATACCGCGCACGATCACGTCGGTGTCGTCGAAGCGGGCGAAGAACGCTTTCGCGTCCTCGATCGCCGCGGCGCGGTCGTCGCCGAGGACGCCGGGCCGGACCTGGAAGACCGACCACATCGTGTAACGGAGGGTGGAATTGAGCTTGTCGTAGTCGAGACGTGCCATGACGTTCATCCTTCCATTCGTGCAGTCAGGCGTGCGGCTGCAGCCGTGCCTGTTGCGACACATGCGGGTACACCCACACCGTGCAGCATCGCGCCGGCGACCTCGAGTCCGTCGATCCCTGCGATCTCGGCCTCGAAGGCGGCGACGATCTCGCCGTGGTGTTCGCGGTACTGCGGCAGCCCGCCGTGCCACCGCTGCACGAAGGCGGCCACCGGTTCGGCGTCGACTCCGGTGACGGTCGCGAGATCCGCGCGGGCCAGCGCAATCAGGTCGGCCTCGGACGCGTCGACGAGCGCGTCGTCGCCGAACCGTCCGAACGACGCACGCGCGAGTGCGACGGGGCGTTCGGCGAGGTGCGGCCACTTGCGGCTCGACAGCGTGAAGGCCTTCGCCGACAGTTCCTCCCCCGTCGCGACGAGGATCCCGGAGTTCTGCGGCAGGCCGGCGTCGTGCGGCAACGCGAGCGCGACCACCACCGACGAGGCGAGCGGGATCTGCGCGACGCACTGCGCGGCGGATCGGACACTGTCGGAGAGCAGCCGGGCGGCGTCCGGGGCGGGCACGGCGAGCACCACACCGTCGACCTCGCCGAGCGGATCGACCGACCACCGGCCACCGCTGCGCTTCAGTCCGGATGCGGCTGTGCCGTAGAGGAACTCGGCGTCGGCCTCGCGGACGAGAGCTTGGATCAGCACGCCGTAGCCCTCGCGCAGCGTCCCGAAGACCGGGGCGTCCGACTTCGGGGGCAGAGCGCGGGCGACGGCGTCGCTCAGGCTCGTCGCGCCGGCGTCGAGGGCCGCGGCGAGCGTCGGGACGGTGGCACGGACACCCGCGGTGTCGGACAGCCCCGAGTACACCCCACCGAGCAGCGGGTCGACGCTGCGCTGCACCACCTGCTCACCGAAGCGTGATCGGACGAGATCCGCGACGGAGACGTCGGAGTCCCGGTCCCAGTGGAACGGCACTGTGGGTTCGGCGGCAATGCGCGCCAGGGTCTCGTCGTCGACGAGACCCTCCACGGCCTGCGCCGAGGCGGGGATGCCCATGAGCGTGCCCGCCGGCAGCGGATGCAGTCGCGCGTCGGCGTACAGGAGCGGACGGGCAGCCGAGGGGTGGACGATGTGGGCGCTCAGGCCGAGTTCCTCGACGAGCGCGACCACCTCGGGTCGGCGTGCGATGAACGCCTCGGCGCCGACGTCGACAGGATCACCCGCGAGCGGGACCGTGCGGAGCTTGCCGCCGAGCCGCGACGATCGCTCGAGCACGACGATGCGGGCGGCGGCGCCGAGCGAACGACGCAGCCGATACGCGGCGACGAGCCCGCTGATCCCACCGCCGACGACCGCGACCGTCGGCGGGGTCACAGCGAATGCACCAGCTCGACCACTCGGGTGATGGCATCGGGATCGGTGTCGGGCAGCACGCCGTGACCGAGATTGAAGATGTGTCCGATGGCGCCGGCCTCGAGAGCACGGTCGGCCTCGGCGACGATGCGGCGCACCTCGCGTTCGACGACCTCCCGGCCCGCGAACAGAATCGCGGGGTCGAGGTTGCCCTGCAGGGCCTTGCCGGGGCCGACGCGGGTCGCGGCGACGTCGAGCGGGATGCGCCAGTCGACGCCGACCACGTCGGCGCCCGCCTCACCCATGGCGCCGAGGAGCTCACCGGTGCCGACACCGAAGTGGATGCGCGGCACCCCCGCACCGGCGATCTCGGCGAAGACACGCTCGGAGTGCGGCAGGACGTACTCGCGGTAGTCGGCGAGCGAGAGGGCGCCCGCCCACGAGTCGAAGAGCTGGACGGCGTCGACACCGGCGCCGATCTGCGCGCGCAGGAAGCCGATAGCGACATCGGTGAGCTTGCCGAGGAGCGCGTGCCAGGTCTTCGGGTCGGCGTGCATGAGCGCCTTGGTGTGCTCGTGGTTGCGGCTGGGTCCGCCCTCGACGAGATAGGACGCCAAGGTGAAGGGCGCCCCCGCGAAGCCGATGAGCGGGGTGTCGCCGAGTTCGCGGGTCAGCAGACCGACCGCGCGGGCGACCGCCCCGACCTCCTCGGCCTCGAGGGACGGCAGCGCGGCGACATCGGCGGCGGTACGGACGGGGTTCGCGACGACCGGGCCCGTCCCGGCGACGATGTCGAGGTCGATACCTGCCGCCTTGAGCGGGACGACGATGTCGGAGAACAGGATGGCAGCGTCGGCCTTGTGCCGCCGCACCGGCTGCATCGTGATCTCGCAGACGAGCTCGGGGTCGAAGCACGATTCGAGCATGCCGACGCCGGCCCGGATCTCCCGGTACTCGGGCAGGGAGCGGCCGGCCTGGCGCATGAACCACACGGGCCGGTGGACGGGCCGCTCACCGCGCGCGGCCGCCAGCAGGGGCGCATGCGGCAGGATCCTTCGCGCGGGGTACTCCGCGGGCACCGCAGAGCCGACGTTCGTGTTCTCCAAGCCGGTCATCGATCCTCGTTCTTCGGGCACTGCGCGCCGTCGCGCAGGGCAGCGTCTGTCGGGTCCCGGACCGAGACGTGTGGCGCGGACCCGCTGCCCATGCTGCCACGACCGCGCCGCCCACCGGAATCGGCGCGCCTCCCGCGTGCGGTGCGTCACCGGCACTAACCTCCGCTCGGTGACCACCTCGCCCGCCGAGCCGGCCCGCTTCCGTTCCGCAGTCGATGCGATGAACGCGGCTACCGTGCGCCCGGAGATCGAGGTCGGGCCGATCCGACCCCCGCAACGGCTCGCTCCCTACAGCTATGCACTGGGCGCCGAGGTCCTGCACGACGAGACGGAGGGGGTGCCCGAGCAGTCGGAGGGCGACGCGTTCGGCCGTCTCATCCTGCTCTACGACCCCGACGGCGACGAGGCGTGGCACGGGACCACCCGGCTCGTCTCGTACATCCAGGCCGACGTCGACGAGAGCCTGGCAGCGGACTCGCTGCTGCCGGAGGTCGCGTGGAGTTGGCTCGTCGACGCCCTCGCCGCGCACGGTGAACCGCTCACGGCGCTGGGCGGCACGGTGACGGCGACGACCTCCGTGCGGTTCGGGGACATCGCGGGCCCGGGACGCGCCCACCAACTGGAACTGCGCGCGTCGTGGACTCCGCAGTCCGACATGCTGACCCTGCACGTGGAGGCGTTCTGTGACGTCCTCGCATATGCCGCGGGTCTGCCTCCGGCGGGGGTTGCGCGACTCCAGCGGTGAAAACCGCTGCAATCCGACCGGATTTCTAGAACCTGTTCTACTCTTGATTCCATGCAGCGTCTCAGCGGGCTCGATGCCGGTTTCCTCTACCTCGAGACCCCCAGTCAGCTCCTCCACATCTGCGGGCTGATCGTGCTGGATCCGTCCACCGTCCCGGGCGGCTACGACTACGTGAGACTGCGCAACGAACTCGAAGCGCGCCTCACCGCCGTACCCCAGTTCCGGATGAAGCTCGCCGACAGCAGGTTCAACCTCGACCATCCGGTCTGGGTCGACGACCACGACTTCGACCTCGACCGGCACGTCCACCACGTCGGCGTGCCCGCCCCGGGCGGCCGGACCGAGCTCGCGGAGCTGTGCGGACACATCGCCGCGCAACCCCTGGATCGCTCCCGGCCACTATGGGAGATGTGGTTCGTCGACGGTCTCGACGACGGCAGGATCGCCGTCATCGCGAAAATGCATCACGCCGGAGTGGACGGGGTCTCCGGTGCCGCACTCATCGCGCAGCTGTGCAGCCTCGACCCGGCCGATCCCCGGCCCGAACCGGTGCAGTGGGGTGCCGGCGACGCGAACGATCTCGCCATCGCGATCGCCGGAGCCCTCAACGTCGCCCGCCGGCCTCTCCACCTGCTGCGGATCCTTCCCGGCGCGGTCACATCGCTGACCTCCTGGATCGCCCGCGCCCGACGCGGCGACGCCATGCCCGCGCCGTTCACGGCGCCGCGCACCCCGTTCAACTCCACCATCACCGGACACCGCACCGTCGGCTTCGCCGAGCTGAACCTCGACGACGTGAAGCTGGTGAAGAACGTCTTCGGCGTCACCGTCAACGACGTGGTGATGGCGGTGTGCGCCGGCGCGCTACGCCGATATCTGGAGCGGCGCAGCGAGCTGCCCGACTCCCCGCTCATCGGGATGATCCCGGTCTCGGTCCACGGCAGGTCGGATCGGCCGGGACGCAACCAGGTCTCGGCGATGTTCGCCGACCTCCACACACACATCGCCGACCCCGCAGAGCGGCTGCGGGCACTCTCGGAAGCGAACGCGGTGGCCAAGGAACACAACGCCGACCTCGGCGCGAACCTGCTGCAGGACTGGTCCCAGTTCCTCGGCGCGGCCGTGTTCGCCCCCGCGATGCGCGCCTACGCCGGACTGCGGCTCGCCGACCGGCACCCGGTGATCCACAACCTCGTTATCTCCAACGTGCCCGGACCTCCCGTGCCGCTGTACTTCCTGGGCGCCCGCATGACGGCGATGTACCCCTTCGGCCCGATCTTCCACGGCGCAGCGCTCAACATCACGGTGCTCTCCCTCGACGGCAGGCTCGACATCGGTCTGATCTCGTGTCCCGATCTCGTCCCCGACCTGTGGAAACTCGTCGACGACTTCTCCCCCGCCCTCGAGGACCTCATCCTCGCGGCCGGCGCGGAGAACGACGACATCCTCACATCGGATGTGGAGCGCGACGATGTCGTCTCGCAGGAGAGGTGACGGTGTTCTGAGGGGAGTTCGCGAGGCGTCGAGCGGGTCCGTGCGTGTCCACCGATCGGACGTTCCGGACAGGAACGGAATTGCACACGGGGACGACACCGCTAGAGTCACGCCCATGCCGGCACAGAACGACGAGGACGAGCAGAAGAGCACGAGCGTGACCACGGTGCCGCTCCTCGAACCCCGCGACGGCGTCCCGAAGGTCGTCACCACGGCGCGCGGGGTCGCCGACGCGGCAGCGATGCTCGCGCAGGGACACGGCCCGCTCGCCGTCGACGCCGAACGCGCATCGGGCTACCGCTACTCCGGGCGCGCCTATCTCGTACAGCTCCGTCGTGACGGCGCCGGCACGGTGCTGCTCGATCCCATTCCCACGCGGGACGACCTCGCTCCCCTGACCGAGGTGATCAACGACCTCGAATGGGTCCTGCATTCCGCCGACCAGGATCTCCCCGGCCTGGCCGAACTCGGACTCCGTCCGGCGAAGTTGTACGACACCGAACTCGCCGGTCGTCTCGCCGGATTCCCCCGCGTCGGTCTCGCCGCGATCGTGGCCGAGACCCTCGGCCTCGAACTGCGCAAGGGCCACGGTGCGGCGGACTGGTCGACGCGACCGCTTCCCGACTCGTGGCTCAACTACGCCGCGCTCGACGTCGAACCGCTCGTCGAACTCCGCGACGCGATGGCGCGCGAACTCGAGCGGCAGAACAAGACCGAGTGGGCCGCTCAGGAATTCGAGCACATCCGGCTCGCGGGGCCGCCCGCTCCGAAGCCCGATCGGTGGCGGCGCACGTCCAAGATCCACGCGATCAAGGACCGACGCCGCCTGGCGATCGTCCGGGAACTGTGGACCACCCGCGACGAGATCGCCGCCCGGCGTGACATCGCCCCGGGGCGCATCCTTCCCGACTCCGCAATCATCGCCGCCGCGGAGGCGAATCCCACGAGCGTCGAACAGTTGCAGGAGCTTCCGGTTTTCGGCGGTCCGCGGCAGCGGCGTTCCTCCCGTGCGTGGTTCAACGCGATCGAGCGGGCCCGTGCACTGCCGGAGGACCGGCTCCCACCTCTCACGCCGCCCCTGACCGGGCCTCCCCCAGCCGGCCGGTGGTCGCGTCACCACCCTGAGGAGGCCGCACGTCTCGCCCTCGCGCGCGGCGAACTCACCGCTCTGAGCCAGGAAGTCGCCGTTCCCGTCGAGAACCTGATCAGTCCCGAACTCGTTCGGCGCCTGTGCTGGGACTGGGACGTCTCCGACGGGGCCGACGTCGAGGAGTACATCGACGGCCGCTTCGCCGAGGGCGGGGCACGGCCGTGGCAGCGCGCGCTGACCGTGCCGCGACTCGCGAAGGCCCTGACGGCGGAGAACTGATCTCCGCCGTCTGCTCTGCGTGCCATCTACTTCCGGCGGCTGCCGCGTCCTGGACATCACATCGAGGCCGAAGAACCGCTCGTACACGTCGCGGCCGCCGTGGAACATCACCGCGGCGATCCACAACTGGAGCCTCGGATCGAAGGCGTTGTATCCGTCGGAGCGGACCGGTGCGTGGGCGCGGTTGACGAAACGCACCACCCTGCGCCGTTCCTCGTCGTCGCCGAACGCCACGAGGAAGATGTACGCGCTCGTGTTCCGGAAACGTGTGACGGGATCGATGAGCGCCCTGCTGTGTTCCACCACCCCGTGCTCTACCGGAGGCAGAGCGATTTCCATGAGGAACCTCCGGGTGAGGTCGGCGGGAACGCCGCTTCACCCACCACACCCCGTACGGTCGCGTCCGGTCGTCGCCGAGCCATGGAACGGGACTGCATTTCCAGATCGCACGGTGTCAAGCGGAGGTCCTCACCGCTCGGGCAGGTCGCAGACAGAGCGACGGCGCGGAGAGAATATTTCTTAACTTCTTACCCACTCGGAGGCGTCGCCACACTCCATGCCGCGTTCGAAGTCCGCCTTGTGGGCGAGTTCTCGCCGGAAACGTCGAGTCGGCCGTTCACCCCGGCGTAATGTTCCCCTGAAGAAAACACACTGTGTCCAACCCTTTTCCCGCTCTCGCGGCCAGTCCGATCCAGGAGTTCCTCGGTGACCCAACCATCGACCGCACACGCCGCGAAAGTCATCGCCGTGACCGTCGCGGCGGCCGTGGGCGGTTTCCTGTTCGGCTTCGACAGCTCGGTCATCAACGGCGCCGTCGACTCCATCCAGGACAACTTCGCGCTCAGTTCGTTCGTGACCGGTTTCGCCGTCGCCATCGCCCTGCTCGGTTGTGCCGTCGGCGCGTGGTTCGCCGGACGCCTCGCCGACAGTTGGGGCCGCAAGCGGGTGATGCTCCTCGGCTCCGCCCTGTTCGTCATCTCGTCGATCGGGTCCGGTCTGGCCTTCAGCGTTCCCGATCTCATGCTGTGGCGTGTGCTCGGCGGCCTCGGCATCGGTATCGCGTCGGTCATCGCACCGACCTACATCTCCGAGATCGCACCCGCTCGCTACCGTGGCGCCCTCGCATCACTGCAGCAGCTCGCCATCACTCTCGGCATCTTCGCGGCCCTGCTGTCCGACGCGGTGCTGCAGAACGCCGCCGGTGGAGCGTCGAACGAGCTGTGGTGGAATCTCGAGGCCTGGCGGTGGATGTTCCTCGTCGGCGTCGCGCCTGCCGTCCTCTACGGTGTACTGGCGCTGACGATCCCGGAGTCCCCCCGCTATCTCGTCGGCAAGGACATGGACGAAGAGGCTGCGGCCGTCCTGGCCAACGTCACGGGCGAGCTCCGGCCCGACGAGCGTGTCCGCGAGATCCGGCTGACGCTGCGACGCGAGTCGAAGGCGTCCTTCGGCGACATCCGCGGCCCGGTCTTCGGTCTGCAGCCGCTGGTGTGGGTCGGCATCACGATGGCCGTCTTCCAGCAGTTCGTCGGTATCAACGCGATCTTCTACTACTCGACGACACTGTGGAAGTCGGTGGGCTTCACCGAGAACCAGTCGTTCACGACCTCGGTGATCACCGCCGTGATCAACGTGGTCATGACGTTCGTCGCGATCCTGTTCGTCGACAAGATCGGTCGCCGTCCGCTGTTGATGACCGGTTCGATCGGCATGTTCGTCAGCCTGCTGCTCGCCGCGATCGCCTTCTCGCAGGCGGTCGGCAGCGGTGAGGACGTCGAACTTCCGGCACCGTGGGGTGCGCTCGCCCTCGTCGGCGCGAACGCCTTCGTGATCTTCTTCGCCGCCACCTGGGGTCCGATCATGTGGGTGATGCTCGGCGAGATGTTCCCGAACCGCATGCGCGCGGTGGCCCTCGGTATCAGCACCGCCGCCAACTGGATCGCGAATTTCACGGTGACACTGGCGTTCCCACCACTCACCTCCGCGGTCGGCCTGTGGTTCCTGTACGGACTGTTCGCGTTCTTCGCCCTGCTGTCGTTCTTCTTCGTCAAGGCCAAGATCCCCGAGACCAAGGGCATGGAGCTCGAGGAGATGCAGAGCTAGCCGATACAGACGCCAGGGGCGGTATCCGGATCACCGGATACCGCCCCTGGCGTTTGCTCACCTGCGTCGGTCGGACTCAGCCCGCTTCGCGGTCGGACTGCTCGACCGCCGACGGTCGCGATCGCTCCTCGGGTTCGCTGTCGAGGCCGGCGACCCAGCCGGTGACCTGACGCGCCACGTCCTGGGCAGTCAGACCGAGTTCGGCGTGGATCTCGTTGCGGGAGGCGTGATCGAGGAACTTCTGCGGCACCCCGAGATCGCGGGCGGGCACGTCGACGCCGTTGCGGCGCAACGCGGCGGAGACCGCCGAGCCGACACCACCGTGGAGGCCGCTGTCCTCGATTGTGACGACGATCCGGAAGCCGCGTGCGAGGTCGACCACCGCGTCGGGCACGGGGAACACCCATCGCGGGTCGACGACCGCGGCGTCGATGCCCTGCCTGGAAAGACGATCGGCGACGTCGAGCGCGAGACCGGCGAAGGCGCCGACCGCGACGATCAGTGCGTCGCCGCACCGCGACGGCGGCATCCGCAGCACGTCGACCGTGCCGTCGAGACGCTCGATCGCCGGGATATCTTCTCCCACCGAGCCTTTGGGGAACCGGAGGACGGTCGGGCCGTCGGAGACGTCGAGCGCCTCACCGAGTTCCTCTCGCAGCGTCGCCCCGTCGCGCGGAGCGGCGACCCGGATGCCGGGAACGATTCCCAGCAGGGACAGATCCCACATGCCGTTGTGACTGGCCCCGTCGGAACCCGTGACGCCCGCCCGGTCGAGCACCACGGTGACCGGCTGCCGAAGCAGTGCGACGTCCATGAGCAACTGGTCGAAGGCGCGGTTGAGGAAGGTCGAGTAGACGGCGACGACGGGATGCATTCCGCCGAGCGCGAGACCCGCCGCCGACGTCACCGCGTGCTGTTCGGCAATGCCGACGTCGAAGGTGCGCTCGGGGAACCGTTCGCCGAACTTGGCGAGGCCGGTCGGTCCGGGCATCGCGGCGGTGATCGCCACGACGTCCTCCCGCTTCTCCCCCAGCGCGATGAGTTCGTCGGAGAAGACCGACGTCCAGTCGGGAGCGGAGGCGGACTTCGCCCGGCCCGTGCGCGGATCCATCACGCCGGTGGCGTGCATCTGATCGGCGAGGTGGTTCTCGGCGGGCGCGTAGCCCGCTCCCTTGCGGGTGACGGCGTGGACGAGGACCGGACCGGCGTACGCCTTCGCGCGACGCAGCGCCGATTCCATCGCCTGCTCGTCGTGCCCGTCGACCGGGCCGAGATACTTGATGCCCAGATCGGTGAAGAGCACCTGCGGGCTGACCGCGTCCTTCACACCGGCCTTCATGCCGTGCAGCACCGAGTAGGCCGCCGAGCCGATCCAGGGGATCCGCTTGACGATGCGCCGACTGTTGTCGAGCACCTTCTCGTAGCCGGGCTTGAGGCGCAGCGCCGCGAGGTGCTCGGCGAGACCGCCGATCGTGGGCGCGTAGGAGCGGCCGTTGTCGTTGACGACGATCACCATCGAACGGTTCTGCCCGGCGGCGATGTTGTTGAGCGCCTCCCAGCACATACCGCCGGTCAGCGCGCCGTCGCCCACCACGGCCACCACAGTCCGATCGGACTGTCCGGACAGCGAATAGGCCTTGGCGAGTCCGTCGGCGTACGACAGGGCCGCCGAGGCGTGCGACGACTCGATCCAGTCGTGTTCGCTCTCCGCGCGGCACGGGTAGCCGGACAACCCGCCTTTCTGCCGGAGACCGTCGAACTCGTCGCGACGACCGGTGAGGATCTTGTGGACGTAGGCCTGGTGACCGGTGTCGAAGAGGATCGGATCGCGTGGCGAATCGAACACCCGGTGCAGAGCGATGGTCAGCTCGACGACGCCGAGATTGGGACCGAGGTGACCGCCGGTCGCCGCGACCTTCTCGACCAGGAATTCCCGGATCTCCCCCGCGAGCTCGGTGAGCTCCACAGGAGAGAGTCGACGTAGATCGTCGGGCGACTGGATGCGGGACAGAACACCCAACTTGAACAGCTCCCTCCGGCTCGTGCCTCACGCTCGTCGCGCGAGTGATTTCCTCAGTCTACGGAGCGCGGGAACGGAGCGTCTCCCGCCACCGCCTCGCTTCCGCGTGATCTCCTGGTCACCGGCGGACGGATCGTCCGCCGGTGAGCGAGGTCACCCTCACGAGGAGATGTCGGCGCGATCGGCCGGCGACTTCTCCTCGACGAGGTCGATGGTGGTGCGCAACGCCTGGTTCGGGATCAGCACCACTGCCACCAGGGTAACGACCGCGAACGCCGCCGCCACGAGGAAGAGGGTCGCCGTCGCGTCGCCGTAGGCGGCACGGATGACTTCGGCCACCGGCTCGGGCAGCTGGGAGAAGTCGAGGCTTCCACCCGATCCGCCGCCGGAGGTGTCCACACCGAGCTTCGCGAGACCGTCGGCGGAGATCGTCGCGACACGGGACGCGAGGATCGAACCGAGCACCGACACACCGATCGCGCCACCGAAGGTGCGGAAGAAGGCGACCGAACTGCTTGCGGCGCCGATGTTGCGCACGCTCACGGTGTTCTGCACGGCGAGGACGAGGTTCTGCATCAGCATGCCGGTGCCCAGACCCACGATCGCGATGTACACGCTGATCAGCGTGAGCGAGGTGAGGTGGTCGACCGTGCCGAGCAGGCCGAAACCGACCATCTGCAGGATCGCGCCGCCGATCAGGAAGCCCTTCCACTTGCCGAAGCGCGTGATGAGCCCACCGGAGAGCATCGACGAGACGAGCGTGCCGGCGACCATCGGGATGGTGAGCAGACCGGCGACCGTCGGGCTGTAGGCCCGCGAGGTCTGGAAGTACTGGCCGAGGAAGGTGGTGGCGCCGAACAGACCGATACCGACGGCCACGGACGCGATGATCGCGAGACCGGTGGTGCGTTCGGTGACGATCTTCAGCGGGATGATCGGATCGGCGACCTTCGTCTCGACGATCAACGTCGCGACGAGCAGGACGATGCCGGCACCGACGTACAGGGCGGACTCGACCGAGATCCACTCGTAGTAGCCGGCCTTGCCGGCGAAGGACACCCAGACGAGCAGGACGCTCACCGCGGCGGTGATGAGCGTGGCGCCGAACCAGTCGATGCTCACGTTCTCCTTGCGGACGGTCGTGACATGCAGCGTGCGCTGCAGCAGGATCAGCGCGACAACGGCGATCGGAACGCAGACGTAGAAGCACCAGCGCCAGCCGAGGAGGTCGACGATGACACCACCGAGCACGGGTCCACCCGACATGGCGACGGCCATGACGGCGCCCATGTAGCCGGAGTACCGGCCACGCTGGCGGGGCGGGATGATGCTGCCGATGATCGCGACGACGAGAGCGGTCAGACCACCCATGCCGATGCCCTGGATCACGCGGGCGGCGAGCAGGACCGGCACGTTGTGCGCGATACCGGCCAGGACCGAGCCGATCACGAAGACCAGGATCCCGAGCTGGACGAGCAGCTTCTTGTTGAACAGGTCGGCGAACTTGCCCCAGATGGGCGTCGACGCGGCGTTCGCCAGCAGCGCCGTCGTGATGACCCAGGCGTACTGGGTCTGCGTGCCGTTCAGATCCGCGATGATCGTCGGCAGGGCGGTCGAGACAATGGTGCTGCTCAGCAGCGCCGTGAAGAGGGCGGCGAGGAGGCCCGACAGCACGACGAGGATCTCGCGGTGCGTCATCTGCTCCTCGGCTGCCGGAGCATCCGGCTGCGCTCCCTGTCCGGAGACTGTGGTCATGAATTGGTCCTTCGAGTATCGATGACGAGCGGAGCCAGGGAGGAGGTGAGACGTTCGAGCGTCGTGATGGCGCCTGCGATCTCGTCCTCGTGCCAGTCCGAGAGTTCTGCGGAGAGCCGTTCGGTCCGGCGCTTCTTCACGATGTCGAGGATCTCGATACCCGCGACCGAACAACTCACCCGATGAGCACGACGATCGTCGGGATCGGGATGTCGATCCACGAGGCCTCGCTCGACGAGTTCGGCGATCTGTCTGCTCAACGACGACTGGCTGACGCACATTTCGACGGCGAGCTCGCTGGGCCGGCACTCCCCCATCCGTGCGAGCACGAACAGCACCGCGACGAGCGCGGAAGGAAGCACATCGGTGTCGTGGTGCACGAGTGCACCGCGCAGCGTGCGACCGAACATGAAGATGGCGTCGGCGAGTTCGTGGGCCTGGGCCTTTTCCGGCACAGCGAACCTCCGTCGGAGTGAACTAATTGATTACGTCATGCAACTATACAGATTAGTTGCGTACTACAAGCAATCTCTTTTCACGTCACACCAACTGTTGGATGCGGCCCTCGTCACACCTCGCCCCGAGCGGGTGCGACGGGAACCCGGTTCAACGGGTGAACAGTCCGATGCACTCCACGTGATGGGTGGAGGGGAACGCCGCGAAGGCCCGGACGTCCGCCAACTCGAATCCGTGGTCCCGGTACAGCCCCACGTCACGACCGAAGGACGCGGGATCGCAGCCCACGTGGACGATCCGGCGCGGTCCCGCGGCGGCCACGGCGACCACCACGTCCTTGCCCGCCCCCGCCCGCGGCGGGTCGAGGACGACCACCTCGGGAGCCGGCAGATCGGGAATCACCCGCTCCACGCGCCCGTGACGGAAGGACACCCGGCCGAGGTCGGCGAGCGCCTCGATCCCGTCGTCCACGGCGGTCTTCGACGACTCGACCGACACCACCCGACCGGACGGACCGACCTGCTCTGCGAGCACGGCCGCGAAGACCCCCACTCCGCCGTACAGATCCCATGCCGTCGCACCCTCCGAGGTCTGCGCCCAGTCGGCCACCGCAGCCGAATAGGTCGACGCGGCACCGCGGTGGGCCTGCCAGAAACCGGTCGGCGCCAACCGCCACTCGCGTTCGCCGACCCGCTCGACCACACGTCCCGAGCCTTCGATCACCTTCTCCGGACGGCGCGCGTTCACCGCCGCCCGCCGCGACGCCGCGCCGCGCCGGCCCTGCCGTCGCGCACCACCCGAGAGGACCGGAGGTGCGATCTCCACCACGTGACGCCGGCCGTCCGCGTCGAGTACGACCTGCAGCTCCGCTCCCGGCTGCCACACACGATCGGTGAGGCGGACGTAGGCGTGCGGATCGATCTGCGGGCACGCCAGTTCCGGGACGACCTCGTTGCTGCGGTACCGGCGGTATCCCGGGTTCCCCACCACGTCCACCGCGAGCCGGACCCGGGTGCGCCACAGGGTGCCGTTGGACGCACCGCCCGGCACCTCCTCGACCGTCACCTCGCGGTCCACCCCACCGAGCCGGCGCAGCTGCTCGGCCACCACCGCGCCCGTGAAACGGCGTTGCGCCTCGACGGTCATGTGCGCGAGGTCGCAGCAACCCGCCCCTCCAGGACCGGAGATCGGGCAGACCCGATCGACGCGGTCCTCGGACGCCTCGAGCACGTCCTCCACGTCGGCGAAGCAGAACGACCCGCCCCGATCCTCGGTGACCCGAGCGAAGACACGCTCCCCCGGCAGTCCGTGCCGCACGAACACGACGCGCTCTTCGAACCGCGCGACACACGCACCACCGTGGGCGGGATTGCCGAGGATCACCTCGATCCTCCGGCCGGACCAATCCGTACGCGGGTGTGCCTGACGATTCACCGCGGTTCCTCCTCGTTGTCCAACTGTCGATCCTGCCCGTTGGGGGCGGCCCGCCCCACCGCACCGGCGTCCGCGGACGAGCGCAGCTGCCAGGGCACACTCGTCACCATCACTCCCGGCTGGAAGAGGAGCCGGCTCTTGAGCCGCAGGGCGCTCTGGTTGTGGAGCAGTTGCTCCCACCAGTGCCCCACCACGTACTCGGGGATGAAGACGGTCACGACGTCGCGGGGAGAATCGCGCCGCACCCGGCGGACGTAGTCGAGGACGGGCCGCGTGATCTCCCGGTAGGGCGACTCGACGACCTTCAACGGCACGGTGAGATCGCTCTTCTCCCATTCGAGTACGAGACGCCGGGTGCTCTCGTCGTCGACGTTCACGGTGATCGCCTCGAGGGTGTCGGGGCGGGTCGCCCGCGCGTAGGCGAGGGCGCGCATCGTGGGCAGGTGCAAGGTCGAGACGAGCACGATCGAATGGGTGCGGCTGGGCAACACCCCGTCCCAGTCCGCCCTCTCGAGTTCGGCGGCGACCGTGTCGTAGTGGTGCCGGATCGCCTTCATGAGCCCGAACGCGACGACCATGGTCACCACTGCGATCCACGCCCCGGCGGCGAACTTGCCCGTCAGCACGACCAGCAGCACCACCGACGTGGAGACGCACCCGACGCCGTTGATCAGCCGCGACCGCGCCATGCGGCCCAGCGCCGACGGATCCGTCTCGGTGCTCAGTTCCCGCGTCCAGTGCCGCACCATGCCGGCCTGCCCCAAGCTGAACGCGACGAACACACCCACGATGTACAGCTGGATGAGCCGGGTGACCTCGGCCTCGAAGACCCACACGAAGACGACGGCGATCCCGGCGAGGAAGAGGATGCCGTTGCTGAAGGCGAGCCGGTCGCCGCGGGTGTGGAACTGGCGCGGCAGGTAACGGTTCTGCGCGAGAACCGAACCGAGCACCGGGAATCCGTTGAAGGCCGTGTTGGCGGCGAGCACGAGGATCACGGCGGTGACGATCGTGATCAGGACGAACGCGGCCGGCACCCCCTCGAAGACGGTGTGCGCCAGCTGGGAGAGCAGCGTCTTCTGCTCGTAACCCTCGGGTGCACCGCGCAGCTGGGTGTCGGGATGCTCGGCCACCACCACACCGAGCCGCTCGGCGAGGAAGACCACCCCGAGGAACAGCGTGACGGCGATGCCACCGAGCACCAGCAGGGTCGTCGCGGCGTTGCGTGCCTTCGGCTTCTTGAAGGCCGGCACCCCCGTGCTGATCGCCTCGACACCCGTCAGCGCCGCGCAACCGGACGAGAAGGCGCGCGCGAGTAGGAGGACGAAGGCGAGCGCGGTCAGATCCGTCTGCTCGGCGACGAGTTCGAAGTCCGCCGACTCCGCACTTAGGTCGTCGCCGAGGACGAAGATCCGGAACATCCCGGCCCCGAGCATCACCAGCATGCAGCCCACGAAGGTGTAGGTGAGCACGGCGAACGCCCGGCCGGCGCGCCGGAGTCCGCGCAGGTTCACCGCGGTGAGCAGCACGATCGCGACGACGACGAAGAGCACCTTGTGCCGGGCGACGAACGGGACGGCCGATCCGACCGTCGCCGCCGCGGACGACAGCGACACCGCGACCGTCAGGACGTAGTCGACGAGCAGCGCACTGCCGACGGTCAGCCCTGCCGTGGGCCCGAGATTCTTCGTGGCGACCTCGTAGTCGCCGCCGCCGGACGGGTAGGCGCGCACGGTCTGGCGGTAGCCGGCGACCACGATCACGAGCACGAAGGCGACAGCGAGTCCGATCCACGGCGAGAAGGCGTAGGCGGACAACCCCGCGACGGAGAGGACGAGGAAGATCTCCTCGGGTGCGTAGGCGACCGACGACAGCGCGTCGGAGGCGAAGACCGGCAGTGCGGTGCGCTTGGGCAGCAACTCGTGCCCGAGAGTGTCGCTGCGGAAGGGGCGACCCAGCACGAGCCGCTTCGCCGCGGTGGAAAGCTTGGACACGCGCAAAGCCTATGCGGTTCCGGCCCCGAAGTACCCCTCGGCCGGGTCACGACCCCTCGAAGATCGTCACGCGGTACCGTTCGGATCGGCGGTCCACAGCGGTCCGTCTCGGAAAGATCGACCGGAACGGAGTCCACTGGGGTGTACGTGGTGGTGATGGGGTGCGGTCGGGTCGGTTCGGCGGTGGCCACCGCACTCGTCCGGCTCGGCCACGAGGTCGCGGTCATCGACCGCGATGAGAGCGCGTTCGGACGACTCGGCCCGGACTTCCCCGGGCGCACCGTGCTCGGCATGGGGTTCGACCGCGACGTCCTGATCTCTGCCGGCATCGAACACGCCGACGCCTTCGCG
The DNA here is from genome assembly GCF_050321925.1 of Rhodococcus sp. IEGM1339. Lineage (NCBI taxonomy): Bacteria > Bacillati > Actinomycetota > Actinomycetes > Mycobacteriales > Nocardiaceae > Rhodococcus > Rhodococcus sp. IEGM1339. The sequence goes on from NZ_JBNQFT010000001.1 coordinate 164,157, forward strand.
GCGGTCTCGTCCGGCGACAACTCGAACATCATCTCGACGCGCGTGGCCCGCGAGACCTTCGGCGTCGAACGCGTCGTCGCGAGAATCTACGACGCCAAGCGGGCCGCCGCGTACGAGCGGCTCGGCATCCCCACCGTGGCGACTGTGCCGTGGACCACCGACCGTTTCCTGCATGCGCTCACGCACGACAGCGAGACCGCCCGCTGGCGCGATCCCACCGGATCCGTCGCCATCGCCGAGGTGAACGTGCACGAGGGGTGGGTCGGACGACGCGTCACCGACCTCGAGGATGCCACGGGTTCGCGCGTCGCGTTCCTGATCCGGTTCGGCACCGGGTTGCTGCCCGACCGCAGGACGGTGCTGCAGGCCGACGACTCCGTCTATATCGCGGCCGTGGCCGGTTCGGTCTCGGAGGCGATCACACACGCCGAGAACCCGCCGGTCGACGAGAACTGACCCGTCTACCCGAGAGGAAGCCCACATGAAGGTGGCGATCGCCGGCGCCGGAGCGGTGGGGCGCTCGATAGCGCGGGAACTGCTGCGCAACGCCCACGAGGTGATGCTCATCGAGCGCAAACTCGACCACGTAGAACCCGAGTCCGTGCCGGACGCGACGTGGGTACACGCCGATGCCTGCGAACTCAGCTCGCTCGAATCCACCGGACTCGAGCAGTACGACGTCGTGATCGCGGCGACGGGCGACGACAAGGCCAACCTGGTCCTCAGCCTGCTCGCGACCACCGAGTTCGGTGTTCCACGGGTCGTAGCCCGCGTCAACGATCCGCGCAACGAGTGGCTGTTCGACGAATCGTGGGGTGTGGACGTCGCGGTGTCCACACCGCGCATGCTCGCGGCGCTGGTCGAGGAAGCCGTCACCGTGGGCGAATTGGTGCGGCTGATGACGCTGCGCAAGGGCGCGAACCTGGTGGAGGTCACCCTGCGCGACACCACCGCCCTCGCCGGGAAACCGGTCCGGAAACTGGAACTGCCGCGCGATACGGCACTCGTGGCGATCCTGCGCGGCGGGCGGGTGATCGTCCCTCAGCCGGACGATCCGCTCGAGGGCGGGGACGAACTGCTGTTCGTCACGGCGGAGGACGTCGAGGACGATCTCCGGCACGCGGTGAACCGCTAGTCGCGGAGCCGGTGCCGACCGGGGAGCCGAGGCTGCCCGTCGTGCGTGCCGTGCTCGTCGCGGGGCTTGTTCGACAGCCCGTCGTCCGTCGCCGGATCGTCGGCCGGCGCGTCACCGACCGTCTCCGAGGGCGCGGCTTCGACGATGCGGTCGGCACGCCGGACCGCCCAGAGGGTCACGAGCAGGGCAAGAGCAGTAAGCGGCCAGCCCATGCCGATCCGGGCCACCGCGAGCCAGCCGGTGCGGTCCTCGTCGTAGAGGTGGTTCTGCACGAGATAGCGACCGAGGAAGACCAGGGTCCACGCGAGGGTCGCGACGTCGTAGGCGCGCACCGCGGTGGTATGCGAACGCCACCGCGATCCCTGGCCGTTGAGCATCCCCCAGATCACGCCCACGAGCGGTCTGCGGACGAGCACGGACAACAGGAATGCGCCCCCGTAGACCAGGCTCGCGTAGATCCCGAAGAGGAAGTACCCCTTCGCGTCGCCGGTGCGATGAGCGATGAAGGCACACAGGGCGACTCCGAAGAAGCCCGAGATCGCGGGCTGGATGGGGGTGCGCTGGATCAGGCGCCACACGAGCACCGCGAGGGCGACGCCCAGCGCGGACCAGATGGCGACGGTGAGGCCCCACAGGCTGTTGACGGGGACGAACACCAGCACCGGCAGCGTCGAATAGACCAACCCGCTGATCCCACCGAGTTGTTCGAGCATCGTCTGCTGGTTGGTGTCGCTCACTCCTACGAGCCTGCCACATCCGGCACAGGGGTACGACCCTGCGTGCACCAGGGGCACCACTCCGCGCGCACAGAGGTCAGGCGGGCTCGCGCAGCTCGTAGTAGGGGTTGTAGATCACCTTGCGTCCGTCGCGTTCGCCGACACGACCGCGGACCATCAACGTACGCCCGGGCTCGATCCCCGGAATGCGCCGACGACCGATCCACACGAGCTGGATCGAGTCGGTCCCGTCGAAGAACTCCGCCTCGACGACGGCGGCAGCGGCACGCGAACACGACTCGACACTGCGAAGACGTCCGTACATGGTCACTTCCTGACCGCGGGCACATTCGACGACGGGTAGGGCGCCCGTGGAGTGCGAGGATTCGGCCATCTGCTCGGCATCGAGTTCTTCGATGTCCTCGGTGAGCCGCCGTGTGAGCCGACGCAGGTAGCCGGCCGGGGAAGCCATAACACGCTCCTGTACGGAAGGGGCACGGATCTCGCGCCACCGAACTCTTCTTCGCCCGCCACTGTAGACCCATTCTCGCCGGATACAAGTTGCACGGTGCACACGCGCGTGCAGCCGTCGGTCGTCCTGCTGTGCGGGCAGGTGAGCGCGGTCTCCGGGGTTCGATGGTGCAGGATCGTCCGCATGTCCCACAGCGAATCCCCGGTCCCCCCGACCGCCGGCACCGCGGTCGTGCTTCCCGGCACGGGTTCGGACGCATGCTTCGCCGAGAAGGCGTTCGGCGCCGAACTCCGACGGCGGAGCATCATCCCGATCGCCGTCGATCCGGATCCGCGCGGTGTGGTGGCGAGCTATCTCACCGCGCTCGACGAGGCGGCCGAGAACGGGCCGATCCTCGTCGGAGGGGTGTCGATCGGTGCAGCCGTCGCGTTGAGGTGGGCATACGACAATCCGGACCGGGTCGTCGGCGTCCTCGCTGCCCTACCTGCATGGACCGGCGATCCGCGGGAGGCGCCGGCCGCCGCGAGCGCGCGGTGGACGGCCTCCGAACTGCGCGCCCACGGGCTCGATACGGTCACCGCTGCGATGACGGCGTCGAGTCCGCCCTGGCTCGCCCGGGAATTGACGCGTTCGTGGAGCGCCCAGTGGCCCGATCTCCCGTCCGCGCTGGACGAGGCCGCACACTACCGGGCACTCGACGTCGACGAACTGCGTGCCGTGACCGTGCCGGTCGGTATCGCCGCCGCGGTGGACGACGCGGTTCATCCGCTCGCAGTGGGGCGGCAATGGTCGCGGGAGATCCCTCACGCGGAACTCGCGACGGTGACACTCGAACAGGTCGGGGACGACCCCTCCGTGCTCGGGAGGTTGTGCCTCGCCGCGCTCGACAGGATCGTCCCCGTCCCGAACCGATGATCGGTACCGGCCTCAGAAGCCGAGTTGCTGCATCGCCGAACCGGATTCGCCGCGGCGCGGCGGCGTCTGCCGGGCGGGCGGGACCTGCCGCGTCTGCTGGGCGGGCTGTTCCGGCGGGGCCGTCCGCGGAGCGGGCTGCGCCGGAGCTGCGCCCTGTTGCTGCTGCGCCGCGCCCTGCTGCGCGGCGGCCTGCTGTTGCTGCTGCGCGGCGGCCTGCTGTTGCTGCTCCTGCGCCGCGACGAGCTGACGGGTGAGTGCCTCGGGCAACACGATCGGCAGCGGTGTACGGACCGGATGGGGTTCGGATCCGCGACGGACGACGGTGCCGGAGATCACCGACCGTGCGATCCCGACGAGTTCGGAGTCGGCTCCGGCGTTCCCCGAGGGCGCCGCGACGACGCAGCGGATCATCCAGCGGAAGCCGTCGACACCGATGAACCGGAGATCCGCGTTCGCGGTCCTGCCGTGCAGTTCGCGACCCCACGGCCCCGATTCGATGCTGACCTCGGCCTTGTCGTTGCGCAGCGTCTCCGCGAGCTCGGCGGCGACCTCACGCCACTGTCCCGGCGACTTCGGTGCGGCGTACGCGGAGACCGTGATGCGCCCGAACTGGGTCACGAGATGGACGTTCTGCGGCGTCCCGTTCGGAGCCATCTCGACCTGGATCTGACCACCGGCCGGCAGCGGTACGAGCACGGATCCGAGGTCGAGACGGGAGGCGGTCACCGTCTCCTCGTCGACCTCGTCGATGTCGTACGGGCCGGAATCGGCCGCACTTCCGGTGGCGTACTCGTCGTACTCCTCGTCGGCGGGCTCGTCGTACGCGCCGAGGTCGCCGGCGGAAGCGGCGTCGGTCGCCTCGATGTTCGACCCGCGGTCCTTGCGGCGTCGTCCGAACATGTCAGGAACCCTCCTTCACGAGGCCGGCGTGCCCGCCGCTCGATCCGTATCCGCCGCTGCCCCGCGCCGTGTCGTCGAGCTCGTCCACTTCGACGAATTCGACGAGTTCGACACGCTGGACGAGCAGCTGCGCGATGCGGTCGCCTCGGCGGAGTTCGACGGCGCGCTCGGTGTCGTGGTTGATCAGACACACCTTGATCTCTCCACGGTAGCCCGCGTCGACCGTCCCGGGAGTGTTCACGACGGACAGACCGAACTTGGCGGCGAGGCCCGAACGCGGGTGGATCAGGCCGACCGTGCCCACGGGCAGCGCGACGGCGATGCCGGTGCCGACGAGCGCCCGCTCCCCCGGGCCGAGGGTCACGTCGACCGACGTGCACAGGTCCACACCGGCGTCACCGGGGTGGGCACGAGTGGGCACGGGGAGCTCCGGATCGAGCCGGCGCAGCGGTATCGGGGGAAGATCGGTCACGTCGTCCGAGACTACTCGCGTGCCGGGTCGCTCCGCCGAGGCGACTATCCTTACGGTGTGTCCCGTTCCTCGCGCACCTCACCGACTACACCTCCGACGGCCGACGCTCCGACCTTCTCGGAGCGGATGTGGGTGCCGTGGTGGTGGTGGCCGATCGGGCTCGGTGTGGCCGCCCTGCTCGCGGCCGAGCTGCACATGGGTGCCCCGGGGATGTACGCGTGGCTTCCCTACGTCCTTCTGCTCCCGGTCCCGATCTGGGTCCTGACCTGGCTCTCACGCAGCCGGGTCGAGGTGGTCGACGGCGAACTCGTCGTCGGTCGCGCACATCTGCCCGTCGACGTGATCTCGCGGGGTGTGGTGGTTCCGGCGTCGGCCAAGAGCGCCGCGATGGGCCGCCAGCTCGATCCGGCGGCGTTCGTCCAGCACCGTCCCTGGGTGCGGGCCATGGCGCTCGTCGTGCTCGACGACCCGGAGGATCCGACACCCTACTGGCTGGTGAGCACGCGGCGGCCTGCCGAACTGCTCGCGGCGCTGGGTTGCGACGAGTCGGGCCGCAAGGACGATCCGACCCGCAAGTAGGGCTGTTCGAACGGGCACCGGGTCCCCGGATACGACACGGCCCCGGATGCCGGGAACAGCAGAGGCTGCCGCGGCGCCGGGGCACGCAGGAGGGAGACGCGGGTGACCACGGCGCATCGTCGTCACCCGGCCTCGTTTCGCACCTATGTCCTCACGCTGCCCTATGTCCTCACGCTGCGCAGTCCCGGCAGATCATGACACCGTTCTCCTCGCTCGCGAGTCTGCTCCGGTGATGTACCAGGAAACAGCTCGAGCAGGTGAATTCGTCGGCCTGCTTCGGGACGACACGCACCGACAGCTCTTCGCCGGACAGATCCGCCCCGGGCAGCTCGAAGGACTCGGCGGTGTCCGATTCGTCGACGTCCACCACAGCGGACTGGGCCTCGTTGCGCCGGGCCTTCAGTTCCTCGAGTGAATCCTCCGACACATCGTCGCTGTCGGTCCGCCGGGGTGCGTCGTAGTCAGTCGCCATTTCCTCTTACCTTCTAGTACTCGTACCGGTAGCCGGCCGGGACACGGACGGTGCTCCCGGCCAGGGCAACGCACGGCCGTCCGTTGGAGTTCCCGACGGGTGTGCCATTGCTGTGGCATACCCGAATTGACTCTGTTTTCGCGCCGCACCGCCCATTCTTGGACGGTTCGGCCGCCGAACAATAGCCGACCTCACGCACGAATATGCAATCGATGCGTGGAAACGCCGGGAATTGTCTGGCAATCGTCATCAACAACACAACGGCTCGTGACATTTCCTCGGGTCGGCGGTTCCACCGACCACGTCCGCGACCTCTACAGTGAGTGCGACGAACACGGCATGACACGAGAGGCAGGGCCGCGTGGTTTCCCTGATCACCGAAGGAAGCGCAACCGATGACCGCGGCCGCCCGTTCCGTCGGCGCCGGGTGGTCCCGGCCGCCGTGGCGGGTGCCGTCCTCGCCGCAGGCACGATCGTCGTGTGGTCCTCCGTGTTCACCTCGTCCGAGCCCGTCACGACCACCGTGGCGTGCAACGCTCCCCCGACCGAGGCCACCGACCCCGAAGGCCCGCAACCGGCTCCGCTCGGCGAGGTCGTGGACCGGTCGACGCTGCTCGAGGTCGAACCCGCTCCCCTGACGGCCACCCGGGTGCGCGTCTACAACGCCAACGGCGAACGCGGCCAGGCCACGCACGTGGCCGCTCAGCTGAGCGATTACGGTTTCTCGAGCCCGCCCGACGTGCAGGCCGGCAACGATCCGGTCTACGTCGACCAGAACATGCAGTGCCAGGGGCAGATCCGCTTCGGCGAGGCCGGGCGCGCTGCTGCGTCCTCGGTGTGGTTGCTCGCCCCGTGCGCCGAGTTGGTGCAGGACACACGCGAGGACGACACCGTCGACCTCGCGCTGGGAACCTACTTCCGGGACATCTCCCCCGGGGCGGATGCCGAAGAGGTCCTGCGGGCACTACGCGAGGTCCCGGCGGGCGAGGAGACGGCTCCGCTCGACCTCGATCTACTCACGGCCGCACGCAATGCCCGGTGCTGAATCTCTTTTCACAGACCGTGCATCCTGTTTTTCGTCACTGTTGCGGTAAAAGGTGACGAACCACAATTCATGATGTGACGAAACGGTCAATTCGGAATTGCGTCGAGCGCTCCGATTTCGGCGAGCAGAGTTTCGAAATCGGCCGCGATCCCCGGCGCGGCCGCGACCGTGAGTTCCCCGTCGTCCCCGGTGCCGCTCGGGACACGCACCACCGCACCGGCTTCCGCAGCGACGAGCGCCCCCGCCGCCCAGTCCCAGGGACCGAGTCCGTGTTCGTAGTGGGCGTCGACCCTGCCGGCCGCGACCATGCACAGGTCCAGGGCGGCCGCTCCGACACGCCGGATGTCGCGCACCCTCGGTAGCAGCGCCGCCACCAGCTCACCCTGACGTGCGCGTCGTGCCGGCGAGTACGAGAAGCCGGTCGCCACGAGCGCCAGTCGCGGATCCGTCACGGGATTGCATCGCAACGGCACCCGCGTGCCGTCGACGTCCAGATGGGCACCGAGACCCTCTGCCGCCGAGAACGTCTCCCCCGAGGCGATGTCGACGACGGCACCGGCCACCGAGCGTCCGTCGACCCGCGCGGCCACCGAGACCGCCGAGGCGGGGAGTCCGTAGACGAAGTTGACGGTGCCGTCGATGGGATCGACCACCCAGACGACTCCGCTCGCGGCAGTCGCCGTCCCGCCGTCGGCCCCGGTCTCCTCGCCGAGGAAGGCGTCGCCCGGACGCAGTTCCGTGAGCCGACGCCGGATGAGTTCCTCACTCTCGGTGTCGGCGGCGGTGACGGGATCGGTCACCGTCGATTTCGTCCCCACGCTGGCGGCCTCCCCCGAGCCCGGAGGACCGAACAGCTCGACCCGGCGTACACGGACGTAGGACGCGGCCTCACGGGCGACGGTCACCGCTACATCCCTCAGCGCGGACAACTCGGATTCGGGGATTGTTCTCTGTGCGTGCACGAACCGATCCGAACACAGTGCCGACGGTTTCGCCACCGACCCCGCACCCGGTGACACCGGGCACTATCGTTTCCACGAGCGGAGCAGCCGGCCCCACCCAGCGAGAGGAAGTACGCAATGGCACAGGACGTCCCCACGGACCGAGCGACTCCCGTCAACCACGGATTCGGAGTCGACATCGGGGGAAGTGGCGTCAAGGGTGCCGTGGTGGATCTCGACACGGGCCGCTTGGTCGGCGACCGCATCAAGATCCTCACTCCGCAACCGTCCACTCCCGAGGCCGTGGCGAAGACGGTGGCGCAGATCGTCGAACAAGCCGGCTGGACGGGCCCCGTCGGCGTGACCCTGCCGAGCGTGGTCACCGGAGGTGTCGCCCGCACCGCCGCCAACATCGACAAGTCGTGGATCGGGACCGACGCCGGATCCCTCTTCTCGCGGGTGCTCGGCGGCCGGGACGTCTCGGTGCTCAACGACGCCGACGCCGCGGGAATCGCCGAGGACAGCTTCGGTGCCGCCAAGGACACCGACGGCGTGGTGATCCTCCTGACCTTCGGCACCGGGATCGGTTCGGCCGTGCTGCACAACGGTGTACTGCTGCCCAACACCGAGTTCGGGCACATGGAGGTCGACGGCAAGGAGGCCGAGCACCGCGCCGCCTCGTCGGTCAAGGAGCGCAACGACCTGTCGTACAATCAGTGGGCCAAGGAGGTCTCGCGCGTCCTCGCCCGCTTCGAGAATCTGCTCTGGCCCGACCTGTTCATCGCGGGCGGCGGCATCAGCCGCAAGCACGAGAAGTGGATCCCGCTCCTGACCAACCGCACCCCGGTGGTCCCCGCCGAACTGCGCAACGCGGCGGGAATCGTAGGGGCTGCTTATGCTGCGAAAACAGGTGTCACTCCCTGAGTCCGGCGCATCGGCCGCCCGAGGGATCGTTACAATGGTCCCCAGCAGGCCGGAACCGGCCCTCATCCCGACAGACCTCTCCGCCGGAATCACTCTGGCGCGACGCCGCACTACCTCGTCACGAAAGGGCGTACGTGGCAGCCACCGACATCCACACCGCTGATTCCGCCAACGAATCGGCACCCGTTGCGGACGCTTCGAGCGTCGCAGGCGCTGCGGACTCCGCGGAGGGCACCGCTCCCGGTGCCAAGCCGCCGGCGAAGAAGACCGCTGCGAAGAAGGCCCCCGCGAAGAAGGCGGCCGCCAGGAAGGCTCCTGCGAAGAAGGCAGCCGCCAAGAAGACCACCGCGAAGAAGGCAGCAAAGAAGGCCACGAAGGCTGCGGGTTCGGGTGACGAGGACTTCGACGCCACCGAGGAAGCGGACCTCGCAGACCTCGAGGTCTCGGAGGGTGATCTCGCCGGCGCCGAGGATGTGGTGGTCGAGGATAACGAGCCCAGCGAGAAGGACAAGGCCTCGGGCGACTTCGTCTGGGACGAGGAGGAGTCCGAGGCGCTGCGTCAGGCACGCAAGGACGCCGAGCTCACCGCCTCGGCCGACTCCGTGCGCGCCTACCTCAAGCAGATCGGCAAGGTCGCCCTCCTCAACGCCGAGGAGGAAGTCGAACTCGCCAAGCGCATCGAGGCCGGTCTGTACGCGACCCACATGCTGCAGCAGCTGGCGGCGAAGGGCGAGAAGCTTCCCGTCGCGCAGCGCCGCGATCTGAACTGGATCTGCCGCGACGGCAACCGGGCCAAGAACCACCTGCTCGAGGCGAACCTCCGTCTCGTCGTCTCGCTCGCCAAGCGCTACACCGGCCGCGGCATGGCGTTCCTGGACCTGATCCAGGAAGGCAACCTCGGTCTGATCCGCGCGGTCGAGAAGTTCGACTACACCAAGGGTTACAAGTTCTCCACCTACGCGACCTGGTGGATCCGTCAGGCCATCACCCGTGCCATGGCCGACCAGGCCCGCACCATCCGTATCCCGGTGCACATGGTCGAGGTCATCAACAAGCTCGGTCGTATCCAGCGCGAGTTGCTCCAGGATCTGGGCCGCGAGCCCACGCCCGAGGAGCTCGCCAAGGAAATGGACATCACGCCGGAGAAGGTGCTGGAGATCCAGCAGTACGCGCGTGAGCCCATCTCCCTCGACCAGACGATCGGCGACGAGGGCGACAGCCAGCTCGGCGACTTCATCGAGGACTCCGAGGCCGTCGTGGCCGTCGACGCCGTCTCCTTCACCCTGCTGCAGGATCAGCTGCAGTCGGTGCTCGAGACCCTGTCCGAGCGTGAAGCGGGCGTCGTGCGTCTGCGCTTCGGCCTCACCGACGGCCAGCCGCGTACCCTCGACGAGATCGGTCAGGTCTACGGCGTGACGCGCGAGCGCATCCGTCAGATCGAGTCGAAGACCATGTCGAAGCTGCGCCACCCGTCGCGGTCGCAGGTGCTGCGCGACTACCTCGACTGACATCCGTCACGAAGAACGAGGGCCATCCGATCGGGTGGCCCTCGTTCTTCGTTCCGTACCCCGAGGTCAGCAGAAGAAGGCCGCTGGAGAAGGGGCCGCTAGAGAAGCTCCGGTTCGTCTCCGGGAAGGCGCTGTCGCTCGTCACCTCCGGGGAGTCGTGTGGATGCGAACCGCATCACCGGTTCGACGACCCGCGCGGCCACCGGACCGAGCACGGCGGTGATCATCACGTATGCCGAAGCGATCGCCGCGAGGCGACTGTCGACGTGTCCGGAGGCGACGGCCAGCCCGGCGATCACGATGGAGAACTCTCCCCGGGCGATGAGTGCCGCGCCGGCGCGCGCCCGGCCCATCACGGCGATACCGTGACGGGCCGCCGCGATCCATCCGGTGACGAGCTTCGTCAGCGCGGTCAGCACGGCCAGCAGGATCGCCCAGCCGAGCACCGGCGGTATCGCCGTCGGATCGGTGTTCAGCCCGAAGAAGACGAAGAAGATGGCGGCGAACAGGTCGCGGAGCGGTTCGAGGACCCGGACCGCGTTGTGTGCCGTCGAACCGGAGATGGCGATGCCCAGCAGGAAGGCGCCCACGGCCGCGGACACCTGCAGGGCCGACGCGATCCCCGCCACCAGCAGCGCTGCGCCGAGCAGCTTGAGCAACAGCGTTTCCCGATCGGGGCTGTCGAGCACGACCGAGACGTAGCGCCCGTATCGCACCACCAGCACCAACACCACGGTGACGAGACCGAGTGAGATCGCGACGGCTTCGAGGCCGCCGAGCAGACTCACGCCCGCCAGGATCGCAGTGAGGATCGGGAGGTAGACGGCCATCGCGAGATCCTCGAAGACGAGGATCGACAGGACGACCGGTGTCTCGCGGTTGCCGAGGCGCCCCAGATCGGCGAGGACCTTCGCCACGATCCCGGACGACGAGATGTAGGTGACACCCGCAAGCACGAAGGAGCCGATGGGTCCGAGACCCAGGATCAGCGCGATGGCGGCTCCCGGCACCGCGTTCAGGGCGAGGTCGAGCAGGCCTGCCATCCGGGAGCGTCGCAGGCCGCTGATCAACTCGTTCGCGGTGTACTCGAGACCGAGCAGCAACAGCAGCAGGACCACGCCGATCTCGCTGGCGATGTGACTGAACGCCCCGATATCGCCGAGCTGGATGAAGCCACCATTGCCGAAGCACAGGCCGCCGATCAGATAGAACGGGATCGGCGACATGCCGATCCACGCCGCGAGCCGTCCGAGGACGCCGAGTCCGAAGAACACCGCACCCAGTTCGATGAGTGCGAGTGTCGTCGTGTCCATTCTGCGGGATCAGCCGTTGCGCAGGATCCTGGCGGCCGCGTCGAGACCGTCGGCCGTTCCGACCGTCACCAGGATGTCCCCACCGGTGAGAACGAAGTCGGGTGTCGGGGACGGCATGACCTGACCGGCACGCATCACGGCCACGACGGACACACCGGTGCGGGTGCGCAACGCGGTGTCGCCCAGTACCGCTCCGTCGAACCGCGAATCCTCGTGGATGTGGAGCTGGCGGGTGAGGATTCCGGGCAGGTCGCGGTGGTCCTCACGCAACTGGGCGACGAGCTGTGGGGCACCGAGCAGATTGCTGAGCGTCGCCGCCTCCTCGACGGTGAGAGGCAGGGAGGCCGCACACGCGTCGGGGTCGCCCGCCTTCGAGATGATGAGGTCGCTGTGACCGTCCCGATGGGTGATCACCCCGATGCGGCGCCCGGAGGCCAGTTCGAAGTCCTTGCGTACACCGATCCCGGGAAGCGGCGTCACGTCGACGATCATGGTCGAAAGACTAGTCCTCCAGACCGACGGCGTCCGCTCGCTCCCGGTCGAGGGGCGGGAACCGACCGTCCGGTCCCGGCAGGTAGGGCGTCACCTCCACAACGACGTCGACGGGCAGGGGCCCGTAGAGGTGCGGAAAGCGCATCGACTCCGGGTCCTCCGGTACGCCGGGTTCGAAACGGAGCGGGTCGACGAGGCGCGTCGGGTCGACGCGCAGCAGGAGGAGGTCCGTGCGGCCTGCGTACAACCGGTCGGCGGGCAGGTGCACCTGGTGCGGGGTCGACAGGTGGACGAAACCCTGGGTCCCGAGGGAGTCCGGCACGACCGCCCCGAGGGGTCGGAAGTGGTCCCAGTCGTCGCGGGAGATGATGTGCAGCAGGGTCTCGGTCATGGCGTCATTGTGCGTCGGACAGCCCGTCCGGGGCGTTTCCGGCCCCCTCGGGCTCTGCGCTGTGAGCGAACACACCGTGCGGAAAACGGCCATGTCGAAGCATTTTCGCTGTTCGATACGTGAAACACGCCACCATTGGGCATCCAGGGGAACAACACGTGAATACGAATCGTCTGTCAGAGTAGATCCACCGCGCCGGCCGGTGCGGCGGACCAGACCCCGGCACCCGATATGAGCGGTGGCCAGTTTGGAGGAGTCATGCCCGGTACGTTGACCAGCCCGAAATTGACCGCTGCAGATCGCTGCGATCGGTGCAATGCCGCCGCTCGTGTCCGCGCCGTCCTTCCGACCGGCGGAGAACTGTTGTTCTGCGGGCACCACGCGAACGAGCACACCGACCGCCTCCGTGAACTCGGAGCGACGATCGTGAGCGAGTCCGACGCCACCGTGTGATCCGCCGTCCGGAACCACGGTTCCGAGACCCGACCGAACGGGCGACCACCTCGAGGTGGTCGCCCGTTCTCGTCGTCACCAACTGCGCAGGATCGCGATCCGGTCGCGCAGTTGCTCGGCGGTCGCCATCGCCGTCGGCGGACCACCGCACTGGCGACGCAGTTCGCCGTGGATCACCCCGTGCGGCTTCCTGGTCCGGTGGTGCACGACCGCGACGAGCGAGTTGAGTTCGCGACGGAGCTGGGCGAGGGTGTCGGCGGTCTCGACACGCTCGGTCACCTGGGGCGGCGGCGTGGGTGCCGGTTCGGCCTTCGGCTTGTTCAGCTGCTGTTCCTGACGCTGACGCAGCAGCGCCCGCATCTGTTCCGCGTCGAGCAGACCCGGGAGCCCCAGATAATCGGCCTCCTCGTCGGAACCCGCGAATGTCGCGGTGCCGAACGAGGATCCGTCGTAGATGACCTGATCGAGTTCGGCGTCCGCCCCGAGCGAGTGGTAGGCCTTCTCGTCCTCGCCGGGCTCGTCCTTGCGCCGGTTCGCGTCGGCGAGCAGCTCGTCGTCGAAGCCCTCCTTGACCCGGTGCGGCTTGCCGAGGACGTGGTCGCGCTGGGCCTCGAGCTGGCTGGCGAGCTCGAGCAGCACCGGTACGGACGGCAGGAAGACACTGGCCGTCTCCCCCTTGCGGCGCGACCGCACGAAGCGGCCGATGGCCTGCGCGAAGAACAACGGGGTCGAGGCGCTGGTCGCGTACACACCCACCGCCAGTCGCGGGACGTCGACGCCCTCGGACACCATGCGCACGGCGACCATCCACCTCTGGTTGCCCTCGCTGAACTGCGAGATGCGGTCGGAGGCGGTGGGATCGTCCGAGAGCACGACGGTCGGCATCTCGCCGGTGATCGACTCGAGGATCTTCGCGTACGCACGCGCGGTGGTCTGGTCGGTGGCGATGACGAGCCCACCGGCGTCCGGCATGCCGCCGGCACGCAGCTGCTGCAGACGGGTGTTCGCCGCCCCCAGCACCGCAGGAATCCAGTCGCCTTGGGGGTCGAGGGCCGTCCGCCACGCCCGCGCCGTCTGCTCGGCGCTGAGAGGCTCTCCCAGTCGCGCGGTGAACTCCTCCCCCGCACTCGTGCGCCAGCGCGCCTCGCCCGAGTACGCGAGGAATACGACGGGGCGCACGACGCCGTCGGCGAGTGCGTCGGCGTAGCCGTAGGCGTGGTCGGCCTTGGACTGCAGCAGACCGTCCTCGTTCGGTTCGTAGCTCACGAACGGGATCGCACTGTCGTCGCTGCGGAAGGGCGTACCGGTCAGTGCCAGACGGCGGGTCGCGTCCCCGAACGCCTCGAGAATGCCCTCACCCCAGCTCTTCGCGTCGCCACCGTGGTGGATCTCGTCGAGGATCACCAGGGTGCGACGCGCCTCCGTGCGCACACGGTGCTTGAACGGGTGCGAGGCGATCTGCGCGTAGGTGACCACGACGCCCTGGTAGTCGCTCGATGTCTGCCCGGTGGAGTTCGTGAAGTTCGAGTCGAGCGCGATGCCGATGCGGGCCGCAGCACCCGCCCACTGGTGCTTGAGGTGCTCCGTGGGGGCGACCACCGTGATCTGGTCGACCGTCCGGTCGCGCAGCAGCTCCGACGCCACCCGGAGGGCGAAGGTCGTCTTACCGGCGCCGGGGGTCGCGACGGCGAGGAAGTCGCGCGGCTTCGTCGCGAGGTACTTGGTGAGGGCGCGGCGCTGCCAGGCACGTAGCTGGGCCACAGGGGCGGAGGTCGTAGCTTGTCCGACGGTTTCGGTGCTCACCGGTTTCTCGTGCTCCTTGTCCGCTTCGCTCGGGTCGGTGCCACCGCACTCGTCCGGGCGCCGACCGTCATGCAGCCTATCGTCTCGGAGCCCGCGAACCCGCCGAAGCCGCGGCGTCGGCGGGTTCTCCGAGGACTGCGTGGCAGAATTCGAGAGGCCCTCACCTGCCTGTGCGCGCACGCGAGCGTGTCTTCAGGAATTCTGGAAGTAGATGAACGACACACCACGATCCCCCGCACAGGCACCCTCCGGCCGCGTTCGCCGCGCGGTCGGAAAGGGCTGGAAGGTCGTGACGCACACCCTGTCGTCGGCCTGGGACCACTCGATCTTCAGCAAGGCGGCGACCGCGGCCTTCTGGCAGACCCTCTCACTGCCGCCCCTGTTGCTCGGTCTGCTCGGCAGTCTCGGTTACGTAGGTGGCTGGTTCGGTCCCGACACGGTGGAGATCATCACGTCGAAGACCGTCACCTTCCTCCGCTCGGTCTTCAGCGACAGCGTGGTCGACCAGATCATCGAGCCCACGGTCGAGGACGTCCTCCGTCGGGGTCGCGCCGACGTGATGTCGTTGGGCTTCGTGTTGTCGCTGTGGGCAGGATCGTCGGCGATCTCGACGTTCGTGGATTCGATCGTCGAAGCGCACCACCAGCAGGACCATCGCCACCCGGTGTGGCAGCGGATCTTCGGGCTGCTCCTCTACGTGATCTTCCTGATCCTGGCGGTGTTCACGATGCCGCTCGTCGCGCTCGGACCCACTCTGATCGGCCGGTTGCTGCCCGACGCCTGGTTCGATGTCGGCTCACGGATCATCGACACCTTCTACTTCCCCGCGGTGGGTCTGCTCCTACTGATCGGTCTGACGACCCTGTACAAGGTGGCGCTGCCGAAGTCACTGCCGTGGCACCGACTGCTCGGTGGCGCGGTGCTGGCCGGGGTGTTCTTCCTCGCGTCGAGCGTGATCCTGCGGTGGTACCTGACGTGGGTCGCGGCCACGGGCTACACCTACGGTGCGCTCGCCGCCCCGATCGCGTTCCTGTTGTTCACGTTCTTCCTGGGGTTCGCCGTGGTCCTCGGAGCGGAGTTCAACGCCACGGTGCAACAGTTCTGGCCGGCGCGCGCCACGCGTCTGGAGCAGTGGCGGATCTGGCTCGCGGAGCAGTCGGCCCGTGATCCGTCGCCCGACAGCGGACCGGTGACGAACCTCACCCGCCGGTTGACGAGCTCCACGACCATCCGGCTGTCGGACCTGATCCGGCCCGGGGATCGCCAACCCGAGTCGTGGCCGATCGACGGGAAACCCGTCGAGTCGGATGCGGCGCCGGACGATCGGCCTGCTCCCCACGACGACACTGCTCCCCACGACGACACTGCTCCCCACGACGACACTGCTCCCCACGACGACACTGCTCCCCACGACGACACTGCTCCCCACGACGACAAGGCCGGGGGATCCGAAGTTCCCCCGGCCCAGACCGAACTGTTGACGGTGGAGGCAGTATCACCGTCTTCGCCGGCAGCAAGACCGTCGCCGGAATCACCCGACGCCGCGGCGGACGACGAGGTATTCCACCAGGTGTCTCAGTCGCCCTTGCGCAAACCGTCGTAGACTTTCTTGCATTCGGGGCACACCGGCGAGCCGGGCTTCGGCGACCGGGTCACCGGAAAGACCTCACCGCACAGCGCGACCACATGGGTACCCATGACCGCACTCTCGGCGATCTTGTTCTTCTTCACGTAGTGGAAGAACTTCGGGGTGTCGTCGTCGGTCGTTTCGTCGGTGGTGGTATCCGGCCGTTCCTTGATATCCGTGCTCACGTGTCCATGATGCCGCACGGAAGGGCCGGATGTGTATGTGCGTGCGACGGCCCGGCGTGGGAAGGTGGAAGACATGGCGAGAACTCACGGTTTCGGCGGATCCCCCGAGAACGGATCGCCCGACAACCCGGTTCTGATCACCGCGGCGGAGGCGTCGCTCGAGGATCAGCACCGAGCACGGGTTCGCAAGTACCTCACCATCATGTCGGTCCGCATCCCCGCCCTGCTGCTGGCGGCGATCGCGTACGGCGTATGGGCCAATCCCTGGATCTCGATGGCGATCATCGGGGTGTCGATCCCGCTGCCGTGGATCGCCGTCCTCATCGCCAACGACCGGCCGCCGCGCCGCAAGGACGAACCGAGCCGCTGGGACGGCCGCTTCGACGATGCCCCGGCGATCGAGTCGTCCCGCCATCATGTGATCGACGGCTGACAGGGACCCCGGACGGGACGCTTGCGAGAATGTCGTAGTGGACCGCGACCTTCTCCTGTCTCTCTGCCCGGCTCTGCGCACCGCACTGATCCGGTGCCGCTACGACCTCGACACCGTCCGGGAACTGCTCGGCCCCGAGGCGCACGCCGCCCTCGGGCGTAGCGAACCCGTCCCTGCTCGGCGCATCGCGCGCGGTGCGGGCGATCTCGGCGTGCTCGTGCGGCTGTTCCTCCTCCAGGACACCTGCCCCGAGGACGAGGTCGCGCAGGCTCTCGCTCCGGTGACGACGGAGCAGGCCGTGCAGGCGGGACTCGTCGAACGCGACGGCGACGGCGTGCGGGCCGCTCTCGACCTGCGGCCCCTCGACGCCGGGACCGGCAGCCGCTGGGTGCTGTCCGATCTCGACGGCTCGATCCGGCCCGTCCCGACCCGCCCCGATCACGTCCTCGGCGTCGGTCAGGCCTCCCTGTCGCTGCTGCAGGCCACCCCGACCGATCGGGTCGGTTCGGTGCTCGATCTCGGCACCGGTTGCGGGGTGCAGGCGATCCGCGCCGCGGACCACGCGGACGAGGTCACCGCGACCGACATCAACCCCCGCTGCCTGACCCTGGCCGCCGCGAGCGCCGCGTTGAACGAGATCGACATCGATCTTCTCGAGGGGTCGTGGTTCGAGCCGGTCGCCGGCCGGACCTTCGACCGCATCGTCGCGAATCCACCGTTCGTGGTGAGCGCCGGACGTGTCGAGCACAGCTACCGCGATTCCGGTCTCGACCTCGACGGCGCCAGCCGGCTCATGATCTCGCAGGCCGCCGAACACCTGAATCCCGGCGGCACCGCCGCGATGCTCGCGTCCTGGGTGCACGTCGAGGGCGAGGACTGGCGGACCCGCGTCGCATCGTGGCTGCCGTCACACGGCGTCGACGCCTGGATCGTGCAGCGCGATGTCGCCGATCCGGCCCTCTACGTCGGGACGTGGCTGCGAGACGGTGACGCCGATCAACGCGAGCCGGAGGTCGCGGTGCGTGCCGAGCAGTGGCTCGACCACTTCGAGGAGCAGGGCGTCGAGGGCGTCGGGTTCGGGTTCGTCTACCTGCGCCGCACCGACCTGCCGTCCGATGTGATGGCCGAGGACCTGCGGCACGCGTTCACCGACGCGCTGGGTGACGAGGCGATCGACTACTTCCGGCGCCTCGACTGGCTGCGTACGCACGAGGTGCTCGACGCCCGTTTCGCGGTGCGGCCCGACACGGCCCTCGAGCGGGTGCACCTGCCCGGCGAGGACGGGTGGGACCAGGTGGTCGTGCGGGTGCACCGCAGTGGCGGTCCGGCCTGGCAGCACGAGGTGGACGACCTCGCGGCCGCCCTGCTCGGCGGCATGCGCGCCGACGGTCTTCCGCTCGGGGATCTCGTGTCGCTGCTCGCGGCCGCGCACGGCGAGGACGAGGACGACCTCCTCACGCAATCGGTGGGCCTCGTGCACGGCTTGGTGCGGCACGGGTTGATCGAGCCCGTCTGACCCCCTCCGGGGCGTTCCTGAGGTTCCACGATTCGGTTCTCTCAGCAACTTCTCAGGAGCTCATCGGGTTAGTGCAGGTCAGCGCGGTGGTACTCCGAGACCGACGGGAACTCCAGCGCTTCGCCGGTCGTTGAACCCTGTGAGACACCACCGATGAGGAGGCACGTCATGGCACGCCCCGAAACCACCGCTCGCTTCGATTCCGACCTGGACGGTCAGAGCCCCGCAGCCGATCTCGTTCGCGTCTACCTGAACGGCATCGGACGGACCGCTCTGCTCACCGCAGCCGACGAGGTGGAATTGGCCAAGCGGATCGAGGCCGGCCTGTATGCCAAGCACCTGCTCGAGACGAAGAAGCGTCTGTCGGCGGCGAAGAAGCGCGACCTCGCGATCATCGTCCGCGAAGGACAGGCCGCTCGTAGCCACCTGCTCGAGGCGAACCTGCGCCTCGTCGTCTCGCTGGCGAAGCGTTACACCGGACGCGGTATGCCCCTGCTGGACCTCATCCAGGAGGGCAACCTCGGCCTGATCCGCGCGATGGAGAAGTTCGACTACGCGAAGGGCTTCAAGTTCTCGACCTACGCGACGTGGTGGATCCGTCAGGCCATCACCCGCGGAATGGCCGACCAGAGCCGCACGATCCGGCTCCCCGTCCACCTCGTCGAACAGGTCAACAAGCTCGCCCGCATCAAGCGTGAGCTGCACCAGCAGCTCGGCCGCGAGGCGACCGACGAGGAACTCGCCAACGAGTCGGGTATCCCCGTCGAGAAGATCGCCGACCTGCTCGACCACAGCCGCGACCCGGTGAGCCTCGACATGCCCGTCGGCAACGACGAGGAGGCCCCGCTGGGCGACTTCATCGAGGACGCCGAGGCGACGTCCGCCGAGACCGCCGTCATCGCCGGACTCCTGCACAGCGACGTCCGCAGCGTCCTCGCGACGCTCGACGAGCGCGAACAGCAGGTCATCCGGCTGCGCTACGGCCTCGACGACGGCCAGCCCCGCACCCTCGATCAGATCGGCAAGCTCTTCGGGCTGTCCCGTGAGCGTGTCCGGCAGATCGAACGCGAAGTGATGGTCAAGCTCCGCGAAGGAGACCGCGCCGAGCGCCTTCGCGCCTACGCCAGCTGACCGGGCGCGTCAGCGGTATCCGATCCCCGAGAACCGGGCTGGGTTCTCGGGGATCGTTGCCGTTCGGGTGCCTTCTCCGGCAGGTGTTCGGCCGCCGGACTGCCGTCAGCGCAGACGGCGCGGTCCGAGGTCGAGCGGGTGCGGTTCGGGCCCGATCCGCACGTGCGCGTCGGTGAGTTCGGCTCCCACCACCGAGGCCAGGACCGGTTCGCACACCAGTTCGCGCACCTCGGGCAGGTCGTCGGCGAGCGCCGAGATCCTCTGGACGAAGTCGACGAGTGCCGGCTTGTTCACCGGTGCGGCATTGCGATAGCCCGAGAGCAACGGCGCCGCCTTCGGCGCGTCGATCAACTCGACCGCCTCGTCCTCCGTGAGCGGAAGAACCCGGTAGGCGCGGTCGCCGAGCAGGTCGGAGATCACACCGGCGAGACCGAACGAGATGAGCGAACCGAACGACGGGTCGTCCTGCACACGGATCGCGCAACCGATGCCCTTGTGGGCCATCCGCTGCACATGCATCAACGGCTCCCCCGACACCGCGGCCAGGTCGCAATAGGCGATCCGTACCGAATCGGCGTCGACGAGATCGAGCCGGACCCCGGTCAGATCGGGCCGGTGCCGCCACTGCGCACCGGTGGCCTTGACCGCCACGGGGAAGCCGATCTCGTCCGCCGCCTCGACCGCCTCCTCCTCGGTGGTGACGGCGCGGAAGTCCGCGACCTCGACTCCGTAGCAGGACAGCAGCAGGGCCGCCTCGGTATCCGACAGGTAGCGACCCTCGGGAGTCGTCTCGAGCCAGCCGTCCACGAGCGTACGGGCGCGCTCGGGATCGATGCCCGCCGGTCGCACGACCTGCGAGGGCGGACGACTGCGCCATTTCGCGTACCGCCACGCCCGCCCCAGGGCGAGCGCCGCTCGTTCCGGACCGGGATAGGACGGCACGGATCCGCGGGTCGGGTTGCCGTCCGGTCCGCGCACGGCCAGGACGTCGGGGATACCCTCGGTCGCCAGGAAGGTCGTGACCACCGGCTTCTCCGACCCGGCGACGGCGTCGCGCAGGGCCTGCGCGTAGGGCTGGACGTCGACGGCGACCGGCGGGACGAAGACCGCGATCACCGAGTCGACATCGGGTGAGTCGAGCGCCCGGGCGACGGCTTCGGCGAATTCCTCGGGCGACGCCTGCGCGCCGAGATCCACCGCGTCCGGTGCCTGCAGACCCTGGCCGCGGGCGGCGTCGACGGCGAGCAGACCCAGGGCGGTGGAGTTGCCGACCACGGCGACGCGGGGACCCGCGGGCAGCGGCTGGTAACCGAACAGCAGGGCCGAGTCGAAGAGCTGGCCGATGGACTCGACCTGGACGACACCGGCCTGCTCGAACAGGTATCGCACGATGGTGTCGTCCATCTCCCCCGTCCGGGCGGCGAGCGCCGGCGGCACCGCGTGGCGGCCGCTCTTGACGGCGACGATCGGTTTGCTGCGCGCCACCCGCCGCGCGATGCGCGAGAACTTGCGCGGGTTGCCGAAACTCTCCAGATACAGCAGCACCACTTCGGTGGCAGGATCGGTGTCCCAGTACTGCAGCAGGTCGTTGCCGGACAGGTCGGCGCGGTTGCCGGCCGAGACGAAGGACGACAGTCCGACACCCGTCTTGGCGGCCTCGTCGAGGATCGCGATGCCGAGGGCGCCGGACTGGCAGAAGAAACCGACGTTGCCGGACGCCGGGAGCACGGGCGCGAGGGTCGCGTTGAGTCGGATGGCGGGATCGTTGTTGGCGACACCGAGAGCATTCGGCCCGATGAGTCGCATACCGTGCGACCGCGCGGCCAGCGTGAGCCGCCGCTCGGCGTCGCGACCCTCCGGTCCGGTCTCGCCGAAACCGGACGAGACGACGAGCAGGGCCTTGACACCCTTCGCGAGACAGTCGTCGAGCACCGAGTCGATCGATTCGGCGGGGACGGCGGCGACCGCGAGATCGATCTCATCGGGGATGTCGCGGACGGTCGGGTAGGCGCGGACACCTCGGACGGACCGGTGTTCGGCGTTGACCGGGTAGACCGGCCCGGTGAACCCGCTGCGCAGCATGTTCACCAGGACGGCGTTGCCCACCTTGCGGCTGTCGGTGGAGGCACCGATGACGGCGACACTACCGGGACCGAGGATGTTGCGCACGCTGCGCGCCTCGGCGGCGCGTTCGCGGGCGTTGCGGACCGAGACGAGGGCTTCGGTGGGGTCGATCGCGAACTCGAGCCGGACGACTCCCCCTTCGAAGCTGCGGCTGACCTGGTAGCCGGCTTCCCGGAAGACCGTGATCATGTGCCGGTTCTCGGCGAGGACCTCGGCGACGAAGGTGTGCAGTCCGTTCTCGGCGGCCGCGCCGGCGAGATGTTCGAGCAGGATCGGACCGAGACCGCGTCCCTGGTGAGCGTCGGCGACGGTGAAGGCCACCTCGGCGGAGAGACCGTCGCCCTCGTGCGAGAGTCCCTCGTACCGCCCGACGGCGATGATCTCGTCGCCGAGCACCGCGACGAACGCCACCCGGGACTTGTGGTCGACGACCGTGAAGTTGAACAGGTCCTTCTTCGAGATCGTCGGGTACGGACCGAAGTACCGCAGATAGCGGGTGCGTTCGGACAGTTTGCTGTGAAAGGCGACGATCGCGTCAGCGTCCTCGGGGACGATCGGCCGCAGGTGTACGACACCGCCGTCCGAGGCCAGCACGTCGGCGACCCAGTGCCGCGGATAGTCGCGGGCGCGCGCCAGCGCCGCCTCGCGCGCGGGGTCGGTCTCCCCTGTCGTCCCGGCACCCTGCGCGGGGGCCGCGCCCGTCGCAGACGCGGAGTCCGGTGCCGCCGAGGGATTCTGCCGGTCAGTCACGGGGGTCCTCCGGGTCCAGGCCGAGCAGCGGGAAGGCCGCCCGCCTCGTGGCGATGATCGCCGAATCGATGCGGGTCAGTGCGCGGTCCAGGGACGCGATCCCCGTTTCCGGTGTGCCACCGGGACCGTCCCACGGCAGGTACGAGACGTCGGAGCCCTCCCCCATGACCGTGGGCAGTTCGACGCTCGGGGCGAGAGCGCCGACGCGCTCGCTCCAGTCCGCCGGAACCGGGGTGCTCAGGTCGATCTCGCGGTCCAGCGCCGCGGCGATCAGGTGGGTCCACGCGCGCGGCACCACCCGCACGAGGCCGTAACCGCCGCCGCCCACGGCGAGCCAGCGACCCTCGCAGTAGCGGTCGGCGAGATCGCGCATCGCGAGATACGACGCGCGCTGGCCGTCGACGGTCAGGGAGAGATCGGCCAGAGGGTCCTCGCGGTGGCTGTCGGCACCGCACTGACTGATGAGTATCTGGGGGCGGAACGCCGCGACCGCGCCCGGCACGACGGCATGGAAGGCGCGCAACCACAACGCGTCCACGGTGCCCGGCAGTACCGGCAGATTGATCGCGGTGCCCTCGGCCGGACCCGAACCGACCTCGCTGGACCACCCGGTGTTGGGCCACAGCGTCGCGGGATGCTGGTGCAGGGAGATGGTCAGGACGCGGGGATCGCCGAGGAATGCGTGCTGCACACCGTCGCCGTGGTGGGCGTCGACGTCGATGTAGGCGATGCGGTCGTAGCCGTGGTCGAGCAGCCACGAGATCGCGATGGCGGCGTCGTTGTAGACGCAGAACCCGGCGGCCCAGTCGGCCATCGCGTGGTGCATGCCGCCCCCGATGCTCACCGCACGGCGGGCCCGGCCGCTCGCGATCTCGCGTGCGGCCGCGAGGGTTCCCCCGGCGAGCGTCGCGCTGGCCTCGTGCATACGGGGGAAGATCGGGTTGTCCTCGGTGCCGAGACCGTGGGGTGCGTCGGCCGGGGGTGCCGCTCCCTCCGGAGCGGAGCCCGCGCGCTTGACCGCGTCGACGTAGGACGAGGTGTGGATGCGCAGCAGATCGGTGTCGTCCGCAGGGGACGGGCGGACCGTCTCGACGCCTTCGAGGAGACCGAGACTGCGGGACAGCGCCATCGTGAGATCGAGACGCGTGGGGTTCATCGGATGTGTCGGACCCCACCGGTAGTCGAGGTAGTCGGGGCTCCACACCACTATCCGATCGCCGCTCAGCTGTGTCGTACCGCCCGCCGCGGTGGAGCTCGTGGTCATGGATACAGACGCTACTGGTCCACCCACGGACATGCGAGCCTCGGAGGGCGCCCCACCGTCCTGTTCGCACGGTTAGAATCGGCCCAGACGAAGGGGTGTGAGAGTGAAGGACCTGGTCGATACAACGGAGATGTATCTCCGGACCATCTACGACTTGGAAGAGGAAGGTGTGGTGCCGCTGCGCGCGCGTATCGCCGAGCGCCTCGAACAGAGCGGACCGACGGTCAGCCAGACCGTGGCCCGCATGGAACGCGACGGCCTGCTCCGGGTCGCCGGCGACCGCCACCTGCAGCTCACCGAGAAGGGCCGCGATCTCGCGGTCTCGGTCATGCGCAAGCACCGGCTCGCGGAACGGCTTCTCGTGGACGTGATCGGTCTCGACTGGGAGAACGTGCACGCCGAGGCCTGCCGCTGGGAACACGTGATGAGCGAGGAGGTCGAGCGCCGTCTCGTGGAGGTGCTCAACAACCCGACCACCTCCCCCTACGGCAACCCCATTCCAGGACTGGCCCAGCTCGGCCTCGACCGCACGGCGGTCCTCGACGAGAAGCTGGTGCGGTTGACGGACATCCCGCACGGCAAGCCGACCGCGGTCGTGGTACGCCGGCTCGCGGAGTACGTCCAGTCCGACCCCGAGGTCATCGCGCGACTGCGTGAGGCCGGTGTGGTCCCGGACGCGCGGGTTACAGTCGAGACGCGACCGGGCTCGGTGTCCATCACCGTGGCCGGTCACGACAGCTTCGAGCTTTCCGACGAGATGGCCCACGCCGTGCAGGTGAAGCAGGTCTGACCCAGGCCCCTTTTCGCATGTCCGGTACGGGCGTGCGAAAAGGGGATGTCCAGCGTGAGACTTCTGGTGACCGGCGGCGCCGGCTACGTGGGCAGCGTGTGCACAACCGTGTTGCTCGAGCAGGGCCACGACGTCGTGGTCGTCGACGACCTATCCACCGGGAACGCCGAAGCGGTGCCCACCGGTGCCGAGTTCGTCGAGGGCGACATCGCGGCCGTCGCCGACGAACTGCTCTCCGGATCCCGTTTCGACGGCGTCCTCCACTTCGGTGCACAGTCCCTCGTCGGCGAGTCGGTGGAGTTCCCCGAGAAGTACTGGCAAGGCAACGTGGTGACCACCCTGGCCCTGCTCGAGGCCGTCCGCCGCTCGGGTACCCCACGGTTGGTGTTCTCCTCCACCGCCGCGACCTACGGCGAACCCGACAGCGTGCCGATCACCGAGGACGCGCCCACCCGGCCGACCAACCCGTACGGTGCGTCGAAGCTCGCCATCGATCATGCGATCTCCTCGTACGCGCACGCTCACGGTCTCGCGGCGACGAGTCTGCGGTACTTCAACGTCGCCGGCGCCTACGGCGGTGCCGGGGAGAACCGGGTCGTCGAGACGCATCTGATCCCACTCGTGCTGCAGGTCGCTCTCGGTGTGCGCGATCACATCTCGGTCTTCGGCACCGACTGGCCGACCAAGGACGGCACCGCGGTGCGCGACTACATCCACGTCAAGGATCTCGCCGACGCCCACGTACTGGCACTGACGAAGTCCGAACCCGGCCGCCACGGGATCTACAACCTCGGCAGCGGAGAGGGCTTCACCGTCCGCGAGGTCATCTCGGCGTGCGAGCGAGTCACGGGCCTGCCGATCGCAGCGGTCGACGCGCCGCGCCGTGCCGGTGATCCGGCCGTGCTCATCGCCTCGAGCAGCCGCGCGATCTCCGAGCTCGGGTGGAACCCCCAGCACACCGATCTCGACGAGATCGTCTCCGATGCGTGGGAGTTCACCCGGTCTCTCGGCGACCGGCTGCACGCTGCTCGACGCTGATCGAGGACACGGCTCCGGTTCAGGACGGTTCGTCGCCGCGCGGCAGTTCGAGTCCCAGCCGCGCCGCGATCTCGTGTCCGGTCTCCGCGAGGCCACGGATCGACTCGGGACGCAGTCCCGCCTGCAGGGCCTGGTCGAGCAGATCCGAAAGCCGGTGGCGGGGATCGGATTCGAGGGCCGCTGCGAGCGCGACCCCGGCGAGCGGACCGTCGCCGCGCACGTAAGCGCCGAAGCCGACAAGCGCGGCGGCATCGGCCCGCTCGGGATCGGGCAGAGCCCGGGCGAGTTCGGTCCACAGACGCTCCGCCGGCCGTGCGAGCGGTCCGGTCGCAAGTCCCATGGCGGCGTCGCGCACCGTGCGGTTGGCGAGCAGGACGGCCAGCTCGGCGATGTCGGACGCGCTGGGATCCGTTCCGCCGGCGTACGTCTCGATGTGTGCGAGCACGGTTTCGAGTTCGAGACGGTCGGCGCGTTCGCCGCCGCCCTCGCGGGCACAGCGTTCGTACTCGCGGTCGCGGGTCTCGACGACCTCGTCGATACACCGCGCGACTTCCTGCCTCACCGCCGGCGGATACGGCGCGAGCAGTGCGGCGAGCTCGGTGCGGGAGCCGCGGATCGGGCTGCCCTCGAACACCCGGGCCACCGCGACCACCGAGGACCCGGGATCGGCCACGCTGCCGGTGATGTTCTGGCCGGGCACGAACCAGGTCGCTCCACCGGTGATCTCCGGTAGCGCGTACACCCCCGCCAGGTCGATGCCGACGGCGTCGAGATGGTCGGCGAAGTCGTCGACGAGCCTGCACACGTCGGCGATCACCGGATCGTGCCGGTCGATGAGGTCGTCGTCCACGAGAACGGCCACCACAGATTCCGCGCCCTCGCGGGCACAGACGGCGCAGAAGCGCCGGAACGCCGCGCGCATGGGTTCCGGGACCGACTCTCCGGGCCGGGGCAGGACGAGGTCGTGTCGCATCACGGCGCCGATACTCGCCACCTTCCCGTTCGGGCGGGTCGGAGCGTCACCAGTCGGGGTCAGGCACATCACGACGATCGAACGCATCGGCGGGAAGCCCATGAGGGCGGGCAGGGCGGCGATCACGTCACCGACATCGGTGAGACGGAGGGGATGCGACGACGAAGGCGTGGAAGTTGTCATGCTCGAACCGTGGCCCATCGGCCCGAGCGGAAAGCGACTCCCGGGGTCGTTCCGCGGCCTTCTGGGGATGAACCGGCCGGCTGTGGACAACTCCGCGACCGGCATCGTCGACCCGTGCCGAACGGACGATCCCGTCGGTGAACGCTGTTAGGGTGCGCGCCTGACCCCGTCAGGGGCGGGCGGCGAAGTCGACGGCCTCCCGGAACACGAGGTCGAGATTGTCGGCGTCGGGCGGCGCCGCGTCGAAGGACAGGTACGTGACCGTCACACGCACGTCCCCGATCTGCGCGATCCGCGCGGCCATCGACTGCGTCATGCCACCCGATCCCCTGCCGGAGTCGACCGTGCGGGTCAGGGCCAGCGTCTCGGCCCCATCGACGGCTATGGCGGGATCGTCGCCGAGGACGGTCGAGACGGTCGAGGTGATCCCCCGCACGGTGGCGTCCACCTGCGAGCACTCGGTGAGATAGGTGCGGTACTCGCCGACGTCCGGAGCGGAACGGGTGACCTCGACACTGATCGTCGCGCGACTGGCGTTGTCGGTACCGACCACCATGGCGGTGCTCTCGGGGCCGTAATTCTGCGCGGGCGGCAGACATCCGCCCGGATCGACCTTCGAGCCGGGCTGGATCCCGGTCAGGTCGGGCGCTGCCTGCGCCACGGCCTCCGGTGGGAGGACCACCGCGACGTACGGTTCGGGAAAACGTTCGGGAGGAAGCACCAGCTCGCCCGGTGCCCGGACAATCGCGGGTGCAGGTGCAGGCGCGGTTCCCGTCAGGGCTGCCGGTTCGGGCCGGGGGTCGCCGGAGACGGCCTGGGAGCAGGCGGATGCGAGCATCAGGCACGCTGTCGCCACCGCGCTTCGGGCGGCCGATGCGCGGCGCCTCGGACGAGTGTCGCGTCGGGTCACCCGAACCTCCCTCGGTCGTCGACGTCGGGCAGGATGTGCGCCCCGGAATCGGTCGTCGTAGCGTCGATTAGACTCGAACACCACCATGCCACGTCGGGTGACCCCGGCGGAGATGCCGAGACGAAGTGTGATCGGAGTGGTTCGCAGATGGACGAACAGTCCCGCATGTACGAGCTGGAATTCCCGGCTCCGCAGCTCACCTCCCCGGAAGGTGAGGGGCCGGTCCTCGTGCACGGTCTCGAAGGTTTCGCCGACGCGGGACACGCGGTGCGCCTGGCGACCACGCACCTGCGCGAGAGTCTGGAGACCGAGCTCGTCGCGTCGTTCGCCGTCGACGAACTGATCGACTACCGGTCGCGTCGGCCGCTCATGACGTTCGAGGCCGACCACTTCTCGGACTACGCCGAGCCCGAACTGAACCTGTACGCGCTCATCGATGAGGCCGGCACCCCGTTCCTACTGCTCGCGGGTGCCGAGCCGGATCTGAAGTGGGAGCGTTTCATCACCGCGGTGCGGTTGCTCGCCGAGCAGTTCGGGGTGCGGCGGACCATCGGACTCAACGCGATCCCCATGGCGATCCCGCACACCCGGCCGTTGGCGGTCACCGCGCACTCGACGAACAAGGACCTCATCGCGGGGCACCACCGTTGGTCGGGCGAGCTCCAGGTGCCCGCGGGAGTGTCGTCGCTGCTCGAATACCGCATGGGCCAGCACGGGCACGAGTCCGTAGGCTTCTCCGTGCACGTGCCGCACTATCTCGCCCAGACCGACTATCCGGCGGCCGCCGAGACGCTGCTGACGAACGTCGCAGAGGTCGGCGGCCTCGAGCTGTCTCTGCAGGCGCTCGGTGAGGCCGCGGCGCGGGTGCGGGAGCAGATCGACGAGCACATCGAGGACAATGCCGAGGTCCTCGGCGTGGTACACGCGCTCGAGCGGCAATACGACAGCTACGTCGCCGCCCAGGAACAGCAGACCTCTCCCCTGCCGACCGACGAGAGTCTGCCGACGGGTGAGGAGATCGGGGCGGAGTTCGAGCGGTTCCTCGCCGAATACGACCGGCGCGGCGCCGGTCCCGGCGGCGATCTCCCCGGTCCGGACGACGGAAGAACCGGCGACGGCGAATTCGGCGAGTTCGACCCGGACGACGGGGACGATTCCGCTCCGCGTTGACACCACGGCGGGTTCGCCGGATGTTTCATGATCATCACAATCGTCGTTGTCGACGTCACATACAGACATGTACGCTTCGGCGACATGCCACAGTGGTAGTTGTGTCCGGCTCTCGGCCACGGGTCGGGCAGCCTGACTACCACCACGCGATCACCGACGTCGCAGGAGACGCTCATGGTTCCACCGCGCGCCCGGACACTCCGCCCGGTTCCGGACAACGAACCCCGCATCGTGTTCCGCACGATCCACGGTTACCGACGCGCGTTCCGCCTGGCCGGAAGCGGTCCCGCACTGCTGCTCGTACACGGAATCGGTGACGACTCGTCGACCTGGCAGGACGTGATCCCGCACCTGGCGGAGAAGTACACCGTGATCGCCCCCGACCTGCTCGGGCACGGTCGATCCGACAAGCCGCGGGCCGACTACTCGGTGGCCGCCTACGCGAACGGTATGCGCGACCTGCTGTCGGTCCTCGGGATCGAATCGGTCACGGTGATCGGCCATTCGCTCGGCGGCGGGGTGGCGATGCAGTTCGCCTACCAGTTCCCGCACATGGTCGAGCGTCTGGTGCTCGTCGCGTCCGGCGGGGTCACCAAGGACGTCCATCTTGCCCTGCGGCTGATCTCGGTGCCGATCGTCAGCGAAGCGCTGCGGGTCCTGCGACTGCCCGGGGCGATGCCCGTCCTGCGCGCTGCCGGCGCGATGCTGAACCGGGTCAACGGATCGCCACTGAGGCCCGGTGCCCTGCTGCACGACACCTCGGATCTGGTGCGCGTACTGGGGAACCTCCCCGACCCCACGGCCTACGAAGCGTATTTGCGCACGCTGCGCGCGGTGGTCGACTGGCGCGGTCAGGTGGTGACCATGCTCGACCGCTGTTATCTGACGGAGAACCTTCCCGTCCAGCTCATCTGGGGCGATCACGACAGCGTCATCCCCATCGCCCACGCCTATCTCGCGCATTCGGCCATGCCCGGTTCACGTCTCGAGATCTTCCGGGGCTCCGGCCACTTCCCGTTCCGCGACGACCCGCTGCGCTTCCTGCGGGTGGTCGAGAACTTCCTGGAGACCACCGCTCCCCTGGAGTTCGACCTCGACCGCTGGCGCCGGCTCCTCGTATCGGGTGTGAGCGAGTCGCAGATCAGCGGTGGCCCGGAGACCCGCATGGCGGTGCTCGGCGCGATGGGTTCGGACGAGCGCAGCGCCACCTGACCTGCACTACACGCCGGGCCACGCGACCCGCGGCGGTGGGTCGGGTCCTTCCGACTAGCCTGGAGAAGTGCTGCTTCCCGATCTGATACCCGACCCCGTCGACGACGACGCGCTGTTCGACGCGTTCACCACCTGGACGACGGATCGTGGCATCTCGCTGTATCCGGCGCAGGAGGAAGCGCTCATGGAGCTCGTCGCCGGCTCCAACGTCATCCTCGCCACGCCCACCGGCTCGGGAAAGTCGATGGTAGCGCTCGGCGCGCACTTCTTCGCGCTCGCTGCCGGGAAGCGCACCTTCTACACCGCCCCGATCAAGGCGCTCGTGAGCGAGAAGTTCTTCGCCCTGTGTGACGTCTTCGGTGCCGACAAGGTCGGCATGATGACCGGCGACGCATCGGTCAACGCCGGAGCGCCGATCATCTGCGCGACCGCCGAGATCGTCGCGAATCTCGCGTTGCGCGAGGGACCGGACTCCGACATCGGCCAGGTCGTGATGGACGAGTTCCACTTCTACTCCGAACCCGACCGCGGGTGGGCGTGGCAGGTTCCGCTCATCGAGTTGCCGCACGCGCAGTTCCTGCTCATGTCCGCGACGCTCGGCGACGTGACCTTCCTACAGAAGGATCTGACCCGCCGCACCGGACGGCCGACGGTGGAGGTCTCGGGCTCCGAACGACCCGTCCCGTTGACCTTCTCGTACTCGCAGGCACCCATCGGTGAAGCGATCGAAGAACTTGTCACCACCCATCAGGCACCCGTCTACGTCGTGCACTTCACCCAGGCCGCGGCCCTCGAGCGCGCCCAGGCCCTGACCAGCGTGAACATGTGCACGAAGGCCGAGAAGGAGGCGATCGCCACCGCGCTGGGCGACTTCCGGTTCTCCACCGGCTTCGGCAAGACCCTCTCGCGTCTCGTCCGGCACGGTATCGGTGTGCACCATGCGGGCATGCTGCCGAAGTACCGGCGCCTGATCGAGAAGCTCGCGCAGGACGGGCTCCTGAAGGTCATCTGCGGAACCGACACGCTCGGCGTCGGCATCAACGTGCCGATCCGCACCGTGTTGCTCACGGGCCTGACGAAGTTCGACGGCACCCGCACCCGGCAGCTCAAGGCGCGCGAGTTCCACCAGATCGCCGGTCGCGCAGGCCGCGCGGGATACGACACGATGGGCACCGTCGTCGTACAGGCCCCCGAGCACGAGATCGAGAACGTCCGGGCCCTCGCCAAGGCCGGGGACGACCCGAAGAAGCGCCGGAAGGTGCAGCGCAAGAAGGCACCCGAAGGGTTCGTCTCGTGGGGCGAGGGCACCTTCGACAAGCTGATCGCGGCGTCGCCCGAACCGCTGCAGTCACGGTTCTCGGTGAGCAACTCGATGCTGCTCAACGTCATTGCGCGACCGGGCAACTGCTTCGACGCGATGCGGCATCTGCTCGAGGACAACCACGAACCCCGTCAGGCGCAGCGCAAGCACATCCTCAAGACGATCTCGCTGTACCGGGGCCTGCTCCAAGCGGGTGTGGTGCAGCAACTCGACGAGCCCGACGAGTTCGGGCGCCGGGCCCGCCTCACCGTCGACCTGCAGCGCGACTTCGCGCTCAACCAGCCGCTGTCGCCGTTCGCCCTCGCAGCGATCGAACTACTCGACGTCGACTCCCCCACCTACGCGCTCGATGTGGTGTCGGTCATCGAATCGACCCTCGACGATCCCCGTCAGGTGCTCATGGCGCAGCAGCATGCCGCACGCGGTGAGGCCGTCGCACAGATGAAGGCCGACGGCATCGAGTACGACGAGCGGATGGAACTGCTCGAGGAGATCACCTGGCCCAAGCCGCTCGTGGAGCTGCTCGAGCCGGCCTTCGAGACGTACCGGGGTGGGCATCCCTGGGTGTCGGAGTTCCCCCTCTCCCCGAAGTCGGTGGTGCGCGACATGATCGAGCGCAGCATGACCTTCTCCGAGATGGTCTCGCACTACGGCCTGGCCCGCTCCGAGGGGCTGGTCCTGCGCTATCTCGCCGACGCCTACCGCGCGCTGCGGCAGACGGTGCCGGACGCCGCGCGCACGGAGGAACTCGAGGACATCATCGAGTGGCTCGGCGAGCTGATCCGGCAGGTCGACTCATCGTTGCTCGACGAGTGGGAGTCCCTCACCCATCCCGGGGTGGAATCCGACGACCAGCAGATCGCGTTCGGCGTCGACTCCCCTCGCCCGTTGTCCGCGAACGTCCGCGCGTTCAAGGTCATGGTCCGCAACGCGATGTTCAAGCGGGTCGAACTGGCCTCGCGTCGACGCTGGGACGAACTCGCGGCCCTCGGCGACGGTCTCGACGCCGAGGACTGGGAAGACCTGCTCGAGCTGTACTTCGACGAGTACGACGAGATCGGTACCGGCCCCGACGCGCGTGGACCGCTGCTGTTCACCGTCGAGATGGGTCCCGAGTTGTGGCGGGTGCGTCAGACCCTGCACGATCCGCAGGGCGATCACGGCTGGGCGTTGATCGGCGAGGTGAACCTCCGCGAGTCCGATGCGGCCGGTGAAGTGGTGTTCGACGAGTTCGAGATCGTCGAGGGCTGATCGTCGCAGGCGGCGGACCTCGGGAGCGGTAGCCTGACTCGGTGAGCGAACCGACCGTGCAACCCTTCCGCTTGGCCTACGTCCCGGGTGTCACCCCCGCGAAGTGGGTGCGGGTGTGGAACGAGCGGATGCCGGACGTCCCGATCGAACTGGTCCCCGTCGAACCCACGGGCGGTGCGGATCCGCTACGCGAGGACGTCGCCGACATCGCGCTGCTGCGCCTGCCGCTGCAGCGGGACGGCCTGTCGGTCATCCCGCTCTACACCGAGGTCTCCGTCGTAGTGGTGCCCAAGGAGCACGTGTTCGCGGCGGTCGACGAGGTGTCGGTGTCCGACCTCGCCGACGAGACGGTGCTGCATCCGCTCGACGACGTGCTCGACTGGGTCGCCCTACCCGGTGAGGAGGCGTTCGAGCGGCCCGCGACCACCGAGGACGCGATCTCGCACGTCGCCTCGGAGGTGGGTGTGCTCGTCACGCCGCAGTCGCTCGCCCGCCTGCACCACCGCCGCGACCTGACCTACCGTCCCGTCGTCGACGCGCCCGCGTCCCAGGTGGGTCTCGTGTGGGTCACCGACCGGACGACCGATCACGTCGACGAGTTCGTGGGCATCGTCCGGGGACGGACGGCCAACAGTTCCCGTGGCCGCAGCGATTCCGAGCCGGACGCCGAGTCGGGCGGCACCTCGCGTCGTGGCGAACGCAAGGGCTCGACCCCGAAGCGCCGCGCGCCCGAGCCCAAGACGTCCCGCCGGGCGGGGACGTCCGCGCGGAAGCGCCCCGGAAAGCCTCGGCGCGGTAAGCGCTGATCGATACCGCCGCGGTAAGCATTGATCGACACTGCCGCGGTCGGCGCTGATCGGGGTCTTCGTCAGGAAACGGGGCGGCAGGTCGGCGGGACGCAGCCACGGATGGTGTCGGCGAGGATGCGGTAGTCGACTCCGCGTGGGGACGACGAGCGGAACACCAGCCCGATCCGGCGGCCGGGTGCCGGGTCCGCGAAGTGCGCGACCTCGAGGTCTCCCCGGGCAGTTTCGACGGCGACCGCGGAGGCCGGGACGAGGGTGATGCCCAATCGTCCTGCGACGCAGCGCACCACGGTGGACAGGGAGGTCGCGCGGGTGTCGCCGAGTGCCGGTCGCGCGTCGATGGACCGGCACAGGTCGAGTGTCTGGTCGCGCAGGCAGTGGCCTTCGTCGAGCAGCAGCAGTTGTGCGTCGTCGAGCGCGGAGAGCGGGAGGTCGGTGCGCCCGGCGAGTTCGTGTCCGGTCGGCAGGACGAGGACGAAATCCTCGTCGTACAGCGGCACTTCGATGACACCCGAGACGTCTGCGGGCAGGGCGAGGACGGCGACGTCGAGGGTTCCGGCGCGCAGGGCGTCGAGGAGACGCGCGGTCTGGTCCTCGACGACCTGCAGCGACAGCGCCGGCATCGCCCGGTCGAGTGCGGGCAGGATCTCGGGCAGGACGTAGGGCGCGACGGTGGGGATCAGGCCCACCCGCAGCGGGCCCGAGAGTCCGTCGGACACTCCTGCAGCCGCGTCGACGAAGCCGTCGGCGGCGTCGAGTACCACCTCCGCGTAGGGAAGCAGGCGCGCTCCCACCGGTGTCACGAGCACGCGGCGGGTGCTCCGCTCGATGAGCTGGACGCCGAGGCCGTTCTCGAGAGCCGCCAGCCCCTGGGACAGGGTGGGCTGGCTGACCTCGAGTCGCGCTGCTGCCGTGCCGAAGTGGCGGTAGGTGGCCACCGCGACGAAGGCACGCAGCTGCGAGAGGGTGGGCTGGTAGCTCTGATCGGTCACGCCTATCAGTGTAGTGCGACCTATCGTCTCTACCTTTCGCAGCTATCGGACGGTCGTGCGTCGACCACGAGACGGGCGCTCGCTGCGCCGACTGCCAGGTCCTACGACGCCGAGCCCGCCGCTCTTCCGGCAGCGAGGTCGTCCTCGTCCAGCACGACCTCGATCTCGCCACCGAACTCCACACCGGGAGCGAGCGGCAGCCGGTCGCCGCTCCAGAACCGGCCGGGGTCGTACCAGTTGCTCCCCCGGTGCCGTTGCCGCAGCAACCCCATCTCCTCCAGCGTCAGCCCCACCACTTCGGCGCAGTACGCGCTCTCGAGCCCACCGGACGGTACGGCCGCCCGGCGACGGCGCGGGAGCCGGCCCGCGAACCATCGCCCCGTGAGTTTCGTCGTCGACGGGAACGGTGTGCCGTCGAGCCGCGCGATCGTGCGCAGCAGCTGGTCCTCCTGGTCCGGGGTGACCGCCACCGAGACCTGCCGCAGCCAGCCGCGCTGGCCGTAACGCGCGGCCCACACCTGCACCGCACTGCGCAGGTCGTGCAACTGCACGCCGCGCTGGTGCCGCCCGGTCCACATGTCCGGGAGACTGCGTCCGAGCTCGGCGTGCCACATCAGCGGCGGCAGGTCCTCGAGCGCGACCGTCATCCCCACGTGGTTCACCGGTGCGTTGGTCAGCGTCTGGATTGCTCGGTCGGCCGGGGTGGCGCCGCGGAAGATCCACAGGTCCCCCGTGCGGGTCGTCGCCACGGCCTCGTCGAGGGTGAGACGCGAGCGCGCACCGGCGGACCGATCTGCCGACGAAGTGTCCATGCCGTCAGCCTGCCATGCCCGACGGCCGCTGGGGTCGTCCCCATGACCCCGACGGACCGCTAGGGTCGCCCCATGGCACTGCGCGGTGGCAAGTGGTGGAAGCTCGTCGGACTCGCCGGGATCGTGGGAGTCGCGGCGACCGGTGCTGTCGCCGCCCGCAACGAGCGACAGCGACGGAACTACAGCCCCGACGAGGTGCGTTCGGTGTTGCACGAGCGCTATGCCCGTTCACTCGCCGCACGCGACGGCAGCGCCGAACTCCCCCTCGCCGAGGTACCGATCGGGCCGAAGGAACGGATCAGCCGAGTGCTGCGGCGATTCCGTCGGCGAGATCGGTGATCTGCTCGTCGGTCATCACGAACGACGGGGAGATCTGCATCGCGCCCTGACCGGCCGCGCGTCCCGAGATCCCATGCTGTCGCAGGGTTTTGACGAAACCGAGAGCTTCGGACGGATCGGCGAGCTGCACGGCCGCCACCGCACCGAGGCCGCTGCGCACCTCGGCCACCCGCGGGTGGTCCGCCAGCGGAGCGAGCTTCTCGTGCAGAGTCCGCTCGATCCGCGCCGCCTCGGCGAGCAGATTCTCACGCTCGATGATGTCGAGGTTGGCGAGCGCGGCCGCCGCAGCAGCGGCGTGCCCACCGTAGGTGTAGCCGTGGCGCCACCACACGTCTCCGGCGAAGAACGGTTCGGCGACGCGCGGAGCGACGAACAGGGCGCCCATCGGCAGGTAGCCGGAGGTGAGTCCCTTGGCCGTGGTGACCATGTCGGGAGCCAGGTCGAATCGCGACGACGCGAACCACGAACCACCGATACGACCGAAGCCGGTGACGACCTCGTCGACGACGAACAGGATGTCGTGGTCGCGGCAGATGTCGCGGATCTCGGCGAGATAGCCGTCCGGCGGCAGGTACACCCCGCCCGCACCGATGACGGGTTCGCAGAAGAAGGCCGCGATAGAGTCGGCACTGACCGAATCGATGAGTTCGAGCAGCGCCTTGGCGTCGTCCCAGGCAACCCGCGCGGTGTCCTCCCACAGGCGGCCGTAGCCCTCACCGTTGACGGGGATACCGGCGAGCGAGGTGCCGCCGACATGCATGCCGTGGTACGCCTTCTCGCGCGAGACCAGCAGCCGCTTGCCGGGCTTCCCGACCTCCTGCCAGTACCGCCGCGCGAGCTTGGCCGCCGAGTCGACGGAGTCGGATCCGCCCGAGGTGAAGAAGATCTTGCTGCCCGGAACCGGGGCGACCCCCGCGAGACGCTCGGCGAGTTCGACGGCGGGCTCGGAGGTCAGGTCGCCGAAGTTCGAGTAGTGGGCGAGTTTGGCGACCTGCGCCGCGATCGCCTCGCCGATCTCGGTGCGGCCGTGACCGACATTGGTGAACCACAGTCCGGCGGTGGCGTCGAGGTAGCGTTTGCCGGCGTCGTCCCAGATGTACGCGCCTTCCCCGCGCGACACGACGAATGCGCCGTCCCGTTCGATCGCGCCCATATCGGCGAATCCGTGCCACAACGCACCCACGACCAACTCCCGTCCACGACGATCACGACACCCGTCATCGTATGCGGAGGAAACGACTCTGGCGCCGGAGGCCCGTACCCGCCACCCGGGTGCCATGACCGAGTTCCGCTTCTCCGTCAACATCTTCGAGGTCGGGTCTCCCGATGCGTTCGTTCGCTGGTGCCGCGCCGTCGAGGACGCGGGCTTCGACGCGGTGTACGCGGCCGACCATCTCGGTGTCCCCACGTCGTTCCCCGTCCTGGTCACCGCCGCCGGTGCCACCGAGCGTCTGCGGGTCGGCACGATGGTGCTCGATGCCGGTTTCTGGAATCGGGCACTGCTCGCTCGCGAGATCGCGAACACCGATCTGCTCACCGGCGGCCGGCTCGAGGTCGGCCTCGGAGCAGGGGCCACATGAGATGGGAGTTCGAGGCGGCCGGGATCGAGTGGGAACGCTTCGACGAGCGCGCCGAGCGTCTCGAATCCACCGTGCAGGAACTGCAGCGATCGTTCACCGGGCCCGGTTTCGACGAGCAGGCGGCGTTGCGCGAAGCATTCGACCTGCCCGTGCTCCGTCCGGTGCAGCGGCGCGGATTCGGCGGCTACGGCCCGCCCCTGATCGTCGGAGGCACCGCGACCGGATCTTTTCCGTCGTCGCCGCCCACGCCGACATCGTGAGTGTCGCGGGTGCCGTCCTGCTGCCGGGGAGGCCACCGGGGACGTTCCGCATCGCCACCGCGGCCGAGGCCGACGACCTGCTCGACTCGCCGTTCGTGCTGATCGGCACGGTCGACGAGATGGCCGGGCAGATCCTGCACAGCCGGGAGCGCTACGGGTTCACCCACTTCACGGTCCACGCCCCGTACCGGGAGACCTTCGGTGAAGTGATCGGCCGGGTGCGTGCTCTGGCGGGCTGACCACCTGGCCTGCCTGCCCTCCCCGACCGGCCCCGACCGGGTCGTTTCGCTAGGCTGTGTGATCAGCATGTCCATCTCCCCCGCCCCGAATCGTCGCGAACTGCGCGCTGCCCTGTCCGAGGTCTCCCTCCGCGACGAGAACCGCCTCCGTCGCAGGCTCGACCGGGCGCGGGGCGGCGAGGCGCTGACCGAGGTCGCCGCCGAGATCGAGACCGCCCGCGCCCGGCTCACGTCCCGTGCGTCGTCGGTCCCGGAGATCCGTTATCCCGAGGACCTACCGGTCTCGCAGCGCAAGGACGACATCGCCGCCGCGATCCGCGACCACCAGGTCGTAGTGGTCGCCGGTGAGACCGGTTCGGGCAAGACGACGCAGATCCCGAAGATCTGCCTCGAACTCGGGCGCGGGGTTCGCGGCCTGATCGGCCACACCCAGCCGCGCCGTATCGCCGCGCGCGCCGTCGCCGAGCGACTCGCGGAGGAACTGGACACCGAGCTCGGCGACGCCGTCGGATACACGGTGCGCTTCAACGATCAGGTCACCGAGTCGACACTCGTCAAGCTGATGACCGACGGCATCCTCCTCGCCGAGATCCAGCGCGACCGCCTGCTGCGCCAGTACGACACGCTCATCATCGACGAGGCGCACGAGCGCAGCCTCAACATCGACTTCCTGCTCGGCTACCTCGCGCAGCTGCTTCCGCGTCGCCCCGACCTGAAGGTGATCATCACCTCGGCGACGATCGACCCCGAACGTTTCGCGCGCCACTTCGCCGACGCGAACGGCACGCCTGCCCCCATCGTGGAGGTCTCCGGCCGCACCTATCCCGTCGAGGTGCGTTACCGGCCGCTGACCGTCGAGGTGGGCGACACGCTGGTCGACCGCGACCCCGTCGACGCGGTGTGCGAGGCCGTCGAGGAACTCCAGCGCGAGGGCGACGGCGACATCCTGGTCTTCCTCTCCGGCGAGCGCGAGATCCGCGACACCGCCGACGCACTGCGCGACCGCAAGCTCCGCAACACCGAGATCCTCCCGCTCTACGGACGCCTGTCGGCGGCCGAACAGCACCGGGTCTTCGCACCGCACACGGGCCGGCGGGTCGTGTTGTCCACCAACGTCGCCGAGACGTCCCTGACGGTTCCCGGTATCCGCTACGTCGTCGACCCCGGCACCGCACGTATCTCGCGGTACTCGGTGCGGACGAAGGTGCAGCGACTGCCGATCGAGCCGATCTCGCAGGCCTCGGCGCGGCAGCGCGCCGGACGGTGCGGTCGTGTCGCCGACGGCATCTGCATCCGTCTGTACTCGGAGGACGACTTCGACGGCCGGCCGGAGTTCACCGAGCCCGAGATCCTGCGCACCAACCTCGCGTCGGTAGTGTTGCAGATGACGGCGCTCGGTCTCGGCGAGATCGAGGCGTTCCCGTTCGTGGAGGCCCCGGATCCCCGCGCGATCCGCGACGGCATCGCTCTGCTCGAGGAGCTCGGCGCGCTCGAACCCGCCAAGAAGGGCGAGACGCCGCGCCTGACCGCGACGGGCCGCGAGATCGCCCGCCTGCCCGTCGATCCGCGCATGGCCCGCATGATCGTCGAGGGCCACCGGAACGGATGTCTGCGCGAGGTGCTCATCATCGTCGCGGCCCTGTCGATCCAGGACGTGCGCGAACGCCCGACCGAGTTCCAGCAGGCCGCCGACGAGAAGCACGCCCGGTTCGCGGTCGAGGGCTCGGACTTCCTGGCCTTCCTGCGATTGTGGGACTACCTGAAGGAGCAACGGCGGGAACTGTCGTCGAGCAGGTTCCGCAGGTTGTGCCGCGACGAGTTCCTGCACTGGTTGCGGATCCGTGAGTGGCAGGACCTGCAGGGGCAGCTCCGTCAGATCACTGTCGACATGGGCTGGCAGACGCACCACCGCGACGTGAATCCCGACGACGTCCACAAGTCCCTGCTTGCAGGTCTGCTGTCGCACATCGGTCTTCGCGAGGGCGACAAGCGCGACTTCCTCGGTGCCCGCGGCGCACGGTTCGCCGTCTTCCCGGGATCGTCGTTGTTCAAGAAGCCTCCGCGCTGGGTCATGGCCGCCGAACTCGTGGAGACCTCACGGCTGTGGGCGCGGACGGCCGCGCGCATCGAACCCGAATGGGTCGAGAAGCTCGCTCCGCACCTGGTCAAGCGCACC
The DNA here is from genome assembly GCF_050321925.1 of Rhodococcus sp. IEGM1339. Taxonomy (NCBI): domain Bacteria; kingdom Bacillati; phylum Actinomycetota; class Actinomycetes; order Mycobacteriales; family Nocardiaceae; genus Rhodococcus; species Rhodococcus sp. IEGM1339. The sequence continues at coordinate 203,770 of NZ_JBNQFT010000001.1, forward strand.
TACTCGGAGCCGCACTGGTCGACGCGCCGCGAGTCGGCGATGGTCTACGAACGCGTCACGCTCTACGGCATCCCCCTGGTCGCCCAGCGTCCCGTGCCGTACGGACGGATCGATCCGGAGGTCTCGCGCGAACTGTTCATCCGCCACGCCCTCGTGCAAGGCGAATGGCGCACGCAGCACAAGTTCTTCCACGACAACCGGGCGCTGCTCGAGGACGTCGAGGAACTCGAACACCGTGCGCGCCGGCGCGACATCGTCGTCGACGACGAGACCCTGTTCGACTTCTACGACCAGCGGGTCGGCCCGGAGGCGATCTCGGCCCGGCACTTCGACACGTGGTGGAAGAAGACCCGCAGGCAGCAACCCGACCTGCTGACGTTCACGCCGGACACCGTGGTGAACCAGGACGCCGCCTCGGTGCTCGAGGGCGACTATCCGGACGCGTGGCGCCAGGGCGAGATCCAGTTCCCCCTCACCTACCAGTTCGAGCCGGGCACGGAGGAGGACGGTGTCACCGCCCGCGTCCCCGTCGCGCTGCTCGCGAACCTCAAGTCCGTCGGTTTCGACTGGCTGGTACCCGGGATGCGGACCGAGCTGGTCACGGCCCTCATCAAGACCCTGCCGAAACACCTTCGGAGGCAGGTCGTACCGGCTCCCGATTTCGCAGCGGCCGCCCTCGCCTCGGTGACGCCGCGCTCCGAACCGCTCGTCAATGCGATGGCCCGCGAGCTGTCCCGGCTCGGCCGGTGCACGATCGAGTCCTCGGACTTCGATACCGGTGCGTTGCCCGACCATCTGCGGATGACCTTCGCCGCGGTCGACGAGCGCGGCACCGTGCTCGGCCGCAGCAAGAGCCTGGCGGCCCTGCGGAAGAAGTTGGCTCCGCGGGTCGAAGCGGAGGTCTCGCGCGCCGCTGCGGGCACCGAACGTCCCGCGGCGGTGGTGTGGACGGCCGAGACCCTCGGGAACCTGCCGGAGACCGTCACCCGCGAGGTCGGTGGCCGGAAGGTCACCGGTTACCCTGCCCTGGTCGCGGAGAAGGACGGCGTCGCGGTGCGCGTGCTCAGCACACCGCAGGCCCAGCAGAACGCGACGCGTCAGGGGTTGCGTGCCCTGCTTCTGTCGTCGGCACCGACGAAGGCGAAGGCCGTGACCTCGGGGCTGACCAACATGGAGCGGCTCGCGCTCGGGCGGAACCCCGACGGATCGTTCGAAGCGCTGATCGAGGACTGCCGTGCCTGCGCGGTGGACGAACTTATCGCCGCACACGGCGCACCCGTGCGCACGCCCGACGAGTTCGAGGCGCTCGCGTCCACGGTGCGGTCACACCTGCCGGGGCGCGTGGCCCGTCTGTTGAAAGCGGTTGTGCCCGTGCTGTCCCGCGCCCACGAGGTGGGTGTGCTCCTCGATCGGTCGGACGGCGAAGCTGCCGACGACGTACGCGAACAGCTGCAGTCGTTGCTGTTCCCCGGCTTCGTCACCGATCTGGGGTCGCGGCGGATCGCCGACCTGCCGCGCTATCTCACCGCGGCCGCGCAACGCCTGGAGGCGTTGCCGGCGAGTGCGCATCGCGATGCCGCGGGAATGGATGTGCTCGATCGCGTCTACGGCGCCTACGACAAGCTACTCGCACGACTGCCGGAGGAACGGCGCGCCGCGCCCGAGGTGGTCGAGATCTACTGGATGATCGAGGAACTGCGCGTGAGCCTGTTCGCGCAGAGTCTCGGAACGCGGATCCCAGTGTCGGAGAAGCGCGTCCTGAAGGCGATCGACGGGATCCGGTAGCGACCGGACCGGCCGGCGTGCGGTCGGCTTCGACCGGGTCGCTCAGTCGGTCTCGACCGAGCAGGACTTCTTGTGCTCGCGCAGTTCCTGGATCTCGCGTTCGAAATCCTCTGCAGAACTGAAGGAACGGTAGACCGAGGCGAATCGAAGATAGGCAACCTCGTCGAGATCGCGTAGGGGTCCGAGGATCGCCAGTCCGACCTCGTGGCTCGGGACCTCGGGTGAGCCCTTCGCCCGCACCGCGTCCTCGACCTGCTGCGCGAGCTTGTTGAGTGCGTCGTTGTCGACATCGCGCCCCTGGCAGGCGCGGGCCACGCCGCGCACGACCTTCTCGCGGCTGAACGGCTCGGTCACGCCGCTGCGCTTGACGACGGACAGCACGGCCGTCTCGACTGTGGTGAAGCGGCGTCCGCATTCGGGACACGCCCGCCGACGACGGATCGCGGCACCCTCGTCTGCCTCGCGCGAATCGACCACCCGGGAATCGGGATGGCGGCAATACGGGCAGTACATGTCGGTTCCTTCGTCGTGCCCGTGCGGGTCGCGACGTCGGCGCCGAAGCGATGTCTCCCGACCGGAACCGTCTCCACCCGCGAGTGGGCCGACACCGCCGCAACCACACGGAGTGGTGTGACTGACAGTGTTAGACAATACCCGCCTGTCCGGCTCGGGAGCGGATCGCGGGTCCGGCGGGGCCACGACGCCCTCATTCCCGGCTGGAATCCGGCAAGAGGAGGCGGCTTCCGGCCTGCACGGCCGTACCGTCGAGCGAGTTGAGGTCGGCGATCCTCGCGACCGTGACGTCGACCGGGACGTCGGGCCACACGCGAGCGGCCAAGGCCTCCAAACTCTCGCCCTCTCGCACGACCGTGGTGCCGACGCTCTGCGAGATCACCTCATCGGTGCGCACGTGGGCGAGCACGAGGAGCATCGTGGTCGCGAGCGCGGTGAGGAGCACCGTCGTGGCCATCTGCCGCCAACTCGTCCCCTCCGCAGGCCGGCGACTGCGCGGTGCGATCTCCGAACGGCGGTGCAGGGGTTCCCGCGAGGGCGCGGCGACGCGCGGTCTCGGCCGCACCGGGACACGGGTGCGATGGTGCAGCGTCGACGTCGCGATCGGCCGGATGCGATATGCCGCCGCCCCGGGCGCACCTGCTCCCGGCGGGCCCACGACGGTCCGCCCTGCCGTGCTCGTCCGGACTGAGGCACCGGTTCGGACCACCGCGCCCTGTCGCGCCGTACCCACCGGAACCGCCGTGTCGATCCGAACCGCTCTGCTCATCGGAAATCCTCCGTGTCGCTGTGCGTGGTCTTCCGACCCCGTCCGTGTCGCTGTGCGTGGTCTTCCGACCCCGTCCGAGAACTCGATCATGTGTTCGAACGAAAGTCTGTTCGAATGTTCTATCACGAGTCACAGCCTGACGGCAGCTCCTCGGAGGGTGAATCTCGAACATCTGTTTGATATACGCGCGGGATCTCGATAGATTCGAAAGGCAACTTGCAACCCATCCGACACTCGCCGCACGGAGGTCACGATGAAGGCGGACGGAACATCCACAGCCCGCCGGGCCGGACCCGCGACCGACGATCCCACCGCGAGCCTCACCGAACGTCAGCGTCGTGTGCTCGAGGTCATCCGCGATTCCGTCAGCGAACGGGGGTACCCGCCGAGCATCCGTGAGATCGGCGACGCCGTCGGCCTCAACTCCACATCCTCCGTCGCACACCAGCTGCGCACGCTCGAACGGAAGGGCTTCCTGCGCAGGGATCCGAACCGTCCGCGTGCCGTGGACGTCCGCGGTCTCGAGCCCACCCCCGCACCCGAGTCCTCGCCCGAGGTGGTCGCCGGCTCGTCGACCGACGACATCCCTTCGGCGGCAATGGTTCCCGTCGTCGGCCGGATCGCTGCCGGTGGTCCGATCCTGGCCGAGGAATCGGTCGAGGATGTCTTCCCGCTGCCGCGCGAACTCGTCGGTCAGGGCTCGCTGTTCCTGCTCAAGGTCGTCGGCCAGTCGATGATCGACGCGGCCATCTGCGACGGCGACTGGGTGGTCGTCCGGCAGCAGAACGTCGCCGACAACGGCGATATCGTCGCCGCGATGCTCGACGGCGAGGCCACCGTCAAGACGTTCAAGCGGGTCGACGGCGACGTCTGGCTCATGCCGCACAACCCGATGTTCGAACCCATCCCGGGCAACGACGCAGTCGTCCTCGGCAAGGTCGTCACGGTCGTCCGCAAGATCTGATCCCCGGGCCACCGGCGACGAACGAGGCCTGGGTGGCTCCGCACCGCGAAGCCACCCAGGCCTTCTCGTACGTGCCTCAGACGTTGAGGCCGCGCCCGATGACTTCCTTCATGATCTCGTTCGTGCCGCCGTAGATCTTCTGCACGCGGGCATCGAGGTACGCCTTGGCGACCGGGTACTCGCGCATGTAGCCGTAGCCACCGTGCAGCTGCAGGCAGCGGTCGATCAGCTCGACCTGCTTGTCGGTGGTCCAGTACTTGGCCATCGCGGCCTCCTGGACGGTGAGCTTCTTCTCGTTGAGCAGCTCGATGCACCGGTCCACGAACACCCGGGCCAGCTGGGTCTCGGTGGCGAGCTCGGCGAGCTCGAAGCGGGTGTTCTGGAACTTGCCGATCGGCTTGCCGAACGCCTTGCGGTCGCGGCAGTACTGGATCGTGTCGTCGAGCACGCGCTCCATCGCAGCAGCGGCGACGACGGCGATCGCGAGACGTTCCTGCGGCAGGTTCTGCATCAGGTAGATGAAGCCCATGCCCTCCTGGCCGAGGAGGTTGGCCGCCGGGACGCGAACGTCGTTGAAGCTGAGCTCCGCCGTGTCCTGAGCGTCGAGGCCGATCTTGTCGAGGTTGCGTCCCCGCTCGAAGCCCGGCATGCCGCGCTCGACGACGAGCAGCGAGAAGCCCTGGGCGCCCTTCTCCGGGTCGGTGCATGCGACGACGATCACCAGATCGGAGTGGATGCCGTTGGTGATGAACGTCTTGGCGCCGTTGAGGACCCAGTCGTCACCGTCGCGCACCGCGCGGGTCTTGATGCCCTGCAGGTCGCTGCCGGTGCCCGGCTCGGTCATCGCGATGGCCGTGATCAGCTCACCCGAACAGAAGCCCGGGAGCCAACGCTTCTTCTGCTCCTCGTTGGCGAGCTCGAGCAGGTAGGGAGCGACGACATCGTTGTGCAGCATGAAGCCCAGACCGCTGAAGCCCAGCTTGGTGGTCTCCTCGGCCATGATGGCGTTGTAGCAGAAGTCGTCCATGCCACCGCCGCCGTACTCCTCCGGCACCGCCATGCCGAGGAAGCCCTGCGCGCCGGCCTTCTTCCACACCTCACGGTCGACGATCTTGTCCTTCTCCCACTGCTCGTGGAAGGGGGCCACCTCCTGTTCGAGGAACTTCCGGTACGACTCCCGGAAGAGGTCGTGCTCGGGCTCGAAAAGGGTGCGTTGCATCTGCGCTCCTGTGTGAGACGTCGTTCGACATACTCACGGTATGCAGACGAGGGCGCGGTGACGCTGACACAACCGAGCGCATTTTGTGACCCGGACGACCCCGGCGGGTACGCGTCGGTATCGAACGACCCGCGGGCACGGGTCGGTGTCGGCCGATGCGCCGGGTTCCGGTCAGCGGCGCAGATCCGCGAGTCTGCGCAGCAGCGGGTACGCGACGAGGATGCCGATCGAACCCCAGGCGATACCGCCGAGTTCGACCGAGCCGATCGACAGGGTCAGGTCGCCGATGCCGGCGACGAGCGCCGCGGCCGCGACCGTGAGGTTGACCGGATCCGTGAAGTCGACCTTCGCCTCCGTCCAGATGCGGACACCGAGGATGCCGATCAGGCCGTAGAGCACGAGGGTCGCGCCGCCGAGGACGCCCTCGGGCACGGTGAACACCAGCGCACCGAACTTCGGCGAGAAGGCCAGCACGACGGCGGTGATCGCCGCAACGGCGTATGCAGCGGTCGAGTACACGCGCGTGGCCGCCATGACGCCGATGTTCTCGGCATAGGTGGTCGTGCCCGAGCCGCCGCCCGCACCCGCGAGGGTGGTCGCAAGGCCGTCGGCGATGAGCGCATTGCCGGCCATGTCGTCGAGGTTTCGACCGGTCATCGCGGCGACCGCCTTGACGTGGCCTACGTTCTCCGCGACCAGCACGACGACGACGGGCAGCGCCAACAGCACGACCGACAGTTCGAAGGTGGGGCCGTGCAGATCGGGCAGACCGAACCACGCCGCGTCGCGCATGGCGTCGATGCGCTCGGACGCGATCGCCCCGGTGAACGCCGCGAAGATCCATCCGACGATCACACCGACGAGGATGCCGAGGCGGCCGAGCATGCCCGGGCCGACCACCGTCACGAGCAGTGTGACCACGAGCGTGATCGTGGCGACGAGCGGTTGGGCTTCGAACGATCCGGTGGCCGTCGGCGCGAGGTTGAGGCCGATGAGGGCGACGATCGCCCCGGTGACCACCGGCGGCATGACCGCGTCGATGATGCGCGAACCCGCCGCCTTGACCACGAGGCCGACAAGCACCAGCACGATGCCGACGGCGACGATCCCGCCGAGCTGCGCTGCCGGACCGGAACCGGCCGAGGCGCTGAGCGGCGCGATGAACGCGAAAGACGAACCGAGATAGCTGGGCACCCGGCCGCGCGTGATGATCAGGAACAGCGCGGTGCCGATACCGGAGAACAGCAGCGTGGTCGTGACGGGGAAGCCCGTGATCGTCGGCACGAGCAGGGTGGCGCCGAACATCGCGATGACGTGCTGCATCCCGATGCCGATGGTGCGCGGCCACGACAGTCGCTCGTGCGGTGCGACCACCGCACCGGGGTTGATGCGACGTCCGTCGCCGTGCAGGGTCCAGCCGCGGCGTGTGGTCGTGCGTCCGGTCGTGTTCGCTCGTTCGGTCACGACAGGTCATCGTAGAACCGGCAGCCTCATCGGCGTAGAACAGACCGCCCCGGCCGCGTAGAACAGGCCGTCCCGGCCGCGTAGAACAGGCCGTCCCGGCCGCGTAGAACAGGCCGTCCCGGCCGCGCCGCTCAGTCCAGCAGTTTCGCTGCCGCGGCACGTGCCGCGACGGGGTCGTCACTCGCGAGGACCGCCTCGGCCGCCTCACGGCAACGGTCCATCGGGACCGAGGAGAGCCGGGCGCCGACACCCGTCACCGCCGACGCGGCGCACGACAGGGACGTCACGCCCATTCCGGTCAGGACGCAGGCGAGGAGCGGGTCGGCCGCCGCCTCGCCGCACACCCCCACCGGCTTGCTCGCGGCCGCCCCGGCCTGCGCCGCGCGGGCCACGAGTGCGAGCACCGCGGGCTGCCACGGGTCGGTGAGTGCGGCCAGCTTCGGCGACATCCGATCGGCCGCCATCGTGTACTGGGCGAGGTCGTTGGTGCCGATCGACAGGAAGTCCAGGTGTTCGAGCAACCGATCGGCGAGCAGCGCCGCGGACGGAACCTCGATCATGACGCCGGGTGACAGCCCGCGCTCGCGCACCCGCGCGGCGAAATCGGCCGCCTCCGAGACGGTCGCCACCATCGGTGCCATGACCCACGGCGTGGCGCCGGTGCGCGAGGCCGCGGCGGCCACCGCGTCGAGCTGACGATCGAGGACTCCCGGCGCCGTGGTCGTGATGCGGATACCGCGGACGCCGAGGGCGGGATTGTGTTCGTCGGGGTGGTTGGCGAACCGGAGGGGCTTGTCGGAGCCGGCGTCGAGGGTCCGCAGGACGACCTTCCGTCCCTCGAACGCCTCGAAGACCTCCGCATAGATGTCGGCCTGCTCGTCCACCGTCGGTTCGGTGTCGCGGTCGAGGAAACACAACTCGGTGCGGAACAGTCCGACGCCCTGCGCTGGCGTCCGGCGCGCCGCGCGGGCACCCGATCCGTCCTGCACGTTGGCGAGGATCTCGACCGGGTGACCGTCGGCGGTGGCGCCGGGACCGGACCAGCCCGCCACCCGCTCGCGCTCGACGCGGTCGCGTTCGACCTCGGCTGCGGCCTCGGCGCTGTCCGGGGAGATCACGATCCGGCCCGTCGCGCCGTCGACCAGCACCTCGGTGCCGGCAGGGACGTCGTCGAGACCTGCCACCGCGACGACACACGGGATGCCGAGCTGGCGCGCGATGATCGCGGTGTGGCTCGTGGGTCCTCCGAGGGAGGTGGCCAGCGCGACGACGACGGACGGGTCGAGTCCGGCGGTGTCGGCGGGTGCGAGATCGGCCGCGAGGAGCACGGACGGCGAATCGGGCATCTCGAGACCGGGTTCGGGGGCGCCCTGCAGTTCGGCGATCACGCGGTCGCGGATGTCGAGCAGGTCGGTGACCCGCTCGGACTGCAGCCCGCCCATCTTCTCGAACAGGGCCGCGAACTGGTCGGTGGCGGCGACGGTGGCACCGACCGCGTCGGATCCGGACCGGATCTTCGTCGCGGTCGCCCCGCGCCAGGCGCGGTCCTCGACCAGCACAGCGGTGGCTTGGAGCACTTCTGCCGCGGCACCCGATGCACGCGAGGCGCGGGCGCGCAGCCGCTCGGCCACGACCTTCGCGGCGTCCTCGAACCGGCCCACCTCGGCCTCGCGCGCCGTGTCGGGGATCGAGGCGCCCTGCGCCGGGACCACAGGACGCGCGACGGGACGGATGACCGGCCCGTATCCGATACCGGGGACGACGGGGGTGCCGTACAGGACGGACGCCGACTGCTCCATGGAGATCTCCTCACCGCAGTAGTTCGTTGTGACTCAGATTACTCGGAAGCCTTGACATGTCAACACAGACGGGCGTAAAACAACATGAACCAACATTGTTTTCCCCACAGATCGGGGTACCCCCAGGAGTGTCGGTGTACGCAGAGGAACGGCAGCAGGCGATCGCAGCACTGGTGGCGGCACGTGGCCGCGTGTCGGTCGCAGTGCTCGCCGACCGGTACGGCGTCACCACCGAGACCGTGCGCCGCGACCTCGCACACCTCGAACGCCTGGGCCTCGTGCGGCGGGTTCACGGCGGCGCGATCCCGGCCGCCTCGCTCTCGGTGGCCGAGCCTGCCCTCTCCGAGCGCGAACACACCCGCGCCGAACACAAGGACCGCATCGCCGCCGCCGCGACGTCCTTCCTCCCGCCGTCCGGCGGAAGCGTGCTCTTCGACGCCGGCACCACGACCGGCAGGATCGTCGGAGCGCTGCCGCCCGAGGTCGACCTCACCGTCGTCACCAACTCGGTGCCGATCGCCGCGCGCCTCGCCGCAATGAGCACCGTGCAACTGCACCTGCTCGGCGGTCGCGTCCGCGGTGTCACGCAGGCCGCGGTGGGTGCCGAGGCCCTCGCCACCTTGTCGACGGTGCACGTCGACGTGGCCTTCATCGGCACCAACGCGCTGAGCATCGACCACGGCCTGTCCACCCCCGACGCCGACGAGGCCGCGGTCAAGCGCGCGATGGTGCGCACCGCCGACCGGGTCGTCGTGGTCGCCGATTCGTCGAAGGTCGGTCGGCGCAATCTGCTGAGCTTCGCGTCGCTCGAACCGATCGACGTTCTGGTCACCGACACCGATCTCGACGACACCGACCGTCGGCAACTCATCGAACACGGAATCGAGGTGGTGACGACATGATCGTCACGCTCACGGCCAACCCCAGTCTCGATCGCACGGTCGGGCTGACGGGCCCGCTCGAGCGCGGGAAGGTGCATCGCACCGAGCGATCCACCGTCGATCCGGGCGGCAAGGGGATCAACGTCGCGCGTGTGCTGCACGCCGCGACGACCGAGGTCGTCGCCGTTCTCCCGGCCAACGCCGGCGATCCTCTGCTCGCCGCGCTGGACGAGCAGGGCATCGCCCATCGGGCCGTGCCCACCTCCGGGCCGACGCGCAACAACATCACCGTCGCCGAACCCGACGGCACCACGACCAAACTCAACGAACCCGGAACCCCCTGCACCGGACGCACACTCGGCGAGTTGCACGCAGTCCTGCTGGAATGCGCGCAGGGAGCCGCGTGGACCGTCCTGTCCGGTTCTCTTCCTCCCGGTGTGCCCGAGTCGTGGTATGCCGATCTCGTGGGTGCCCTGCGCGGTCTCGGATGCCGCATCGCGGTCGACACCTCCGAGCGGCCACTGCTCGCCCTCGCCGAGCGGTTCCCCGCGGCGGCCCCGGACGTGATCAAGCCGAACGCCGACGAACTGGCCCAGCTCACCGGCGCGGACGCCCACGAACTCGAATCCGGCGCCGCCGCAGGAGACGTCGGCGCCGTGGTCGACGCGGGACGGGTGCTGGTGGAACGCGGGGTCGGCGCGGTACTCGCGACCCTCGGCGGTGCGGGCGCGGTGCTGGTCACCGCCACCGGCGCGTGGCGGGCCACCGCCGACGACGTCGCGGTCCGCAGCACGGTCGGCGCGGGCGACTCGTCGCTCGCCGGATATCTGCTCGCCGAGCAGGCCGGTCACACCCCCGACGAGTGCCTGCGCCTCGCCGTGGCGTACGGAACCGCAGCCGTCACGCTCCCCGGAACAGCCCTGCCCACACCCGATTCCGTCGATCCATCCCGAGTGCACGTCACCGACGTCCACCGCCGACCCCGACCGCTCCCCTCCCACTCCTAAGGAACGTCATGTCCGACACCAACTCCGGCTCCGCAGGCGGTTCCTCGATCATCGGCACGGAACTCGTCTCGCTCGATGTAGACCTGGGATCCGACAAGAACTCCGTCATCGCCGCGCTCGCCGAGCGTCTCGCAGCGAACGGTCGCGCATCCGACGCCGACGCACTCACCGCGGCCGTTCTCGAACGGGAGGCCAAGTCCGCCACCGGCCTTCCCGGCGGGATCGCGATCCCGCACGCACGCAGCGAAGCGGTGACCACGCCGTCGCTCGGTTTCGCCCGGCTGTCCCCGAAGGCCGACTTCGGTGCGCCCGACGGACCCGCCGACCTCGTCTTCCTCATTGCCGCGCCCGAAGGTGCGGGCGGCGACCACATGAAGCTGCTCACGGCTCTCGCTCGTGCACTCGTGCGCCCGGACTTCGTCGCGTCGCTGCGCGCGGCCGCGTCCGCGGACGAGGTCATCGCGCTGGTCGAGGACGTCCTCCCGCCCCGACCGGAGTCGTCGGGCAGCGCTCCTGCCGGCTCGACCGCAGCGCCGGAACAGCCGTCACCGACAGCCGCTGCGAAGCCGGCGGTCGCGTCTCCGCAGAGCGCGGAACAGCCCGGAGGCCGCACGATCGTCGCGGTCACCGCGTGCCCGACCGGTATCGCGCACACCTACATGGCCGCCGATGCGCTGGCCGCCGCCGGTGAACGCGCGGGCGTGACGGTCCGGGTGGAGACGCAGGGATCGAGCGGCAGCACTCCCCTGCCCCCCGACGTGATCGCCGGCGCCGACGCCGTCATCTTCGCCACCGACGTGGGGGTCAAGGGCCGCGAACGGTTCGCCGGGAAGCCCGTGATCGCATCGGGCGTCAAGCGCGCGATCAACGAACCGGACACCATGGTCGACGAGGCCCTGCGGGCCGCCACCGATCCGTCCGCACGCACCGTCGAGGGCACCGCGGGCGCCCCGGCGGGTGAGTCGGAGAGCGGCAGCGACCTCGGTTGGGGTACCCGGCTGCGGCAGATCCTGCTCACCGGTGTGAGTTACATGATCCCGTTCGTCGCGGCCGGTGGTCTGCTCATCGCTCTGGGCTTCCTGCTCGCCGGTCCCAACATCACCGACTCGGCCGCCGACATCGTCCTCGACAACACGCTCACCAACCTTCCCGAGGGTGGGCTCGGCACTTATCTCGGTGCGGTGCTGTACCAGATCGGCTCGTTGGCGTTCTCGTTCCTCGTCCCGGCACTGGCCGGGTACATCGCCTTCGCGATCGCGGACCGTCCGGGTCTGGCTCCGGGCTTCACCGCCGGTGCGGTGGCCGTCTTCGTCGGCGCCGGTTTCATCGGCGGTCTGGTCGGTGGCATCATCGCCGGCTTCGCGGCCCTGTGGGTCGGCCGTATCCCGCTGCCCACTTGGGCTCGTGGCCTGATGCCTGTGGTGATCATCCCGCTGCTCGCGAGCCTGATCGTCGGTGGGCTCATGTTCCTGCTGCTCGGTCGCCCGCTCGCCGCGATCACGACCGGTCTCACCGACTGGCTCAACGGCCTGTCCGGTGGTTCCGCGGTGCTGCTCGGTGCGATCCTCGGCCTGATGATGTGCTTCGACCTCGGCGGACCGGTCAACAAGGCCGCCTACGCCTTCGCGGTCGCGGGTCTCGACGTCGCCAACACCGGTTCGCTCGAGATCATGGCGGCGGTCATGGCCGCCGGTATGGTTCCGCCGCTCGCCATGGCGCTGTCGTCGCTGGTGCGTCCGCGTCTCTACAGCACGGCCGAACGCGAGAACGGCAAGGCCGCCTGGCTGCTCGGTGCATCGTTCATCTCGGAGGGCGCCATCCCGTTCGCGGCGGCCGACCCGTTCCGGGTCATCCCGTCGATGATGCTCGGCGGCGCCGTGACCGGCGGCATCGTCATGGCGACGGGTGTCACGCTCACCGCTCCCCACGGCGGATTGTTCGTGCTGTTCGCGATGGACCGCGTCGTGTGGTTCCTGATCGCACTGGCAGCCGGTACGGTGGTCGCCGCACTCGCGGTCAGTATCGCCAAGTCGATCACGCGTCCCGCCCGGGTTGCCGCCGACGAGGCGAACCCCCAGCCCGTAGCGGCACGCTCCTGATCACAGCGGCACGCTCCTGATCACAGCGGCACGCGCCTGATCTACCCGACTTCCTGCACTTCCCCACCACGAAGGAGATTCCCATGCCCAGCACCACCGTTGCCGTCGGCTCGTCCATCGGCCTGCACGCCCGTCCTGCAGGGATCATCGCCGAGGCCGTGGTCGCGGCCGGTGTCCCCGTGACCCTCGCGGTCGACGGCGGCGAGCCCGTCGACGCCGGTTCGGCCCTGATGATCATGACGCTCGGCGCAGAAAAGGGCACGCAGGTCACGATCTCGTGCGATGACGACGCGGTCCTCGCGCAGGTCGCGGAGCTGGTCGCCGCGGACCTCGACGCCTGATCTCAGCCGCGGTCGCGGCGTCTGATCTCGGCCGCGGTCGCGGCGTCTGATCTCGGCCGCGGTCGCGGCGTCTGATCTCAGCGGCGGGCGCGGCGCCGGACGACGAGTCCGAGCACCCCGAGGGCGATGACTCCGGCGGCCACGCTCGCACCGACGACCGGCAGTGCCGCGGGCGACATCTCGTCCGCGGCATCGTCGTCCGCGGGTGCGAAGAGATCGGTCGCACCGCGACGGATATGGATCGGTGGATTCTCCGTGCCTGCCGCGCCGCGCTCGGACGCGGTGACCAGGTCACCGTCGGCGGTGAATGCGACGGCTTCGCCCTGCGGTTCGTCCGGGACCGGGACGCGGAAGCGCGGACCGGCGACCAGAGCGGACGCGAGATCGCCGTCGGGGACGTGGAACAGGTAGACGTCGGTGTAGGTGCGGACCGCCGCGACCGTCCCGTCGGCGTTGACCGCACCGCCGGTGATCATCGAGGAGGACGCACCGGGAATGGGACCGCCGGGGGTGTCCGACGGTCCGAGTGCCAGCGACCCGACCCTCTCGAGGGGGGCAGGTCCCGGGACGGGGAGGCCGTCGATCGTGAGTCCGCGTGCGGGCCGGTAGACATTGCTCGAGCCGAACAGCGCCTTCGTCACGATCACAGGTTCGCCTGTCGCGGAGACGAGCACGGTCTCGGCGTCGCGGGGACCGTCTGGATAGGTCAGCCGGTGCAGATCTCCCTGCCCGGTGTCGGGGTCGAGGGAGATGAGCGCGATCGTCTCGCGGACGCGGGTGTTGTCGCCGAGATCCCCGAGCCACAACCGGCCGTCGGGCCCCGCGGCGAGATCCTCGACGTCGTAGGGATCGACGGGCGACGGAACGCGTTGCAGCACCGAGCAATCGTCGTCGAGTTCGACGATGCGTTCGTCCTCCCCGGCATCGGGCGTCGCGAACAGCCGGTCGCCGATCGTCGCGAGGCCGGACAGTTCGGTGAGCACGGGATCGTCGGGGGTACACAGCATCTCGGTCGGCAAATCCGCGACCGGAGTCTCGGTGTCCTGCGCGCCTGCGTGCGAGACCGGCACGAACGCCGCGACGGCAGCGAGCAGCGCCGCCCGGCGTACGACCCGCATCAGGCCGCGAAGTCGACCAATGCCGACGCCAGCGCTGCCGGCACCTTCGCGTGCACCCGCGTGCCGTCCACCTCGTGCTCGGACGACAGGATCTGACCGTCCGAATGGATGCGCGCGAGCAAATCACCGCGGGTGTACGGCAGGAGCAGCTTCACCTCGACGTCGGGATCCTCGAGCAGACCCGCGAGCTGGGTCTGCAACTCCTCGACGCCCACGCCGGTGTGCGCGGAGACGAACACCGCGCCGGGGATCGCGCTGCGCAACTGCGTCAGGGTGACCGGGTCGGCGGCATCGATCTTGTTGACGACGATCAGTTCCGGCGGCGGCGGTGCGTCCGATTCGCGGAGCACCTCGGTGACGACTTCGCGCACCGCCTTGATCTGCTCTGTGGGCATGGGGTCGGAGCCGTCGACGACGTGGAGCAGCACATCGGCGTCGGCGACCTCCTCGAGAGTCGACCGGAACGCCTCGACCAGCTGGGTCGGGAGGTGCCGGACGAAACCGACGGTGTCGGTGAGCACGTACTCGCGGCCGTCGGGCAGCGCCGACCGGCGGGTCGTCGGGTCGAGGGTCGCGAACAGTGCGTTCTGCACCAGGACACCGGAGCCGGTGAGCTTGTTGAGCAGGCTCGACTTACCGGCGTTGGTGTATCCCACGATCGCGACGGACGGGATCTTGTTGCGCAGACGCCGGGTGCGCTTGGTGTCGCGCGCGGCCTTCATCGCCTTGATCTCGCGACGGAGCTTGGCCATCCGCTCACGGATCCGGCGACGGTCGGTCTCGATCTTCGTCTCACCGGGACCGCGCAGGCCCACACCGCCGTTGCTGCCGGCACGGCCACCGGCCTGCCGCGACATCGATTCGCCCCAGCCACGCAGACGCGGGAGCATGTACTCCATCTGTGCGAGGGAGACCTGTGCCTTGCCCTCACGCGAGGTGGCGTGCTGGGCGAAGATGTCGAGGATCAGCGCGGTCCGGTCGATGACCTTGACCTTGACGACCTTCTCCAGCGCGGTGAGCTGGGCGGGGGTGAGTTCGCCGTCGCAGATCACGGTGTCTGCGCCGGTGGACAGGACGATCTCCCGGAGTTCGTCGGCTTTGCCGGAGCCGATGTAGGTGGAGGCATCGGGCCGGTCACGACGTTGGACCAGGCCTTCGAGGACCTCGGAGCCCGCAGTCTCGGCGAGCGCGGCCAGCTCGGCCAGGCTCGCTTCCGCCTGGGCGGCCGTTCCGCCCGTCCAGACACCGACGAGCACGACACGCTCGAGTCGGAGCTGGCGGTATTCGACCTCGGTGATGTCCTCGAGTTCGGTGGACAGACCGGCCACACGCCGCAACGCGCTACGGTCTTCGAGTTGCATCTCGCCGACGGACGGATCCTCGGCGGTCCAGCCTCCGGATGCGTCGTACGCGGTCGGAGTGCTGTCATCTGTGGTTGCGCGATGCATGCGCTGTGTGTTCGTCATACACCTCCATGGTGTCACGAAGCCCGAATCGGTGCATTCGAGTTTTTCTGCCGCATCCGCGCGGGGGGTACCCAAGTGCGCGCCGGCCGGGCCGAGCGGCGCCGATCAGATCGGCGCCGACCACCAGGTGTCGTCGAGTTCACCCGTCGCGACCAGCACAGACGGCCCGCGCAACCAGGCGCGACCGTTCTCGATGCGCACCTCGACCGAGCCACCGGGGATCCGCACCTGCACCGCGCCGTCGGATGCGCCGTCGAAGCGCAGGGCCGCAGCAGCCGCGGCCACCGTGCCGGTTCCGCACGAGCGGGTCTCCCCCACGCCGCGTTCGTGGACGCGCATGTGGACCGTCCCGGCCGCGATCGGGGTCAGGAACTCGATGTTGACCCCGTGCGGGAAGAAGCCCGGGTCGAAGCCGGGCGAGGTGAGGTCGAGACCGGCAAGGCTCGTGTCGTTCAGGTGCGGGTCCACGCACGCGAGGTGCGGGTTGCCGACGTCGATGCCGATGCCCGGATAGACCCGCCCGTCGATGGTCGCCGCCGACTCGCCGAGGGTGCGCACCGTCCCCATGTCCACGGTCACCTCGCCGAGGACCGGTCCTGTCTCGTGCACGGTGACGGGCTTGCCTCCCGCCCGGCTGCCGACGACGAACTCGCGGCGGTCCTCGAACCCGTGCGCGGTCAGATAGTGCGCGAACACCCGCACACCGTTGCCGCACATCTCGGCGATGGATCCGTCGCCGTTGCGGTAGTCCATGAACCAGTCGTCGGCGTCGGTGCCCTCGGGCAGTTCTCCGAGCGCGCCGGCCGACACCAGTGCCCCGGCCCGGGCCACGCGGAGCACACCGTCGGCGCCGAGCCCGCGACGCCGGTCGCACAGGGCCGCGATCCGGCCTGCGCCGAGGTCAAGGCGGGCGTCGGGATCCGGAAGGATCACGAAGTCGTTCTCGGTTCCGTGCCCTTTGCTGAACTCCATGCGCGCTACCTTATCGGGCTGGTGAGGCCGGTGATGTGCGTGCGTCCCGGACGGCCCGCAACGCGACGTCGAGCAGGTGGGGGTCGGCGCCGTCGAGCCAGTGGATGCGCGGGTCGCGGCGGAACCACGAGCGTTGCCGTCGCACGTAGCGCCGGGTCCCGATGAACGTCCGCTCGCGTGCGTGGTCGAGGTCGTACTCCCCGTCGATGTACGCGAGCACCTGTGCGTAGCCGATCGCGCGACGTGCGGTGACGCCCTCGCGCAGCCCGACTTCGAGGAGTCCGTGCACCTCGTCGACGAGGCCGCGTTCGAACATCAGGTCGGTGCGCCGCGCGATGCGGTCGTCGAGTTCGGCGGTGTCGCGGTCGACGCCCAGGATCACGGTGCCCCAGCGGGGCTCACCGATCGTCGGCTGCGACGCCGCGAACGGTTGCCCGGTCAGCTCGACGACCTCGAGCGCGCGGACCATGCGGCGGCCGTCGGTGGGCAGGATCGTCGCCGCTGCGGCGGGATCGGCGCTCTGCAGCGCCCGGTGGACCGCGGCGGGCCCCTCGGTCTCGAGCACCGCCTCCCACTTGGCACGGACCTGCGGATCCGTCGCCGGGAACTGCCATTCGTCGAGCAGTGCCTGCACGTACATCATCGATCCGCCGACGACGATCGGGAGGCGGCCGCGGCCGAGGATCGCCTCGACGTCGGCGATCGCGGCCTGCTGGTAGCGGGCGACCGTCGCCGTCTCGGTGACGTCGAGGACGTCGAGTTGATGGTGCGGGATCCCGCGACGCTCGTCCGGTGCCAGCTTGGCCGTCCCGATGTCCATCCCGCGGTACTGCTGCATCGCGTCGATGTTGACGATCTCGCCGCCGAGCGCTTCGGCGAGGTCCAGTCCGAGATCGGACTTGCCCGTGGCGGTGGGGCCCACCACCGCGATCGGTACGAGCGTGTCGGCGGGACCGGTGCTTTCTGCGCTCACGGTGTCCAGATCCCCACGTGGTAGCCCACGCCGTAGGGCGCGGCGGAGTAGGTGACGGACGCCGAGCGCGGGCGCGCTCCGAGGGTGGCCGCCAGGACGTGCCAGGCAGCGCGGCCGGTCAGCTTGATGTCCGAACACAGGTCGGGGTCGAGCGCCGCGAGCACCTCCGTGTCGCCGGCGCCGAGCGCTGCGGCCAGGGCCGCCTCGACCTCCTCCGAGCGCGGATCGTAGGCGCCGGGCGCCTTTGCGGTGAGGGTCGTCGCTCCGTCCGCGACGACGAGCAGTGCTCGCGGCAGATCGTCGCGGTCGAGCTCCGCACGCAGGTCGCGGCCGAGATCGGCGCAGTGGGCGGCGTCGGCGTCGGCGGCCACCACGTGGGTCGTCACGTGGGTGCCGGGTGCCGTGCCGTCGCGGATCCAGCCGGCCACCAGCGCGGTCAACGCGAGCGCGGGATCGGGTTCACCGGCGGCCTCAGGACCGAGCTGCACCGTGACGTCGACACCGAACCCGAGGAAGGTTCCGCGCGCGGTGGAAGGAACGGTCTGTTCGGCCGTCTCGGCTCCCACGACCACCCATTCCGCGGCACCGGACAGGCTGCGACCGACCTCGAGAACCGCCTCGCGCAGATCGCCGGTCTCGGAGACGGCGAGACCGGTGAGCTCGGGGACGAGCAGCGGTGGGGACGGCACGAACGCCGCGGCGGTCAACACATCGGCAACCGTAGTCCACCGGACCCGGCGCCCTGCATGGACACGACCTGTTTCAATAGTGAGCGGACACGATCGCGGAGCCCCGGGATCGACCGGCGGTAGACCCATGCGACCAGGCAGCCGTGCCGCGCGGCAGAGATGAGGTATCGATGAGCGACCCGAACGCACAGGACCGAACCGGCGAGTCGACGCAGGAGCGGACCCCGCGTCCCGGTCCCGCCACACCCCGAGCCCATGCTGCGACGCCCGGCCCCGCGGGCCGAGAGAACGGCAGTTCCACCGCAGCACCCCCGAAGCCGCATCCCGTCGCGGCCCAGACGCACCCCCACGTCCCGGCGGTGCCCGCGAGCGATCCGAGTCGGTTCGGACGCGTCGACGAGGACGGCACCGCATGGGTCCGCACGAGCGAGGGCGAGCGGTGCATCGGATCGTGGCAGGCAGGCGACGCCGCCGAGGGCCTCGCGCACTTCGGACGCCGTTACGACGATCTCGTCACCGAGGTGGCGATCCTCGAGACCCGGTTGACCTCCGGCACCGCCGACGTGAAGAAGACCCGCGCGGCCGCCGAGGCACTGGCCGAGTCGCTGCCGACCGCCGCCGTCATCGGTGATCTCGATGCGCTCGCCGCCCGGCTCACCGCGATCATCGAGCACTCCGAGGAGGCTGCGGCTCTCGCCAAGCAGGAAAAGGAGCGTCGGCGCGCCGAGAGCACGGCCCGCAAGGAGGCCCTCGCGGCCGAGTCCGAGACGATCGCCGCCGAATCCACCCAATGGAAGGCCGCGGGCGACCGGCTGCGCGAGATCCTCGAGGAGTGGAAGACCATCCGCGGGGTCGACCGGAAGGTCGACGACGTGTTGTGGCGTCGCTATTCGAAGGCACGCGAGGCGTTCAACCGGCGTCGCGGAGCCCACTTCGCCGAACTCGACCGCGAGCGCGCCGCGGCGAAGAGCCGCAAGGAAGAACTCGTCGCCCTGGCGGAGGAGCTGCAGAACTCCACCGACTGGGGTGCCACCGCCGCGGCCTTCCGCGACCTGCTCGCCGAGTGGAAGGCGGCCGGACGGGCACCGAACGACGCCGACGACCAGCTGTGGAAGCGGTTCAAGGGCGCCCAGGACGTCTTCTTCGCCGCACGCAACGCCGCGAACGCCGAGCGCGACGCCGAGTTCGAGGAGAATGCCCGCGCGAAGGAGGCCCTGCTCGAGGTGGCCTCCTCGATCGACCCGTCGGCCGATCTCGAAGGTGCCCGGGCGCGCCTGCGCGAGCTGCAGGACCAGTGGGAGGCGATCGGCAAGGTGCCGCGCGAGCGCATGCACGATCTCGAAGGCCGTCTGCGGGCCATCGAGAAGAAGGTGCGCGAGGCCGCGGATTCCGAGTGGCGCCGCTCCGATCCCGAGGCCCTCGCGCGTGCGGCCCAGTTCCGTGAGCGGGTGCGTCAGTTCGAGGAGCAGGCCGCCAAGGCGACCGCCGCCGGCCGGGCGAAGGAGGCCGAGAAGGCTCTCGCCCAGGCCGCGCAGTGGCGCGAGTGGGCCGACGCGGCCGAAGGTGCCGTCGGCGAGCGCTGACCCCGCGACATCCGAGACGGACGATCCCCCTCTCCCGGTCCGGGAGAGGGGGATCGTCGTGTTCGTGCCGGAGGCGTCAGGCCTCGGGGTCGTCGCGCATCAGGCGGGGCCGCTCGTGCTGTGCTGCGACCTTCCGCAACTCGGCCTCGGCTTCGAGCTGGGCCGAGGTCCGCGCCCACACCACGCGGGCCCAGTGGAAGACGATCACCATGACGGCGAACCAACCGATCACGAGACCGAATCCCGGTCCCGCGGCGGACGACTCGACGGGCAGGGTCTGGCGCGACCAGATCGCGAGCATGCCGAAGACGATGGTCACCGCCGAGCCGGCCAGGGACACCCACGCCAACGCCCACTTGCGGGTGACGAGCGCGAGAATCGAGCCCAGCCCGGCGAAGACCACTGCGAAGCCGACGAACAGCCGCGACGGCAGACCGATCTCCTCGGTGGTCGCGTCCGGGGCGAAGGACAGCACCTCCCACCCGTTGGCGGATCCGGCGTGGGGCAGGCTGAAGGTCGCCAGCAGGATCAGGACGGCGATCGCGACGAACATCGCCCGGGCGCCCGGGTCGATGTCGCTCGCCACCTTCCGTTCGGCGGCTTCGAGTTCGGCGCGTACGTCACCCGTCGCGTGGTGATCGTGCGGCTTGTCGGTGGTCATGCGTTGCATCCCATCTGAGGCGGCAGCGGGTCGGGGACGCCGATGCTCGGCAGTCCGAGTCCGACACCGATCGGCGGTGTCTTGGGCAACCGGCCCTGTTCGAAGTGGTCGCCCGCACGTGTACGGCGGTGCGTGAGGATCGGGGTGTCCGCGACGAGGTGGTGCGGCGCGGCGTCGCTGACGACGATCGTGATGACGTCGCCGGGACGCACCGCGGTGTCGATCGCGCCCTCGGGACGGAAGTGGACGAGGCGGCCGTCGCGGGCACGCCCGCTCATCCGGGCGGTCTCGGCGTTCTTGCGACCCTCCCCCGCCGCGACGAGCAATTCGACCTCCGTGCCGACGAGCTTGCGGTTCTCCTCGAGGGTGATGCGTTCCTGCAGCGCGATCAGACGGTTGTAGCGCTCCTGCACTACGGCCTTGGGGACCTGACCCTCCATGTCTGCTGCGGGCGTGCCGGGACGCTTCGAGTACTGGAAGGTGAACGCGCTGGTGAAACGCGCCTTCTCGACGACCTCGAGGGTCTGCTGGAAGTCCTCCTCGGTCTCACCGGGGAAACCGACGATGATGTCGGTGGTGATCGCGGCGTGCGGCATCGCGGCCCGAACCCGCTCGATGATGCCAAGGAAGCGTTCCTTGCGGTACGAGCGGCGCATGGCGCGCAGGATCCGGTCGCTGCCGGACTGCAGCGGCATGTGCAGTTGCGGGCACACGTTGGGGGTCTGCGCCATCGCGTCGATGACGTCGTCGGTGAATTCCGCCGGATGCGGGGACGTGAAGCGCACCCGCTCGAGGCCCTCGATGTCGCCGCACGCGCGCAGCAGCGACGCGAAGGCGCCCCGGTCGCGGGGCTGCTCCGGATCGGCGAAGGACCGGCCGTAGGAGTTGACGTTCTGGCCGAGCAGTGTCACCTCGAGCACGCCCTCGTCGACGAGCGCCTGCACCTCGGCGAGGATGTCACCCGGGCGCCGGTCGACCTCCTTGCCGCGCAGCGACGGCACGATGCAGAAGGTGCACGTGTTGTTGCAGCCGACGGAGATCGACACCCATCCGGCGTACGACGACTCGCGCTTGGCGGGCAGCGTCGAGGGGAACGCCTCGAGGGCGTCGAGGATCTCGACCTCGGCACGGCGATTGTGCCGCGCGCGTTCGAGCAGTGCGGGGAGATTGCCGATGTTGTGCGTGCCGAAGACCACGTCGACCCAGGGCGCCTTCTTCACGACCGTGTCGCGGTCCTTCTGGGCGAGGCAGCCTCCGACGGCGATCTGCATGTCGGGGTTGTCGTCCTTGACCGGACGCAGATGACTCAGATTGCCGTACAGCTTGTTGTCGGCGTTCTCCCGCACCGCGCAGGTGTTGAAGACCACCAGATCTGGTGACGCGCCGGGCACGGCCTTGGTGAAGCCGGCGTCCTCCAACAACCCCGACAGACGCTCGGAGTCATGTACGTTCATCTGGCAGCCGTAGGTGCGGACCTCGTAGGTCCGGGCACCGGTACGGGGGGCTTCTTCGTCGATCAGTGACACGTCTCAGGGTATCTCACCTCGGCGGGTCCCCTTTCCTCGCGCCGACCGCGCGTGCCCCGTCGAGGTATCCGATACTGCTCGTGCAGTAAAAATCCCGTGACGCGCGTGTCGAAGGTGTCCCGAAATGCGAAGTCTCGGGCGTCGGACGGCATAGGGTCTGCAGATATGACATCAGCGGCCGCCGGAACGGATCGTCCGTCCGAGAAGTCGGACACCAGCTCGTCCATGATCTCCATGAACGGGGTGAACAAGCATTTCGGATCCCTGCACGTACTGCAGGACATCAACCTCGAGATTCCGCGAGGACAGGTCGTCATCGTCGTCGGCCCGTCGGGTTCGGGCAAATCGACCCTCTGCCGCACCATCAACCGGCTCGAACCGATCGATTCGGGAGAGATCCACGTCGACGGCACCCTGCTGCCGGAGGAGGGCAAGGCACTCGCCCGCCTTCGTTCGGACGTCGGCATGGTGTTCCAATCGTTCAACCTCTTCGCCCACAAGACGATCCTCGAGAACGTCATGCTCGGCCCCCTCAAGGTGCGCAGGATCAAGAAGGACAAGGTCCGCGAGTCGGCGATGCAGCTGCTCGACCGGGTCGGGATCGCCAATCAGGCCGACAAATACCCGGCGCAGCTGTCGGGCGGCCAGCAGCAGCGCGTGGCGATCGCACGCGCGCTCGCGATGAATCCCAAGGTCATGCTGTTCGACGAGCCCACCTCCGCCCTCGACCCCGAGATGGTCCAGGAGGTCCTCGACGTGATGACCTCCCTCGCGAAAGAGGGCATGACGATGGTCGTGGTCACCCACGAGATGGGATTCGCCCGCAAGGCCGGCGACCGCGTTCTGTTCATGGCCGACGGTCGCATCGTCGAGGACACCGATCCCGAGACCTTCTTCACCACACCGAAATCCGATCGCGCCAAGGACTTCCTCGGCAAGATCCTCAGTCACTGACCTGATTCCCGCACCGACGGGCCACCCGGTCCGTCGGACGTAGTTCCGAACCGCACCGGAGGTATTCGATGAAATTGTCCCGCTCCATCCGCCTGGGCATCGGCGCCGTCGCCGTGGCAGTGGTCGCCACGGCGTGCGGTGGCGACGAGACGCGCAGTGTCTCGCAGTCCGCGGACAACGGCACCCTGACGGTCGGTATCAAGTTCGACCAGCCGGGCCTGGGCCTGCGCAACCCGGATGGTTCGTTCAGCGGGTTCGACGTCGAGGTCGCCAAGTATGTCGCCGGTCAGCTCGGTGTGTCCGAGGAGAACATCGAATTCAAGGAAGCTCCGTCCGCCCAGCGCGAGACCCTCATCCAGAACGGTGAGGTCGACTACATCGTCGCGACCTACTCGATCACCGATTCCCGCAAGGAGAAGGTGGACTTCGCCGGCCCGTACTTCATTGCGGGACAGTCGCTCCTCGTGCGCGCGGACGACACCGAGATCACCGGACCCGACTCGCTCAACGGCGGCAAGCGCCTGTGCTCGGTGGCGGGTTCGACCCCGGCCCAGAACGTGAAGGACAACTACGCGCAGGACGTCCAGCTCCAGGAGTTCGACACCTACTCGCTGTGTGTCGAGGCGCTGCGCAACGGCGCGGTCGACGCGGTGACCACCGACGACATCATCCTCGCCGGCTACGCCGCGCAGAGCCCGGGCGACTTCAAGGTCGTCGGTGAGCCGTTCACCACCGAGCGCTACGGCATCGGTCTCGCCAAGGGCGACGACGAGTCGCGCAATGCGATCAACGACGCGATCGAGGAGATGATCGCCAGCGGTGCGTGGGAGGCCGCATTCCAGGAGACGGTCGGCGCCTCGGGCTACGAGCTCCCGGAGCAGCCGAGCGTCGATCGCTACTGAGTGTCGATCGTCACCGAGTACGGGTACCACCCGTCACGTCCGGCGGTGCGGCCGGTCCGTAATCCCACGGACCGGCCGGACCGTTCCGGACTCCCACCCGTCCCCTCGATCCCGGAGTGACCTGTGGATCTGTTGAGCAAGTACAGCAGCCAGCTACTCGACGCGTTCTGGACCACGATCCAGTTGACCGTCATCTCGGCGATCGGTGCACTGATCCTCGGAACGATCCTCGCCGCGATGCGCGTGTCCCCCATCCCGGTGGCGCGTGCCGTCGGCGCCGCCTACGTGACGATCTTCCGGAACACCCCGCTGACCCTCATCATCATCTTTTGCCTGTTCGGTCTGTCCCAGACGCTCGGCATCAAGCTGGCCTCCGAGTCGTCGCCGACCTTCCTGGTGGACAACAACTTCCGGCTCGCTGTGCTCGGCCTGAGCGTCTACACGGCGGCCTTCGTGTGCGAGTCGCTCCGCTCGGGCATCAACACGGTCTCGCTCGGACAGTCGGAGGCCGGCCGCTCGCTGGGTCTGACCTTCAGCCAGAATCTGCGCCTGATCGTCCTCCCCCAGGCTTTCCGCGCGGTCATCGCCCCGCTCGGTTCGGTGCTCATCGCGTTGACCAAGAACTCGACGATCGCCTCCGTCATCGGCGTGTCCGAGGCCTCGCTGCTGATGAAGACGATGATCGAGAACGAAGCGGCCATCTTCGTCGTCGGTGGCATCTTCGCGCTCGGATTCGTCATCCTCACCCTTCCCACCGGCCTGCTCTTCGGCCGGCTCAGCAAGCGATACGAGGTCGCCCGATGAGTGCACACGGAACCGTTCTCTACGACGCACCCGGGCCCCGCGCCAAGGCGCTCTACCGGATCCTGTCGGTGGTCGTGGTCGCGCTCCTCGTCCTGGTCGGCTGGATCGTCTACCGCGCGCTCGACGCCAACGGACAGCTGACGGCCGCCAAGTGGGAGCCGTTCGTCGAATCGTCCAGCTGGACCACCTATCTGCTGCCCGGCATCCGCGGCACGATCATCGCGGCCGTCGCGTCGATCGTGCTGGCACTCGTGCTCGGCACGGTCCTGGGTATCGCGCGTCTGTCCGACCACCGGTGGGTCCGCTGGATCGCCGGCACGATCGTCGAGTTGTTCCGCGCCGTCCCGGTGCTGATCCTGATGATCTTCGCCTACCAGGTGTTCGCCGAGTACCGCGTCTTCAAGTCCGGATATCTCGCGCTCGCGGCGGTCATCACCGGCCTGACCCTGTACAACGGCTCGGTCATCGCCGAGATCGTGCGCGCGGGCATCCGATCGCTTCCGCGTGGTCAGAGCGAGGCCGCCTACGCGATCGGCATGCGGAAGAACCAGCTCATGCGACTGATCCTGCTGCCGCAGGCCGTGACGGTCATGCTCCCGGCAATCGTGTCGCAGATGGTGATCGCGCTCAAGGACTCCGCGCTCGGCTACCTCATCGGCTATGTCGAAGTGGTGCGTTCCGGCCAGCAGCTCGGCGCGTTCTTCCAGAACTACCTGCCGTCGCTGCTGGTGGTCGCGGCGATCATGATCATCCTCAACAGTGCGCTGACACAGTTCGCGATCTGGCTCGAGAAGCGTCTGCGATCCGGGAAGCGGAAGAAGGGTGCCGTGGCGGCCGAAGAGCCGCAGACGATGCCCACGATGTCGGTGCCAGGCCTGGACCTGAGCGGCGAGGGCCGCAAGTAACAGCAGCACTGCGGTTGCGAAGTTCGCAGTCGAGCCCAGGCGTTTCGCAGTCGGGCTCAGTCGTGCGGGAGGTCGCTCGCGTCGGCACCGAACGTCGCGAGTTCTTCCCGCACGACATCGAACGCCATCCCCTGCGCGTAGCCGCGCCGGGCCAGCATCCCGACCAGCCGCCGCACCAACTTGTCGCGTTCGGCCGCGATCTCGCGCCGATCCCCTTCGGTGGGCAGCGGCGGCTGGGTGCGGAGCTTCTTGCGGACCAGTTCGACCGCCCGTTCCCGTTCGTCGGCGGTGTCGATCTGTTCGAGGGCAGCCGCCGCGTCGTCGGCGTCGATTCCCTTGCGGCGCAGTTCGAGTGCGATCGCGCGCTTACCCTTCCCCGCGTGCAGATGCCGTGAACGTGCCCACTGGTTGGCGAAATCCGCGTCGTCGATCAACCCGACCTCGGTGAGACGGTCGAGGGCACGTTCGGCGACGTCGGACGCGAACCCCTTCTGCTCGAGCTTCGTCGCGAGCTCGGATCGGCTGCGTGCCCGATCGGTCAGCAGACGGAGACAGACGTCCTTGGCCTGCGCTTCGGTGCCGCCGCCGGGCAGTTCCTGCTCGGTGCGAGCCGAGCGCCGCCGTCCGCGTCGTTCGCGCCGAGCGTCGGGGCGTCGTTCCTCGGAGTCGTCCATGACGCGCACAGTAGCCGGACGCACCGACAGCGCGGCCGGGTGCGGATACGCCACGGGGGCACGGACGACGTGCGTCCGTGCCCCCGTGGGCGGTGACTAGAAGTCGACCGGCTCCTCGACATCACTCGGATCGGTGAGAACGGCACCGATGCCGAGCTTCTCCTTGATCTTCTTCTCGATCTCGTCGCGCACATCGGTGTTCTCGAGCAGGAACTTGCGGGCGTTCTCCTTGCCCTGCCCCAGCTGGTCGCCCTCGTAGGTGTACCAGGAGCCGGACTTGCGGATGAAGCCCTGCTCGACACCCATGTCGATGAGCGAGCCCTCCTTCGAGATGCCCTGGCCGTACAGGATGTCGAACTCGGCCTGCTTGAACGGAGGCGAGACCTTGTTCTTGACGACCTTCACGCGGGTGCGGTTGCCCACCGCGTCGCCGCCGTCCTTGAGCGTCTCGATCCGGCGCACGTCCAGACGCACGGAGGCGTAGAACTTCAGCGCCTTACCGCCCGTGGTGGTCTCGGGCGAGCCGAACATCACGCCGATCTTCTCGCGCAGCTGGTTGATGAAGATCGCGGTGGTGCCGGAGTTGTTGAGCGCACCGGTCATCTTGCGCAGTGCCTGGCTCATCAGGCGGGCCTGGAGACCGACGTGGCTGTCGCCCATCTCGCCCTCGATCTCGGCGCGGGGCACGAGCGCCGCGACCGAGTCGATGACGATGATGTCGAGCGCACCCGAGCGGATGAGCATGTCGGCGATCTCGAGGGCCTGCTCACCGGTGTCGGGTTGGGACACGAGCAGGGCGTCGGTGTCGACACCGAGCTTGCGCGCGTAGTCCGGATCGAGGGCGTGCTCGGCGTCGATGAACGCCGCGATGCCGCCGGCGGCCTGCGCGTTGGCGACCGCGTGGAGGGCCACCGTCGTCTTACCCGAGGATTCCGGGCCGTAGATCTCGATGACGCGCCCGCGCGGCAGGCCGCCGATACCGAGAGCCACGTCGAGTGCGATCGACCCGGTGGGAATGACTGCGATGGGCGGACGGACGTCCTCGCCCAGGCGCATCACCGAGCCCTTACCGAAGCTCTTGTCGATCTGCGCGAGGGCGAGCTCGAGCGCCTTCTCGCGGTCGTGAGCCTGTGCTGCCATCTTGGTCCCCTTAATAGAATCTCGTCCTTGTTGTCGACGACGTTAGAACCTGGCACCGACAAGTTCGCTGTCGCGACCGCGGAAACGCCGTATCTGTGGATGGAATCACCACCTGTGGACAACCCACCCGGCGTTCCCAGCATAGCCGAACACGTGTTCGAAATCCGGTCGCTTCGTGTACGCCAGGAATGGTCTCATCCCGGTCGGACAGAAAATCGATTCCGGCATCTACTCCTGCACCGATTCCGGTCGGGAACAGCCCCGACCGGCTCCGCGGCTACCGCCGCACGGGTGGGACGTCGAACTCGTCGCAGAGAGCGCGCCATACCTCCCGGGGCTCCTGTCCCGCCTCGATCGCCTCGGCCGCCGTCCGTCCACCGAGCGAAAGCAGCACGTGATCGCGCAGCAGGGCATCGCCGTGCATCTGTCCGAACTCGTCCCGGACCACCTCGTAGAACTCCGTCAACCGCACCCCGACCACGGTAGTCGCGCGCGGTGTGGCGCGACAGTCAGTCCGCTGCGGCCTCGCACACCGCGACCGGATCCTCCACGTCGCCGGCACCGTCCGCGGCCGCACGAGCCGCGGCGGCGAAGTCCGGCGACGACAGCACGGTGTCGATCGCGGAGCGGACCGCATCCGCGTCGAGCGGACGCACCACCACCGCACTCCCCTGCCGTGCGGCGCGGTTCGCCAGCTCCCACTGGTCGCCGCCCCCGGGAACGATCACCGCCGGAACCCCCGCACTCAGCGTCTTGGCGAGCATCCCGTGCCCACCCCCGCACACGACGACATCGGCCTGCCGGAGCAGGACGTCCTGCCTGCCGCGACCCGAGACGGCCCAGCTGGGGAGCGACTGCGGCGGAGGGTCGAGCATCGTCGCGGCGACTCGCATCCCGGCCCCGTCGAGTGCGTCGCAGACCGTCTCGACCATCCCGGTCACGCCGGTGACCGCGGTCGACGGCGCGACCATCACGAGAGGTCCGTCCCCTGGCGGCGGATCGAGGATCTCCACGGTGGGTTCCCACAGCAGCGGACCGACGACGTGCGCGTGCCCGGGCCAGTCGGGACGTGGCACCTCGAGTGCCGGCAGGGTGGCGATCAGCCGGGCCCGGGGCCCGGGATCGCGCGCCGGCAGACCGATCCCGACGCGTGCGGCAGAACGCTCGCGCTCCCCCTGCCGCAGCGATCTCGCGGTCATCGCTCGCAACGCGGCATCCCTCAACCGGCCCCGCACGCCCCTGCCCACATCGAGACCGCTGCCGATCGGCGGGAGCCCGCGCGACGGCAGGTACAACGGGTGCGGCGAGAGCTCGACCCACGGGATCCCCAGGCGCTCGGCGGCCATCCCTCCGCCGGCGGTGAGCACGTCCGCCACGACGAGGTCGGGTAGCAGGGCCCCGAGATCCGGGAGCATCTCGCTCGCGATATGGGCGGCGCGGGCGTGGATCTTCGCCCCCGCGTCGCCGTCGTCGTCCCCGAGCCGGGGCGCCAGCCCCTTCAACTCAGCGAACGTCACACCGGGCAGCTCGAGGCCGAGCCATCGTTCGCCCGTGAGGACGACCGCGTCGTGCCCGGCATCCGCGAGCCGCAGCGACAACGCGATCGCCGGAATCGCATGACCCGCATCGGGCCCGGCCACCACCGCCACTCGCACGCGCACAGCCTGCCACAGGCCACCGACGGCGGGACGCTTCCTATCCCGCGAAGGTGTACAACTCGAACCCGGAGGCGCGCTCGGCAGCGAATCCCGGCAGCGGCGCCGATGCGCGCTCCACCTGTTCGCGCGCTTGTGCCTCCACCGGCCTGTCGTCGAGAGCCTGCAGGTACAGACGGTGCGCCGCGAGGGACTCGACTGCCAGTTCGACCGTATCGGTCACGTCCACCGCGTGGGTCGGAGGCGAACCCGGACACACGGCAGCCCATCGCACGCCGTGCCACGGTTCCAGACCGCGTTCGGTGAGTTCCGGGAAGATCCATTCGTTCGCGGCATCGGAGACGGCGTCGAGGACGCTGATCCCGAGCGCCCGATGGTCGGCACTGTTGACCCAGCCGGGCCGGGGCGACAGCCCGAACGCGAGCGTGACCACCATCTCAGGACGATGACGTCGGATGGCGGAAGCGATGTCGCGACGGAGATCGAGACTCGGGACGAGTCGACCATCCGGGTGCCCGAGGAACTCGACGGTATCCACTCCGACGATCCGCGCGGACTCGCGCTGCTCCGATTCCCGCACCGGTCCGCTCTTCTCGGGCGGCAGACCGGCGATGCCCGCCTCGCCACTGGTGGCCAGAACGTAGGAAATCTCCTTGCCCTGTCGGGTCCACCGCGCGATCGCCGCCGCCGCGCCGTATTCGATGTCGTCCGGGTGGGCGACGACGACTAGTCCGCGTTGCCAGTTCTCCGGTACCGCCTCCACAGCTGCCCCCTTCGTCTACAGACGTGTCAGGTCGTGCTTGTCACCTCCCGATACTGCCTTGTACAGCAGGTATCCGCCGAAGATCACGGCGCCGAGTACGAGAAAGCCGAACAGGTTGTCGAGCAGGGCGCCGAGGACGGCGAGACCGACCCACACCACCGCGACGATTCCTACGATCTTCCAGAACATTGGGTACTCCCACCCTCGATGCCGACCTCTTCCGAGTCGGACTCCGTTTGCTCGGTACGCCTCGATCCTGACAGCTCGAGCAATGAAAAACAGCAGGTCAGCGCAGATATCAGGGAAAGATCAGGGGACACCCGGAGGCGCACCCCG
This sequence comes from Rhodococcus sp. IEGM1339, assembly GCF_050321925.1. Lineage (NCBI taxonomy): Bacteria > Bacillati > Actinomycetota > Actinomycetes > Mycobacteriales > Nocardiaceae > Rhodococcus > Rhodococcus sp. IEGM1339. Next base: position 233,732 of record NZ_JBNQFT010000001.1, read on the forward strand.
GTGTGGCCCACGGGCACCCGGAGACGGGTCGGTGACCCGCGGCACGCCGGTACGGCTTAGGCTCTACGGGTTCGCCGTCCATACCAGAAGGCTGAGTAACCGTGTCCTCGTCCCCCCGTATCCCCGCGCGCGACCTCGCGCAGATCGCCGTCTTCGCCGCCCTGATCATCGCCCTGGGACTGCCCGGTCAGATCAGTATCGGATCGTCCGGCGTGCCCATCACGCTGCAGACCTTGGGCGTGATGCTCGCGGGTGCACTGCTCGGCGCACGCAAAGGTGTCCTGTCGGTGCTCACCGTGATCGTGCTGGGGCTGGCGCTGCCCGTACTCGCCGGCGGGCGCACGACCCTCACCTCGCTGGCAGGTCCCACGGTGGGCTTCCTCATCGGCTGGATCCCTGCCGTCGCCGTGATCGGCTGGCTGAGCATGAAGATGCTGCCGCGATACCGCACGTTGCCCGGTGTGGCCGTCAACGTCCTCGGTGGCATCGTCGTCCTCTACGCCTTCGGTATCGCAGGCATGGTCCTGCGCACGGATCTCACGGTGTGGGCCGCCGCCGCGGCCAACGTCACCTTCCTGCCGGGCGATCTGGCCAAGGCGGTCGTCGCCGCAGCGGTCGCCGCCCAAGTGCATCGCGCCTATCCCGCACTGGCGGCACCGCGCATCGCGCACCGCCCCGCTGCGGATCCCGCGCACTGACGCCGTCCGACCGTCGATGAGCGAGATCCGATTCCGGGAGGTGCGGCACGCCTACGGCGACCGCACCGTCCTCGACGGGGTCGACGTGGTCCTCACCGAACGACGCGTCGGCATCGTCGGAGCGAACGGCAGCGGCAAGTCGACGATGGCGCGCATGATCAACGGCCTGCTCGTCCCGTCGTCCGGCTCGGTGACCGTCGACGGCCTCGACACGGCGCGCAAGGGCCGGGAGGTCCGCAAGAAGGTCGGATTCGTCTTCACCGACCCGGACCATCAGATCGTCATGCCGACGGTCGCCGAGGACGTCGCCTTCTCGCTGCGACGCAGCGGACTCGGCAAGGAGGAACGCGAAGCCCGGGTAGGGCAGGTCCTCGCCGACTTCGGGCTCGCGGGGCATCACGACCACCCCAGCCACCTGCTCTCGGGCGGCCAGAAGCAGTTGCTCGCGCTCGCCGCGATCATGGTGACCGACCCGGCGGTGCTCGTCGCGGACGAACCGACGACCCTGCTCGACCTGCGCAATACGAAGCTCATCGCGCGCACCTTCGCGAGCCTTCCGCAGCAGGTGATCGCGGTGACCCACAATCTCGAACTCCTCGTGGACTTCGATCGTGTGCTGGTGGTCGACTCGGGGCGGGTCGTCGCCGACGACGAACCGGCGTCCGCGCTCGCGTTCTACCGGAATCTGATCGGGTGAACACGTTCGGCCTCTACCATCCCGGACGCTCCGTCCTGCACCGGCTTCCGGCGGGAGCGAAGCTGCTCGCGGTCGCAGCACTGATCCTTGCGCTGACCCTGTGGATCCGGCAACCCTGGCAGGTGCTTCCCGCCCTGGCCTTGGCCGTGCTCGCGTATGCGGCCGCGCGCGTACCTCCGCGTCTGGCGGTTGTGCAGCTGCGGCCGCTGGTGTGGATGCTGGCGATCATTGCAGCGTTCCAGGTGCTCGTGGCGGGGTGGGAACGGGCGGTGGTGATCTGCGGGTCGCTGCTCGTGGCGGTCGCCCTGGCCGCCCTGGTGACCCTCACGACGCGGACCACCGACATGCTCGACGCGATCGTGCGGGCGGCCCGTCCCCTCGCGCGCGTCGGGGTCGATCCCGACCGGGTGGGACTCGTGCTGGTGATGACCGTCCGCGCGATCCCGCTGATCGGCACCGTGGTCACCCGCGTGACCGAGGCACGCAAGGCGCGCGGTCTCGGATTCTCGTTGCGGGCGCTGGTGGTTCCGGTGGTGGTGGGAGCCCTCCGCACCGCGGAGGCGATGGGCGAGGCCCTCGCCGCTCGCGGTGTCGACGACTGAGAGGTGTCGACGACCGACGTGTTCGGCTCGCGGTGTCGATGATGGGGGTGTTCCACCCCTCAGGGGTGGTAACGCTGCTCGATCTGCCCCAACTCGCGCCAGGACTGCGCCCAGCTCTCGAGTTTGTCGGACGTGGCGATCAGTTCGGCGCGTCGCTGGTCGAGCATCGCCAGCGACCGGTTACCCTCGGCGGTCGCGGCGAGGCGTGCTGCGGCGGCGACGAGTTCCTCGAACTGGTCGACACCCGTCCCGAGACGCTCGCCCGCGTCGACGATGGCCGCGGACAGATGGGTCTTGGCGGCCGCACTGCCCTGCGCGGCGGATTCGAGGGCAACGACGTCCTCGACGACGGCATCGAGTGCGGATGCGGCTGCGCGGGCCGCGTCGTCGATCTCGGTGAGGTCGTCGGGAGCCACGGAGTTCGACCGCACGAGCACACCGAGCAGGCGCCGCAGGCTCTCCTCGTTCGCCGCGAGGCGTTCCATCGGGGCGCGGGCGACCGAACCGGCCGGTGGCAGCGACCGGCGGCGCGGCGGCGGTGGGGGCAGCGGCACCGCATCGAGGCGACGGAAGGTACGGACGGCGAGGACGGCAGGCACTGCGAGAGCCGCCGTCGCTCCCCCGGCCGCGACGAGCGTCCATTCGGGAGCCGACGCGACGGCCAGGGTCGCGGTGCCGATCGCCGTGGTGCCCGAGCCGGCACCGAAGAAACTGGCACGCCGACGCGCGCGACGCTTCTTACGCCGCAAGCGGGCGGCGGGATCGCGCCAGCGGCGCGCGGCCTCCATCGCGTTGCCGGTGGCATCGCGGAACGCAGAGACGACCGAACCGGGGATGTTCCCGGTCCGGTCGTCTCCGGAGACGTTCACGGCGGATCAGTTCCGAGGCGTGCGGATCAGCGGCCGGTGGTACCGGCAGCGTTCGGGGGCTCTTTGCGCGTGTCGACGGCAGGGTTGGCGGGGGTGCCCGGAAGCGCCTCGCCCTTCATCGACGCCCGGATCTGCTCGAGTCGGCTGTGACCGGCCATCTGGACGGTGGCCTGCTGAACCTCGAGCATGCGGCCCTGCACCGAGTTCTGGGCGAGCTCGGCCGAACCGAGAGCGTTGGCGTAGCGACGCTCGATCTTCTCGCGGACGGCATCGAGGCTCGGAGTGGTGCCCGGAGCTGCGAGGGTCGAATCCATCGAACGCAGCGACTCGCTCACGCGCTCCTGCATCTTGGCCTGCTCGAGCTGGCTGAGCAGCTTCGTGCGCTCTGCGACCTTCTGCTGCAGCGCCATGGCGTTCTGCTCGACGGCCTTCTTGGCCTGCGCGGCGGCCTGGAGCGACTGGTCGTGCAGCACCTTGAGGTCCTCGACGGACTGCTCGGCGGTGACGAGCTGTGCCGCGAAGGCCTCGGCCGCGTTCGTGTACTGGATCGCCTTCTCGGTGTCGCCCGCCGCCGTGGCCTGGTCGGCCATCATGACGGCCTGGCGGGCACTCGCGTTGAGCTTCTCCACCTCGTCCAGCTGACGGTTGAGCTTCATCTCGAGCTGACGCTGGTTACCGATAACGGAGGCCGCCTGCTGCGAGAGTGCCTGATGCTGACGCTGCGCGTCCTCGATCGCCTGCTGAATCTGGACCTTCGGATCGGCCTTCTCATCGATCTTCGAGTTGAAAAGCGCCATCAGGTACTTCCAGCCCTTGACGAAAGGATTAGCCATGGGTGTGATCCTGCCTCCATCTGGTACGCCGCGCCGAACGCGACCCGGTACGCGGCCCTCGCGCCCCGGTTCGAAGATCGCCGGTCCGCTGCTACCCCCGACGACCCACCTGCCCCGGCCGGGTCCGTGCACGCACCACGCCCCGGCTCGATGTCGCTTACGACCGTATCCGGCGAGACCGGCACGGTTCGTGATCCATGTTAGGCGGCTGCCAGCGCCTGTGCGGCGGGTGCAGGGATCACCATGCGCGGCTCCTGCGCGAGCAACCCGGGCTCGGCGGTGGCGCCGTCGTCGGACCGCTCGGCCGGTGCCGTGTCGGCTGCGGTGGTCTCCATGTCCGTGCGACGGTCGAGGCCGTCCGCCAGCAGACCGCTCACATCGAACAGCACGTCGGACAGCGGGACCTCCAGTGCATCGCAGATGGCCGCGAGCAGTTCGCTCGAGGCCTCCTTCCTGCCGCGCTCGATCTCCGAGAGATAGCCGAGGCTGACCCGGGCGCTGCTGGAGACTTCGCGCAGGGTGCGGCTCTGCGAAACACGGGTGCGCCGAAGGCTGTCACCGAGTGCCTCACGCAACAACAGCGCCATCCCATCCTCCTTCGTCCGTCGTGCCGACACCTCGTCAACGCACGACGACGCTGCGAGGTTCCCGCAGATCGATCGGACCTCGATACCGCGGTGTCCAGACATTACAACGCCGACGGCGGTTGCAGACGCCCGAGTAGTCCCGACACAGCGTAGTCCCGACACAGCGGTGTCGACCGCACCGAGCCGGATCCCGCATGTCCCGCCCCGTGGTTACCGGGCGTCCTCGCCCACCGTGCGGCCGTCGCCCGGCGTGTCCTGGGCAGCGGCGCCCTCCCCCGCGGCGCCCTCCCCCGCGACGTCCACCCCCGCGACGTCCACCCCCGCGACGTCCACCCCCAGGACGTTCACCCTCGGGACGTCCTCCGCACGGGCGGTCTCGCTCTCGCTCCGGCGCACCCCGGTACGCAGCCGGATCGCCTGGACCACGTAGTCGAGTCCCGTCACCACCGTCAGGGCGACCGCCAGGATCATCAGGCCGATCGCCACCGGCGCCACCGATTCGGGCAGCGGCAGCAGGTAGACACCGATGGCGAGCGTCTGCACCAGCGTCTTGAGCTTGCCACCGCGACTCGCCGGGATCACGGCGTGCCGGAGCACGGCGAACCGCAGGGCGGTGATCCCCAGCTCCCGAGCAGCGATGATCCCGGTGACCCACCACGACAGGTCACCGAGCATCGACAGCCCGACCAGCGCGGCACCGATGAGGGCCTTGTCGGCGATAGGATCGGCGAGTTTGCCGAAATCGGTGACGAGACCGTGCTTTCGCGCAAGTTGACCGTCGATCCGGTCGGTGATGGCGGCGATCGCGAAGACTCCGGTCGCCGCGAGCCTCCACCCGATGTCGTGCCCGTCGCCGACGAAGAGCAGCACCAGGAAGACCGGTACCAACGCGATCCGACCCACCGTCAAGATGTTGGCGATGTTCCACAACGGCACCGGATCGTGCGGGCTCCCGGCGTGCGGTCCCGGTGCGGCGCCGCTCCCGCCCGACGCGGTGACATGCTGGCGGGGCGTGCTCATGTGCCCCACAATATCGGTAGCCGCACGCGCTACTGTTCACCGCATGACGACACCGCCGACGAACCACGACTCGAACGATCGAATGGTCGTACGGCGCGCCCGAACCTCCGACGTGCCCGAGATCAAGCGGCTCATCGACATCTATGCGGGCAGGATTTTGCTCGAGAAGAATCTGGTGACCCTGTACGAGGCCGTCCAGGAGTTCTGGGTGGCCGAACTCGGGGGTCGGGTCGTCGGGTGCGGGGCCCTGCACGTGCTGTGGTCGGATCTCGGCGAGGTGCGCACCGTGGCCGTCGACCCGTCCGTCAAGGGCCACGGCGCAGGTCACCTGATCGTCGAGCGCCTCATCGAGGTCGCCCGCGAGCTCGAGCTGGAACGACTGTTCGTGCTCACCTTCGAGGTGGAGTTCTTTGCGCGGCACGGTTTCACGGAGATCCAGGGGACTCCGGTGACGGCCGAGGTCTATGCGGAGATGTGCCGGTCGTACGATACGGGCGTCGCGGAGTTCCTGGACCTGAGCTACGTGAAACCGAACACGCTCGGGAACACCCGGATGCTCCTCACCCTCTGATCGAGACCCACGAAAGCGAGGCCCGCATGGCCCTGTTCGCCGTCGAGTACACCTATTCGGATGCGACCGCCTCGGCGCGCGACGAGCACCGCCCGAAGCACCGAGCATGGCTCGGCGATCTCGTCGAACAGGGCATCGTGCGGGCGACCGGCCCGTGGACCGACGGTTCGGGTGCGCTCATCCTCGTCGACGTGGCCGACGAGGCCGCGGCGCGCGAACTGATGGCCCAGGACCCGTTCGCGCAGCGCGACCTCGTCGATGCCGTGCGCATCACCGGGTGGAACCCGGTGATGGGCGTGTTCAACTCCTGACGGATTCCTTCTCACCGCGCGTCTCGAGCAGGCTGGCCACCGTCGTCACGGCCAGCACTCCGACGATCACGATCAGGGACACGCCGGTGGAGATCTCCGGGACGGCGACGTGCTCGCCGCCGTTGATCCAGCCGAGCGTGTTCTCATGCAGGGCGTGGAGCACCAGCTTCACGCCGATGAACGCGAGGATGATCGACAGTCCGTAGGACAGGTAGACCAACCGCTCGAGCAGACCGCCGATGAGGAAGAACAGCTGGCGCAGGCCCATCAGCGCGAAGGCGTTCGCAGTGAACACCAGGTACGGCTCGTTGGTCAGACCGTAGATCGCGGGGATCGAGTCGAGCGCGAAGAGGATGTCGGTGAAGCCGATCGCGACGAGCGCGAGCAGCATCGGCGTGACGAACTTCTTGCCGTCGATGCGGGTGACGAGGCGGTCGCCGTCGTACTCGTCGTGCACCGGCAGGAACTTCCGGGCCAGCTTGACCATCCGGTTCTCCGAGATGGCCTGCGGGTCCTCACCGTGGTCGCGGATGAGCTTGACCGCCGTGTAGATGAGGAAGAAGCCGAACAGGTAGAACACCCAACTGTAGGCGTTGATCGCCGCGGCACCGACCGCGATGAAGGCTCCGCGCATGACCAGCGCCAGCACGATGCCGATGGTGAGGACCTTCTGCTGGTACTCACGGGGCACCGCGAAGGTGGCCATGATGATGACGAACACGAAGAGGTTGTCGACCGACAGCGCCTTCTCGGTGATGTAGCCGGCGAAGTACTCACCGCCGTAGGTCGGTCCCCAGACCGCGAAGACGATCACGCCGAAGAGGATCGCGATGGCGACGAAGACGGCCGACCAGAAACCGGATTCGCGCAGTGTGGGCGCGTGCGGCTTGCGGACGTGGGCGAAGAAGTCGAAGATGAACAACCCGATGATGACGGCGATCGTGATCAACCAGGTAGTCAGGTTTACGTGCATGGGCACATAGGCCTTCCGGTAGGTATGCGTACCTGCCGGAGGTCTCTCCCGCCCGGACTATCGCCGGACCGACGGCCCCGGGACGGCATCGGTGCCGAACGTGTTGACGAGACCGCCGCGGATCTGGGGATACTCCCCTCCACAGCTCCCACGATTGTGCCACACATCGTCACTTACCGCCGGAAGGCAACAGGGACGGCCGGTCGAACGGGCATGTCTCACTGCTCTGCGGCAGGCACTTCCACCGGATCCCCGCCGCCACGGATCGAGTACAGCAGGCCGTCGAGTTCCTCGGGTTTGACCAGCACCTCGCGGGCCTTGCTGCCCTCGCTCGGCCCGACCACGCCTCGGGTCTCCATCAGGTCCATCAGGCGACCGGCCTTGGCGAAGCCGACGCGGAGCTTGCGCTGCAGCATCGACGTCGAACCGAACTGGCTCGTGACGACGAGTTCGACGGCCTGCAGGAAGACGTCGAGGTCGTCGCCGATGTCGGGGTCGACGTCCTTCTTGTCGCCGGCCTTCGGGGCGGTGACGCCCTCGTTGTACTCGGGTTCGGCCTGGTTCTTGGCGAAGTCGACGACCCCTGCAATCTCCTCGTCGGTGATGAACGCACCCTGCAGGCGGATCGGCTTGCCCGCACCCATCGGCAGGAACAGTCCGTCGCCCATACCGATGAGCTTCTCGGCACCGGGCTGGTCGAGGATGACACGCGAGTCGGTGAGCGAACTCGTCGCGAACGCGAGTCGCGAGGGCACGTTCGTCTTGATGAGACCCGTGACGACGTCCACCGAGGGTCGCTGGGTGGCGAGCACGAGGTGGATGCCCGCGGCGCGGGCCTTCTGGGTGATGCGGACGATCGCGTCCTCGACGTCGCGTGGGGCCGTCATCATCAGGTCGGCGAGCTCGTCGACGATGGCGAGGATGTACGGATACGGCCGGTACACGCGCTCGCTACCGAGCGGTGCGGTGATCTCCCCCAACTTCACCTTCGTGTTGAAGTCGTCGATGTGGCGCACGCGGTTGGCCTGCATGTCCTGGTAGCGCTGCTCCATCTCCTCGACGAGCCAGGCCAGTGCCGCCGCGGCCTTCTTCGGCTGCGTGATGATCGGCGTGATCAGGTGCGGGATGCCCTCGTAGGGCGTGAGCTCGACCATCTTGGGGTCGATGAGGATCATCCGCACCTCGTCGGGCGTCGCGCGGATGAGCAGCGACACGAGCATCGAGTTGACGAAGCTCGACTTACCGGAACCGGTCGAACCGGCGACCAGCAGGTGCGGCATCTTCGCGAGGTTGGCGGAGACGAAGTCGCCCTCGATGTCCTTGCCGAGACCGATGACGAGGGGGTGATGGTCGCGGCGGGTCGACGGTGCTGCGAGCACGTCCGACAGCCGCACGAGTTCGCGGTCGGTGTTGGGGACTTCGATGCCGACGGCGGACTTGCCCGGGATCGGTGCGAGCAACCGGACGTTGTCGGTCGCAACCGCATACGCGATGTTGCGGGCGAGCGCGGTGATCTTCTCGACTTTGACGCCGGGGCCGAGTTCGACCTCGTAGCGGGTGACGGTCGGGCCACGGGTGAAGCCGGTGACCGCGGCGTCGATCTTGAACTGTTCGAGGACCTCGGTGATCGCCTCGATCATCTGGTCGTTCGCAGCCGACCGCGTCTTCGGCGGGTCGCCCTTGGTGAGCAACTCCAGCGAGGGAAGCGTGTAGTCGCCTTCGACCTCGCGGTCGCGGACGAACGTCTCGGCAGGTTCCGGCTCGGAGGTCTGGTCGACGACCTCGGGTACCGGGGCGGCCTTCGGCTTCTTGCGGGCGGGAGCCGGGGCCGGCGCTGCGGCCGGGGTCTCGGCTACCGAGGGCACCTCCAGTGTGGCCGGCGGTGAGGCGGGCGCCTCGGGTTCGGATGCGCGGTCGTCCCACAGCGGGAGCACCTCGGTCTTCGCGTCGCCGTCGAACTCGTCAGGCGGGTAGTTCTCCACCGGGGTACGCCGGCGGCGGGACCGCTTGGGGGCGGGCGGCTCGTCGATCGGGTAGCCGTCGGCGTCGAACATCGGCGGCTCGTCGTAGCCGTAATCGTCGTCGTAGTCGCCGTACTCGTCGTCGGCGCGGTAGCCGAGGCCGAAGTAGTCGCGGAACAGTTCGGGCAGCTCCCGCACCGTGGTGCCGGTGAGCAGCAGGATCCCGAAGCCCGCCGCGAGGAGCATCAGCGGCACGGACAGCCAGACGGTGAGCCCGGAAGTGAGCGGGCCGCCCACGGCGGCACCGACGAAACCGGCCCCTTCCGAGCGGCCCTCCGCGTCGGTGGGTGAACCGGAGGCGACGTGCCACAGGCCCAGTGCGGGGAGACCGACGAGCAGTCCGCCGACGACGAGCCGGGGACGGATCTCGGGATGCGGTTCGGTGCGCATGAGCGTCACCGCGATGCCGACCGCGACAAGCGGAAGGACCGCGCTCGCACCACCGGTTATGGCGCGGACGGCCGTCTCGACCCACTCCCCCACCGGGCCGCCGACGCCGAACCACACCGTGCCGGCGATGATCACACCGATGGAGATCAATCCGAGCGCGATGCCGTCGCGACGGTGTCCGGACTCGATCTCGGTGGCGCGACCCATCGTGCGGGTCGTGGCTCCGACAGCGCGGGCCGTCATCATCCAGCCGGCGCCGACGGTGCGGCCCACGGCGGTGAGGATCCCCCCGGAACTGCGCCGGGGACGAGCGGGCGCGGGGCGTCGACTCGCGGCCGGAGCGCGACGTGCGGTGCCGCCGCTGCGACGGTTCGCGGTCGAGGCCGCGGCGCGCGGCTTGCGCGCAGGGGTGGACCGGGTCGATCCGGACGCCTTCGTCTTCGCGGTCGATCTGGTCTTCGAGGTGGAGGCACCCGCGCTGCGAGCACGGGAGGTGTTGCCGCCCGAGCCCCGCGCCCCCGTCCGCGACCGAGAGGTCGTAGACGACGTTCCGCGGCTGCCCGACGACTTTCCTGCCATATCCGCCAGGGTAGCCGCACGGACCTCTCATGAACCATCAGCAACACGGGTACCGGTCGGCGGCACTGGTCACACGCCGTCCGGGCGAGCGCTCACAGGCCGCGTTTCGATCCCGCCAGTTCGGAGACCGCCGACTCGTCGCCCTCGATCTCGAGCCGCACCTGGTCGCGGCCGAAGGCGTGCAGCACGAGTTCGGACGGTTCGCCGCGCAGCACGACGGTGCGCGGACCGCGCTTGCGCAGGGCGACCCGCTCGCCGGAACCGGACCTCTCGAAGATCACCGTGACGTCGCATCCGCCGTAGCTGTTGCGTCCGATCATCCGCGCGATGCGCCAAAGCTGGTCCTGATCGTCCGCCGACAGCGTCCGCGGCTCCCATCCGGGCTGCGCGCGGCGCACGTCCTCATGGTGCACGAACATCTCCGCCGCGTTGGCGACGGCGTCGAACAGGAACATCGGCGACCACTTCGGCGGGCCGGAATCGACGTCGGCGAGCACGTGTGCCCACTGTCGGTCGGTGGCGGAGCGTCGCACCTTCTCCGTGTGATCGGCCAGTGCCGGGACGACGATGCCGGGCATCGCGTCCACGCGGCGCTCGCGGACGAGCAGGTGCGCGGCGAGATCCCGGACCGTCCAGTCGCCGCAGAGCGTCGGCGCGTCGGGTCCGACCTCGGACATGGTGCGGACGAGGGCATGTCGTTCGCTTCGGGCGAGGCTCATTCCGCCACTCTAGCGATCACCCCTGCCCTCGCCCATCGCGCGAGCCCGCGTGTTCGGCGGGCCCGCGCGGACCGCAATCAGGAGACCGGGATCACCGTGGGCACGATCATCGGGCGACGACGATAGGTCTCGGCGACCCAGCGGCCGACGACCCGGCGGATGCCCTGGGCGATGCGATGGGTCTCCGTGACCCCTTCGGCAGCGAGTTCGTTGAGCGCCTTGTCGACGAGCTGCGCCGCCTCGTCGAGTGCGTCCGGGTCGTCGGAGAAACCGCGACCGGAGACCTCCGGGGTGCTCACCGCACGGCCGGTCGCGGCGTCGACCGCGACTGAGATGGAGATGAAACCACCCTCGCCGAGGACGAGACGATCGGACAGCGTGGACTCGCCCACGTCGCCTACCGACAGGCCGTCGACGTAGACGTGACCGACCGGGACGCGCCCGACGATTTCCGCGAGTCCGTCGACCATGTCGACGACCACACCGTCCTCCGCGAGCACGATCCGCTCGCGGGGAACACCCGTGGCCTCGGCCAGTGCGGCGTTCGCCCGCAGGTGGCGCCACTCGCCGTGGACGGGCATCGCGTTGGTGGGTCGCACCGCGTTGTAGAGATACAGCAGCTCGCCGGCCGACGCGTGACCGGAGACGTGCACCTTCGCGTTCTGCTGGGTGACGACCTTCGCGCCGCGCTTGGCCAGGCCGTTGACGACCGCGAACACGGAGTTCTCGTTGCCAGGGATCAGCGACGACGCGAGGACGACGAGGTCGTCGGCCCGGATGTTGATCTGCCGGTGCTCGCCGCGCGCCATCCGGGACAGCGCCGAGAGCGGTTCGCCCTGCGAACCGGTGGAGACCAGCACGACCCGGTCGTCGGGCAGGCTCGCGGCGGTGTCGATGTCGACCTCGAGGCCGTCGGGCACGTTCAGGTAGCCCAGATCCTGCGCGATCTGCATGTTGCGGACCATCGACCGGCCGACGAACGCCACACGCCGGTTGTAGCGCTCGGCGACGTCGACGATCTGCTGGATGCGGTGCACGTGGCTCGCGAAGGACGCGACGATCACCCGGTTGGCGGCCTTGCCGATGACGGTGTCGAGCACTCCGCCGATCTCGCGCTCCGGTGTGACGAAGCCGGGGACCTCGGCGTTCGTCGAGTCGACGAGGAACAGGTCGACACCCTCGTCGCCGAGGCGGGAGAAGCCCGCGAGGTCGGTGAGACGGTTGTCGAGCGGCAGCTGGTCGAGCTTGATGTCGCCGGTGTGCAGCACGATGCCCGCAGCGGTGCGGATCGCGACGGCGATCGCGTCCGGGATGGAGTGGTTGACCGCGAAGTACTCGCACTCGAACGGACCGTGCGAGGTGGTCTGCCCCTCGACGACCTCGACGAGGTTGGGACGCTGGCGGTGTTCGCGGCACTTCGCCGCGACGAGCGCCAGGGTGAACTTGGACCCGACGACCTGGATGTCGGGGCGCAGGCGCAGCAGGAACGGCACGGCACCGATGTGGTCCTCGTGGCCGTGGGTGAGGACGATCGCCTCGACGTCGTCCATCCGGTCCTCGATGTACCGGAAGTCGGGCAGGATCAGGTCGACGCCCGGCTGCTGGTCCTCGGGAAAGAGCACCCCGCAGTCGACGACGAGCAGCCGGCCCTGGTGCTCGAAGACCGTCATGTTGCGGCCGATCTCGCCGATACCGCCGAGCGCGACGACCCGCAGACCGTCGCGAGGAGCCTTCGGCGGCAGACCCAATCGCTCGGTGGGATCGACGATGCGGGCGTCCGGACGCTGGGGGTTCGCCGAGTTCTGCGCGACACGCCGCGGAACGCGGGCGGGCGGACCGGCGTTGCGGGTGGCGCGGCCCCGGCCGCGTGCGGGGCGGCTCATCACAGCACCCCCGCAGCCTGGAGATCCGCCGCGAGAGCGTCGATCTGCGCGGTCACCGGGGCGACCTGCGGCAGACGAGGCTCTCCGACGTCGATGCCGAGCAGCCGCAGGCCGGCCTTCGAGGCGCTCACGCCGCCCAGCCGAGCGACGGCGCGATAGATGGGCACCATCGACAGATTGATGCGGCGGGCGAGTTCGAGATCGCCGGCTTCGAAAGCGGTGTGCAGTTCGCGCAGGCGACCGGGCACGAGATGGCCGATGACGCTGACGAATCCGACGGCGCCGACGGACAGCCACGGCAGGTTCAGGGGGTCGTCGCCCGAGTAGAACTTCAGGTCGGTGGTACCGATCAGCTCGGCGCCCGCGTTCAGATCGCCCTTGGCGTCCTTCACCGCGACGATCCGGGGGTGCTCGGCGAGCAGACGCAGTGTGTCGGTCTCGATCGGCACGACGGATCGAGGTGGGATGTCGTAGAGCATGACCGGCAGATCGGTCGCGTCGGCCACCGCGACGAAGTGGGCGTAGAGGCCGGCCTGCGGGGGCCGCGAGTAGTACGGGGTCACCACGAGCAGGCCGTGTGCACCGGCTCGCGCGGCGTCGCGGGCGAGCTCGACGCTGTGGGCGGTGTCGTTGCTGCCGGCCCCGGCGATGATCTTGGCGCGGTCGCCGACGGATGCGAGCACGGCCCGCATCAGCTCCATCTTCTCGTTCTCGGTCGTCGTGGGCGATTCGCCGGTCGTACCGGCGAGAACCAGTGCGTCACAGCCACCGTCGACGAGGTAGTTCGCCAGACTCACGCCCGCATCCACGTCGAGCTTGCCATCGGCAGTGAACGGGGTCACCATCGCTGTGGCGACGGTGCCGAACGGAAGCTCGACAGCAGTTGCGGAATCACCGTTGGTCATGGTCAGAAGGCTACCGCGTGGCAGGGCCGGCTCGACACATGCCTGCCCCCCGAAGACGGATCACAGATCGGTGTAGCGGTCGATCAGAGGTCGGTCGCAAGCGTGGGAGCTGCGATCTCGCTGCCGTCGGCCAGCTTCGTGATCGCGAAGTCCGAGAACGCGTTCGGTGCGGCATCCGCGAGCTGACGCACACATTCGACGGCGAGACGCCGGATCTCGACGTCGGCATGTTCGGTCGCGCGCATGGCGACGAAGTGACGCCACGATCGGTAGTTTCCGGTGACGACGATGCGGGTCTCCGTGGCGTTGGGGAGCACCGCCCGGGCGGCCTCCCGGACCTGCTTGGCGCGCAACGGACCGGCGGGAAGATGCGAGAGCTTCTCGTCGAGCGCCGCCAACAGCGCCACATACGCCTCGCGGCTGCGCTCCGCGGCCGCGAAGAACAACTCCTCGAGTTCGGCATCGCCCGCAATCGCGGGCGGAACCACCACGGGCACCTCACCGTCGGCGACGAAACGCTGCGACAGCTGCGAGAACGAGAAGTGCCGGTGCCGGATCAGCTCGTGCGTGCACGAACGGGAGATGCCGGTGATGTAGAAGGTCGCCGTCGCGTGTTCGAGAACGGACAGGTGCCCCACGGTGAGCAGGTGACGGAGATATCCGCCGTTCGTCGCGGTGCGGGGGTTGGGCTTGGACCAGCTCTGGTAGCAGGCGCGACCGGCGAACTCGACGAGCGCTTCGCCGCCCTCGGCGTCGGTGTCCCAGTCGACGTCGTCGGGGACGTGGAACTCCGTCGTGGCGATGAGCCGGACCTTCGGAACGGCGGGTTCGGGCGCCATCGTCTCCTCCTCGCCTCGGTCGTCGCGCATCCTCCGGACGCGCCGTCTCTTCCGTCCGCACACTAACGCGCCTCGACCTGCGACGATCGATGACATCACGATGACACCTTGCGTGACATCATCGGTGACGTCACACTGGCGTCATGGACATCGACAAATACACGTCCGCCATCACGGACTCCGTGATCTCCGCAGCCGAACTCGGCGACGAGCAGACCCGACGCACCGCCGCAGCCCTCGCGACCGCCATCGCCGCACCCGTCCGCCTCGCGGTCCTGGCAGCACTGTCCGACGTGGCCAACGAGATCAGCGACGAACTCGGCGACCGCACCGTCACGGTGCGCCTCGACGGCACCGATGCCGTCCTCGCCGTCCACAGCGAACCCGCTCCCCCGCACGAGGATCCGACGCCGTCCTTCGAGGAGATGACGGGCGACATCAGCCGGGTCACCCTGCGCCTCGTCGAACAGATCAAGACCAAGGCCGAGGAAGCGGCGCAGCAGAGCGGAGTGTCACTCAACTCCTGGATGGCGCAGGCGGTACAGGGCGCCCTACGGGAGCAGATGCGCTATCAGCGCCGCGCCGACGAATGGCGCCGTCAGGGTGGCTGGGCGAAGCCCACCCCGCCCGCACCCACCGAGCCGCAGCCGTCCGACCCGAGCGACACCGCGGGCCCGGACGACGCCGCCGGCCGCAACGACACTGCGGGCCCCGACGACACGAACCCGCGCAGCGACGCGTAAGGCACCTCACCGCACGATAGAGTGCCGACGCACACAATCGGGCGACGCGGAGGGCGCATGGCAGTCAGCAGCACCAGGAGTTTCGACATCGACGCAACCCCGGAGCAGGTGATGGCCGCGCTCGCCGCGGTCGAACGCCTGCCCGAGTGGTCGTCGACCCACAAGTCCGTCACCGTCGAGTCCACCCACCCCGACGGACGACCCCACCGCGTACGGATGACCGTCTCGATCGTCGGCATCACCGACGAGCAGGTCGTCGAGTACTCCTGGAACGGCGACGAGTCGATGTCGTGGACCCTGGTGGAGAGCAGCCAGCAGCGCCAGCAGGACGGCGCCTACACCCTCACCGCCAAGGGATCCGGCACGACGGCCGAGTTCTCACTGACCATCGATCCGAAGGTCCCCATCCCCGGATTCCTCGTGCGGCGCGCCGAGAAGATGGCCCTCGAAACCGCCGGAAAGGGCCTCAAGTCGTTCACGGAGAAGAACTTCCGCTGACGTCAGATGTCACCGGCCGCGGTCGCCGCGACGATGGCGCCGAGCTCGTAGCACTGCTCGCGTACCTTCGCGTCGACCGGTCCGGTGATCTCGAGATCGGCAGCAGCCTGCACGAGACCCAACCCGGTGGTCAAGCGCCGAACCGACGCCACAGCGCCGGCGGTGTCGTTGTTCCCGTGCACCCACAGACCGTAGGGACGGCCGGCCACGGCATCGAGACACGGGTAGTAGACCGTGTCGAAGAAGTGCTTGAGCGCACCCGACATGTAACCGAAATTGGCTGTCGTGCCGAACAGGAAGCCGTCGGCGGCCAGCACATCGGGCACCGTGGCGCCCAGCGCGGGGACCACCCGGACGGTGACACCCGTGATCTCCGGGTCCCGCGCTCCCTCCAGGACGGCTTCGAGGATCTCGCGAGTCGGCGGCGAGGGGGTGTGATGCACCACCAGCACTGTGCGGGATCCGTCCTCGCGCCCTGCCTCGCCCGCCCCTGCCCGGTCTTCCACAGCCTCGTCCGTCACATCAGCAGGCTGCTGCACCATCTCGAGGTTGTCAAAGCCGCTCGCCGGTTCAGGAACCGGCGTGGCCGTCCCGTTCGAGCTTCTCGAGCGCAACGGCTCGGCGCATCGTCTCCCGCGCACGACTGCGGTCGCCCGCATAGTCGTAGGCGCGTGCGAGCCGGTAGGAGTTGCGCCAGTTGTCGGGGTCGGCTTCCCATTCCTGCTTCACGGTCGCGAACAGTTCGTCGGCGGCGTCCCGCTCGATCCGGCCCGACGGCATGCGAGGCAGATCGTCGATGTCGAGTTCGAGGCCTTCGTCGTGGATCCGCCGCGCGAGGTGCTGATGCTGCAGCCCTGCGCGGAGGGTCGCGTAGACGATCCAGGCTCCCACGATCGGGAGAATGAGGATGCCGATCCCGAGACCGATCGCCGCGACCTCACCGGACCGGACCAGTTCCAGGCCGGTGGAGCCGAGCAGAACGAAGTAGAACCCCAGCGCCACCACGATGAACGCAATGGGGACGAGGACCTTGAGCGAGCCGGTTCTCACAGGTCGAGGAGGGGATCGATTCCGACGGTCAGACCCGGTCGCTTACCGATCTCCCGCACACCGAGCAGCACGCCGGGAGCGAAGGAGGAACGGTCGATCGAGTCGTGCCGAATGGTGAGGGTCTCGCCCTGGGTGCCGAGCAGCACCTCCTGGTGAGCGACGAGGCCGGCGAGACGCACGGAGTGCACGCGGACACCGTCGACGTCACCGCCGCGCGCACCGTCGAGTTCGGTGGTGGTGGCGTCCGGACTCGGAGCCACACCGGCCTCGGCGCGGGCCTGCGCGATCAGACGGGCGGTGCGGTAGGCGGTGCCGGACGGGGCGTCGGCCTTGTTCGGATGGTGCAGCTCGATCACCTCGACGGAATCGAAGAACCGGGCGGCGGCCTGAGCGAAGCGCATCGACAGCACGGCACCGATCGCGAAGTTCGGCGCGATGAGCACGCCCACCTCGGGGCGGTCGGCGAGCCAGCTCCGCACGCGATCCAGCCGCTCGTCGTCGAAGCCGGTGGTTCCGACCACGGCGTGGATGCCGTTCTCGACGAGGAAGTGCAGGTTGTCCATGACGACGTCGGGGTGGGTGAAGTCGACGACCACCTGGGTCTGCGAGTTCACGAAGGCGTCGAGGCTGTCGCCCTTGTCGACGGTGGCGACGAGCTCGAGATCGGACGCGGCGTCGACGGCGGCGCAGATCGCCTGGCCGACCTTGCCGGCAGCACCGAGTACACCCACCCGAACCTTTGTTGCATCCACTTGCGTCGTCACGCCCTTTCGTTGCCGTCTCCCCCGGAAATCCTACGCAACCACCCGTAGACGTCCCGAGCGGGTCGAACGCCACCTACTGCTGCGCGCAGAGCGCGTCGAGCCACAGAGCGACCGCCGAACGGATCTCGTCGACGCACGCCGTGTCCGAATCCGAGGATGTATGGGCACGAGCGCCGTGGGTGCGGTCGAACAGAACTCCTTCGAGCAGGGTCACCAGATCGCGCCCCGCGGTCTCGGGGTCCGGCGCACCGAGCTCCCGCACGAGATCGGTGGCCGCGGAGATCGAGAACATGCAGGCCGCGAGCGCCTCGGCAGCCTCCGGTTCGAGGCGCGCGTCGGGCGCGAGCGCGTAGCGAGCCAGCACATCGGTGCGACGCACAGTGAGCAGGCGTTCGAGATAGCGCGCGATCAGGTCGGCAGGAGGGCTCGGGTCGCCGGTCGTGTCGTCGAACAGCGCGGCGAAATCCGCGCGCGACCGTTCGGCGAGGCGGGTGATCGCAGCCGAGACGAGCGCGTGGCGGGTGCGGAAGTAGTAGGAGGTCGATCCCTTCGGCAGGCCGAGGTGCACGTCGACGCCCGTGTGCGTCACCGCGTGGTTGCCACCGCGGGCGGCGAGTTCGAGGGCGGCATCGCTGATGGCCGTGCGCCGGGAGGGACGTTCGGGTGAAGTCGTCACTCTACGATGATAGAGTAACGGCCGTGAGGTTGCGCCGACGCAGAAACCGCATGTCGCCGAACACCGCCTCGTCGAACCCCGTCCCCCGCACGGTCTTCGAGGACGCCTCGCGCAGCCGGGGGTTCGTGCTCGATCCCGCGCAACACGACGCTGTCGAACAGCTGTGTCATCCCGAGCGCCCGAACGTCTACCTGTGGGGCCCACCCGGACGCGGCAAGAGCTGGCTCGCCGACGTGTACTTCTCGGCCTATCCCGGACGGAACAAGCTGCGCGTCCACTTCCACGAGTTCTTCCGCGACCTGCACGTCGAGCTGCGACGGCACCGCTTCGATCTCGACGCCGCACTCGATCACCTGATCGGCCGCGCCGAACTCGTGTGCTTCGACGAATTCCACGTCCACGATCCGGCGGACGGCACGTTCGTCGCCCGGCTGTTCCCCGCACTGCTCGCTCGCCGCACGCGTCTCGTCCTGACCTCGAACTATCCTCCACGCGACCTGCTCCCCAACCCGCTCTTCCACGACGGCTTCGTCCCGACGATCGAGCTCGTCGAGCGGAGCGCGACCATCGTTGCTCTGGACGGTCCGCGCGACCACCGGCTCGGCTCCGATCATGCGAAGGGATTCGCATCGGGGATCTGGGCCGTCTCCCCGTCCGATCCGCAGCTACGACGGCTCGGTCTCGAGCGGCCGGCACCGGTCGAACATCGGGTTCTGCGCCCGGCGGGGCGTCCGCTCCGCGCCCTACGGGCCGAGAAGGACTGTCTCTGGTTCGATTTCCGCGATCTCTGCGGGCATCCCACGGCTCCGGCCGACTATCTGGCGCTCGCGGCGGACCACTTGTTCTGGGTCGTCGACAAGATCCCGGATCTGACGACCGTGGGTCGCGAACCCGCGCAGCGGTTCGCCAATCTCGTGGATGTGCTCCACGACCGCGACGTGCGGGTCGTGTTCGTCTCGGAGGTCGCGGCGTCGGAACTCGCTGCCGCGGTGGGACCCGTCGCGCACGACATCGGACGCCTCCGGAGCCGACTGGCTCAGCTGAGGACGATTCAGGACACGAGCGCGCGCACCGACGCCGGAAGATCACGCGTGCGCCGGTAGGGGCCGGCGACGGCGACCGCGAACGGCCGGTGCAGCAGGTCGGCTGCCACGCTGCGCACCTCCTCGGTGGACACCGACGAGATGCGTTCGAGGGTCTCAGTGATGCCCCAGTGCTGCCCGTAGCTCAGTTCGCTGCGGCCGATCCGGTGCATGCGCGCCCCGGTGTCCTCGAGTCCGAGCACGAGACCGCCGCGCAGCGACCCCTTTGCGCGAGCGCATTCCGCGTCGGTGATGCCGTGTTCGGCCACGTCGGTGAGCACCTCACGGACCACCGCGGCGACCTCACCGAGATTGTCGGGCTGGCAGCCCGCGTACACGGATAAGGCGCCGGTGTCGGCGAAGGTGTCGGTGCCGGAGTACACCGAGTAGGCCAGGCCCCGCTTCTCGCGCACCTCCTGGAACAGGCGCGAACTCAGCCCACCGCCGACGGCTGCGTTGAGCACCGACAGCGCCCAGCGACGCCCGTCGTGCCGACCGAAGGACCGCACGCCGAGCGTCAGGTGCGCCTGCTCGTTGTCGCGCTCGACGATGCTCATCGTCGGCGCAGTGCGCAGTTCGAGCCGTCCGTCGCGGCAGGGCGCAGGGGTGGCCGCGTCGTCCAGGTGACCGGCGAAGGCGCGGCGGACCAGTTCGACGGTGTGCGCGTGGTCGACGTTGCCGGCGACCGCGACGACCATCCGCGGCGGGGTGTAGCGGCGCACATGGAACGAGTGCAGCTGGGTCCGGGTCATGGACTCGATCGACTCGACGGATCCGATGATCGGCCGGCCGATGGGGTGATCGCCGTACAGCGCGGTGAGCAGCGAGTCGCCGAGCAGATCCTCCGGATCGTCGTCGCGCATCGCGATCTCCTCGAGCACCACCTGACGCTCGACGTCGACGTCCGCGCTCAGGCACCGGCCGCGCAGGACGACGTCGGCGACGACGTCGACGGCGATCGGCAGGTCGTCGTCGAGGACGTGCGCGTAGAAGCAGGTGTGTTCCTTGCTGGTGAACGCGTTGAGCTCTCCCCCGATCCCGTCCATCGTCTCGGCGATGTCGAGAGCGGTACGCGTCGGGGTCGCCTTGAACAGCAGGTGCTCGAGGAAGTGGGCGGCGCCTGCGACCGACGGTTGTTCGTCGCGGGATCCGACACCGACCCACACGCCGACGGCCGCCGAGCGCACTCCCGGGACGTGCTCGGTGACGACCCGCACTCCCCCGGGAAGGACCGAGCGGCGGACGCCGGTGGCCGCGACGGGTGCGGGGGTCGAAGCGTCGTTCTTCACGTGGGAACTGGAAGCCATGGGGATCTTCGGTGGTCCTGACAAGGTCGGAGGGCGCGGAACATTTCACAGTACACCGGGACTGTCCCCCACCATCGGTCGCGCTCACCACCCCCGTCGTTGCGGTTGCGAACCCACGAGCCGGCCGGGACGTGCCTCCTCGCGGCTGCGGTAGACGATGTACGGCCGGAACAGGTATCCGACGGGGGCACTGAAGGCGTGGACTAGGCGGGTGAACGGCCATATCGCGAAGAGCACGAGGCCGATCAGCGCGTGCAGCTGGAAGCTGAACGGCGCCTCCACCATCAGGTCGCCGCGGGGTTGCAGGACCCAGATCGACCGGAACCACGGCGAGACGGTCTCCCGGTAGTTGTGTTCCTCGCCCACGACACCCGACCCCATCAGCGTGGTGGCGAGACCCGCCACGATCGCGGCGACGAGCACGACATACATGACCTTGTCGTTGAGAGTGGTGGCGCTGAAGACGGGACCGCGGGTGCGACGGCGATACACGAGCAGGGAGATGCCGACGAGCGTCGAGACACCCGCGATCGTGCCGAGCGTGATGGCCTGCACGTGATAGGCGTGCTGACTCAATCCCACGGCGTCGGTCCACGACTGCGGGATCACCAGGCCGATGACGTGGCCGACGATCACGACCAGGATCCCGAAGTGGAACATGGGGCTCGCGATGCGCAGCAACCGCGCCTCGTACAGCTGGGACGAACGGGTGGTCCATCCGAACTTGTCGTATCGGTACCGCCACCAGGTCCCCACCGCGACGATCGCGAGCGTCACGTACGGCACCACGTCCCAGAAGATCTCTCCTGCACTCATGATTCCGGAACTCCTCGCCGGGGCGGCACCGTCAGGGTGAAGGGCTGCAGACCGATCGACTCGCGGGGCGGTCCCGCCTGCGCGAGGCGCCGGGCCCGTTCCTCGTCCCGGGCGGTGACCGGCGGGAGCGTCGCGCACACGGCCGCGACGACCTGCGCGTACGCCGAGCCGGCCTCGTGCAGGGAGGTGTGCAGCACGTCGAGGGCCACCCGATACCGGGTGAGGAGTTCCTCGCCCGCGGCGGGATCCACGGTGGCCGCGAATTCGAGGACGACCGGCAGATGGTCGGGTGATTCGTGGGCGGGCGGCTCGACGCCCGAGGCGCGGTAGGCACTCGCGAAGGCGTGCATCTCGGCGCCGCGATTCCGGGTGTCGCCCGCGGTCCAGTAGGTCAGGTACATCGTCGAGCGTCGCCGCAGGTCGAAGGTCTCGACGTACCGCTGGGCCAGGACGAGCAGATCCGGTTCGTCCAGTGCGCGGATCGCCGTCCCCAGCATGTCCTGCTCGGGACCGGTGATGTGGTCGACGAGCTGCCCGGCGACGTCCAGCCGTCCGGCGTGTCCGGCGTCGGGATAGGCGAGCAGCAGCGACGCGGCCTGACGGACGAGGCGACGGTGCAGGGCGCGATCGACGCCGGCGCGCCGTGGACGCAGCAGTCTCATTGCTTCTCCCCCCTCGTGTCGTGACCGCCCGGGAACATGCCCGTCGGTACGCCCTTGCCGTCCCAGTTCAGGAGGTTCACCCGCGACGGGTTCGACGCGTTCGCCGCCATCCCCTCACTGGTCTGCCGCTGTGCGAGGGCGTGGAAGGTCTCGACCGCCACCGGGACCGGGACGCCGCTGGCCTCCCCGAACGGACCCGACTCGTACATGCCGGGGCCACCTTCGTAGGACAGCGCGCAGTCCGTCGCCGACTCCTCGAGCCGATGTCCTTCGGCCGCGTAGGCGGTCGGGATGACGTACCGCTCGTCGTACTTGGCGAGCGCGAGGAGCCGGTACATCTCGTAGATCCGTTCCTCGGTCATGCCGACGGCCTCGGGGATCTCGGGGCGGGTCTCGCGGCCGAGATTGATGTCGCGCATGTAGGAGCGCATCGCGGCGAGTCGTCGCAACACCGCCTCGACCGTCGCGGTGTCCCCGGCGGTGAAGAGTTCCGCGAGGTACGCGATGGGGATGCGCAGGGCGTCGAGGGCGCCGAACAGGTTGCCGATGTCCTCGCCGTCGTGTCCCTCCCGGCTGACGGCGTCGACGACCGGTGACAGCGGTGGCACGTACCAGACCATCGGCATCGTCCGGTATTCCGGATGCAGCGGCAACGCGACCCGGTACGTGCTGATCAGGTCGTAGACCGGGGACCGTTGCGCGGCCTCGATCCACTCGTCGGAGATGCCCTCGGCGCGGGCGCCGGCGATCACCTCGGGGTCACGGGGGTCGAGCAGCAGGCCGCGTTGCGCCTCGTACAGGTCGGTGTCGTTCTCCACCGATGCCGCCTCCAGGACCCGATCGACGTCGTAGAGGACCAGACCGATGTACCGGAGCCTGCCCACGCATGTCTCCGAACACACGGTCGGCAGCCCCACCTCGACCCGCGGGTAGCAGAAGGTGCACTTCTCGGCCTTCCCGGTCTTGTGGTTGAAGTACACCTTCTTGTACGGGCATCCGGACACGCACATCCGCCAGCCGCGGCACCGGTCCTGGTCGACGAGGACGATGCCGTCCTCCGACCGCTTGTACATCGCGCCGGACGGACACGACGCCACACACGACGGGTTGAGGCAGTGCTCGCAGATCCGCGGCAGGTAGAACATGAAGGTCTGCTCGAACTCGAGCTTGATCCGGTCGCCGACCTTCTTCAGGATCGGGTCGTCGGGCACGATCGCCGGTGAGCCACCGAGGTTGTCGTCCCAGTTCGCCGACCATTCCACCTTCATCGGTTCACCGGAGATGAGGCTGCGCGGCGAGGCCACCGGGACGTGGTCGCCGAGCGGGGCGTTCGTCAGGTTGTCGTAGTCGTAGGTCCACGGTTCGTAGTAGTCGTGGATCGACGGCATCTTCGGGTTCGAGAAGATGCGGGCGAGTTTCGCGAGGCGTCCACCGTCGCGGAGACGCAGCCGTCCCTTGGTATCCCGGACCCAGCCACCGCGCCAGCGTTCCTGGTCCTCGTAGGTGCGCGGATAGCCCTGGCCCGGCCGGGTTTCGACGTTGTTGAACCACACGTACTCGGTGCCCGACCGGTTGGTCCACGCCTGTTTGCAGGTCACCGAGCAGGTGTGGCATCCAATGCACTTGTCGAGGTTCATCACCATCGCGAGTTGTGCCATGACCTTCACGATCGCCTCGCTTCCTGCTCACGCATCAGTAGACGACCTCCTGGGATCGGCGACGCACGATCGTCACCTCGTCGCGCTGGTTGCCCGTCGGGCCGAGATAGTTGAACGCGTAGGCCGTCTGCGCGTATCCACCGGCCAGGTGGCTCGGCTTGATGAGGATGCGGGTCAGCGAATTGTGGATGCCGCCGCGGCGTCCGGTGGTCTCGCTGCGCGGGACGTCGATGACGCGGTCCTGGGCGTGGTAGACGAACACCACCCCTTCGGGCATCCGGTGCGAGACGATCGCCCGGCACACCACGACACCGTTGCGGTTGACGGCCTCGACCCAGTCGTTGTCGCTCACCGAGATCTTTGCGGCGTCGGCCGGCGACATCCACATCGTCGGCCCGCCCCGGGACAGCGACAGCATGAACAGGTTGTCCTGATATTCCGAGTGGATCGACCACTTCGAGTGCGGGGTCAGGTATCTCACCGTCAGACCGACACCGTCGCCGGAGCCGACCGCCTGTTCGCCGAACAACCGCGACATGTCGAGTGGGGGCCGGTAGACCGGGAGCTGCTCCCCGAGCTCTTCGAGCCAGTCGTGGTCGACGTAGAAGTGCATCCGGCCCGTCAACGTGTGGAACGGTTTCAGCTCCTCGATGTTCATCGTGAACGGCGCGTACCGGCGACCTCCCGTTTCGCTCCCGGACCATTCCGGGCTCGTGATGACCGGTACGGGACGGGCCTGGGTGTCGGCGTAGGTGATCCGCCGTTCCTCGCTGCCCTCCGCGAGGTGCACGAGTCGCCGTCCGGTGCGTTTCTCCAGTTCACGGAAACCCTCGACGGCGAGCCTGCCGTTGGACGTGCCCGACAGCGCGAGGATCGTGTCGGCCATGCGTTCGGCGGTGGTGATCGCCGGACGTCCCTGTCCGGCACCGGAATCCATCACGCCGAATCTCTGTGCCAGTTCGGCGACCTCACGGTCCGGCCGGGTCACGACGCCCTTGGTGTTCAACCCGAGGGACTCGACGAGCGGACCGAGCGTCGCCCACTTCTCCGCGATCGCACCGTAGTCCCGTTCGACGACGGTGAGCGGACCCATCGTCCTCCCCGGAACCGGCACCTCGCCGGTCGAGCGCCAGTCCCGCTCGGTGCCGGACGGATACGCCATCGCTGCGGGCGTGTCGTGCTGCAGTGTCCCCATCACGATGTCGGTGCGGGTTCCCAGGTGGGTCCGGGCGAGGGTGCTGAAGGTCTGCGCGATGGCGCCGAAAGCGTCGTAGTCCGAACGGGTTTCCCAGGGCGGATCGACCGCTGCGGTGAAGGCGTGGATGTAGGGGTGCATGTCGGTGCTCGACAGGTCGCCCTTCTCGTACCAGGTCGCGGCGGGCAGGACGATGTCGGAGAACAACGTTGTCGAGGTCATGCGGAAGTCGATCGACATGAGCAGGTCGAGTTTTCCTTCGGGCAGGTCGTCGGGCCACGCCACCTCACCGGGCCGCAGGCCGGGGGCCGTCGGCTCGGCCTGCACGTTGGAATCGGTGCCGAGCAGGTGCCGCAGGAAATACTCGTTGCCCTTGCTGGACGAGCCGAGCAGGTTCGACCGCCACACGCTGAGCACGCGCGGCCAGTTCCGCGGGTCGTCGGGGTCGGTCACCGACAGTTTCAGTTCACCCGAGGCGAGTTGCTGCGCGACGTGCTGCGGGATCTCCCGTCCCGCCGCCCGTGCCTGTTCGGCAATCTCGTGGGTGTTGCGGTCGAACTGGGGATAGAAGGGTGTCCAGCCCATGGCGACCGCGGACGCCATGACGTCCATCGTGTGCTTGTCGCGGAAACGACCTCGTCCCAGCGGACTGGCCAGCGCGTCGGCACGGTAACCGTCGTAGCGCCACTGGTCGGTGTGCACGTACCAGTAGGAGGTGCCGGCCATCTGGCGAGGTGGGCGAGACCAGTCCGTCCCCATCGCCATGGCCGCCCATCCCGTGACGGGACGGCACTTCTCCTGGCCGACGTAGTGCGCCCACCCGCCTCCGTTGCGTCCCATGCAGCCGGTGAGCATGAGCAGCGCAAGTACGGCGCGATAGGTCGCGTCGCCGTGGAACCACTGGCAGATGCCGGCCCCCATGATGATCATCGAACGCCCGCCCGACTCCTCGGCGTTGCGGGCGAACTCCGTCGCGATCCGGATCGCCTGGGCCGCGGGCACCCCGGTGAGGGCCTCCTGCCAGGCCGGGGTGTACGGCGAGCCCGGGTCGTCGTACCCGCTCGGCCACTGCCCGGGCAGGTCGAGCTCCGGACGGTTCACCCCGTACTGCGCGAGCATCAGGTCGAAGACGGTGCACACGAGGTGGTCCCCGATCCGACGGACCGGCACGCCCCGTTCGATGCTTTCACCGTGCCCGTCGACGGTGTCGAAGCTCGGCAGGTACACCGCCGCGGTCTCGCCCGCTCCCCCGCCGCGGGGCGCGACCGTCAATGTCGGGACGAGGTCGCCGAGTTCGAGATTCCACTTTCCGATGCCGTCGTCGCCGTAGCGGAAGCCGAGGGAGCCCGGGGGTACGACGACGGTGTCGGTCGCACCGTCGACGAAGACCGGTTTGAAGGCCGCGTTCTCGACGCTGTGCCCGAGATCGGCGGCGGTGAGGTTCTTGCCCGGCACGAGCCTTCCGTCGCGTTCCTCGACCCGCACGAGGAAGGGCAGGTCGGTGTACCGGCGCACGTAGTCGACGAAGAACGGCACGCGCTGCCGCACATAGAACTCGGTGAGGAGCACGTGGCCCATCGCCATCGCCAGGGCACCGTCGGTACCGGCCGCGCACGCCATCCACTCGTCGGCGAACTTGGTGTTGTCGGCGTAGTCCGGACTCACCGAGACGACCTTGGTGCCGCGGTAGCGGACCTCCGTCATCCAGTGCGCGTCCGGGGTGCGGGTGACGGGCACGTTCGAACCCCACATCATCAGGTAGGAGGCGTCCCACCAGTCCCCGGACTCGGGTACGTCGGTCTGATCGCCGAAGACCTGCGGCGACGCCACCGGTAGGTCGGCGTACCAGTCGTAGAACGACGTCATCACGCCGCCGAGCAGTTCGACGAACCGGGATCCGGCGGCGAAGGAGACCATCGACATGGCGGGGATCGGCGAGAAGCCGGCCACCCGGTCGGGTCCGTACTCCTTGATGGTGTGGACGTGCGCGGCGGCGATCATCTCGGTGGCCTCGGCCCACGTGACGCGCACCAGTCCGCCCTTGCCGCGGGCACGCTGGTAGCGGCGGCGCCGTTCGGGATCGTTCTGGACGTCGGCCCAGGCGAGCACCGGATCGCCGAGTCGCTGCCGCGCCTCCCGGTACATCTCGACGAGCAGCCCGCGCGCGTACGGATAGCGCACGCGCGTCGGCGAGTAGGTGTACCAGGAGAAGGCCGCGCCGCGCGGGCATCCGCGCGGTTCGTACTCAGGACGGTCGGGACCGACTGTCGGATAGTCGGTTTCCTGGGTCTCCCAGGTGATGATGCCGTCCTTGACGTAGATCTTCCACGAGCACGAGCCGGTGCAGTTCACCCCGTGGGTCGAGCGGACGACCTTGTCGTGGCTCCAGCGGTCCCGGTAGAAGATGTCGCCCTCGCGGCCACCGCGCCGCGTGACCGTGCGTGTGTCGTCGGACTGCTCGCCGGAGGTGAAGAACCGTCCGCCGCGCACGAGCAGTTCCTCGATCCGGTTCCCGACTCCGGCGGTGTCCGTCACGGCTTCTCCTCACGTACGTCGCGGGTTCCGGATCGTGCGACAGGGGGCGGTTCATGGACGTGCAGCCGAAATGCGGTGTAGAACAGGCACACCAGTGCCGTCGCCGCGAGCAGGAGCAGACCGACGGTGTAGTCGTTGCCTTCGGCGTCGTAGGTCGCGCCCATCACCAGTGGCGGGAAGTAGCCGCCGAGCCCACCGGCAGCGGCGACGATGCCGGTGACACTGCCCACTGTGTGCGCCGGGGCGCGGCGCGCCACCCACGCGAAGACACCGCCGGTGCCGATGCCGAGGAAGATCGCCATTGTGATGAACGTCAGCGCCGACCACAGGTCGGGCGGGGGCTGGAAGGTCGCGATCACCGCCATCACGGCGGTGCCGGTGAACGAGGCCAGGACCACGTATTTCGGCGGCACCCGGTCCGACAGCGCTCCGCCCACGGGCCGGGCGAGGACGGCGGCGAGCGCGAAACCCGCCGTGCGCGTACCGGCGTCGACGGCGGAGAAGCCGTAGATCGTCTTGATGTAGGTGGGCAGATAGTTGCTGAACGCCACGAATCCGCCGAACACGACCGCGTACAGGAACGACATCTCCCAGGTCACACCGAGTTTCGCCGCGGCTGTCAGTTTGGGCAGCACCGGGTCGGTGTTGGGACGGAAATCGGGAGCATTGCGCATCACCAGGATGCACACCACGGCGGTCACGGCGAGGGCGGCCGCCACGACGATGTGGGTGGGCACCAGCCCGAACCAGTTCACGAAACGCGGGGTGAAGAAGGCCGACAGGGCCGTGCCCACCATGCCCGCCCCGAACACGCCGGTCGCGAAGCCGCGGCGGGCGGGTTCGTACCAGTTGTTGGCGAACGGGATCCCGACCGCGAAGATCGTGCCGGCGATGCCGAGGAAGAACCCGCAGACCAGGAGCAGCGGATAGGAGCCGGCCTCGGCGGCGAATCCGACCGCGACGACGGGAACGATCGACGACAGCGAGACGGCGATGAACATCGCCCGTCCGCCGTACCGGTCCGTCATCGCCCCGACCGCGATGCGGCCGAGGGAGCCCACGAGGATCGGCGTGGCCACCAACATCGACGCTTCCGCGCTGCTGAGCGACATGTCGGTGGCGTAGGTCGTCGACAGCGGCCCGATCATGTTCCAGGCCCAGAAGTTGATGGCGGACACCCAGGTTGCCAGAGCAAGATTCGCTCCGCGCAACCTCCCGAGATCCGCCTGCATGCCCGTTCTCACATACTCAGGGAACCATTCCCGGGCGCGGTCCGGACCCGGTTCGGCGGAACCTCACCCGGATGACATCCGGCCGTTGCACCCCGGTAACCATGGTCTGCCGGAAACGCCGCACCCGTGGTGCCCGACCGGATGTCGGGCGCCACGGGTGCGGGGTTCACGCGCCCACCGGGAACCGGCAGGCGGGTGGGGTGATCAGGACTCGGCGTTCTCGCCGGTCGCAGCAGCCTCGGCCGACTCGTCCTCGACGGGGACGAGGCTGATCTTGCCGCGGTTGTCGATGTCGGCGATCTCGACGCGGATCTTCGAACCGACGTTCACGACGTCCTCGACCTTGGCGATGCGCTTGCCGTTGCCGAGCTTGCTGATGTGCACCAGGCCGTCGCGGCCGGGGAGCAGGGAGACGAACGCTCCGAACGCCGTGGTCTTGACCACGGTGCCGAGGAAGCGCTCGCCGACCTTCGGCAGCTGCGGGTTGGCGATGGCGTTGATCTTGTCGATCGCGGCCTGCGCGGACGGGCCGTCCGCTGCACCGACGTAGACGGTGCCGTCATCTTCGATGGAGATGTTGGCGCCGGTCTCCTCGGTGATCGAGTTGATCATCTTGCCCTTGGGGCCGATGACCTCACCGATCTTGTCCATCGGGACCTTGATGGTGGTGATTCGCGGAGCGAACTCGCTCATCTCGTCGGGCGTGTCGATGGCCTCGGCCATGACCTCGAGGATCGTGGCGCGGGCATCGTGGGCCTGCGAGAGCGCACCGGCGAGGACCTGCGACGGGATACCGTCGAGCTTGGTGTCGAGCTGCAGGGCGGTCACGAAGTCCTTCGTGCCGGCGACCTTGAAGTCCATGTCGCCGAACGCGTCCTCCGCACCGAGGATGTCGGTGAGGGCGACGTAGCGGGTCTCGCGGGTACCGTCCTCGAGCTCGATCTCGTCGGAGACCAGGCCCATCGCGATGCCCGCGACGGGGGCCTTCAGCGGCACACCGGCGTTGAGCATCGACAGGGTCGAGGCGCACACCGAACCCATCGAGGTCGAGCCGTTGGAGCTCAGGGCCTCGGATACCTGACGGATCGCGTAGGGGAACTCCTCCTGGCTCGGCAGAACCGGGATGAGCGCGCGCTCTGCGAGGGCACCGTGGCCGATCTCGCGACGCTTCGGGGAGCCCACACGACCGGTCTCACCGGTGGAGTACGGCGGGAAGTTGTAGTGGTGCATGTAGCGCTTGCTGGTCTCGGGGCCGAGCGAGTCGACCTGCTGCGCCATCTTCACCATGTCGAGCGTGGTGACACCCATGATCTGGGTCTCGCCACGCTCGAACAGCGCCGAACCGTGAGCGCGCGGCACCACGGCGACCTCGGCCGAGAGCGCACGGATGTCGGTGACACCGCGGCCGTCGATGCGAAACTGGTCGCGCAGGATGCGCTGGCGCACGAGCTTCTTGGTGAGCGAGCGGAAGGCTGCGCCGATCTCCTTCTCGCGACCCTCGAAGTTCGGGGCGACCTGCTCGAGCACCTCGACCTTGATCTCGTCGGTGCGATCGTCGCGCTCCTGCTTGCCGGCGATGGTGAGCGCCTCGGCGAGCTTCTCCCCCGCGGCGGCCTCGACCGCGGCGTAGACGTCGTCCTGGTAGGCCGGGAACAGCGGGAAGTCGCCGGTCGGCTTGGCCGAGGCGGCGGCGAGCTGCTGCTGTGCGATGCACAGGCGCGCGATGAACGGCTTGGCGGCCTCGAGGCCCTCGGCGACGATCGTCTCGGTCGGTGCCTGCGCACCACCGTCGACGAGCGCGATGACGTTCTCGGTCGCCTCGGCCTCGACCATCATGATCGCGACGTCCGCGGTGTCGGGGTTGTCTCCCCCACCGACGATGCGACCGGCGACGACCATGTCGAAGACGGCGTTCTCGAGCTGCTCGACGGTCGGGAACGCGACCCACTGGCCCGACTTGTTGTCGTCGGAGACGATGAGCGCGACACGCACGCCACCGACCGGGCCGGAGAACGGCAGGCCGGCGAGCTGGGTGGAGGCCGACGCGGCGTTGATCGCGACGACGTCGTAGAGGTCGTTCGGGTTCAGGCTCAGAACCGTGACGACGACCTGGATCTCGTTGCGCAGACCGTCGACGAAGGACGGGCGCAGCGGCCGGTCGATCAGACGGCAGGTCAGGATCGCGTCGGTGGAGGGGCGTCCCTCCCGACGGAAGAACGAGCCGGGGATGCGACCCGCGGCGTACATGCGCTCCTCGACGTCCACCGTCAACGGGAAGAAGTCGAACTGGTCCTTGGGCTGCTTCGAGGCGCTGGTGGCCGAGAGCAGCATGGTCTCGTCGTCGAGATAGGCGACGACCGAACCGGCGGCCTGGCGTGCGAGGCGGCCGGTCTCGAAACGGATGGTGCGGGTGCCGTAGGCACCGTTGTCGAGCGTTGCGGTGGTCTCGTAGACCCCTTCGTCGATCTCGACTGCGGTAGTGCTTGTCATCTGTATGTCTTCTCTTCCCTCTTCGTCTTCGCCGTACCCGCGCGGGCGCCGCGACCCCCGTGGCCACGGCTGCGCACCGACTCACGGAGGCGGTCGTCGATCGAAACCCTCCGGCGGATTCGGGATACGACACCCGACGGGACCGGAAGGTCACTACCGAGGACCGACACCGTCGGTGCATACGGATCATCACCATTGGAGGCGATGGAAGTCGCCGGCCGAACCGGCACAAACACCGACAGCCAACGAGGCCCAGTGTAGTGGGTACCCCGTCGGCTGCCGGAAAAGATCAGCGAATGCAGATCAGGTCGTGTCCTGTCCGCGTCAGCGACGCAGACCCAGACGCTGGATGAGCGAGCGGTAACGCTCGACGTCGACCTTCTCGACGTACTTCAGCAGGCGGCGACGACGACCGACCAGCAGCAGCAGGCCGCGGCGGGAGTGGTGGTCGTGCTTGTGCTGCTTGAGGTGCTCGGTGAGGTCCACGATGCGCTTGGTGAGCAGTGCCACCTGCGCCTCGGGGGAGCCGGTGTCGGTCTCGTGGAGGCCGTACTCGCCGAGGATCTGCTTCTTCTGTTCGGTGGTCAGAGCCACTGGGTCACTCCTGTACAACTGACGTCCGCGTGACGGTAGACGGACCGGAGTCCGCCCGGTACGGCCACCGCGAACCGCAGCGCGCACCGACGGTCCAGCCTATCAGAGCCGACTTCGGCCGCCGAACCACGATCGGGTTCAGCGCCGGCCGGCACCCGCGCGGCCCACCGCGGCCGACACCTCGGCGAAAACCTGGTCGAGCAACTCGACGTACCGGTCGATGTCGCGGTCGGGACGGAGGTCGTCCCGCGCCGGGGCCAGGACGGTGACCGCCGAGCGCCACGGGCACCGCCGCGTACTCCGAGGGCAGATCCTCCCCGCGCTCGCGGTAGCGCTCCATCGCGAGCGACACCGTCGTCGACGGCGAGGTCGACCTTCACCCAGTAGGGATAGTCCAGTGAGCCCGGCGCGTCGGCGATCCGACGTGCCAGAGCACTGACCAGGTGCATGCGGGAGGCGAAGAACGACAGAATCGACTCGCGGTCCGGGGTGCGCCCCCCGGTCCTCGGAGAAGACGGCGGACAAGACCTTTTTCGTACCGAACTCGCAGTTTCGTTCGTTCGGACGACACCGGACGGTCGACGGACACCCACGTCATTCGAGAGTCGGTGTCACTCGAAGTCGGTGTCACTCGAAGTCGGTGTCACTCGAAGTCGGTGTCACTCGAAGTCGGTGTCACTCGAAGTCGGTGTCACTCGAAGTCGGTGTCACTCGGAGTCGGTGTCACTGGGGAGTCTTCGTGAGAACCTCTCGCGCCCGTTCGGCGTCACGGTGCATCGCGGAGATCAACGCTTCCACGGAATCGAACTTCTCCATGCCCCGCAGCCGCTCGACGAAGTCGACCGCCACGTGCTGGCCGTAGAGATCGGCCTTCTCGTCGAGGACGAACGCCTCCACCGTGCGCTTGCGTCCGGAGAAGGTCGGATTGGTGCCCACCGACACGGCTGCGAGGTAGCGCTGACCAGCTGTGAGTCCCTCGACGGGAGAACCGGAGTCGAGCACCGTGAACCAGGCCGCGTACACGCCGTCGGCGGGGATCGCCGCGTAGATCGGCGGTGCGACGTTGGCGGTCGGGAATCCGAGTCCGCGACCGCGACCGTCGCCGTGCACGACCACGCCTTCGACCCGGTGCGGGCGACCGAGTGCGTCCGCGGCCGCAACGACGTCCCCGGCGTCGACGCACGAACGAATGTAGGTCGACGAGAACGTCACGGCGTGCTCGGCGACCAGCGTGAGCCCCTGCACCGCGAACCCGAAACGCTCACCGATCGAGCGCAGCATGTCGACGGTGCCGGCCGCCTTCTTTCCGAAGGTGAAGTTCTCCCCCACGACCACCTCGGCCACGTGCAGTCGCTCGACGAGGATCTCGTGGGCGTACCGCTCCGGCGAGAGCTTCATGAATTCCGGGGTGAACGGCATGACGCAGAAAACGTCGATACCGAGTTCCTCGGCGAGCTCGGCGCGTCGCGCGAGGGTGGTCAGCTGCGCCGGGTGGCTGCCCGGGCGGACCACTTCCATGGGGTGGGGATCGAAGGTCATGAGCACGGCGGCCACACCGCGTGCCCGCGCGGCCTCGACGGCACGCGCTATGAGCTGCTGATGGCCGCGGTGTACGCCGTCGAACACGCCGATCGTGAGTACACACCGACCCCAGTCCGCAGGAATTTCGTCCAGACCTCGCCATCTCTGCACATCGGCAGCCTACGGCCCGTGAGCGGGTCGGGCACGCCCGGATGGCTCCCGGAGCGCCCCACATGACGGTGACGGCTCGGCGAATGCATAATTTCGGTGTGCCGAACTTTTCGTCGAGAGCCCACAGAACACAGTCCGTATCCTTCCGCGCCGGTCGCATGATCGCCGCCTTCGCGGCCACGGCCTGCGCCGCCGCCCTCGCGGCATGTTCGACCACCGGTTCCGCCGACGATCGGCCCCTGGTCCTGACCACCTTCACCGTCCTCGCCGACATAGCGCGCAACGTCGGCGGCGACCACGTGCGGGTCGAGTCCATCACCAAGCCCGGCGCCGAGGTCCACGGCTACGAGCCCACGCCGGGCGACCTGCGGTTCGCGACCGAGGCCGACCTCGTCCTCGACAACGGACTCGGTCTCGAGCAGTGGTTCGAACAGTTCGTCGCCGATGTCGACGCCGAGCACGTGGTCGTGAGCGAGGGTGTGGACCCACTGCCGATCGGTGAGGGCGCGACGACGGGTCCCTACAACCCCCACGCCTGGATGTCCCCGCTCGCCGCCCGCGTCTACGTCGACAACATCGCCGCGGCACTGGCCGACCTCGCCCCCGAGCACGCGGACGACTTCGCGGCCCGCGCCGAGGCGTACAAGGCCGAACTCGACGGTCTCCACACCGAACTCGTCACCGCCCTCGACAGCGTGCCCGCCGACCGGGGCGCACTCGTCACCTGTGAGGGCGCGTTCAGCTATCTCGCGCGCGACGCCGGGCTGCAGGAGGCCTATCTGTGGCCGGTGAACTCCGACCAGCAGGGCACCCCGCAGCAGATCGCCCGGACCGTCGATTTCGTGCGCACCAACGAGGTTCCGGCGGTGTTCTGCGAATCGACCGTCTCGGACAAGGCGCAACGGCAGGTCGCGGCCGATACCGGAACGGAATTCGGCGGAATCCTCTACGTCGATTCGCTCTCCGAGGCGGACGGTCCCGTCCCCACCTACCTCGATCTGCTCCGACACGACATCGACGTCATCACGACGGGACTGAGGCCATGACTTCGACACTCGACACACCGGCACTGTTCGTCGACGACGTGACGGTGCGCTACGACACCCTCCTGGCCCTGCAGAACGTCACCCTGAAACTCGCACCCGGCCGCGTCTGCGGACTCGTGGGAACCAACGGCTCGGGTAAGTCGACGCTGTTCAAGACGATCATGGGTCTCGTGCGACCCACCTCGGGTCGCGTCACCATCGGCGGGACGACCACCGCCGTGGCGCGTCGCCGCACGCAGGTCGCCTACGTGCCGCAGTCCGAGGCCGTCGACTGGAACTTCCCGATCGGCGTGCGCGACGTCGTCATGACGGGCCGCTACGGCCACCAGGGCTTCCTGCGCCGCCCGCGCCCCGCCGACCACGAGGCCGTCGACGCCGCGCTCGAACGCGTGGGCATGACCGCGTTGTCCGGCCGGCAGATCGGGCAGCTCTCGGGCGGCCAGCGCAAGCGTGTCTTCGTGGCACGGGCGATCGCGCAGGGCTCGCCGCTGCTGCTGCTCGATGAGCCGTTCGCGGGGGTCGACACCACCACCGAGCACGCGCTGACCGTCGTCATCCGCGAACTGGCGGCGAGCGGCCACGCGATCCTCGTCGCCACCCACGATCTTGCAGGTCTGGCGGAACTGTGCGACGAGGCGGTACTGCTGCAGCGGCGCGTGCTGGTGCACGGCTCCCCCGAGGAGGTCCTCCTCCCGGAGAACCTCGCCCGCGCCTTCGGCGCTCCCCCACCTGCGAACGGTGGACGAGCCGAGGACGTCGCACGGGAGACATACGCACAGGAGGCCGGACGATGATCGACGTGCTGATCGAACCCCTGCAGTACGGCTTCATGCAGCGCGCGCTGCTCGTCGCGGTCGCCGCGACGATCGTGTGCGCGCTGCTCAGCTGCTGGCTCGTGCTCATCGGCTGGTCGCTGATGGGCGACGCGGTCTCGCACGCCGTGCTGCCCGGTGTCGTCCTCGCCTATCTGGTGGGGGTGCCGTTCGCGCTCGGAGCCCTCGTCTTCGCCGGCATCGCCGTCGCGTTGATCTGGCTCGTCCGCGGCACGAGCCGCGTCAAGGAGGACGCCACCATCGGCATCGTCTTCACGACACTGTTCGCCCTGGGCGTGGTGCTGATCTCGAAGAACCCGAGCCAGATCGACCTGCACCACGTGCTGTTCGGAAACCTGCTCGGGCTCGCGACGGGCGACGTCTGGCAGGTGTCGATCCTGGCGGCCGTCGTGCTGGCCGTCCTCGTCGCGAAGCGCCGCGATCTGACGCTGTTCGCCTTCGACCGCGTCCAGGCGCACACCCTCGGCCTGTCCCCCGCCGCGCTGTCGGCGTTGCTGTTGTCGCTGCTCGCGGTGACGATCGTCAGCGCGCTGCAGGCGGTCGGCGTGATCCTCGTCGTCGCGATGCTCATCATCCCCGGCGCGACCGCCTATCTGCTCACCGACCGGATGGCCCGGATGCTGGTGATCGCACCGGTACTCGCAGTGATCGCCTCGGTGGTCGGTGTGTACACGAGCTACTACACCGACGCCGCGACCGGCGGCGTGGTGGTGCTCGCCCAGGCCGTGGTCTTCACCCTCGCGTACCTGTTCGCTCCGCGTCAGGGTGTCGTCACCCGGCTCGTGATGCGTCGCCGCGCGCCGGAGGGCGAAAGGACCAGCGAGCCGACGGAGAGCGTGATTCCCGGGTGACGGTTACCTAAGCTGGACGCGTGCCTGAGAGTAACGAGACCACCGCGACCGAGCTGCTGTCCTCGGTCGCACAGGACTATCTCAAGATCATGTGGACGGTCCAGGAGTGGTCCGGGGAGAAGATCTCCACCAAGCTGCTCGCCGAGAAGCTGGGCGTGTCGGCGTCCACGGTGTCCGAAGCGGTACGCCGCCTCGCGGACCAGGGACTCGTCGACCACGAGCGCTACGGCGCGATCTCCCTCACCGACGAGGGCCGGCAGGCCGCCGTGGCGATGGTCCGGCGCCACCGCCTCATCGAGACCTTCCTGGTCCGCGAGCTCGGCTACGGGTGGGACGAAGTGCACGACGAGGCCGAGATCCTCGAGCACGCCGTCTCCGAACGGATGGTCGCAGCGATCGACACCAAACTCGGTCATCCCGAACGCGACCCGCACGGCGACCCGATCCCGGCGCCCGACGGCACGATCCCGTCACCACCCGCCCGCGCCCTGAGCGAGTTCAACGACGGCGACCACGGCCGCGTGGCCCGCATCTCCGACTCCGACCCCGCGATGCTGCGCTACTTCGACGAGGTCGGGATCGCCCTCGACACCGACATCACCGTGCTCGAACGTCGCGACTTCGCCGGAACCATCTCGGTCCGGTTGGGCCGGACCGAGGGCCGCACGATCGATCTCGGTCACCCGGCGGCGGAAGCGATCTGGCTCGTCTGAGCCGGCTGCGATCCGGACCGTCCGAGCCCGCTCACATGTTGGAGGGGCGCACCACGAACACCGCCGCAGCCCGCTTGCACTTCTCCTGCAGCAGCGCCGCGGCCCGACCCTGCGCATCCACGGCGCCGTAGACGCCGTGGATCCCGACGGGCTCGAGCCAGCGGCCGTTCGCGAGCAGCCCCACCTCCTCGTCGCTGATGGTGCGGCACTCGAAGGCCGTGCGCACGGCCGCGTCGATGTCGAGGCTCGGCGTCGGGTCGTCGGCGAGCTGTTCGAGCGTGCGGGCATGTTCGAGGCCGAACGGGCCGACCTTCGTGCGACGCAGCGCCGTGAGATGACCGCCCACTCCGAGGGCCGCGCCGAGATCGCGTGCGAGCGCCCGAATGTAGGTGCCGGACGAGCAGTCCACGTCGACGTCGACGTCCACGAAGCCGCTCCCGGGCACATCGCGGCGGGCGAGGACGTCGAACCGCGAGACCGTGACCGGCCGGGCCTTCAACTCGACCGCCTCCCCCTCGCGCATGCGGGCGTAGGCGCGCTTGCCGTCGATCTTGATGGCGCTGACGCTGGCGGGCACCTGCTGGATGTCGCCTGTCAGCGCGGCCACGCCCTCGCCGATCTGCTCGTCGGTCACGTGCGTCGCATCGGTGGTCGCGACGGTCTCGCCTTCCGCGTCGTCCGTGACGGTGCTCTGCCCGAGACGGATCGTCGCGGTGTACGACTTGGTCGTCAGTGCGAGCAGCCCGAGCAGCTTGGTGGCGCGCTCGACGCCGAGGACGAGCACGCCCGTCGCCATGGGGTCGAGAGTGCCCGCGTGCCCGACCTTGCGGGTGCCGAGCAGTCGGCGGCAGCGCGCCACCACGTCGTGGCTCGTCATGCCGGCGGGCTTGTCGACGACGAGCAGGCCTGCGCGGGCGAGTGCCGGATGTTCCTGCGGGGGTGCGGCGTCGTTCATCAGCGCACCGTGATCGCGGTGAGGACGAGACCGTCGGCGATGAGCCACCGTCCGTCGAAGCCCGTCAGCGGCTGCCCGTCGAGGGTGTCGCCGGGGACGAGCAGTCGCGAGTGGAAGGTGCCGGTGACCACGTCCGAGGTGGTGTCGCGCTCGAAGGTGATGTGGGCGTCCTCGAAGCCCAGCCACCTCTTCGTCAGCGGGAACCACGCCTTGTAGGTGGCCTCCTTGGCGCAGAACAGCAGACGGTCCCAGTGCAGGTCGTCGCCGGCCGAGGCGAGCCACTCGCGTTCGGGTTCGAGGCTCACCGCGGGCAGCACCCCGTCGGGGAGCACGTCGTGCGGTTCGGCGTCGATGCCGAGCGATCGGATCTGCAGCGAATAGCCCAGCACGGCACCGCGATAGCCGTCGCAGTGGGTGAGGCTGCCGACGACGCCGCGAGGCCAGACGGGATCGCCCATCTCTCCGCGCAGTACCGGCGCGGGGTCGACGCCGAGGGTGCGCATGGCCTGGCGGGCGCAATGACGGGCACCGGCGAACTCGCGGCGCCGCTTCTCCACGGCCCGCGCCACGAGCGGCTCCTCCTGGGGATGCGGCCGCAGTCCCGGTGGGTCCTCGAACAACTCGGCTGCAGCGATGCCGTCCGGCACGATGCGCCCGATCAGCGCGCCGCGCGTGTCCGTCTTCTGCCCGGTGTCCGGTTCGGTCACCGCAACTCCTTCTCTCGTTGAGCCCGCATCTTCTCGGCCTCGGCTTCCATCTCGGGGGTCACGGTGAAATGACCGCCCCACTTGTTCAGGCTGCCCGGCGGATACTCCGGGACGGGGAGGATCTGCCGCAGGGGCTGCTCCGGCATGCCGCGTCGCTGCCATTCGCGCGGGTAGCCGACCGAGACCTCCTCGAAGCGCACCCCGTCGTAGTAGGTGGTCCGCGGGATATGCAGGTGGCCGTACACGCTGCACAGCGCCCGGTAGCGCAGGTGCCAGTCGGCCGTCTCGGTGGTACCGCACCACAGGGCGAACTCGGGGTAGAACAGCATCCGCGTGGGTTCGCGCACCAGCGGGAAGTGGTTGATCAGCACGGTGGGCAGGGCGGGGTCGAGCGAGTCGAGACGGGCGCGGGTCTGATCCACGCGTACCCGGCACCAGGTGTCGCGCGTGATGTACGGATCCGGCTTCAGCAGGAACTCGTCGGTCGCGACGACGTTGCGTTCGCGCGCGAGCGCGAGCCCGTCCGCCTTCGTCGTGGTGCCCTCCGGCAGGAACGAGTAGTCGTAGAGCAGGAACATCGGCACGAGCACCACCGGCCCGTCCTCGCCCTCCCAGATCGGATACGGATCCTCGGGGGTGAGCACGTCGAGTTCGCGGCACATCGTGACGAGATAGTCGTAGCGCGCGACCCCGAACATCTGCACGGGGTCCTTGGCGGTCGTCCACAGTTCGTGGTTGCCGGGCACCCAGATCACCTTCGCGAACCGGCTGCGGAGCAGCGACAGCGCCCACCGGATGTCGTCGGTCTTCTCCGACACGTCGCCCGCGACGATCAACCAGTCGTCGGGCGACTCCGGATACAGGTCCTCGGTGACCGGCCGGTTGCCCCGATGGCCCACATGGATGTCGCTGATCGCCCACAGCTTCGCTGCCACGCACTAACCTCCCGACTCGTCCTGGATGCGCACCTGCCGGTCCGCGCCCGTCACCGCCCATCGTCCCGAGAGCGTGCGCCACACGACGGCGATCATCCGGAACACGATGAACACCGTAAGCCCCGTCCAGATACCCGCCAGACCCCAGTCGTACGCGAGCGACAACCAGATCAACGGCAGGAAGCCGAACAGCGCCGAGGCCAGCGTCGCGGTGCGCAGGAAGGCGGCGTCCCCCGCACCGAGGAGAACACCGTCGAGTGCGAAGACGATTCCCGCGAGCGGCATGATCGCGACGAAGAACCACCACGCGACGCCGATCTGGTCGAGCACCTCGGTATCGGTGGTGAACAGATCAGGAATCACATCCTTCCCCGCCACGAAGACCACCGCGAGGACGACGGCGAAGACCACCGACCACGCCGACAACCGCCACGCCAGGCGAGTCGCGCCCCGGCGGTCGGCCGCACCGAGCGCGGCGCCGACGAGGGCCTGCGCAGCGATCGCCAGCGAGTCCAGGGTGAGGGTCACGAAGGTCCACAGTTGCAGCACGACCTGATGACCGGCCACCGCGGCCGCACCGAAACGCGACGCCACCGCCGCCGCGGACAGGAAGCAGGCCTGGAATGCGAGGCTGCGCGCGATCAGGTCACGTCCGAGCCGCAACTGTGCCCCGATCACGGCGGGTCGCGGTCGCAGCGGAACCCCGGACCGCAGCAGCGCCACGACGAACAGGACGGCCGTCACGGACTGCCCGATCACGTTGGCGATGGCCGAACCGACGAGTTCCCACCGGGGAGCGCCCAGCAGTCCGTGGACCAGTACCGGGCACAGCACCGCCGACAGGGCGAGGCCGGCGATGACGAATCGCAGCGGCCGCATCGTGTCCTGGACGCCGCGCATCCAACCGTTCCCGGCCAGGCCGACGAGGATCGGGGGAGCCCCGAACAGCGCGACGCGCAGCCACGAGACGGCGGCGTCGGCGATCTCGGCATCGCCGGCGAGCAGCCGCGCGACGGGGCCGGCCAGCGCCTGGCCGACGAGCAGGATCGCAAGTCCGACGATCATCGCGAGCCAGGTCGCCTGCACGCCCTCGCCGACAGCGTCGTCGTGCCGGTCCGCACCGTGGAAACGCGCCGCGCGCGCGGTGGTGCCGTACGACAGGAAGGTGAGCTGGGTGCTCACCTGCGCGAGGATCAACCCGCCGATCGCGAGACCGGCCAGGGGCAGCGCCCCCAGCCGGCCGACGACGGCGATGTCGAACAGCAGGTAGAGCGGTTCGGCCGCGAGCACCCCGAGGGCGGGAAGGACGAGCCCGAGGATCCGCCGTCCGGTGACGTCGGAAGCGTGTGAGCCGCCGGGCGTCTCAGAGGCGCGTGAGCCGCCGGGCGTCTCAGAGGCGCGTGAGCCGCCGGGCGTCTCAGAGGCGCGTGAGCCGCCGGGCGTCTCGGAGGCGGGCGACCCGCCGGACGCAGTCAACCGAGCACGCCGCGCAGGGCGGCGACGATCCGATCGGTGTCGCCGTGGGCGGTGTACCCCGCCGCCAGGCGGTGTCCTCCGCCGCCGAGTGCGGTGGCGACGGCGGACACGTCCACCGAGGTCTTCGCGCGCAGCGAGACGGTCCACTCCTCGGGAGCGACCTCCTTGAACACCGCGGCGACCTCGGCCTCGGCGGTGGTGCGCACGATGTCGATGACGCTCTCGATCTCCTCCGGACCGAGATGCGCGGAGTCGGCGCGCCGGACGAAGGCGTAGACCAGTCCCCTGCCCTGAGCAGCGTCGCGTTCGAGTGTGGCGGTGGCCAGCACCGACGACAGCATCGGCAACCACCCGAAGGGATGGGTGTCGAGCAGGGCCCGCGTGATCGACGTGCCGTCGATACCGGTGGCGAGCAGGCGCTCGGCAAGTCCGTGGGCCTGCGGGCGACCCCAGCGGAACGATCCGGTGTCGGTCACCAGTCCCGCGTACAGGCAGTGCGCGAGTGCGGCGTCGATCTCGACACCCCACACGTCGAAGAGGTCGGCGAGCACCATCGCGGTGGCCTCGGACTCCGGGTCGACGAGGTTGTGGGTGCCGAACCGCGTGTTGGACAGGTGGTGGTCGATCACCAGGACGTTCGGAGCGGTCTTCAGACGGTCGCGCAGGACACCGAGACGGCCCGCGGTACCGCAGTCGACGGTCACCACGAGATCGGCCTCACGGCGTACCTCCGCGACCGGCGTGACCAGGTGTGCGCCCGGCAGCGACCGCATCGAGTCCGGCATGTTCGCGGGCGAACCGAACGCGACCTGCACGGTGACACCGCGTCGCTCGAGCGCCAGCCCGAGGGCCAGCCCGCTGCCGAGGGTGTCGGCGTCGGGGTTGATGTGGCACAGCACCGTCACGGTGGCCGCCGCGTCGAGCAGTGCGGCGGCACCGTGCAGGTCGACGGATCCTGCCGGGCCGGACGGGACGCCGGCATCGTCCCGGTGCGACGGGACCACCGGAGGAGTCGGGTCGGGCACCGGTGCGTTATTCGTCGTCGTCACCGGCGTCGCGCTCACGGGATTCCTTGTAGGGATCGGCATCGCCGGCCGGAACGGCGCCCTCACGGGCGCGTGCGACCTCGTCGTCGGCCGCGCGAGCGCGCGCGAGGAGTTCCTCCATGTGCCGTGCCGTGTCGGGCACGGTGTCGGTGACGAACGTCAGCGTCGGGGTGAACCGCACACCGGTGCCGGCGCCGACCTTCGAGCGGAGCACGCCCTTGGCCTTCTCGAGGCCGGCAGCAGCCGCCTCGTGATCGGGTTCGGTGTTCAGATCCGCGCCCCGGACCGTGTAGTAGACGGTGGCGTCGTGCAGATCCGCGGTGACCTTCGCGTCGGTGATCGTCACGAACTCGAGGCGCGGATCCTTGATCTCGAGGTCGATGGCGGTGGCCACGATGGTGGCAATGCGCTTCGCGAGTCGGCGAGCCCGTGCTGGATCGGCCATGTCGTTCGTTCCCTTCTGTAGCCGCCGGCAGGCGGCCTGTCGTGCGGCCGGGATCAGTCATCGGGCCCGTACAGCCTGCGTCTGACCGACAGCAGGTCGAGTTCGGGCCGCTGGGCGACCAGCCGCTCACACTTGTCCAGTATCTCTCCGACGTGCGCGAGGTCGGGGGCGACG
Organism: Rhodococcus sp. IEGM1339; assembly: GCF_050321925.1. NCBI lineage: Bacteria > Bacillati > Actinomycetota > Actinomycetes > Mycobacteriales > Nocardiaceae > Rhodococcus > Rhodococcus sp. IEGM1339. Next base: position 276,404 of record NZ_JBNQFT010000001.1, read on the forward strand.
ACCGCCACACCCACCTGCGCCCGGCGGTACAGATCGTGTTCCCCGGTTTCGGCGGCGGACACCCCGAGCCGGCGCAGTTCTGCGACCACCGGACGGATCGCCGATCTCTTCTGCTTGAGCGAATGCACGTCGCCGAGCAGCAGGTCGAGTTCGAGCGCTCCCAGATACATTCGCTTCTCTCCTCGAGGACACTCCGGTCGGCCGTCCGGTCGGCTCCGTGCCGGCCGGGTCGGGCGTCCCGACACACCCGTGGCGGCGAACGACGAATCGTTCACCGCCACGGGTGCGGGTGGATCAGTCGCGCGGCTTCTCGCGCAACTCGTACGCCTCGATCACGTCGCCGACCTTGATGTCGGAGTAGGTGATCGTCAAACCGCACTCGAAGCCCTCGCGGACCTCGGTGACGTCGTCCTTCTCGCGGCGCAGCGACGAGATGGTGACCGTCTCGGCCACGACGTTGCTGTCGCGGATGAGGCGGGCCTTCGCGTTGCGCTTGACGATGCCGGACTGCACGAGGCAACCCGCGATGTTGCCGACCTTCGACGACTTGAAGATCGCGCGGATCTCGGCGCGGCCGAGCTCGACCTCCTCGTAGATGGGCTTGAGCATGCCCTTGAGGGCCTTCTCCACCTCGTCGATCGCCTGGTAGATGACCGAGTAGTAGCGGATGTCGACACCCTCGCGGTTCGCGAGCTCGGTGGCCTTGCCCTCGGCGCGGACGTTGAAGCCGATGATCACGGCGTTCGACGCGGCAGCGAGGTTGACGTTGGTCTCGGTGACGCCACCGACACCGCGGTCGATGACCCGCAGGCGCACCTCGTCGTCGATCTCGATACCCATGAGCGCCTCTTCGAGGGCCTCGACGGTACCCGAGTTGTCGCCCTTGAGGATGAGGTTGAGCTCGTTGTGCTCCTTGAGCGCGGCATCGAGATCCTCGAGGCTGATGCGCTTGCGGCTACGTGCTGCGAGCGCGTTGCGCTTGCGGGCATTACGCCGGTCGGCGATCTGACGCGCGATGCGGTCCTCTTCGACGACGACGAGGTTGTCCCCGGCGCCGGGCACCGACGTGAAGCCGACGACCTGGACCGGACGCGAAGGCAGTGCCTCGAGCACGTCCTCGCCGTGCTCGTCGACCATGCGGCGCACGCGGCCGTAGGCGTCGCCGGCGACGATCGAGTCGCCGACCCGCAGAGTGCCGCGCTGGATGAGCACCGTGGCCACCGGACCGCGACCGCGGTCGAGGTGCGCCTCGATGGCGACGCCCTGCGCCTCCATGTCCGGGTTGGCCCGCAGATCGAGCGCTGCGTCGGCGGTGAGCAGCACCGCTTCGAGCAGCTGGTCGATGTTGAGGTTCTGCTTCGCGGAGATGTCGACGAACATGGTGTCGCCGCCGTACTCCTCCGCCACCAGCCCGTACTCGGTGAGCTGCTGACGGATCTTCTGAGGGTTCGCACCCTCCTTGTCGATCTTGTTCACCGCGACCACGATCGGGACATCGGCGGCCTGTGCGTGGTTGATCGCCTCCACCGTCTGCGGCATGACGCCGTCGTCGGCTGCGACCACGAGAATCGCGATGTCCGTCGCCTTCGCGCCGCGGGCACGCATCGCGGTGAACGCCTCGTGACCCGGGGTGTCGATGAAGGTGATCAGGCGATCTTCACCGTTGAGGTGCGTCATCACCTGGTAGGCACCGATGTGCTGGGTGATGCCACCGGCCTCACCCTCGCCGACGTTCTCCTTCCGGATCGTGTCGAGCAGGCGGGTCTTGCCGTGGTCGACGTGACCCATGACGGTGACCACCGGCGGACGCTGCTGGAGGTCTTCCTCGCCGCCCTCGTCCTCGCCGTACTGGATGTCGAACGACTCGAGCAGCTCGCGGTCCTCATCCTCGGGCGAGACGACCTGCACGACGTAGTTCATCTCCGAGCCGAGCAGCTCGAGGATGTCGTCGTTCACCGACTGAGTGGCCGTGACCATCTCACCGAGGTTGAACAGCGCCTGCACCAGGGCCGACGGGTTCGCGTCGATCTTCTCGGCGAAGTCGGACAGCGATGCGCCGCGAGCGAGACGGATGGTCTCGCCGTTGCCACGCGGCAACCGCACGCCGCCGACCGACGGCGCCTGCATCGAATCGTATTCCTGCCGCTTCTGCCGCTTCGACTTACGACCACGACGCGGAGCGCCACCGGGACGACCGAACGCGCCGGCTGCACCGCCGCGACCGCGTCCACCGCCACCGCCACCGCCACCGGGGCGACCGCGGAAACCACCGGGAGCACCTGCACCTGCAGGTGCGCCGCCACCGGCGCCGCCACCGCGGTAGCCGCCGCCGCCACCACCGGGACGTCCACCGGGAGCTCCGCCCGGACGACCCGGACGACCGGATGCGGCCGGACGCGCAGCACGCTGCGGCATCGCACCCGGGTTGGGACGCGGGGGCATCGAACCCGGGGACGGACGGGGACCGCCCTGTCCGGGCGCGGGGCGGGGACCGCCCTGTCCGGGAGCCGGACGCGGACCGGCCTGGCCGGGTCCGGGACGCGGGCCACCGGGGCCTGCTGCGGGACGTCCCTGTCCGGGCGTGGGGCGGGGGCCGCCCTGTCCCGGGGTAGGACGCGGTCCGCCCGGGCCGGGGCGCGGGGCACCCGGACGCGGAGCGGGACGCTCGGCCGGAGCCGAGGAGTACGGGTTGTTACCGACGCGCGGGGTCTTCGGACCCGGACGCGGACCGGCCGGCTTGGGGCCGGGCTTGGCCGCGGGAGCCTGCGGCGTCGCGCTGGGAGCCTGAGCAGCCGGGGACTGCGGTGCCGCCTGGGCAGCGGGGGCCTGCGGCGCGGGAGCCGCGGGCTCCTCCGGTGCCGGAGCGGGCTTGGGAGCAGCCGGCTTCGGTGCGCCGGGCTTCGGACGCGCGGTCTCGGCCGCGGGGGCCGGGCTCGCAGGGGTGGGCCGGGGACCCGGCCGGGGGGCACCGGGCTTCGGTGCGGGGTTGGGTGCAGCCTTCGCGGCTGCATCGCCTTCGGTCTTACCGAACGATTCGCGCAGTCGACGCGCGACCGGCGGTTCGACGGTCGACGACGCGGACTTGACGAACTCGCCCTGTTCCTTCAGGCGTGCGAGTAGTTCCTTGCTGGTGACACCGAGTTCTTTCGCCAACTCGTGCACGCGGGCCTTGCCTGCCACTGCTCTCCTCACTGATGAGGTCGAGCGGCCGACTGCCCGCACGACCTCGGGTTATCTCCGATGGACGTTCATCGCTGGTGCTTCACGGTGTGCTCATGAGTGTTCGTGCCTGTTCTTCTCAGAGTGCGATGTCACTGTTGGTGTTCCTCGTCGTCGTTCCCACGATCGTCGTACCCGGCCGAGGCCGACTCGATGCGTCCGTGATCACTGTGCCGTGGACCCGACCAGCTGATCCAGCGCTGTGGTGTCCGGATACCCGGTCACGCGCAGTGCCCTGCCGAATGCTCGACGCCGAACCGCCAGGCCCAGACATTCCGGGTTGGGATGCAACCAAGCACCTCGCCCGGGAAGCCTGCGTCGGGGATCGGGAATCACGGCGAAACCTGACGGTTCCTTCTCGCGCGCCACCATCCGGAGCAGTTCGGCAGTCAGCGTTCGCTGCCGACATCCGACACAGGTCCGCACCGTAGTGGCGCGTTCCCCGCCGGTCGAGGACAGGTCATGCTGAACCATCGACCACTGTACCGCTGATTTGCCCGGAATCCCGCATCCCACTCCTACGCGCCTGTCGAGCCGCCGCGCGAATCGTCGTTCCCGGCCGGTGCCGCGTCGCTGCGGATGTCGATCCGCCAGCCGGTCAGCCGGGCCGCGAGCCGGGCGTTCTGCCCTTCCTTGCCGATCGCGAGGGACAACTGGAAGTCGGGAACGACCACCCGGGCGGCGCGCGCGTCGGGGTCGACGACCGTGACCGACACCACCTTCGACGGCGACAGTGCGTTGCCCACGAACTTCGCGGGGTCCTCGTCGTAGTCGATGATGTCGATCTTCTCCTCGCCGAGTTCGCGCATCACGTTGCGCACCCGCTGCCCCATCGGGCCGATGCACGCACCCTTGGCGTTGAGGCCGGGGACGGTCGAGTGCACGGCGATCTTCGAGCGGTGCCCGGCCTCGCGAGCGACGGCGACGATCTCCACCGACTCGTCGGCGATCTCCGGGACCTCGAGGGCGAACAACTTGCGCACCAGATTGGGATGTGTCCGCGACAGGGTGATCTGCGGGCCGCGCTGTCCGCGGGAGACGCCCACGACGTAGCACTTGATGCGGTCGCCGTGCTCGTAGGACTCCCCCGGCACCTGCTCGGCCGGCGGGATCAGTCCCTCGGCGTTGTTCGTCTCGCCGCCGATCTTCACGACGACCATGCCGCGGGCGTTGGCACGCGAGTCGCGCTGCACGACGCCGCTGACGATCTCACCCTCGTGGGTCGCGAACTCACCGAAGCGCTGTTCGTGCTCGGCGTCGCGGATGCGCTGCATGATGACCTGACGCGCGGTGGTCGCCGCGATCCGGCCGAAGTCCTCGGGAGTGTCGTCCCACTCGGCGATCAGGTTGCCGTCGGCGTCGCGCTCCTCGGCGAGGACCTGGATGGCGCCGGTCTTCGTGTCGACCACGACCCGCGCGTGCGGCTGGTGTCCGTCGACGTGCCTGTACGCCGTGAGCAGGGCCGTCTCGAGCGTCGCGATCAGCTCGTCGAACGGGATGTTCTTCTCCGCCTCGAGCATGCGCAGGGCGGCGATCTCGATATTCACTTGTCCACCTTCGTTTCGTTCGTCTCGTCGTGGTCGTCGCTGCCCGTCTCGTCCTCGGGCCCTTCGGCCAGCTCCCCGGCCGCGACCCGGCCGTCCGGAACCCCGCCCGCGAGCTCGAGTTCCCTCGGTGGCGGCGGGGAGAACTCCACCTCCACCACCGCTCTGCGCACCGCCGAGAGCGGGACCGAACGCACGACCGGCCCGGACCGATCGGGCAGGACGAGCCTGATCTCGTCGCCGACGAGCTCGCCGATGCGTGCGACGAGGGTCTCGTCGGCCAGTTCCACCTTCGTCTTGCGACCCTGAGCGCGCCGCCAGTGGCGGGGCTCGGTCAGGGGCCGGCCGATCCCGGGGCTGGTGACCTCCAGGACGTAGGGCGACTCGCCGAAGTCCGAGACTCCGTCGAAGGCCTCGGAGACGATCCTGCTCAGGCGGGCCGCCTCGTCGAGACCGAGACCTGCGTCGCTGTCGACGAGGAGGCGCACCGTACTGTGCTTTCCGGCGGCCGTGACCACCACGTCCTCGAGGTCGTATCCCTCTCTGGCGAGCAGATCGGAGACGAGCTCGACGATCCTCTCCGGGGGCGGCACAGGCATGGCGGGCGGGCTCCTCGTTCAGTTGTGGTCGCAGCGGACAGCGGGCCGGAACGGATGCGTACCGGCAGACATCAAGCCTAACCCGCGTCTCCTGCTGCTGTGACCAGGGCGGCGTCCTTCGTCGGACGACGCGACTGGCAGGATGGTCCGGTGCCGATGCCACTCGACCGTCCCACCGTCTCCCGACGAACCCTCCTGCGATGGTCGTCGGTCGCCGTCGGTGGATTCGGAATCACGACGATCACCGCGTGCGGCGCCTCCGACGAGGATGCCGCCGAACCGGATCCGCTGGCGGGTCAGGCGACGCGCGCCCGCACCGACGCAGCGATCGCGACCGCGCTGGTCGCGCGGGCGCCGGAGCTGTCCGCGCCGCTCACCACGATCGCGGCCGAGCGGACCTCCCACGCCGACGCGCTCGAGGCCGAGATCGCCCGGATGGAGGGCGCCACCACGAGTTTCACTCCCCCGTCGACCACCGTGACCACTCCCACCGGTGAGCTGCCGACCGTCGAGGCGCTCCGTGAGCGGTTGAACCGGTCGCAGCGCGAAGCCGCCGACCTCGCACGCACGCTCTCGGGTTACCGCGCGGGTCTGCTCGCCTCGATCAGCGCCTCCTGCGCCGTGCAGACGGCGGTGATGTTGCCGTGAGCTCACCCGAACTCGGTTCCGAACAGCAGGCCCTCGTCGACGCCCTCGAGGCCGAACACGCGGCGGTCTTCGGATACGGCGTGGTCGCGGCCTTCGCGGATCCCGCCCGCGCGAACGCCGTGGCGGAGGACACCGCAGCGCACCGCGCACGCCGTGATGCAACGATCGAGGCGTTGCGCGCCGCGAGCGTCGAGCCGCCGGTCGCGGCACCCGGTTACACCGTGCCGTTCCCGGTGATCGACGCCGCGTCCGCCGCGCAGCTCGCCGAACAGATAGAGAGCGACACCGCGGTCGCGTGGCGGTCCGTCGTCGAACGGGCACGCAGCGAGGCCACCCGCGCCACGGCCGTGGACGCACTCACCGAGGCGGCCCTGCGGGCGGCGCGGTGGCGGCAGAGCCGCGGAGTCGTGCCGTCGGTGGCCTTCCCCGGTCAACCTTGATCCGGTCGGCCTCGATCCGGTCGACTCCGAAGCACGGGTCACCCGGTCACGACCGCCAGCGCGAAGCCGTCCCAGCCCTTCGATCCGACGGTCTGCAACGCCGTCGCGTCGAGGCGCGGTTCGCGGGCGAGCAGTTCGAGCACGTCCCGCGACGCGCGGACCCGTTCGTCGTCGCTGCCCTGATCGACGATGGCCCCTGCCCGCACCACGTTGTCGACGACGATGACGGTGCCGGGTCGCGACAGCCCGAGCGCCGCGCGCACGTAGTTGCTGTTGTTCTCCTTGTCGGCGTCGATGAACACCAGGTCGAAGGGATCCTCGTCGACCAGGCCCGGCAGCGAGTCCAGGGCGGGGCCGACTCGGATGTCCACACGGTCACCGACGCCGGCGCGGTCGAGATTGGCGCGGGCCACCTCGGCGTGCTTGCGCTCGTATTCGAGGGTGACCACCCGGCCGGACTCCCCGACGGCCCGGGCAAACCAGATGGTCGAGTATCCGCCGAGGGTGCCGATCTCCAGGACCCGGCGGGCACCCCGGATCCGTGCGAGCAGGTGCAGGAACTTGCCCTGCGGCGCGGACACGTCGATGGGCGGCAGTTCCGCTGCGGCGTTCGCCTCGAGCGCTGAGCTCAGCGCAGGATCGTCGCCGATCAGCACGTCGGTGAGGTAGTTGTCGGTCGCACTCCAGTTGTCGGCCATGCACCTCATTGTGGTTCGGCGCGCAGCGCACCACGGCGACTTCTGCCACATACGCCGGTGCCCCCGCGACGGCAGGTCGCAGGGACACCGGGTTCCGCCTGTATCGGCGAATAAGAGCGTCAGCGGTTGACGATGCGCTGGACGACCTCACCGATCGGCAGTTCGTCGGCCTCGCCGGAGAAACGGTCGCGGACCTCGACCTTGCCGTCGGCGAAGCCGCGGCCGACCACGACGACGAGCGGCATGCCGAGCAGCTCCGAGTCCTTGAACTTCACGCCGGGCGACGCCTTGCGGTCGTCGAGGAGCACCTCGAGGCCGGCGTTCGAGAGTTCCTCGGCGAGGTTCTCGGCGCCTTCGCGGGCCTGCTCGTCCTTGTTGGCGATGACCAGGTGCACATCGAACGGTGCGATCTCCGACGGCCAGCGCAGGCCCTTCTCGTCGTGCTGCTGTTCGGCGACCACCGCGACGAGGCGTGACACGCCGACGCCGTAGGAGCCCATCGTGGGGCGGACGGGCTTGCCGTTCTCGCCGAGGACGTCCACCGCGAAGGCATCGGTGTACTTGCGGCCGAGCTGGAAGACGTGGCCGATCTCGATGCCGCGGGCGGAGAGGAGCGGGCCGGCTCCGTCGGGCGACGGATCGCCGTCGCGCACCTCGGCGGCCTCGATCGTGCCGTCCGGGGTGAAGTCGCGACCTGCGACCAGCCCGAAGACGTGCTTGCCCTGCTCGTCGGCGCCGGTGATCCAGCTGGTGCCGTCGACCACGCGGGGGTCGACGAGGTAGCGGACACCGTTGGCGAGCAGCGCCTTCGGGCCGATGTAGCCCTTGACGAGGAAGGGATTGGCCTCGAAGTCGGCGTCGGTGAGCAACTCGACCTCGGCGGGTTCGAGCGAGGCCTCGAGGCGCTTGTCGTCGACCTCGCGGTCGCCGGGGATGCCGATGCCGAGCAGCTCCCACTCGCCACCGGGCTGCCGGACCTTGACCATGACGTTCTTGAGCGTCTCGGCCGCGGTGACCTCCCGGCCGAGGACCTCCGACGCCGCGGCGACGAGCGAGGCGATCGTCGGGGTGCCGGGGGTATCGCGCACGACCGCCTCGGGCTGTCCGTCGATCGGCAGCGGTTCCGGCGCGAGCGTCTTCACCGCTTCGACGTTCGCCGCGTAGCCGGATTGGAGGCACCGCACGTAGGTGTCCTCACCCGCAGGCGAGTCGGCCAGGAACTCCTCGGAGGCGCTGCCACCCATCGCACCGGAGGTGGCCGAGACGATCACGTACTTCACGCCGAGACGCGCGAAGATGCGCTCGTAGGCGTCGCGGTGCGCCTTGTACGAGTCGGCCAGGCCCTCGTCGGTGAGGTCGAAGCTGTAGGAGTCCTTCATGACGAACTCGCGACCGCGGAGGATGCCGGCGCGGGGGCGCTCCTCGTCGCGGTACTTCGTCTGGATCTGGTAGAGCGTGACCGGGAAGTCCTTGTAGGAGTTGTACTCGCCCTTGACGGTGAGCGCGAAGAGCTCCTCGTGGGTGGGTCCGAGGAGGTAGTCGCCGCCCTTGCGGTCCTTCAGCCGGAACAGGCTGTCGCCGTACTCCGTCCACCGGTTGGTGGCCTCGTAGGGTTCGCGCGGCAGCAGCGCGGGCAGAGCGATCTCCTGCGCTCCGATGGAGTTCATCTCCTCGCGCACCACCCGCTCGATCTGCCGCAGCACCCGCAGCCCCAGAGGCAGCCACGAGTACACACCTGGCGCGATTCGTCGCACGTATCCGGCTCGGACCAGCAGCTTGTGGCTCGCGACCTCGGCGTCGGCCGGGTCGTCTCGGAGGGTGCGGAGGAACAGGTGCGACATGCGGGTGATCACGACCGTGCAGCCTACCGTGGCCACCTTCCGCGACATCGGTACGGTTACCGGTTGTGCTGGTGCTTCTCCCCCCTTCCGAAACCAAGTCCGACGGCGGCGACGGCGGACCGCTCGATCTCGCCGACCTGTCGATGCCGCAGTTGACGGAGACGCGGGAGATGCTCGTGCAGGCCCTCGTCGACCTCTCCGCCGACCCCGATGAGTCGAGCCGCGCACTCGGGCTGGGTACGAAGGGCGCCGACGAGATCGAACGCAACGCGAAGTTGTGGGTCTCCCCCACCCGCCCGGCGCTGGAGCGGTACACCGGCGTGCTGTACGACGCGCTCGACGCGGGAGCCTTCACGAAGGCGCAGCGCGACAAGGCCTATCGACGCCTGGGCATCGGGTCGGCGCTGTTCGGCGCGGTCCGGGCTGCGGATCCGATCCCCGCCTACCGCCTCTCCGGAGGGTCGAAACTGCCCGGCTTCGGCACCGTGAAGTCCGTGTGGCGGAACGAGCTCACCGACGCGCTGGTGGCCGAAGCCGGCGGCGACCTCGTGGTCGATCTCCGCTCCGGGATCTACCAGCAGCTCGGTCCCGTGCTGGGTGCGGTGACCGCAACCGTGCTCACCGAGCAGCCCGACGGCACCCGCAAGGTCGTCAGCCACTTCAACAAGCACCACAAGGGCCTGCTGGCCCGCGCGCTGGTCCTCACCCGCGCGGAGCCGAGCGATATCGGAGCGCTCGCCCGCGTCGCGACGAAGGCGGGACTGAGGGTCGAGGTGGAGTCGCCGACCGAGTTGGTCGTGCTCACCTGACCTCGAGTCCCATCGCCGCGACGATCCGGCGAGCCGTGTGCAGGACGGCGCCGAGTCGCGCGGTCAGGACCAGGTCGTCCGATTCGGTGGCGAACCGTTCGAGGTCGGTGAGATTGCTGCGGCACGTCCCGTCGGGGTCGACCTCCCGGCCCGCCCCCACGGCATCGACCATCTCGGCGAGGGCGTCGAGCATCGCTGCGATCCCCGTCCGCAGGCGGCGACGGTCGGCTTCGGCGACGTCGTCGCCGAGTACGGGGTCCAGAGCGTGCGCGAGTTCCTCGACAGCGCTGGACACCGACGAGAGGTCGTCGAGGGTCCGGTCCCAGCGACGTGCCCATTCCCTGGCCCGTGCAGCGGCGGGGCGTGGGTTCATCCGGGCACTCTCGTGCGCCCACCGTGATTCCTCGAAGGCGCGCTGCACGAGGCTGTCGATGCCCCGCGCGCGCTGCACCCAGTCCCGCACACCCGACGATCCCTCACGGCATCCGGACGCCATGTCCCGCAGCAGGTCGCGCAGCTCACCGGTGAGTTCGCGGGCCTCCTTGCCCGCCGAGTACACCGGCGGGAAGACCAGCGCCGTCACGGCCACGCCGATCGCCGCGCCGATCGCCGTCTCCGCGAGTCGTTCACCGAGCAGGATCGGGCTGTCCGAGGCGCCCGTCGCGATCACCAGCAGCGCGGTGATCGCCACCCAGATGCCACTGGCCCCGAACCGTCGCCAGCGACCCGCGAAGTAGCCGATCGCCACGGCGATGCCGATCGCAGCGGTCGTCGACTCCACGAGCCGCGTCACCACGACCGCGACCAGCAGACCCGCAACCACCGCCCCGACCTGCACCACCGCCTGCTGGAGCGAGCGCACGAGTGTCGCCTCGACGAGGAAGACCGCGACATAGGGCGCGAGGAAGGCCTGCTGGAAGTGGAAGACCTCGGTCACGACGAGCCACGCGACGACCGCGGCGAGCGTGGACCGGAACGCCTGGAGGGCGACGTACCGCTCGTGTCCGGCCTCGCGCACCGCGCGGACGATCCACGATCCGACGAATCTGCCCCGTTCGAGAACACCGACCTGCATGAGTGTCGGGTACCCGGGGGTCGTGCGTGGCAGGCGTGAGCAAACTCATCCGCCGCAGCGATCGCTCGTCCGCCACGGTGACGGTCCGACGGTCAGGAGGTCTGCGCGGCCTTCTCGGCCTCCTGCGCCTGCGCGACCTCTTCGGGAGTGAAGCGGATGAACAGCGCCGCGACACCGGCGATCACCGCGCAGACCGCGCAGCCGACGAGCGCGAACATGTATCCCTCGCCCTGGGCGACGAGCTGGGCGTCGGTCATGTCGGCGACGGCTCCGGAGACACCACCGAGCGACATCGTCCGCGAGGTGGCCATCGCACCGATCACCCCGAGGCCGACCGGACCTCCGAGAGTCTGGGCGACCTGCGCGATCGCCGAGAGCGGTCCGATCTCGTGCGGTCCCACCCCGGAGATCGCGCACAGCGGCAGCGGGACCACGGCCAGGCCGACCCCGAAGCCGACAACGAGCACCAGCACGAACAGGGTCGGGAAGTAGCGGACGCTGCCGTCCATGGTCGAGCCGTAGAGCAGGCTGACAGTCATGATCGCCGAGCCGGTGACCACGAGCCAGCGCGGTTCGATCCGCGCGACCAGCTTCGACGACACCGCGGCGGCACCGCCGAGACCGAAGGCGAACGGCACGAAGGCCAGACCCGCGGCGAGCGGGCTGTAGCCGAGGATGTCCTGCACGAACAGGGCGACGAAGGCCGCGAGGCTGAACATCACGGCGCCCGCGAAGAAGATCGCCACGAAGGTCGCGACGCGGTCCTTGTTGCGGAACAGCACGAACGGCAGCAGCGGGTTCTCCGCCCGCCGCTCGACGAGCAGGAACACTCCGAGCAGCACGAAGCCGGCGACGATCGCGCCGATGACCGAGGGGCTCGACCAACCGACTTCGGGACCCTCCGTGAGACCGAAGACCAGGCCGGTGCATCCGAGTGTCGCGAGGATCGCGCCCGGCACGTCGAGCGCGAGGCGTTCGGAGGCGGTCTCACGCAGCGCGATCGCGGCGAGCACGACGATGAGGACGCCGATAGGGACGTTGATGAGGAAGATCCAGCGCCACGAAAGCTGGGTGAGCGCACCCCCGAGGATCAGTCCGGCGATGGACCCGACACCGGTCATGGCCGCGAAGACCGCGATGGCGCGGTTGCGTGCCGGACCTGCGGCGAAGGTCGTCGCGACGAGCGCGAGGGCGGTCGGGGACGCGACCGCGGCGCCGACGCCCTGCAGGGCGCGGGCGCCGATGAGCATCGCCTCGCCGGTCGCCAGACCGCACAGCAGGGACGCCAGGGTGAACAGGCCGACTCCGCCCATGAACGTGCGTTTGCGTCCGTAGCTGTCGCCGAGACGGCCGCCGAGGAGCATCAACCCGCCGAAGGCGAGGGCGTAGGAGGTGAGGACCCAGTTGCGACCCGCATCCGACAGTCCCAGATCACTCTGCAGCGGCGCGAGCGCGAGGTTCGCGACCGTTCCGTCGAGCACGACCATCAACTGGAGGCCGCTGAGGACCAGCATGGCCAGAGCGACCGCGCGGGTGGCCGACGGATGCGAAGTGGCTGACACGTGATCCAACGTTACCCACCGTCCGAGTCGGAGCCGGTCCGCGGATCGAGTCCGAATCCGGCCACCGGCCCGATCACGACGATCGCGGGCGGGCGCACGGCCTCGTCCCGGACACGCTGAGCGACGGTCGACAGATCGGCACGCACCACACGTTGGCTGCTCAGCGTGCCCTCCTGCACGACGACCACGGGGGTGTCGGTGGGACGTCCGCCGACGATCAGGGCGTCGGCGAACTGCTCGATGCGTTCGACGGCCATGAGCAGGACGAGGGTGCCGCGCAGCTTGGCGAGCGCGTCCCAGTCGGTGAGCGAGTCGGGATGTCCGGGCGCGACGTGGCCGCTGGCCACGACGAATTCGTGGGTGACCCCTCGGTGGGTGACGGGGATCCCGGCCGCGGACGGCACGGAGATCGCGCTGGTGATGCCGGGGACGACGGTCACCGGGATGCCGGCCGCGGTGCAGGCCTCGAGCTCCTCATAACCGCGACCGAAGACGTACGGGTCGCCGCCCTTGAGTCGGACGACGAACTTGCCGGCCTTTGCGCGGTCGATGAGGGTCTCGTTGATGACCTGCTGGGCCATGGCCCGTCCGTACGGGAGCTTCGCCGCGTCGATCACCTCGACGTGCGAGTCGAGTTCCGCGAGCAGTTCCTGCGGGGCGAGATGGTCGGCGACGACCACGTCGGCGCGGGTGAGGAGGCGTCGACCGCGCACGGTGATCAGGTCGGGATCGCCCGGTCCTCCGCCCACGAGGGCGACGCCGACCGGCTTCGGCGCGGTCTCGGCGAACTCGGCGACGGCCGCTCCGGCGAGGGCGTCACGGATCGAGGTGCGTACGGCGGCGGACCGGCGGTGGTCGCCACCGGCGAGGACGCCGACGGTCAGACCCTCGTAGCGGGCCGTGGCGGGGGTGACGGCACTGCCGTGACGGGCGTTGTCCGCACGGACGCAGAAGATCCTGTTGCGTTCGGCTTCGGCGACGACCGCTGCGTTGGTCTCGGGTTCGTCGGTGCAGGCCATGGCGTACCACGCGCCGTCGAGGTCGCCGTCGCGGTAGTCGCGCAGGTCGAGGGAGATGCGGCCCTTCGTCGCCATGCTCTCGACCACGGGGGTCGCGGCCCGGGCGACCACGTGGACGTCGGCGCCGGACGCGACGAGCAGACCGAGACGCCGCTGCGCGACGCTGCCTCCTCCGACGATCACGACGCGGCGTCCACGGAGATCGAGTCCGACCAGGTAACTGGTCTCGTCCTCAGCGGCAGCGGACACGGGCATCTCCCCATCTCTCGTGTCGGGGCGAATCCGATCGGACCCACCTTCGGGACACCTGTGGCCCGGGCATCGCCCCGGGCCACAGGTGCAGTGATCGGATCAGACCGCGGCGGCCTCTGCGGGTGCCTCGGCCACGGTGTCGGAGACGACGTCGAGCTGCAGCGACTTCGTGCTGTGGTCCCATACCTGGCGGAACAGGTCGGGGTTGTCGGACAGCTTCAGACCGAGCGACGGGACCATTTCGCGGAGCTTGGACTGCCAGCCCGCCCACTGCTGCGGGAAGCAGCGCTCGAGGACGTCGAGCATGGCTGGAACGGCCGTCGAGGCACCCGGCGACGCACCGAGCAGACCGGCGATCGAACCGTCACCCGCGTTGACCACGGCGGTACCGAACTCGAGGACACCGCCCGCACCCTTCCGGCGGATGACCTGCACACGCTGGCCGGCGACGATGAGCTCCCAGTCCTCGAGGCGCGCCTCGGGCACGAACTCGGCGAGGGTGCCGATGCGGTCGGCGGGCGACTGCATGAGCTCACCGACGAGGTACTTGACCAGGCCGAGCTCGGTGACGCCGACGCCGAGCATCGACATCAGGTTGCCGGGCTTGACGGACTTGGGCAGGTCCATGATGCCGCCCTGTTTGAGGAACTTGGGCGACCAGCCGGCGTAGGGACCGAAGAGTAGACCCTGCTTGCCGCCGATGACGCGGGTGTCGAGGTGCGGCACCGACATCGGAGGGGCACCGACCGCGGCCTTGCCGTAGACCTTGGCGCTGTGCTGCGCGATGACCTCGGGATTGGTGCAGCGCAGGAAGGCACCGGAGACGGGGAAGCCACCGAAGCCCTTGATCTCCTTGATGCCCGACTTCTGCAGCAGGTGCAGCGCGCCGCCGCCGGCGCCGACGAAGACGAACTTCGCCTGGACCTTGCGCGACTCGCCGGTGCGGCGGTTGCGGACCTTCACGATCCAGCTGCCATCGGACTGCTTGGACACGTCGGTGACGTCGTGGCCGAAGAAGACGGTGCCGCCGGAGGCCGCGACGTGGTTGATGAGCTGCTTGGTGAGGGCACCGAAGTCGATGTCGGTGCCGGTCTGCGTCCAATTCAGGGCAACCGGGTCGGAGAAGTCGCGGCCCTTGCCCATGAGCGGCAGACGCTCGGTGAAGACCTCGGGGCTCTCGGTGTACTCCATGCCCTCGAAGAGGGGATGGCCGGCAAGGGCGTCGTAGCGGGCACGCAGGTACTTCACGTTCTCGGCGCCGTGTACGAAGCTGACGTGCGGAACCGGATTGATGAAGTTCTTGGGGTCGGACAGAATGCCGTTGTCGACGGCGTACGCCCAGAACTGGCGCGAGACCTGGAACTGCTCGTTGACGTTGACGGCCTTCGCGATGTCGACCGAACCGTCCGGCTTCTCAGGAGTGTAGTTGAGCTCACACAGCGCGGAGTGGCCCGTACCGGCGTTGTTCCAGGGGTCGCTGCTCTCGGCGGCCGCGGCGTCGAGGCGCTCGAACGCGGTGATCGACCAGTCGGGCTGCACCTGACGCAACAACGCACCGAGGGTTGCGCTCATGATGCCCGCGCCCACGAGCACTACATCGGTTTTCGCTACTACGTTCTCTGACACTGGGAAATCGACTTCCTTGTCTGGTTCGCACGCGCCGCCGAAGTACGGAGGTACCGTCTCGCGTGGGTGTCCCGTCAACGCGGCGCGCGAATGCGACCGACGGGTTACCCGCGCGTGGTCCAACGTTTCATTTCACCTCATTGTGTACCCATGAGCGGTGGTCGGCGAACACACCTAGGGTGTGATAGTGACTACTTGGCGTCCTGACGTCCTCGGAGACGGCTACGAACAGCTCGAACTGCCGCTGGGCATCGACCCCGACGGCGAAGGCGAGATCTCGGCGACCCTGGTGCGCTACCAGCCTCCGTCTACCGATCTCCCCGACCGGGCGGTGCTCTACGTCCACGGCTTCACCGACTACTTCTTCCAGCAGCACCTCGCCGAGCACTTCGCGGCGCGCGGTTACCGCTTCTTCGCGCTGGACCTGCGCAAGTGCGGTCGTTCGCGGGCACCCGGGCACACCCCTCACTTCGTCACCGATCTCTCCCACTACGACGCCGAACTCGACGAGGCGCTGCGCGTGGTGCGCGAGGAGGTCGGTGGCGGTGTGCTGCTGGCGGCCCACTCGACGGGCGGGCTCGTCCTGCCGTTGTGGCTCGACCGTCTCCGTCGCCGGCCCGGCGGGGTTGCCGCAGCGGGCATCGTGGGTCTCGTCCTGAACAGTCCGTGGTTCGACCTGCAGGGACCGTCCTACCTGCGCAATGTCGGCACGGCGGCCGTCGACATCGTCGGCCGCCTCCGCCCGCGCGCGCTCATACCGCTGCCGAAGACCGAGGCCTACGGCCGCAGCCTGCAGTGCGACGGCTGGCGCTACGACCTCGACTGGAAGCCGTTGACCGGGTTCCCCGTCCGCTTCGGCTGGTTACGTGCCGTGCGGCGGGGCCAGGCCGTCCTGCACCGCGGGCTCGACATCGGGGTGCCGTCGCTGATCCTGCGGTCCGGTGCCTCGCGCTTCGCTCCGCGGTACGACGCGAGCGTCGACACCGTCGACGCGGTCCTCGACGTCCGCCAGATAGCCCGATGGGCGGGATGCCTCGGCAACCGCACGACGATCGTGCCGATCGACGGTGCCCGTCACGACGTGTTCCTGTCCACACCCGGTCCCCTGGCGGAGGCCTTCCGGGAATTGGACTTGTGGCTGGAATGGTTGGACGGAGCGGACGAGGCGGACACCTCCGGTTCCCGAACCGAGGCCGACGACTCCGACGACTCCGCCACCGTTTCCGTACTGCACCGACTCACGGGAGAGCACGCGTGACCCACTACGACCTCGCGATCATCGGCACAGGATCGGGGAATTCGATCCTCGACGAGCGGTACGACGGGAAGCGCGTCGCTCTCCTCGAAGAAGGCACCTTCGGGGGCACCTGCCTCAACGTGGGCTGCATCCCCACGAAGATGTACGTCTACGCCGCGGAGGTCGCCCACACGGTCCGCACCGCGGCGAAGTACGGCGTCGACGCGTCGATCGACGGAGTGCGGTGGAACGACATCGTCGACCGGGTCTTCGGTCGCATCGATCCCATCGCTGCGGGCGGCGAGCGCTACCGCCGCGAGGACTGCGCGAACGTCACCGGCTACGACGGTCACGCGCGGTTCGTCGGCGAGCGCCGCATCGACACCGGAACCGGTGAGGTGATCACCGCGGACCAGGTGGTCGTCGCGGCCGGTTCGCGGCCCGCGATCCCGCAGGAGGTACTCGATTCCGGTGTGAGATATCACACGAGCGACGGCATCATGCGGTTGCCTAAACTGCCCGAGTCCCTCGTAATCCTCGGGACGGGTTTCATCGCGATGGAGTTCGCCCACGTCTTCTCGGCGCTCGGCACGCGGGTGTCGGTGATCGCGCGGACCGACCGTCTACTGCGGCACCTCGACGCCGACGTCTCCGAGCGGTTCACGGCGCTCGCCGCGGCCAAGTGGGACGTCCACCTCGCCAATCCGGCCCGGGCGTTCCGTCCGGTCGGCGACGGCGTGGAGGTCGAACTCGCCGACGGCACCGTTGTGAGCGGCGACGCCCTGCTCGTCGCGACAGGTCGGCAGCCCAACGGTGACCTGCTCGACGCCGCGGCGGCCGGCATCGAACTCGATGCGAAGGGCCGGATCGTGGTCGACGAGTTCCAGCGCACGTCCGCGGCGGGTGTGTTCGCCCTCGGCGACGTGTCGTCGCCCTACCAGCTCAAGCACGTGGCCAACCACGAGGCGAGGGTCGTCCAGCACAACCTGTTGCACGACGCGTGGAGCGGCGACACCACGGGTCTGCAGCGGACGGACCACCGCTACGTCCCCTCCGCGGTGTTCACCGATCCGCAGATCGCGTCGGTCGGTCTCACCGAGGCCGAGGCCCGGGAGGTGGGATTCGACATCTCCGTCAAGATCCAGGACTACGGCAACGTCGCCTACGGCTGGGCCATGGAGGACACCGAAGGTTTCTGCAAGCTGATCGCCGATCGGTCGACGGGTCTGCTGCTCGGCGCCCACATCATCGGGGCCCAGGCGTCGACGGTCATTCAGCCCCTCATCCAGGCCATGTCGTTCGGTCTGCCCGCGCGGGAGATGGCGACCGGGCAGTACTGGATTCACCCCGCGCTGCCCGAACTCGTCGAGAACGCCCTGCTGGGTCTCTGAACTTCGGGGTCTCCGAGCACCTTCACCAGCGCCGTGTGGCCTGCTGCCCTCTCCGGGCCGCAGGCCACACGCGTCTCACCAGCTTCCGGTGCGCAGCGCGATCGCGGACGCGAAGTCGGTGGGCGCCTCGGCGGGCACGTTGGCGACCCCGGCGAGTTCGACCACCCGGAACTCTCCCGTCACGTAGCGCATCGATGCGTCCGCTTCGGGTCGACGCGAGGCATCGCCCACGACGATCGTGGTGGGCACCTCCGCGGGCGGCGCCGACGCGTCGCGCACCGTGCCGTCACGATCCGCGACCGCGGGATGGCCGCGGTCGGCGACCACCAGGCTCGCGAAGCGTCCGAAGCGTCCTGCGGCGACGGCCCAGGCCAGTTCGGCTCCCGCGCCGCTGCCCGCCAGATGAACCCAGGGCAGGGCGAGGGCGTCCAGTAGGGCGAACACGTCGGCGGGCGCGAGTCCGTCGATCTTCTCGACCACGATCGTCCGCAGGTCGGACGTGTGCAGCCGCTCGCACACGACGTCGTACACACCTGCGTCCTCCCCCACGTCGGGGAAGAGAAGCACCGTGTAACGACTTTCGGGGCCGCCGATCCGAACCTGCACGTCCCCACCGGGCGTGGTCACCGTCCTCGATTCCATGGGCAAACGCTACATGGCCGCAGTCCGTGCTCCGCCTCTTGCCGTATCGACGACGGGCTGGGGAGTGGACATGCGGAGGTTCGGGATCCTGCGTTTCGTCACCGACAGTTCCGTGGTGCAGTTCCTGGGCTTCTTCGCCACCATGCTCCTGATCGTTGCGCTGTCGATGCTCGTCGGGGCAATCCAGAACCGTTGGCGCGCAACGGGTCTGCTGACGGCCGCCGCGTCCGTCGTCGTGATCGGCGGTCTCGCCGCGACCCTCGTCACGTGGACCCGGTCGTGGTCGTCGCTGTGGTCGTGGATCGTCGACGCGTCGCCGACGACGACCCTGGTGGCGCTCCCCCTGCTGGTGGCCGCGGTGTGCGTGGGCGCGACCTGGCAGGTCGCCCGCAACGCGGCACCCCAGGCCGGCCGCCTTCCGGAACAGGTTCGGCCCCGACCCTTTCCGGGTCGGGGCCGAACTCCGTGCTCGCTCAGCGAGCGGAGGTCACGGCAGGGTGAGGATCTCGGCGCCGGTGTCGGTGACGACGATGGTGTGCTCGAACTGCGCGGTCCACTTGCGGTCCTTGGTGACGACCGTCCAGCCGTCGTCCCAGATCTCGTAGTCGGGCGTACCGAGGTTGATCATCGGTTCGATGGTGAACACCATGCCGGGCTCGATGATCGTGTCGATGTCGGGCCGGTCGTAGTGCAGGATCACCAGGCCGTTGTGGAAGGTCTCGCCGATACCATGGCCGGTGAAGTCGCGGACGACGCCGTAGCCGAAGCGGTTGGCGTAGGACTCGATGACCCGGCCGATGACGTTGAGGGCCCGGCCCGGCTTGACCGCCTTGATGCCGCGCATCGTGGCCTCGCGGGTGCGATCGACGAGCAGGCGGACGTCCTCGGAGACGTCGCCGGCCAGGAAGGTGGCGTTGGTGTCGCCGTGGACGCCGTCGATGTAGGCGGTGACGTCGATGTTGACGATGTCGCCGTCCTCGACGACGGTCGAGTCGGGGATGCCATGGCAGATGACCTCGTTGAGCGAGGTGCAGCACGACTTGGTGAAGCCGCGGTAGCCGAGGGTCGACGGGTAGGCGCCGTGGTCGCACATGTACTCGTGCGCGACGCGGTCGATCTCGTCGGTGGTCACGCCCGGCGCGACAACCTTACCGGCCTCGACGAGGGCCTGTGCGGCGATCGTCGACGCGAGTCGCATCTTCTCGATCGTCTCGGGTGTCTGCACCCACGGCTCGTTGCCTTCCTTCGCCGTGGGCTTCCACACGTACTCCGGCCGTTCGATCGATGCGGGCACCTCCCGGACGGGAGTCGGAGTGCCGGGGACGAGCGGAGCGCGGGTAGCCATGACTTCCAGATTAGCCGCCGCGCCCCGCTCCCCCGTCATCCACCGATCGGGCCGTCGTGCGCCGCTCAGCCCACAGCGCCCGCCTGGCGCAGCTTGAAGCGCTGGACCTTGCCGCTCGGCGTCTTGGGCAGGTGCGGCACGAAGTGCACCGCGCGCGGGTAGGCGTGGGCGGCGTACTTCTGCTTCACGAGCTTCTGCAGCTCCGCCTCGACCGCGTCGTCGCCCTCGACACCCTCCCGCAGCACCACGAACGCCTCGAGGACCTCCCCCCGCAGTTCGTCCGGCAGACCCACGACGGCGGCCTCGATCACGTCGGGGTGCATCACGAGCACCGACTCGACGTCGAACGGGCCGATGCGGTAACCGGCCATGATGATCACGTCGTCGTCGCGGGACGAGAAGAAGAAGAAGCCGTTCTCGTCGACCTTGCCGGCGTCGCCGGTCAGGTACCAGCGGCCGTCCTCGCTGAACCGGTCGGCGGTCTTCTCGGGTGCGTCGACGTAGCCGGTGAACCACACGAGCGGGCTCGCGTGCACGTCGATCGCGACGCGTCCGACCTCACCGGGCTCGGCGATCTCGTCGCTGTCCTCGCGCAGCACCGCGCAGCTCCAGCCCGGCAGCGGCTTGCCCATCGAACGCGCCGGGGTGTCCTCGCGCAGCTCGTCCGCCCACGCGTCGACGACGAACATGCCGTGTTCGGTCTGTCCGTACTGGTCGCGCACCACGACACCGAGGGTCTCCTTCGACCACTCGAGGACGTCCGGGGTCAGCGGCTCACCGGCCGAGGAGGCACGACGCAGCCGCACCGGCGGGTGCTCGGCGGTGTCGGCCTTGAGGCTGCGGTAGACCGTCGGGGCCGCCGCGAAGTTGGTCACCCCGAAGGTGTCGAGGATCTGCCAGGTGAGCGCGGGCGAGAAACCGGCGTGCAGCAGGAGGCTGCGCCGACCGGCCGCGAGCGGCCCTAGTAGCGCGTAGTAGAGCCCGTACGCCCATCCCGGATCGGCCGCGTTCCAGAAGACGTCGTCCTTGCGCACGTCGAGGCCGAACTCCAGGTAGGCGTGGAAGGACGCCAGCGCCTTCACCGGGACGGGAACACCCTTGGGAGTGCCGGTCGTGCCGGAGGTGAACAGCTGGACCAGGCGCCCCTCGGCGCCGACGGCGACGGCCTCGCCACGCGGGTCGTCGGCCGACTGCGCGGCGACCAGCTCGCCGAAGTCGCGGGCCCCACGCCCGGACGCGTCGGCGTCTCCCTCACCGGCCACGACGACCTGCCACGGCACCTCGGCGGGAAGATCCGATCCGGCGGCGAGCTTGCCGGCCTGATCACGATCGGCCACGACCACCTTGGTGCCGCTCGCGTCGAGCCGGAAGGCGATCGCCGGCGGGGCGAAGGCGGTGAAGAGCGGCACGTGCACGGCGCCGCGACGCCAGATACCGAGAACCGCGACCACCAGGTCTGCCGACTTGCCCATGAGCGTCGCGACGTGGTCGCCGGGTTCGACACCGAGATCCGCCAGCGCCGCGGCGAAGCGGATCGACCGTTCGCGGAGCTCGCCGTAGGTGAGATCGGTGGAGCTCAGGTCCGCGTCGACGACGGTGAACGCCACCGCGTCGGCGGGATGGTCGTCGCACAGCAGTCGGGCTGCGCAGGCGTCTGCCGTGTCGTACCGCTCGAGCAGTGTCCGCACGCGGCTCGCTGTGTCGCCCATTGTGGTCCTTTCGTCCGTACCGGCCAGGGTGTTCCTGATCTGTGGAGCACACCCGTTCGACGTCTATGATTCGAGTCACACCATGTTCCCCGATACCCCCGGAAAGGGGTGGCGTTCGTGTCGTCCTCCTCGTCGGCGCTGCTGCGTCCCCGTGACGGTGATGCCCTGCGCGGTGAACTCCGCCGCACCGCGGCGCAGGCACAGTTGCCGGTGGTCTTCGCCGGCGAGGTCCAGCAGGGATCGCTGCAGCTCAGCGAATTCTTCGGCACCCGCACCAACAGCCTGGCGGGGGTCGTGGTGCCTCCGCGGGCCGGTCTCGGCGGTCGCGTCCTCGCGGAGTCGCGGGTGGTGACGGTGTCGGACTACGGTCGCTCTGCGTCGATCACGCACCACTTCGACCGTCCCGTTCTGTACGAGGGATTGCGGTCCATCCTCGCCGTGCCGGTACTCGTCGAGGGCAAGGCCCGCGCGGTGTTGTACGGCGCCGCGCGCGAGTGCGCGCCGGTCGGTGATCGGGCGGTGACGGCGTTCGCGCAGGCGGCCGCACGTCTCGCGCACGAGATCGAGGTGCGCGACGAGGTCGATCGGCGACTTGCGATGCTCGAGCGGTCGTCCGGCGACCGCGATCCCGTCGCGACCGCGCAGGTCCGCGAGGTCCACGCCGCGCTGCGGGTGCTCGCGCAGGGCACGACCGATCCGGCGCTGCAGGAGAAGCTCCGCTCGTTGTCCGACCGTCTCGCCGGGGTGCTCGACGGAACGGAACCGGAACCGACGGACGTCGTGCTGTCCCCGCGCGAGACCGACGTGCTGTCCCATGTGGCGCTGGGGTGCAGCAACGCCGAGATCGCCCAGCGCCTGTCGGTCGGTGCCGAGACGGTCAAGAGCTACCTGCGCAGCGCCATGAGCAAGCTCGACGTCCATTCCCGCCACGAGGCCGTCGTCGCCGCGCGAAAATCGGGTCTGCTGCCCTGATATCCGGCCGGTCCCTCATCGGCGGACAGGGTGCGGAAGGGGGCCTGCGGTGGCCGAGACGACCGACTCACCCCAGCTCGTCCGCGTCCTCGGACCGGGTCTGCTCCTGCTGTTCGTCATCGGCGACATCCTGGGCACCGGCATCTACGCTCTCACCGGGGAGGTCGCGAACGAGGTCGGCGGCGTGGTGTGGCTGCCGTTCCTCGTCGCGTTCGCCGTCGCGACGGTGACCGCGTTCAGCTATCTGGAGCTGGTCACGAAGTATCCGCGGGCGGCCGGAGCGGCGCTCTACACGCACAAGGCGTTCGGCGTGCATTTCCTGACCTTCCTGGTGGCCTTCGCCGTGATGTCCTCGGGCATCACCTCTGCCGCCACTGCTGCGCGGGCGTTCGCCGCGAACTTCGCCGAGGCCTTCGGACTCGACCTGGCCGGCACGGCCGGGATCACCGTGATCGCGCTGGTCTTCGTCCTCGTCCTGGCGGTGATCAACTTCCGCGGGGTCGGCGAGAGCGTGAAGACCAACGTGGTGCTCACGATGGTCGAGTTGGGCGGCCTGCTCATCATCGTCGCGATCGGCATGTGGGCGTTGGGTTTCGGCGGCGGGGACTTCTCGCGTGTGGTCGAGATCGATCCCGGCGACCGGTCCGTCTTCTCCGCGGTGGTCGCAGGGACGGCCCTGGCCTTCTTCGCGATGGTGGGGTTCGAGGATTCGGTGAACATGGCCGAGGAGTGCAAGGAGCCCACCCGGATCTTCCCCCGGATGCTGCTGCTCGGCCTGGGTCTCGCCGCGTTGGTGTACGTGCTCGTTTCGATCACCGCGATCGCGCTCGTCGCGCCCGAGGAGCTCGGGGCGGGCGAGACGCCCTTGCTGCGGGTGGTCGAGGTCGGCGCGCCGGCGTTCCCGGTCGGGATCTTCGCCTTCGTCACGATGTTCGCGGTGGCCAACACCGCGCTGATCAACATGCTGATGGCGAGCCGGCTGGTCTACGGCATCGCCCGCGAGGACGTCCTGCCCGCCGTCCTGGGGCGGGTGCACCCCACGCGCCGCACGCCCTATGTCGCGATCGCGTTCACGACGCTGCTCGCGGTCGGTCTCGTCGTCTTCGTCGGCGGGGTGCCCGAACTCGGGGGGACGACGGCGCTGCTCCTGCTGGGGGTGTTCGCGATCGTCAACGTCGCCGCCCTGGTCCTGCGCCGGGACCACGTGGAGCACCGGCACTTCCGCGCGCCGACGATCCTCCCGGTGCTCGGGGCGGCCAGTTGCCTGTTCCTCGTCCTGCCGTGGGTCGACCGGCCCGTGACCCAGTACCGGACGGCCGGGGTGCTGCTCGGGATCGGTGTGGTGCTGTGGCTGGTGACGCGACTCGCGGGGCGGCGCGACGGTCGGCCCGCGAGTACGACCTGAGCTCAGGCTCCCTCGTCGTATTCCGGCGGCAGGGCGGCGAACATGTCGCGGGTGACCGCGACCGCGTTGTCGGAGCTGCCGCCGCGCACGACGAGCGTCGCGAACGCCAGATCCCCGCGGTAACCGACGAACCACGAGTGCGACCCGCCCTCGACCTCGGCCTCGCCGGTCTTGCCGTAGACGTCGCCCTGGTCCCGGATGCGGTCGGCGGTACCGCTCGTGATCACCAGGCGCATCATCTCGCGCAGACCCTCCACCATCTCCGGCGTCACCGGCGGCGGCGAACCGCTCACAACGGTCTCGCGACCCGCGATGAGATAGGGCACCGGGGTACGGCCGGCGGCGACCGTCGCCGCGGTGAGCGCCATCCCGAACGGGCTCACGACCACCTTGCCCTGACCGAAGCCGTCCTCGGTCCGTTCGACGAGATCCTCCGCGGGCGGAACCGATCCGGTGAAGGTCGGCATCCCGACCACCTCGTAGTCCACACCGATACCGAACTGCGAAGCGGCGACGGTCAGCGCGTCCGGGGCCATCTCGGAGGCGAGCTTGGCGAAGGAGGTGTTGCAGGATCGGGCGAAAGCGGTAGCGAGAGAGACCGTCCCGAGCTCGAACTCGTTGTAGTTCGGCACGCTGCGCTCACCGATCGTGATGCGGCCCGGGCACGGCACCATCGTGTTCGGGGTCGCGCTCCCCTCGGCGATCGCCGCACCCGAGGTGACGATCTTGAACGTCGAGCCCGGCGGGTACTGGCCGGCCAGCGCGACCGGGCCGTCCCGGTCGGCGGCCTTGTTCTGGGCCACCGCCAGCACCGCACCCGTGGACGCCTCGATCACGACCGTCATCGCCTGCTCGGTGCGGGCATCGACGGCCGCCTGGGCCGCGAGCTGGAGGGGACGGTCGAGACTGACCGAGAACGACGGCACCGGTTGCGGCGGCGTCTCGGTGAGCACCCCGGTGTCCACGCCGTACTGGTTCACCACGACGACGCTCCACCCGGCCGTGCCGTCGACCTCGTCGATGACGGTCTTCTTGATCTGACCCACGAGATCCGGCGCGAAGTTGCGATCGGTCGCGACGAGGTCGGCCTGCTCGGTCACCACGACACCGTCGATCCCGG
Organism: Rhodococcus sp. IEGM1339; assembly: GCF_050321925.1. Taxonomy (NCBI): domain Bacteria; kingdom Bacillati; phylum Actinomycetota; class Actinomycetes; order Mycobacteriales; family Nocardiaceae; genus Rhodococcus; species Rhodococcus sp. IEGM1339. The sequence continues at coordinate 301,557 of NZ_JBNQFT010000001.1, forward strand.
CGAGACGTGGGGCGACGCGCTCGTAGTCGTCCTCGCGCAGTCGCATCACCGAGCGCGGCCCGGAGGAGGCCGTCACCGATTCCGCGATCGCCTGCGCCGTGAGCGAGGAATCGAACTCCGACAACGTCGACGCGAGCTGTCGTGCGGCGCCGGCGACGTCGGTGGTCTGCGCGGCGTCGAAGGCGATGCCGTAAACCGTGCCGGGGACGAGGATGTCGCTGCCTGCGTGCTCGTTGACCCGGGCACGCGGCGCCGGGCTGCTGCGGAGCTGCATGGTCTGCCGTTCGCCGAGCTGCGGGTGCAGCGCGGACTTCGCCCACCGCACGATCCAGTCGTTCCCGCTGCGCCCCATGTTGAGCTCACCGGTGTACTGCCATACCCGTTCCTTCGGCAGGTGCCACTCGTAGTTGTAGCCCACGGTCGCGGAGTCGCCGCTGATCCGGGTGGATGTCGTTGTGGCGATGAGGGATTCGGCTTGAAGCCCGTCCAGGACCTCCTGCATCGCGACGGCCGCGTCGTCGGGGCGGTCGGTGCGATCCGCCGCCGACGCGACGTCCTGCGCGGCGAACGAGTCGAGAAACGCCTGGGCGGCGGCCTCCGGCCCGGCCGGCCGCGGCGTGCACGCGACGGCCAGGCCGAGGAGCACGACGGCCGCCGACCACACAGCGCCGATCCGGAGTGCGCGTGCGTACGGGGATGCCGGGGTGGAACTTCGAGGTCTCATCGCCCGTCATCGTAGGCAGAGCCGACGGGAAATCAGTCGAGCAGCACCGTGGAGAACGTCGCGACCTGACGGAAACCCGCGCGGGCGTAGGCTCCACGAGCCGGGGCGTTGAAGCTGTTGACGTAGAGGCTGGGCAGGCGACCACTGCGAGCGACCGCGCAGGCCACGGCGGCCGTGCCGATCGTGCCGAGGCCCGAGCCACGATGCGCGGGATCGACCCAGACGCCCTGGATCTGGCCCACCGTGGACGACTGCGAACCCACCTCCGCCTTGAACACGACCTGTCCGTCCTCGAACCGCGCCCAGGCGCGTCCCGCCGTGATCAGGCTCGCGACGCGGCGCCGGTAACCCGCACCGCCGTCGCCGGTTCGCGGGTCGATGCCGACCTCCTCGATGAACATCGAGATCGCGGCGGGCAGATACACATCCAGTTCGTCGGTCCGCACGGGCCGGACCAGCGGGTCGGGGTCCACGAGCGGCTCGCGGTCGAGAACGAGCAGGGGTTGTTCGGCCCTCACCTCGCGGGGAGCGCCCCACACCGATTCGAGCCGCTCCCACATGGGCAGCGCGTACTCGGCGCGACCGACGATGGACGAACACAGTCGCGGCCCGCGACTCGCGCGCTCGGCGAACGCCTGGATGTCGTCCGGACTGCCCAGCAGCGGAATGAGGTTCGCGCCGGAGAAGCACAGCGAGGTCTCGGGGCCTCCGCGGCTCCACATCTCGCCGCCGACGGCACGCCCGTCGAGTCCGTACTCCTCGACGCGGCCGGCCACCATGCACGCGGCCACGGGGTCGCGGGAGAGCACCCGGAGCACCGCGGCGGTGTCACGTCCGCCCAACGACCGGACGCCCAGAAGCTTGAGCACTCGCTCACCACCCGTCGAGAAGCCGATACGAGATCAGAGTGCCATGCCGGACGGCGGCGTGGAAACCTGAGTCCTCGAAAGTGAGAGAACGCCGTCCCGTGCGCCCCACCCGTATCAGCCGACCGACACCACGGGGCCGCCGCCCGAGTCGTTGCCGTCCATCTCGTCGGCGATGCGCATCGCTTCCTCGATGAGGGTCTCGACGATCTGCGCCTCGGGCACGGTCTTGATGACCTTGCCCTTGACGAAGATCTGGCCCTTTCCGTTTCCGGAGGCCACACCGAGGTCCGCCTCACGAGCCTCACCGGGTCCGTTGACGACGCAACCCATCACCGCGACCCGCAGCGGCACCTCCATGCCCTCGAGTCCGGCGGTGACCTCGTTGGCGAGGGAGTAGACGTCCACCTGGGCACGCCCGCAGGACGGGCACGAGACGATCTCGAGTTTGCGGGGACGCAGGTTCAGCGACTGCAGGATCTGCGTACCGACCTTGATCTCCTCGGCGGGCGGCGCCGACAGGGACACGCGGATGGTGTCGCCGATGCCCTCGCTCAGCAGCGCACCGAAGGCGACGGCCGACTTGATGGTGCCCTGGAAGGCGGGGCCGGCCTCGGTCACACCGAGGTGCAGCGGGTAGTCGCACTGCGCGGCGAGCTGCCGGTAGGCCTCGACCATCACGACGGGGTCGTTGTGCTTGACGGAGATCTTGATGTCGCCGAAGCCGTGTTCCTCGAACAGGCTCGCCTCCCACAACGCCGACTCGACGAGCGCTTCCGGGGTGGCCTTGCCGTACTTGGCGAGGAGCCGGGGGTCGAGGGAGCCGGCGTTGACGCCGATCCGGATGGGGATCCCGGCGTCTCCGGCCGCCTTGGCGACCTCCTTGACGCGACCGTCGAACTCCTTGATGTTGCCGGGATTGACGCGCACGGCCGCGCAACCGGCGTCGATCGCGGCGAAGATGTACCGCGGCTGGAAGTGGATGTCGGCGATCACCGGGATCTTGCTCTTCTTCGCGATGATCGGGAGTGCGTCGGCGTCCTCCTGACGCGGGCACGCGACACGCACGATGTCGCAGCCGGACGCCGTGAGCTCCGCGATCTGCTGGAGGGTGGCGTTCACGTCGTGCGTCTTCGTGGTGGTCATCGACTGCACGGACACCGGATGATCGCTGCCGACGCCGACATTTCCGACCATGAGCTGGCGGGTCTTGCGTCGGGGTGCGAGGACCGCAGGAATTTCGGGCATGCCCAATCCGACGGGGCTGGTCACAGTTCGCCTTCTTTCGTCGCTACTCGGCAAGTCTACCGGCGCAGATCAGAACAGCTTGATGGGGTTGACGATGTCTGCTGTAAGGGTGAGCACCATGTAGGCGCCACCGATGACCACCGCCACATAGGTCAGCGGCAGCAGTTTCATGTAGTCCACGGGAGGGCCGACCGGCAGTCCGCGCAGGCCGCGCAGCCAGTTGCGGGCCTTCTCGTAGATCGCGACGGCCATGTGCCCACCGTCGAGCGGCAGCAGCGGGAGGAGGTTGAACGCACCGAGGAAGAAGTTCAGCTGAGCGAGCAACAACACGAACGACTCCCAGATGCCGCGCTCGGCGAACTGGCCGCCGATGACACTGGCGCCCACGACACTGACCGGGGTGTCGACCGCGCGCTCTCCCCCGGTGACGGCCGTCCACAGGTCGGCGACCTTACTCGGCAGGCTCACGAGGGCCTCGGCCGTGCGGACCGCCAGGTAACCGGTGAAGTCGAAGGTCGCGGGGATCGCCGAGAGCGGCGTGTACTCGATGATGCCCGGCTCTCCCCCGACCCCGATCGCACCGACGGTGCGGGAGACGGGTTCGGCGTCGAGCGACTCGCTCTCGTAGACCCAGCGCTGGACCTGCTGGACCGTGACGGGCACGGTGAGGGTCTCGTCACCACGCTCGACGGTGAACGGTACGGTGCCCGACAGGGGCTGCGTGGCCCGGACGAGGTCGCCGAAGGTCTCGACGGACTGCCCGTCCACGGCGACGATCACGTCGCCCGGTTCGATGCCGGCCTGCTCGGCCGGGCCGGGACCCGAGCAGTCGGCCGGGGTGTAGTCGGGCGGCCCGTCCTGGGTCGGCGCGGCACAGCCGACGGTGCCGACCACCGCGCGGTTGTCGGTGTTGGGCAGTCCCGCGCTGGCAGCGAGGCCGTAGATGAGCACGATGCCGAGCAGGAAGTTCATCGCGATGCCACCCGACATCACGACGAGACGCTTCCACGTCTTCTGCTTGTACATCGCGCGCTCGACCTCGTCGGGCGCGAGTTCGTCCAGGGCCGTCATGCCGGCGATGTCGCAGAACCCGCCGGCCGGAACCGCTTTGAGACCGTATTCGGTCTCCCCGCGGCGGAAGGCGAACACACGGGGACCGAACCCGATGTAATAGCGCCGGACCTTCATGCCCAGCTTCTGCGCCGTCCACATGTGGCCGGCCTCGTGCAGGGCGATGGAGACGGCGATGCCGAGGGCGAACACCACCACGCCCAGTACGAACATCATGAGTGGCCGATCCTCCTATACGAGTGTGCGCGCCCGGTCGCGGGCCCAGCCGTCGGCGGCGAGCACGTCGTCCACGGTACTGGGTTCGGCGGACCACTCGTGTGCGTCGTTCAGCACGGCCTCGACGGTCTGCACGATCCGCGGAAACGACAGCGTCCCCGCGAGGAAGGCCTCGGCGGCGACCTCGTTGGCCGCGTTGTAGACGGCGGTGAGGCATCCGCCGCCCACGCCCGCTTGGCGCGCGAGCCGCACGGCGGGGAAGACGTCGTCGTCGAGGGGTTCGAACTCCCAGGTGGACGCAGTCGAGAAGTCGAGTGCCGGGGCGGCGTGCGGGACGCGGTGCGGCCAGCCGAGGGCCAGCGCGATCGGCAGCTTCATCGACGGCGGCGATGCCTGGGCAAGGGTCGATCCGTCGACGAAGGTGACCATCGAGTGCACGATCGACTGCGGGTGCACCGTCACGTCGATCCGGTCGTAGTCCACACCGAAGAGCAGGTGGGTCTCGATGAGTTCGAGTCCCTTGTTGACGAGGGTCGCCGAGTTGAGGGTGTTCATCGGCCCCATCGACCAGGTGGGGTGGGCGCCGGCCTGTTCGGGCGTCACCGATTCGAGGCGATCGGCGGTCCAGCCGCGGAACGGACCGCCCGAGGCGGTGAGCACGAGACGCGCCACCTCGCCGCCGGTGCCGCCGCGCAGGCACTGCGCGAGCGCGGAGTGCTCCGAGTCGACGGGCACGATCTGGCTCGGCGCCGCCGCCTTCGTCACGAGCGAGCCGCCCGCGACCAGCGATTCCTTGTTCGCCAACGCGAGTCGTGCACCGGTGTCGAGCGCCGCGAGGGTTGGTTCGAGACCGAGGGAACCGACCAGGGCATTGAGCACGACGTCCGCGCCGACCTCACGCACGAGTTCGGTGACGGCGGTCGGGCCGCTCCGGACCGGCAGGTCGAGACGTGCGGCAGCGTCAGGGTCGGCCACGGCGACCTCGCGGACGCCGGTCGCGCGGATCTGTTCGGCGAGTAGGTCCGTCTTGCCTCCGCCCGCGGCGAGACCGACGACTTCGAAGTCGTCGGGATTGGCGGCGATCACGTCGAGTGCCTGGGTACCGATGGAACCGGTACTGCCCAGCAGGAGCACCCGGGTGCGGGAAGAAGATCGAGTCTCGGCCACGCGAGCATTGTTCCCCACGCACCTGAACGGTTCCTGAACCGCCCGGCTTCCACCCGTCGGAACGCACCGCACGCATGCCCCGCTTCGTACGACGCGGGGTCGTATGTCACGATAAGCAGCAACAGCAGCATCTGGTGAGCAGGAGGAAACCGTGGCCGGTACCGAGTTGCAGTCCACTCGTGGTGATGTGGCGGCGGAAGTGCCGTCCGCCGAGTGGGGTTGGAGCGGGGAAGCCCCCAGGTTCTTCCGCGTCATGGCCCTGATCGTGGCGGTGTTCCTGCTGCTGATGCTGATCGGCAACCACGAAGGCCACGTGGAGAGCCTGTACCTGATCGGCTCGGCGGCCCTGCTCGTGTTCATCGTCGCGCGCGACGCGGTGCGCCGGCGCCGTCTGCGCTAGTTCCACGAACGTTCGGGGCCCGTCCGGAATTCTCCGGACGGGCCCTGTCGTGTCTTCGGTGCCGCCTCAGCCTTCGGCGGCGAGCTGCCCGCAGGCTGCCGCGATCTCCTGGCCACGCGTGTCGCGCACGGTGCACGACACGCCCTGGGCCTGCACGCGCCGCACGAACTCACGTTCGACGTCCTTCGGACTGGCGTCCCACTCACTACCCGGGGTGGGGTTGAGCGGGATGAGGTTCACGTGCACGAGCGACCCGAGAGCCTTGTGGAGCTTCTTGCCGAGCATGTCGGCGCGCCACGGCTGGTCGTTGACGTCGCGGATGAGGGCGTACTCGATCGAGACGCGCCGGCCGGTCTTGTCGGCGTAGTATCGCGCCGCCTCGAGAACCTCGGCGACCGACCACCTGTTGTTGACGGGGACGAGGGTGTCGCGCAGTTCGTCGTCCGGGGTGTGCAGCGACACCGCGAGGGTGACGCTCAGACCTTCGTCGGCGAGGCGCCGGATGGCCGGTGCGAGTCCCACGGTGGAGACGGTGACCGAACGCTGCGACAGACCGAGGCCTTCGGGAGCGGGTGAGGTGATGCGCCGCACCGCCGCGACCACGCGCTTGTAGTTCGCGAGCGGCTCCCCCATGCCCATGAACACGACGTTCGACAGCCGTCCCGGTCCGCCGGCGACGTCACCGTCGCGCAGGGCAGCGGCAGCCGCGCGCACCTGGTCGACGATCTCGGCCGTCGACAGGTTCCGGTCGAGGCCGCCCTGGCCTGTCGCGCAGAACGGGCATGCCATGCCGCATCCGGCCTGGCTGGAGATGCACAGCGTGGCGCGGTCGGGATAGCGCATGAGGACGCTCTCGAGAAGGGTGCCGTCGTGGGCGCGCCACAGGGTCTTGCGAGTCTCGCCTCCGTCGCACGCGATGTGCTTGACCGCGCTGAGCAGAGGCGGGAACAGCGACTCCCCCACCTTGTCGCGGACGGCGGCGGGAAGATCGGTCATCTTCGCCGGATCCGCCTCGAGCCGTCCGTAGTACTGGCGGGCGAGCTGGTCGGCACGAAAGGCCGGAAGCCCCAGTTCGCGCACCGCATCACGACGCTGATCTGCGTCGAGGTCGGCAAGATGGCGCGGCGGCAGACCACGCTTGGGCGCATCGAAGACCAGGGGCAGAGAAGAAGCCATAATCACCCATTGTCCCATGATCCGGGACGGATGGGTCGCGGTGTCGCTGTGATACTCGCCCCCATTCCTGTGCCGGTGTCACCGCTCGGTCTCCCTCACGCCGAGTCACCCGGGCGCGGAGGGGGAATACGGGAGCATGGACATCATGACCGGTCTCGTCGCTCCCGAAGTCGCACGCTCGTGGTTGCTCGTTCCGGGCCGCTCCCCCGATCTCTTCGACGCCGCCGCCGACTCGCCCGCCGATGCGGTGGTGCTCGACCTCGAGGATGCCGTACCCGCCGCGGCCAAACCCGCCGCTCGCGACGGCATCGTGGCGTGGCTGCGCGAGGGTGGGAAGGCCTGGGTGCGGGTCAACGACGCCACCACGTCGTTCTGGGCCGACGATCTCGCCGCGCTCGCCGGCCTATCGGGCCTGCAGGGCGTCATGCTCGCGAAGGCGGAGAGCGGTCACCAGGTCGAGGCCACCGCCGACCTGCTGCCGGAGGGCACGCGCATCCTCGTGTTGATCGAGTCGGCGATGGGTCTCGAGGCGGCTCCCGAGATCGCCCGCGCGGAGGGCACCTTCCGCCTGGTCTTCGGCAGCGGCGACTTCCGGCGCGACACCGGCATGAGCGACAGCCCGATGGCGATGGCATACGCGAGATCCCGGTTGGTCATCACAAGCCGCGCCGCGCGCCTGCCGGGACCCATCGACGGACCCACACTCAGCGACGACCCCGAGGTCCTCGAACGTGAGGCCGAGCTGACGCGCTCGATGGGGATGACCGGCAAGTTGTGCATGACCGGCGAACGCGCGTCGTACGCGAACGTGGCTCTGAGCCCGAACAGCACGGACGTGGACTGGGCGGAAGGCATCATCGACAAGCTCGGTGAGGACGGGCGCAACGTCCGCGACGGCAGCGACCTCCCGAACCTCGCGAAGGCGAAGAAGATCACCGAGCTGGCGCGGATGTTCGGTATCGGCCGGTAGCGCTGACCGGTCTCAGCTCAGTTCCAGGCCGATGGGTCTGCGGCGCACGTGCAGCCGGTAGCGGACGGTGAGCGTCGTGCCGGGTGTCTCCCGGATCGCCCGGGTCGCGACGCGGGGTGCGAACTCGATGCCGAGCACCCGCTCGAGGGTCGCGCGGTCCGGGAACTCCCACAGCGTGTCGATGCGGCGCAGATCGAATCCCTGCGCCTCGAAGAACGCCTCGACCGCGGCCGGGTCGTAGTGCGGGAGGTCGTCGCGCATCCAGTCGCCGTAGGGATGGGCGGTGGCGTCGAGGTCGACGACGGCGAGCGCCCCGCCGGGACGCAGCACCCGCATGGCCTCGAGGATTCCGGCGCCGCACCCGGGGCCGAAGAAGTAGGCGGTGCGGGCGTGGACGAGATCGACCGAGGCGTCAGGCAGCGGCATGTCCGCGGCGGAGCCTTCCGTCACGGTGACCGACGGAAGACCTTTCACGCGGGTGCGGGCCGCGGCGACCAGCGGCGGGTGCGGCTCAATTCCGGTCACCGTGCGTGCGTCGGACGCGAACATCGGAAGGTGGAAACCCGAACCGCACCCGACGTCGACGACGTGGCGGCCGATCCAGTCCGCGGCCTCCCGCAGCGCCGCGTACACGGCGCCGCGGGGGTCCTGCGCGCGGTTCTCCTCCTCGTACACCTCGGGCCAGTGCCAGATGTTGGGGCTGGCGATCACACCACTTCCCGACTTCGGCGCACGAAGCTTCGACGGACGCACCATCGGCCGACTACACGAAGGCCGTGAGGATCAGCCAGGTGACGAAGGCCGACGGCAGGATCGAGTCGAGCCGGTCCATGATGCCGCCGTGACCGGGCAGCAAGGTGCCCATGTCCTTGATACCGAGGTCGCGTTTGACCTGCGACTCGATCAGATCTCCGGCCGTCGCCGTGAACACGAGCACCGCACCGAGGATCACACCGACCCACCACGGGCCGTCGAGCAGAAGCATGACCGTGAGGACGCCGACGGCGACGCACGCCACGAGCGACCCGCCGAATCCCTCCCAGGACTTCTTCGGGCTGATCGCCGGCACCATCGGGTGCTTACCGAAGAGCACGCCCGCTGCGTAGCCACCGATGTCCGACGCCACGCACACGAGCATCAGGCAGAACACGCGCTGCGCGCCCTGATCCTCGAGGACCATGAGGGTCGCGAACGACGCCAGCAGCGGCAACCAGGCGGCGACGAAGACCGCGACAGCGGTATCGCGCAGGTAGTTGCGTGGCTGCGCGACGAGACCGTGGTCGAACAGGCGCCACAGCATCGTCACGACGACCGTGCCCGCGAACGCGCCCAGCACACCCGTTGTGCCGTACGGCCACCCGAGCCAGATCATCGCCTGACCACCGGCCAGCAGCGGCAGTCTGGGGACGAGCACGTCGGCTTCACGCAGACGCTTGGTGACCTCCCAGGTCGCGATGCCGATGGCGATCGCGACAACGGCGAGCCACGCCTTCGGGGCGAACAGCAGGATCCCGATGACGAGCGCACCCAGACCCCCGCCGACCGCGAAGGCGGCCGGCAGGTCGCGTCCCGCCCGTGAGGGTTTCTTCACCGGCTCCGACGCAGGGTCGGGGGCCGGTGCCGGGTCTGCAGGGGTGGCACCGGAGTCGGCTCCGGCACCGAGTGGAAGCTGCGGGTCGGAGGACCCGTCGGCTCGACCCACTGTCAGACCTCCATCAGTTCGGCTTCCTTGTGCTTGATCAACTCGTCGATCTGACCGACGTACTTGGCGGTCGTCTTGTCGAGTTCCTTCTCGGCGCGGTTCACATCGTCCTCGCCGGCCTCGCCCTCCTTCTGGATGCGGCCGAGTTCCTCCATCGCCTTGCGGCGGACGTTGCGCACGGCGACCTTGGCGTCCTCGCCCTTGGCCTTTGCCTGCTTGACGAGTTCGCGGCGACGCTCCTCGGTGAGCTGCGGGACCGAGATGCGGATGATGTTGCCGTCGTTGGTGGGATTGACACCGAGATCGGAGTTGCGGATCGCGGTCTCGATCGCGTTCAGCTGCGAGGCCTCGTACGGCTTGACGATGACCATGCGCGCCTCGGGAACATTGATGCTGGCGATCTGCGTGATCGGCGTGGGAGCCCCGTAGTAGTCGACGACGATGCGGTTGAACATGCCCGGGTTCGCGCGACCGGTCCGGATGCCACCCAGATCGTCCCGGGCCACCGTGACGGCCTTCTCCATCTTCTCTTCTGCTTCGAAGAGGGCTTCATCGATCACGGCAGTTCCTCCATGTTCCGTTGTCCGTTCATGACCGTACGAGTGTTCCGATCTTCTCACCGGCGATGGCTCGGGCGATATTGCCCTTGGTCAGCAGATTGAAGACCATGATCGGCATGGCGTTGTCCATGCACAGGCTGAAGGCGGTCGCGTCGGCGACCTTGAGGCCCTGTTCGATGACCTCGCGATGGGTGATCTCCTCGAACAGCACCGCATCCGGGTTCGTGCGGGGATCGTCGGAATAGACACCGTCCACGGCCTTCGCCATGAGGACGACCTCGGCGCCGATCTCGAGTGCGCGCTGAGCGGCGGTGGTGTCGGTGGAGAAGTACGGCATGCCCATGCCGGCACCGAAGATGACCACACGCCCCTTCTCGAGGTGGCGGCGCGCACGCAGCGGCAGGTAGGGCTCGGCGACCTGCCCCATCGTGATGGCGGTCTGGACGCGGGTGTCGATGCCTTCCTTTTCCAGGAAGTCCTGCAGCGCAAGGGAGTTCATGACCGTGCCGAGCATGCCCATGTAGTCGGATCGCGCGCGTTCGAGACCGCGCTGCTGGAGTTCGGCGCCGCGGAAGAAGTTGCCGCCACCGATCACGACCGCGACCTCGGCGCCACCGCGCACGACCTCCGCGATCTGCTGGGCCACCGTCGTCACCACGTCCGGGTCGAGTCCGACCTTGCCGCCGCCGAACATCTCGCCGCCGAGCTTGAGCAGTACCCGGCCGAATCCGGGCCGATCGTGGGCGTGGTCGGACATGACTCTCCTCTGGTTGCGCATGAATCGGCCCTTATCATCCTGCCTCATCCGCTCGCGGGAACCGAGATCGGGCGGATAGACACGCCACACCTGTCACCGCGCAGCACGCGCGGGCGCCTCCGGGCCCCGAGGCGGCGTGGCCCGACACACCTCGACCCCGCCGGTAGCAGCACCGACGGGGTCGTGGAGTGGAAGAACTAGCTGGCGCCGACCTCGAAACGCACGAAGCGGACGACGTTCGCGCCGGCCTCGTCGAGGATCGCCTTGACGGTCTTCTTCGAGTCCGTCACGGACGCCTGCTCGAGCAGGACGACATCCTTGAAGTAGCCGTTGACGCGGCCTTCGACGATCTTCGGCAGAGCCTGCTCCGGCTTGCCCTCGGCCTTGGCGGTCTCCTCGGCGATACGACGCTCGTTGGCGACGATGTCCTCGGGAACCTCGTCACGGGTGACGTACTTGGCCTTCAGAGCGGCGATCTGCATGGCGGCAGCGCGAGCGGCCTCTGCAGCAGCGTCGCCCTCACCGGTGTACTCGACGAGCACGCCGACGGACGGCGGCAGGTCGGAAGCACGCTTGTGCAGGTAGACGGCGGTCTGACCGTCGAAAGCGGCAACGCGACGCAGCTCGAGCTTCTCGCCGATCTTCGCGGACAGCTCCTGGACGAGGGCGTCGACGGTCTTGCCGTCGGCCTCGACGGCCTTGAGCGCCTCGACGTCGTTCGCGCGGGCCTGTGCGGCAGCGGTGACGACCTTGTCGGCGAGAGCCTGGAACTCGTCGTTCTTGGCGACGAAGTCGGTCTCGGAGTTCAGCTCGACGAGAACGCCGTCCTTGGCGACGACGAGGCCTTCGGCGGTGGAGCGCTCGGCGCGCTTGCCCACGTCCTTGGCACCCTTGATGCGCAGCTGCTCGACGGCCTTGTCGAAGTCGCCGTCGTTGTCGGCGAGAGCGTTCTTGCAGTCCAGCATTCCGGAGCCGGTGAGCTCACGGAGACGCTTGACGTCGGCGGCGGTGTAGTTCGCCATGGAAGCGAGCCTCCTGTGTCTGTGGTGGAAAAGTCTCTGGGGGCGGCCCTGTCGCGCGGATGAGCTCGGGCCGCGATGCGACGGCCCCGACCAGGATCTCTCGATCGGAAGGTCGGGGCCGGGCAACGAATCAGGCCTCGGGGGCCGCGTCTGCTGCGGGGGCTACGTCCGCTGCGGGCGCCTCGGCGTCGGCGGCGGGGGTGGCCTGCGCGAGCAGCTCCTGCTCCCACTCGGCGAGAGGCTCGGCACCGGCCTCGGGCTTGGCCTCCGCGTCGCTGCTCTTGCCGGCGCGCGCCTGCAGGCCCTCGGCGACGGCGGAAGCGACGACCTTGGTCAGCAACGCCGCGGAACGGATCGCGTCGTCGTTGCCCGGGATCGGGTAGTCGACGAGGTCCGGATCGCAGTTGGTGTCGAGGATGGCGATGACCGGGATGTTCAGCTTGCGGGCCTCACCGACGGCGATGTGCTCCTTGTTGGTGTCGACGACCCAGATCGCCGACGGAACCTTCGCCATGTCGCGGATGCCGCCGAGGGTGCGCTCCAGCTTGTTCTTCTCACGCGTGAGCATGAGGATTTCCTTCTTGGTGCGTCCCTCGAAGCCGCCGGTCTGCTCCATCGACTCGAGCTCCTTCAGGCGCTGCAGGCGCTTGTGAACGGTCGAGAAGTTGGTGAGCATGCCGCCGAGCCAGCGCTGGTTCACGTAGGGCATGCCCACGCGGGTGGCCTCTTCGGCGATGGATTCCTGAGCCTGCTTCTTGGTGCCGACGAACAGCACGGTTCCACCGTGAGCGACGGTCTCCTTGACGAACTCGTACGCCTTGTCGATGTACGTCAGGGTCTGCTGCAGGTCGATGATGTAGATGCCGTTGCGGTCGGTGAAGATGAACCGCTTCATCTTCGGGTTCCAGCGACGGGTCTGGTGTCCGAAGTGGGCGCCGCTGTCGAGCAGCTGCCGCATAGTCACAACAGGCATGCCTGTTTCTCTCTTTCGTGTCGGTTTCCGCGGTGGATCTTCCGATCCCCGCCCTGGCGCCCACATGCCCGTCGAACCCTTGCGGGACCGGCCGACGGCCATTTCCGATGCGGCCCGGAGAAACGGGTCGGCATCGATGCGCGGACGCGCGAAGTCGATCTGCGTATACAGACCGCCCGACAAGTGTACGCGGAGCAGGCGCGGATCCCTAACCGGGAGTCACCGGACCTGTGGACGGATCCGGAGTTGTCCACAGATCGCGTCGCCCCCCTGGTGCGCAGCGACTCCGATTCACGAGGCTGGCGGGCATGCTCCTCACCGCTCCCCTCCGGTCGCTCGCCGTCGTGATCGCCGCGGTCGTCGTGCTCACCGCTGCGCCGGGACCCGGATCGGCCGACGCCGGACGGTTCGTGTGGCCGCTCGATCCCCGTCCGGTCGTGAGCCGGCAGTTCGACCCGCCCGAGCAGAACTGGCTCCCCGGTCACCGCGGTGTCGACCTCGACGCACACGTGGGGCAGACCGTCGTGGCCGCCGGTGACGGCGTCGTCGCGTTCGCCGGTGTCGTGGCCGGGAAGCCTGTGGTCTCCGTCGATCACGAGGGCGGGCTGCGCACCACCTACGAGCCGGTGGAGGCGGCGGTCGCCGCGGGTCGCCGGGTGACGAGGGGCGATCCCATCGGCACCGTCGTCGCCGGTCACGATGGCTGCGCCTCCCCCGCATGCCTGCACTGGGGACTCCGACGCGGCCGCGACGACTATCTCGACCCGCTGCCCCTCGTCGAGCGCCCGGTGATCCGCCTGCTGCCGGTATGAGACGTCCCGGGGCCCGTGCGCCCCGCCTGGCGCACGGCGTGTCGACCCGACTAGCGCCCCGCGTGTCGACCCGACTAGCGCCTCGCGTGTCGACCCGACTAGCGCCCCGCGTGTCGACCCGACTAGCGCCCCGCGTGTCGACCCGACAGTGCAGGGAAGTCGTCGGCGACCATCGCGGCGAGTTCGACGAACGCCGTGCGTGTCGCGGGGCGGAGGCGTTCGAGATCGATCTCGGCTCCCTCGGCGAGATGCTCGTCGAAGGGCAGCACCTTCACCGCCCGGCACCGCGCGAGGAAATGCGCGGTCAGCGCGTCCATGTCGATGCTCGCCGCACCCGGGCGCGGCGAGCTGATCACCACGACCGTGCGTTCGACCAGGTCGGAGTAGCCGTGCGCCTGCAGCCAGTCGAGGGTCGCCGCCGCACTGCGGGCCGCGTCGACCGCAGGTGAGGCGACGAGGACGAGGGTGTTCGCCAGGTCCAGCACGCCCCGCATAACCGATTGCATGATCCCGGTCCCGCAGTCGGTGAGGATCACGTTGTAGTAGACCTGCAGAATGCCGACGACGCGGCGGTAGTCCTCCTCGCTGAACGCTTGGGAGGCAGCGGGATCGCGTTCGCTCGCGAGCACTTCGAGCCGGCTCGGCGCCTGGGAGGTGTGGGCACGCACGTCCGAGTACCGGCGGATGTTCGACGCGTTCGCGAGCAGGTCCCGCACCGTCGAGGTGGTCTGCTGCGGAATTCTCTGCCCGAGGGTGCCGAAGTCCGGATTCGCGTCGACGGCGATGACGCAGTCGCCGCGCAGCGACGCGAACGTCGACCCGAGCCCGACGGTCGTGGTGGTCTTTCCCACCCCACCCTTCAGCGACAGCACCGCGATCCGGTAGTCGCCCGGGATCGGCTGGCGGATCCGGGCGACGAGCTCCTCGCGGCGCTCACTGCCTCCTCCGTCGAGCCTGCCGCCGGTCAGCCGGTCGACCCGCTCCCGCCACCGCCGCGTGGAACGTCGTGACCTGCGGACGAGCACTCCCGACGCGAGGTCGACATTCGACGGCTGATGGTCGAACCGCTGGGCCTCGTGTTGCAGGTCGTCGACCGGAGCGTCCGTTCGCGCCGGTAGCGGGCCCGAGACCTCGGGTTCGACCGGTCCAAGAGCGACCTCCGTAGTTTCCGGGCCCGACACCTCAGGTGCAGGTGCAGGTGCAGGTGCCACAGTGTCGGGCTGCGTCTCCATGGCTTCGGGTGCCGCTTCCGAGAAGACGGGCTCAGGCTCGGGTTCGGTCACGGCTTCCGGAACCACCGCATCGGTCGCTGCCGAGACCGCCGCCTCGGGCTCCGACGATGGGAGCACCGGATTCTCGGGTCGCGCCGGTTTGTGCGCGACGAGCGGTTCGGACGCCTCCGGCTCCGGGTCGTCTGCGCTGATCCGGGGCCGCAACGCCATGCCGAGAGGCACGGAGGCCGTCATCTCGATCGGAGCGGAGGCAGTGGGCGGAATCGCACCGTCGCCAGGCGAAGTGGAGGAGCCGAGCGCCTCGGCGACTCTGGCCGCGCGGCGGAGGCCGCGGCGCGCGTGGTCGGTTCCGGATTCCGGTGGGTCCTGCAGCCAGGCGGGCACGGCAGGACCCGGTTCGTTGCGTCTCATCTGTTCCCCCGATTCGATGGTGCCGGCGCACGCTATCAAACCGGGACGGCTTCTCGGGCAGGCCGATCAGGCGCGGGGATGAGCCTGATCGTGCGCGGCGCGCAGACGCGCCACCGACACGTGGGTGTAGAGCTGCGTGGTGGCCAGACTCGAATGGCCCAGCACCTCCTGGACCACGCGCAGGTCCGCTCCCCCTTCGAGCAGGTGCGTCGCAGCACTGTGCCGCAGGCCGTGCGGTGCGAGGTCGGGTGCGCCCGGCACCGACGAGACGGCGTCGTGCACCACAGACCGGACCTGCCGCTGATCGATCCGGCCACCACGCTTGCCCAGCAGCAGCGCCGCACCCGACGACGGTCGTGCGAGATGCGGGCGTCCGTGACGCAGCCACGCGTCGAGCGCCTCTGCCGCGGGACCTCCGTAGGGAACGATCCGTTCCTTGTCGCCCTTGCCGAGAACCCGGACGACCCGCCGCTCGGCGTCGACCTCGTCGATGTCGACCGCGCACAGCTCACCGACCCGGATTCCGGTGGCATAGAGCAGCTCGACGATCACCCGGTCACGCAGTGCGACGGGATCGAGTTCACGCGCACCGGATTTCGCGGCCTCCATGATCTCCAGTGCCTGGTCGTCGCGGAGCACGGCGGGCAGGGAGCGGTGCGGACGTGGCGAGACCAGACGCGTCGCCGGATCGGCGTCGAGTCGGCGGGTGCGTACGAGCCATGCCGTGAAGACGCGTGCCGACGAGGTGCGCCGCGCGAGCGTGGTGCGGGCCGCTCCCGCCGCCACCATCCCGGCGAGCCAGGATCGCAGCAGATCGAGGTCGAGGTCGGTGATGCGCGCATCGGGATTCCGGTCGGCGAGGTGCTGCAACAGCGAACGGATGTCGGCGCGATAGGCGCGGATCGTGTGTTCCGAGCGGTTGCCTTCGAGGCGGAGGTGGTCGACGAAGTCCTCGAGGTGCACGTCCAGCGTCGCGGGGAGCATGTCGGATTCCTTGCCTCGCATGGGTCTACCGTGCGGCACGACCGCCTCGGGTGCAACGGCCCGCGCCGACTAAGGTGCTTTCGTGAACAAAACGATCCCGGTACCGATGTTGTGCGCCCTGGCGTTGCTGTCGGCGATCGCGCCGCTCGCCACGGACATGTACCTCCCGGGACTTCCCGTCATGGCGGAGAGCCTGGGCAGTTCGACCGTCGGCGTCCAGCTCACACTCACGACGTTCATGGCGGGTCTCGGACTCGGCCAGCTGCTCGTGGGTCCCCTGTCGGACGGCTGGGGCCGTCGACGGCTGATCCTCGCCGGCACGATCGTCCTGGCGGTGAGCAGCGCGATCTGCGCGATGGCACCCACCGTCGAGATCCTGATCGCTGCGCGTCTGGTCCAGGGCTTCAGCGGCGGCACCGGCATCGTCCTCGCCCGGGCGGTCATCGCCGACCGGGCGCGAGGCAATCAGGCCGCCAAGCTGTTCAGCCTGATGATGATCATCGGTGGCATCGCGCCCGTCGCCGCTCCTCTGCTCGGTGGTGTGCTGCTTGGACCGATCGGATGGCGCGGCATCTTCTGGGTGCTCACGGGCCTGGCCGTCCTGATGGCCGTCGGCGCCTTCGCGTTCGTCCCGGAGACCCTGCCGCCGGAGGAGCGGCACGGCGGCGGTCTGAAGACGATGGCCGGCAACTTCGGGTACGTCCTCCGGCAGCGACGCTTCGTCGGTTACGCCGCCGCGATGGCCCTGGGCTTCGGCGCCATGTTCTCGTACATCTCGGCCTCGCCGTTCGTCACCCAGAACATCCTCGGTCTGAGCCCCGGCCAGTTCTCGATGGTGTTCGCCGTGAACTCGGCCGGTCTCGTGCTGGCCAATGCCGTCAACACCCGCCTCATCGGCCGGTTCGAGGTGCGGACACTGCTGCTCTTCGGTGTGACCACCATGTTCACGGCGGGCGCCCTGCTGTTGCTGACGATGGTCGTCGTCGGCTACGTCGCGGCGCTGATCCTGCCGCTGCTGTTCGTCGCGATCAGCATGATGGGCCTGACGCTGGGCAACGCCACCGCGCTGGCCCAGTCGCAGGTCCCGAAGGCGGCCGGTACGGGCTCCGCCGTGATCGGCGCCTCCCAGTTCGGTCTCGCCGCCGTGGTCTCCCCCCTCGTCGGGCTCGGCGGCGAAGGCACAGGTATCCCGATGGCCGTCGCCATCGTCGTGTGCTCGGGACTCGCGCTTACCTCCGCTGCGGTGCTGGCGCGTGACTCGGCCGCGGTGCCGGCGCGCGAGTCCTCGAGCTGACGCGAACCGCCGCCGTCAGTTGCTCTCGACGGCCGCCAGTTCGCTCTTCCATACGCGGAAGCCCTCCTCGGTGCGTCCGCGACGCCAGTAACCCGAGATCGACGCGCGTGCCGGCGGTACGGCCCGTTCCTTCCGCAGGTACGGCCGGATGTGCTTCATGACGGCCTCGGCCTCACCGTGCACGAAGACCTGCACGTCGCCGCCCGGCCAGGGCAGGGCCTTCACCGCTGCGACGAGCGGCGAGTTGCCGTCGATCAGGTCGGCACCGGCGTCACCGGCCGCGACACCGCGATGGAGCCACGTGATGTCCACACCCGCCGGCGCGTCGAGTTTCAGTTCGTCGCCTGGACCGATGACCTCCAGGAAGACCGCGCCCCGCGCGTCGGCGGGCAGGTCCTCGAGCGCAGTCGCGATCGCAGGGATCGCGGTCTCGTCGCCGGCGAGCAGATGGAAGTCGGCGGAGCGATCGGGCCGGTATCCCGCGCCGGGTCCCCGCACCACGACCTGCGTGCCCGGTTGCACCGAGCGAGCCCACGGCCCCGCGACACCCTCGTCGCCGTGCACGACGAAGTCGATCCAGATCTCCCCGGCGTCCGGGTCCACGCGCCGGACGGTGTAGGTGCGGACGACCGTCTCGTCCCCCGCGGGCAGCTCGATCTTCACGTAGCTGTCGGTCTCCGCACGGGCCTGGAACTCGCCGAAGCCGTCTCCGCCGAGCACCACGCGGACGAAGTGCTCGCCGATCGCCTCGGTCCGCAGAACCGTGAGTGTCGTCCCCATGGGCCCTTTCCGTGCCACCGAACCTCCTATTAGGGTTACCTATCTCGCGTCACCGTACTCTGTCGCGGGGTGCGGCGGGGAGGTCACGATCGGCGAGGCTCTAGGCTCGAGAACATGAGCACCACCGCGGCCGACATCGCCACATGGATGACCGACATCATCACCACCGAACGCAGGGTCACCCAGACCGACATGGTCGACGCGATCGAGGCCAAGTTCGGCTCCGAGTGGATCTACGTGAACGACAACGGCCACCCCTCGATCGACCGCGCCGTCCTCAAGGAGTTCCGCAAGGCCCACCGCGGTGCCGTGAAATGGGACCGCGAGGACCGCGCTTGGTACGTCGAGGACGAGCCGACCGCCGACACCTCGGCCGAGTAGGCGGTCCTCCTCCGAATTCACCCTCGCGCGTCCCCGCGAAACGTCTCGGAGTCTGTGAACATACGGTCACGACTCCTTCGCGCGACCGTCTCCGGCACCGCCGGGCGGATCGGCGCGTCGGCGGCAGGTCGGAGGGCGCCGGGTGGACATCGAGAACGTGCGGGAACCTACCGTTCCCGCTCGCGAACTGGCGACGATCTGTGTGCTGGCGATCGTGGCCGGCGCCGTCATCGGCGTCGTCGGCGGGGCCTTCCGCTGGTGCCTGGAACGGCTCGAGCGATGGCGGATCCACACCGCGGAGTGGGCGCACGAACTTCCCGGTCCGGGATGGCTCGTGCCGGTGGGAATCACGATCCTTGGCGCTCTGCTCGCAGCGCTGATCGTCCGGATGGTCCCCCTCGCCTCGGGTAGCGGAATCCAGCACGTCGAAGCCGTCGACCGCGGGCAGGCCGAGCCCCCACCTCTGTCGGTGCTGCCCTCCAGATTCGTCGGGGCGCTCCTGGCGATCGGGTCGGGTCTCGTCCTGGGACGGGAGGGCCCGATCGTGCACATGGGTGCCGCGGTGGGCGCCGAGACCGCACGCTGCGCCCGGCGTCCCGAGCACGAACGTCTGCTGCAGACCTCGGTGTCCGGTGCCGGACTCGCGGTCGCGTTCAATGCCCCGATCGGCGGTGCGCTGTTCGTCTTCGAGGAGGTCACCGGCAGCTTCCGTTTCCGCACGGTCGTACCCGTCGTCCTGTCGGTGGCCGCCGCGGTGGTGTGCTCGCGGACGATCGTCGGCGACACCCCCGACTTCGCCGTGGACCCCATCGCTCCCCCGTCGATCGTCCTGCTGCCCGTGTTCGTGGTGTTCGGTCTGCTCACCGGACTGCTCGGCGCGGCCTACAACCGGATGGTCCTGGGCTCGCTGAGCGTGGTGGAGTCGGTCCGGTCGCTCTCCCCGGTGATGAAGGCTGCAATCATCGGCGGACTCGTCGGGTTGTTGTCCGTGGTCGCACCGTGGGCCGGCGGTGGCGGCGACTCCCTCGTCCAGCACGTGGTGAGCGGTGGTGCGCTCGCACTGCCGGTGGTCGCCTGGTACGTCCTGCTGCGGTTCGTCGCCGGCCCGCTGTCGTACGCGGCCGGGACACCGGGCGGACTGTTCGCGCCGCTCCTCGCACTGGGCGCTCTCTGGGGTCTGTTGTGCGCCGGGATCTGTACCGCGATCGTCCCCGGGATCGGGTCGTCCCTGGCCGTGCCGATGGCCATCGCGGGGATGGCCGCTCTCTTCGGCGCGTCGGTGCGGGCCCCGATCACCGGAGTCGTCCTCGTCGTGGAGATGACCGCGGCGACGGGAGTGACGGTCCCGATGCTCGCCGCGACGATCTGCGCCGTCGTCGTGGCGTATTCCACGCGGGTCCCGCCCATCTACGACAGCCTGCGCGACCGCATGTTCGGCACCCCTCCCGACCGGGGGTAGACCGCCCCGGGCGTCGATCCGCCGTCACGTCCGCCGCCACCCTCCGTCCGTCACCACCACCAGACCGTCGAGTTCGAGCAGGGGCAGTGCCGCCCGCACCCGCTCGATCGGCAGCCCCGCGGACTCGGCCACCATCGCCGGATCACAGACATCCGACGCCGGAAGCGCCTCGTAGACCAGGGCCATGTCGCCCGACAATCCGTCCAGGTCGCGGCGGAACAGGCCGTCGAGGTCGTCGTCCCCGCCCGCCAGCAGCGGACCGCACTCCTCGACGACGTCGCGCGCCGCGCCCACCAGACGCGCCTCGCCCTCCCTGATCATGCGGTGACAGCCCTGCGAGGCCGCCGAGGTCACCGGTCCGGGCACCGCCATGACAGGCCGCCCGAGTCGTCGCGCCCACGCCGCGGTGTTGCGCGCCCCGCTGCGCCAGCCCGCCTCGACGACGACCGTGCCGGCGGACAACCCCGCGATCAGCCGGTTGCGGGCGAGGAACCGGTACCGCGCCGGAGTCGTGCCCGGGGGATACTCGCTCACCACCAGACCCGATTCGGAGATCCGCCGCAACATCGTCGCGTGTGCCGCCGGATACGCCCGGTCGACACCGCAGGCCAGGATCGCGACGGTGGTGCCACCCACCCCGAGCGCCGCGCGGTGTGCGGCCGCGTCGACGCCGAAGGCCGCGCCGGACACGACCGTCCATCCGTCGGCGGCGAGATCCCCGGCGATCTCGGCGGTGACGTGCTCCCCGTAACCGCTCGCGGCGCGGGTCCCGACGATGCCGATCGCGCGTTCGGCGAGGTCGTCGATCCGCCGGCTCCCCCACACCCACAGCGCGAGGGGTGGCCCTTCGGCGTCGGTCGCGGTGTCGAGAGTGCCGAAGCCGAGCATCTGCCAGGCAGGCCATTCGTCGTCGTCGGGCGTGACCAGTCGCCCGCCGGCCCGTCCCAAACGATCGAGATCCCGTGCCGCGGTATCGAGGTGTGCCCGCACCGAGTACCGCGACGTGAGTTCGTCGAGGCCCGCACCCGACCGGATGGCGGCTGCCACCTCGAGTACACCCTCCGCTTCCACTGCCGCCGACAACGAACGCGACGCACCCTGTGCGACGGTCGACAGATAGGCCCAGGCCAGGCGCCGTTCGTCGCCGTGCCCGCTCATGCGACACCCCGATCCCGGAAGTCGAGTGCGGCAGCGACGTGCGTCGCCGTCGGCGAATCGGAACCGTCGAGGTCGCTCAGCGTCCACGCGACCCGCAGTGCCCGATCCGCTCCTCGCGCGGTGATGGCGCCCTTGCGCAGCGCCCATTCGACGGGTTCGAGCGCAGCACGTGGAAGACGGAACTTCTGCCGGAGAGCCGGCCCGGGCACCTCGGCGTTGGTGGCCCAGCCGTGCTCGGCCCACCGCTCGCGTGCCGCGGCTCTCGCCCGGGCGACGCGCGCCCGTACGTCGTCGGTGCTCTCGCCGGTCTCCCCCATCAACGCGCTGGTCGCGACGGCTTGCATCCGGACCCGCAGGTCGACGCGGTCGAGGAGCGGGCCCGACAGACGCCCCAGATAGCGGCGACGTGCGGTCGGCGCGCACACGCAGTCGGCGTCGCGTGGTGGTGCGCACGGGCACGGGTTGGCGGCGAGGATCAGCTGGAAGCGGGCCGGATATCGCGCGACACCGTCCCGGCGGGCGATGCGCACCTCCCCGTCCTCGAGCGGCGTCCGCAGCGCTTCGAGTGTCTTCGTCCCCATCTCGGCGACCTCGTCGAGGAACAGCACGCCACGGTGTGCCCGGCTCACCGCGCCGGGTTTGGCCATGCCGGTACCGCCTCCGATCAGCGAACTCACCGACGCCGTGTGATGGGGCGCGATGAAGGGCGGTTCCGTCACGAGCGGCCGGTCGCTGGTGAGGGTGCCCGCCACCGAATGGATGGCCGTCACCTCGAGGGCGTGACTTTCGTCCAGGTCCGGCAGGATCCCCGGAAGTCGCTGCGCGAGCATTGTTTTCCCGATTCCCGGCGGGCCGGTCAACATCAGGTGGTGCGCGCCGGCCGCAGCGACCTCGATCGCGCGACGCGCTTCGTGCTGGCCGACCACTTCGCTGAGATCGCCGCGCACCGCCCGCGGTGGCAGCGCGCGCGGATCGGGCCGTTCGAGCGGACCGTCGCCCTGGAGCCAGAGCACCAACTCGCGCAGTGTCTCGGCGCCGTAGACGTCGATGCCGTCGACGAGCGCCGCTTCGGTCATCGTCGCGGTCGGCACCACCACGCGCGACCAGCCGTGTTTCTTCGCCGTGAGCACGGCGGGCAGCACACCGCGCACCGGCCTGACGCGCCCGTCGAGCGCGAGTTCGCCGAGCAGCACCGTCCGGGAGACGGCCTCGGTCGGCACGACATCCGCTGCGTCGAGCACCGCGCACGCCAGTCCGAGATCGTAGACACTGCCGACCTTCGGCAGCGTGGCCGGCGACAGTGCGAGCACGACCTTCGAATCCGGCCACTTGGCACCGGAATTCGACACGGCGGCGCGCACCCGGTCGCGCGACTCCTGGAGCGCGGTGTCGGGCAGCCCGACCATCGTCACGCCCGGCAGACCTCGCCCGATGTCGGCTTCGATCTCGACGACCTGCCCGTCGATCCCGGAGACGGCGACCGACCAGGCACGGCCGAGCGCCATCAGAGGACCTGCTTGCGATGGGTGATCTCCGGGGCGTGTCCCCGCGCGAGCAGGACGGTGACCACATCGACGCGGATGTGCGACCAGCGGCGCGTCTGCTCGGACAACCACTGTCCGGCGAGGCGACGGATCCGTTCGGCCTTCGCGGGCGTCACCGCCTCGGCGGGGGTGCCGTAGCCGGTGCCGGTGCGGGTCTTGACCTCGACGAAGACGACGGACGCGCCGTCCTGTGCGATGAGATCGAGTTCGCCGTATCGGCTGCGCCAGTTCCGTTCGAGCACGACCATGCCGGTCGACTCGAGGTATTCGGCGGCAAGATCCTCGCCTCGCGCGCCCAGATCCCGGTTGTGTGATGTCCGATTGGTCCCCTGCATGCCCCCACTGTGGAGGACCGGGGCACGCGGAATCGGGGTCCGAGCACGAAGATCGGGGAAACTGTGGATGAGTGCGGTGCCTGTGCACAACGGCGGGCGACGAGCCACGGAGAACGGCTCGGTGTCGGCGCCCCGGCTAGGATGCGGCCGCTGTGCGCAGGGTCATCCCCGAGGGCGTCAGCCCAGCTTGTCGGGCAGTCTCAGTTCGGGCTTGTCGAGCTCTTCGATGTTGACGTCCTTGAAGGTGATGACACGGACGTGCTTGACGAAGCGGGCGGGACGGTACATGTCCCACACCCAGGCGTCGGACATGCGCACCTCGAAGTACACTTCGCCGTTGGCGTTGTGCGGCAGCAATTCCACCGCGTTCGCCAGGTAGAACCGGCGTTCGGTCTCCACGACGTACGCGAACTGACCGACGATGTCCCGGTACTCCCTGTACAGCGAGAGTTCCATCTCGGTTTCGTACTTCTCGAGATCCTCGGCACTCATCGGTCTCGGTGTCCTCCCAGTCTGGTGTGTCCTGCAATCATCCCGCATCCGCCTCGTCGGTGAACAATCGACGCCCCAGGTCGTCTGCATACGATCGACGAACCAGGTCGTCGGCGAACAGCCGACGTCGCACTGCGGGCACTCCGCACACCGAGCGCACATTGGCCCACGACCGCCGGTGCTGCGGTGACGGGCCGTGCTCGGCCAACGCCGCCATGTGCGTCGGAGTGCCGTAGCCCTTGTGTACTGCGAAACCGTACTCCGGTAGCTCGCCGTCGAGGTCGACCATCATGCGATCGCGTGTGACCTTCGCGAGCACGCTGGCCGCCGCGATGCACGCAGCCGCCGCGTCGCCGCCGATCACGGGCAGCGACGGTGCGGGCAGTCCGGGCACTCGGAAGCCGTCGGTCAGCACGTAGCCGGGCGGAGTCGACAGACCTGCCACCGCGCGTCGCATGCCTTCGATGTTGGCGACGTGGATGCCGATCGCGTCGACCTCCTCCGCGGGGATCACCACCACGCTCCACGCCCGGGCGCGTCGCACGATCACCGAGTACAACTCCTCGCGGATGCGTTCGGTGAGCTTCTTCGAATCGTCGAGCCGGTCGAGCGACGCGTGCGGCCGGTCGCCGAGCACGCAGGCGGCGACGACGAGCGGCCCGGCGCAGGCACCGCGACCGGCTTCGTCGACCCCCGCGACCGGACCGAGACCGCACCGCG
Organism: Rhodococcus sp. IEGM1339; assembly: GCF_050321925.1. Taxonomy (NCBI): domain Bacteria; kingdom Bacillati; phylum Actinomycetota; class Actinomycetes; order Mycobacteriales; family Nocardiaceae; genus Rhodococcus; species Rhodococcus sp. IEGM1339. Next base: position 326,011 of record NZ_JBNQFT010000001.1, read on the forward strand.
CGAGCGCGGACTCCATGGTGCGCAGTCCGGAGGAGCGACGGATCACGGGTCGAGGTGGCCAAGCAGTCACGAGGGAAGGATCTCCGGTGAGTCGATGAGGCCCCATCGGCCGGGAGGCAGCACGATGAAGCGGGCTTTTCCGATGACATTGTCCAGCGGGATAGAGCCCTGGTGCTCGTCCCCGACGTGGTAGCGCGAGTCGGCCGAGTTACTGCGGTTGTCGCCCATCACCCAGACGTGGCCCTCGGGCACGGTGACGGGCCCGAAGCAACGCCCGGAGGGGACTTCGGTCTCGCAGGTGACGACACCCGGGGTGAACGGGAAGTCCATGGTCACGTACGGCTCGTCGAGTGGGACACCGTCGACGAGGACGCGGCCCTGGTCGTCGCAGCATTCCACCGTCTGCCCGCCGGTCGCGATCACGCGCTTGACGAGGTCGTTCTCGTCCGGCGGCACGACGCCGACGAGCGAACCGATCTCCTGCAGTCCCCGCACGACGACGTTGTCGGAACGGGTCGAGGTGTAGCCGGCCGACCACGAGTCGGGGCCTTCGAAGACGATGACGTCGCCGGGACGGGGGTCGGTGAAGCGGTATCCCACCTTCTCGACGACGATGCGGTCGCCGGTGCAGCCCGGGCAGCCGTGCAGTGTCGGCTCCATCGACTCCGAGGGGATGAGATAGACCCGCGCCACGAAGGTCTGCAGCAGGAAGCTCAGGGCCAGTGCGACGACGACCAGGATCGGCAGTTCACGCCAGAACGACTTCTGCTTCTTCGCCGTCGGGGCGGTGTCCTTCGCTGCGGGGTCCTCGCGCCGGTGGTGTGCACCGTCGGCTCGATCGCTCCGAGCCGAACCTCGAACATCGTTGCGGTTCATATCCGGTCGAGCCGGATCGTGCGGGGAATCTGCCACCTCGACAGACTAGCGTCTGCGGCACGGCGGCCCGCCGAGGACGACCGTCGACCGGACGGGAGAGCGCCAGACCGCTGCCCACAACGACGACGACCCGGCCGGGACGGAAGTCCGGGCCGGGTCGTCGGATGCTGTATCGGGTGGCTCGGGAGCCGTGCCGAGCAGCCCGAGGGGCTGGTCAGCGGCCGAAGATCAGCGCTTCTCCTTGATCTTGGCAGCCTTGCCGCGCAGCTCACGCAGGTAGTAGAGCTTCGCGCGACGGACGTCGCCACGGGTCAGCACGTCGATCTTGGCGAGGTTGGGGCTGTGGACCGGGAAGGTGCGCTCCACGCCGACGCCGAAGGAAACCTTGCGGACGGTGAAGGTCTCGCGGATGCCGCCGCCCTGACGCCGGATCACGACGCCCTTGAAGACCTGCACACGCTCCTTGCTGCCCTCGATGACCTTGACGTGCACGTCGAGAGTGTCGCCGGGACGGAAGTCCGGGATGTCGTCGCGCAGCGACTTGGCGTCCAGAAAGTCCAGGGTGTTCATCGGTTTTTCATCCTCTTGTTCGCTCGAGCAGAGGAACCTGGCGGCGACCGCCGTGTGGCGGGCTCGACCGGTTCGTGCCCAGGTCAGGTAGGCGTGCCCGAACGGGGCAACCCGTCCATTGTGCCAGACGGAACATCGATCGATGAAATCGGCGGTGGCGCCGGCTTGACGCGACGGTCCAGTTCGGCCTCGGTCGCGGTGCGCGAGTGCTCGACACTGCCCCGCACGGTTTCGAGCGTCGGTGCGCCCGCGACGAGATCCTGCACGAAGATCTTGGCGCGGATCACCGGGCGCCGCAGTCGACGTTCGCGTTCGAGCGCGCGCGCCATGCGACGGGGCCGCTTGCCGTACCGCCAGCGAGCCCAGGGCGCGCCGGGCCGGGAGAGCCGGATCGCGCCGACCCACAGCAGCGGAACGACGAACAGCCCCACCAGGCCCGTCCAGATCTTTCCTTTCGCCAGGACGATCGCGGCGAGCAGGAGGTTCACGAGCACGGCCACCACCAGCGCGGCCCGTCCGGCCCAGTCACCGCTGTCCTCGAAGTTCGTGGTGTCCCCGAGTTCGAACGGTCGCAGGCCGAGCAACCACATCCCGGTCACGGCGATCGCCACGAAGACGGCGTCGACGGACACCCGTCCCTGTTCTTCCCAGTACACGTCGTTCAGATAGAAGATCAACGCGAACTCGTCGAGTGTCAGTGCGGCGCCGACTCCGAAGAGCGCCGCGAGGATGCACGCGGCGACGCGGTTCGCGTCCTCCGAGATCGCGATCAGTCCCCCACCGGCGATCACCATCGTGACGACACCGAACACCACGTGGTGCACGTGCTGACCGCCCGGGGTGATGTTGCCGGGCCACCAGCGCACCTGCGCGCGGATCAACCGCACGCTGATCCGGATGAAGACGAACGCGGCCACGAAACCGAGCAGGAAGAACAGCAGCGGCAGGCGGCCCTGATCGACGATCTCGCGCCGCATCCAGTCGAGCATCACCGGATCACCCCGGCCACCGTGGATCTCATGTCCACAGCATTGCAGGAGTGACCCGGTGATTCGCGTCAGTTGTTGCCGAAACCGGCGCGTCGCAGGGCGTCGGCCAAGGATCCGGAGGCGGCCGGCGTCGAACGGCGGTCGCCGCCACGGCCCTGCTGCCCACGATTGCCCTGACCGCTGCGTCCACGACCGCCGCCCTGGTTGCCGCTGCCCTGACCTCCGGGGCGACGGCCACCTCCGCGCGGCTGGCCGCCCGACTTCTCGGCGCCCGGGGTGGGGACCTCGTCGTCGAGGCGCAGCGTCAGACCGATGCGCTGGCGCGCGACGTCGACCTCGAGAACCTTCACCTTGACGACCTCACCGGACCGGACGACGTCGTGCGGATCCTTCACGAAGCTGCGCGACATCGCGGAGACGTGCACGAGGCCGTCCTGGTGCACACCGACGTCGACGAACGCACCGAAGGCCGCGACGTTGGTGACCACTCCTTCGAGGACCATGCCGGGCTTCAGGTCGGCGACCTTCTCGATACCGGCGGCGAACGTCGCGGTCTTGAACTCCGGACGCGGGTCGCGGCCGGGCTTCTCGAGCTCGGAGATGATGTCGGTGACGGTCGGGACACCGAAGCGGTCGTCGGCGAACTCGTCGGCGCGCAGCTTCCGTAGGGTCGCGATGTTGCCGAGCAGTTCGCGGACGCTGCTGCCGGTCCGGTCGACGATCCGCCGCACCACCGGATACGCCTCGGGGTGCACCGCGGACGCGTCGAGCGGGTCGTCGCCGTTGGGGATGCGCAGGAAGCCCGCGCACTGTTCGAAGGCCTTCGGGCCGAGTCGCGGAACGTCCTCGAGCGCTCGCCGTGCACGGAACGGACCGTTCTGGTCGCGGTGGGCGACGATGCTCTCCGCGAGCGAGCCGGTGATCCCCGAGACCCGCGACAGCAGCGGGACAGATGCCGTGTTGACGTCGACGCCAACGGCGTTCACCGCGTCCTCGACGACCGCGCCCAGCGACCGCGCGAGCATCGTCTCGGACACGTCGTGCTGGTACTGGCCGACCCCGATCGACTTCGGGTCGATCTTGACCAGTTCGGCGAGTGGATCCTGCAGGCGGCGTGCGATGGAGACCGCACCGCGGATGGACACGTCGAGATCCGGGAGTTCCTTGGTGGCGTACTCGGAGGCCGAGTAGACGGACGCGCCCGCCTCGGACACCACGATCTTCGTCAGCCCGGGCACCTTCGCCAGCGACACGAGTTCGGCTGCGAGAGCGTCTGTCTCACGCGACGCCGTGCCGTTGCCGATGGCGATCAGTTCGACACCGTGCCGCGCGACCAGCGCGGCGAGCACCGCGAGGGCCTCGTCACGCTTGTTGTGCGGCTGATGCGGATAGATGGTGGTGTGGTCGACGACCTTGCCGGTCGCGTCGACGACGGCGACCTTCGTGCCGGTGCGGTAGCCGGGGTCGAGGCCCATCGTCGGTCGCGTTCCGGCCGGTGCGGCGAGCAGCAGATCCTTGAGGTTGGCGGCGAAGACGTCGACCGCGTCCTTCTCGGCGGACTGCCGCAGCCGCATCCTGATGTCCAGCGACAGCGACATCTGCAGCTTGGTGCGCCACGCCCACCGCACGGTGTCGAGCAGCCACTTGTCGGCGGCGCGTCCCTCGTCGGCGATGTCGAAGCGCGTCGCGATCCGGCCCTCGTAGTAGGTGCGCTCACCGGGCACCGGCTCGTCGATCTCGGGATCGAACGACAGCGACAGCACCTCCTCCTTCTCGCCGCGCAGGAGGGCGAGAATGCGGTGCGAGGGCAGCTGGGTGAACGGTTCCGAGAACTCGAAGTAGTCGGAGAACTTCGCGCCGTCGTTCTCCTTGCCGGACCGCACGGTGGAGCTCACCTTGCCGCGCGTCCACATCGCCTCGCGGAGCTCGCCGACGAGGTCCGCGTCCTCGGCGAAGCGTTCGACGAGGATGGCGCGCGCACCGTCGAGCTGCTCGGAGGTGTATCCGGCGGGGTCGGTGGTGGGGTCGCCGATGAGCGCGTCGGCGACGGGTTCGTGACCGGCCTCGCGCGCGATCTGCGCCTTGGTGCGCCGCTTCGGCTTGAACGGCAGGTAGATGTCCTCGAGCCGCGCCTTGGTGTCGGCGAGCATGATCTGTCCGCGCAGCGTGTCGTCGAGCTTGCCCTGTGCCTCGATCGATTCGAGGATCGCGACACGGCGCTCGTCGAGTTCACGCAGATAGCGGAGGCGTTCCTCGAGGGTGCGCAGCTGGGCGTCGTCGAGCCCGCCGGTCGCCTCCTTACGGTAGCGCGCGACGAACGGCACGGTCGCGCCGCCGTCGAGCAGTCCCACGGCCGCAGCGACCTGGTCTTCGCGGACGTCGAGTTCCTGGGCGATCCGCTGGTTCACGGTGTCGAGTTCGGTCGTCACGTCGAACGACCCTACAGTTGCCGTCCCCCGCCCGCGCCTGTGACCGTGGGGCGCCCGCGCGCGTAACGGCACTCGCGCTCGCGAGCGGGGTCCGTGCAGGCTGCCGGGTGGACCGGCGCTATCGTCCACAGCACAATGGAATGCAGGAACCGGACATGAAGCACGGGCGCGGACGCGCACGATCGGGCGCGATGATGCTGTGCGTGGCCACCGCACTGGCCGTATCCGGCTGCGAATCGATGGACTCCCATCCGCTCCCGCACGAGGCGCTCGGTCTCGCCTCGGTGACGGACACCGATTCCGACGAATCGACCGTGACGCTGTCGACGGCCGAACTGCCCCGACAGATCGACGCGGCCGTCGCGCTCGCCGACAGCCGCGGAGCGCGCCTGACTGTCGCCGTGCTCGACCGTGAATCCGGGACCCGCGTGCTCGGCGGTTCGGACGAACCCTTCGAGACCGCCTCGACGGTGAAGCTGTTCATCGCCGAGGAGGTCCTGTACCGCGAGGTGACGGGCGAGGCGACGCTCGCCGACGAGGACCACGAGTTGATCCGGTCGATGCTGCGGTCGTCGGACGACAACGCGGCGACGCTGTTGTGGGAAACCTACGGTGGTCCCGAGATCGTCGAGCACGTCGTGGAGCGGCACAACCTGACCGGCACGACTCCCCCGGATCCGGGGTCCTGGTGGTGGAACACGACCACGACGGCGTCGGACCTGCTGACCTGGTACGACGATCTGCTCGGCGACAGTGCCTCCGGTGATGAGAGCGCGGCCCGGATCGTCGGCCATCTGGTGGAGTTCACCGACGAGGGCATCGACGGATACGACCAGCGTTTCGGGCTTCCCGAGGGTCTCGGCGACTCCACGGACCTGGGTGTGAAGCAGGGGTGGATGTGCTGCCTGGCCGGTGAATGGCTGCACCTGTCCACCGGGTTCTTCGGCGACGACCACCGGTACGCGGTCGTGGTCGCGGCGCGGGAGACCGTCACCTACGAAGAGTCGGATCCCTTCTACGACACCGGTTTCCTGCCCGACACGGCGATGTACGACGCGACGGACGACGGGAGCGCGCAACACGCGCGCGAGACCGTCACGCTGGCGGTCGCGACGACGCTCGGAAGCGCGCACCGGCCCTGAGGACCGTCGGGCCCGGCGTCAGTCGTCGGACGGGAGCAGATCGGGTCGTCGTTCGCGGGTGCGTTCGAGCGACTGCTCGTGGCGCCAACGAGCGACCTTGCCGTGGTCGCCGGACAGCAGCACCGGTGGCACCTCGAGGTCGCGCCACACCGCCGGCCGAGTGTAACTCGGCCCTTCGAGCAGTCCGTCGGAAAACGAATCCTCTTGATGCGACGCCTGATTGCCGAGTACACCGGGCAGCAGACGGACGACGGCCTCGACCATGACGAGGACGGCGACTTCCCCACCGATGAGGACGTAGTCGCCGATGCTCACTTCTTCGACGCGCACGCGCCGCGCGGCATCGTCGAAGACGCGCTGGTCGATTCCTTCGTAGCGGCCGCAGGCGAAGACGATCCGCTTCTCCTTCGACCACCGTTGTGCGGTGGCCTGATCGAAGCGGCGACCGGCGGGCGTCGGGACGACGAGCAGTACGTCGGGATCGGTTTCACCGTCGGGCCCGGCGAGCACGTCGTCGAGCGCCGGTCCCCACACGGTGGGTTTCATGACCATGCCCGGTCCGCCGCCGTAGGGCGCGTCGTCGACGGCCTTGTGCACGTCGTGCGTCCAGTCGCGCAGGTTGTGCACACCGACGGAGATGAGCCCCTTGTCGATCGCCTTGCCGAGCAGGGCGACGCGCAGGGGTTCGAGATATTCGGGGAAGATGGTGACGACGTCGAGCCGCACGGACTACTGCTTCCCCTCGGTCGACTTCTTCTTCTTGGACGGCGGTTCCCCGAAGTCGGGGTCGAGGAGTCCTTCGGGCGGATCGATCTCGATCACGCCGTCCCGGACCGACACCGTCGGGACGATCTCGGTGACGAACGGGACGAGTAACTCTCCGCGCTCCTGGCCGGCTGGCCGGATCGACAGCAGTTCGCCGGCGGCCGTGTGCAGGACCTCGCGGACGGTGCCGACCTCGGTTCCGCCGTCGGGGCGACCGGCGACGATCCGCACCGTCAGCCCTTCGAGTTCGTGGTCGTAGAACTCGTCCGGGTCGTCGGACGGCGGAAGGTCGGCGCTGTCGACGACGAACAGCGCCCCGCGCAGTGCGTCGGCGGCGTCGCGACCGTCGATGCCCTGCAGGCGCAGCAGAAGCCGCCCGGAGTGCTCCCGGGCGGCTTCCACTGTGTACTCGTGCAGGTGCCTGTCGCGAGGCTTACGGCCACGCAGGACCGCGCCGACGGCGAAGCGCTCTTCGGGTTCGTCGGTGCGAACCTCGACGACGACTTCGCCTCTGATGCCGTGCGACTTGGCCACACGGCCCACGACGAGCTCCATCGACGCTCGCCTAGCGGTCGGTGTCGACGACGTCGACACGGATACCTCGGCCACCGATTCCGGTGACGAGGGTCCGCAGCGCGGTCGCGGTGCGACCGCCGCGGCCGATGACCTTGCCGAGGTCGTCGGGATTGACGTGCACCTCGACGGTGCGGCCCCGACGGCCCGCGATCAGGTCGACGCGGACGTCGTCGGGATGGGCGACGATTCCACGAACGAGATGCTCGACGGCATCGGCGACCACGGCGCTCATTACTCGGCGGCCTCGGTGGACTCGGCCTCGGTGGACGCCTCGGCGGTCTCTTCCTTGGCAGCCTTCTTCTTCTTGGGCGTGACGGCCTCGGCAGCCGGCTCGTTCTCGGCCTGCGCGAGGGCGGCCTGGAACAGCTCGAGCTTGGACGGCTTCGGCTCCGCCTTCTTCAGCGTGCCCTCGGCACCCGGCAGGCCCTTGAACTTCTGCCAGTCACCGGTGATCTTGAAGAGGTTGAGGACCGGCTCGGTCGGCTGCGCGCCAACGTTCAGCCAGTACTGCGCACGCTCCGAGTCGATCTCGATCAGCGAAGGCTCTTCCTTCGGGTGGTACTTGCCGATGGTCTCGATGGCCCGGCCGTTGCGGCGGGTGCGCGAGTCCGCGACGACGATGCGGTACTGCGGGTTGCGGATCTTGCCGAGACGGGTGAGCTTGATCTTGACAGCCACTGCTGTGTTCTCCTTCGGGGTGCGCCGAGGCGCGTGTCACGTGCAATTCGGACGACGCGCCCTTCTGGCACGCCCGGTTTTGCCTCTAGCCTGTGACCGCCGCGCGGTACGTAACCGGATGCGACGACAGCGAACCATTCTGCCAGACGCGCGAGCCAGGACGAAACCGGCACCCGGTGACTCCGCGCACCCTCTCTACAGCCGCGCGGGGCGCCCCGAGACCACCCGGCCGCACAGCGTACGCCTCGGTCGGGTCGAGACCCACACGCACGAGCGATGCGATCTCGTCGGCGATGCGCCCGTGCTGCACCTGGCCACCTGCATCGGTGCCCGCGTAGATCGGGATGCCGGCCTCGTGGGCGGCGCCGATGGTCTCGTCGGTCAGGCCAGTGCCGTGTTCGATGCAGTCGATCCCCGCCGCGAGCAGTCCGGACAGGGCGTCCTCACCGAGGACGTGCGCCGTCACCCGCGCGCCCTCGCGGTGGGCCGCGGCGATCGCCTCGACGAGGATCTCGTCGCTCCACAGCGGCGCGAGGTCGCCGACCTCCCGGTCGATCCAGTCGCCGATGAGTTTGACCCAGCCGTCGCCGGCCCGGGCCTGACGGGCCACTTCGTCGGGCAGCTGCGACTCGTCCTCGAGGTCGACGGGCAGCCCGCGGATGTAGCGCTTGGGCAGAGCGATGTGCCGGCCCGCCCGGATGACCCGGGGCAGGTCCGCCCGCTGATCGAGGGCCCGGGTGTCGACAGGTGAACCGGCGTCACGGAGTAGCAGGACACCCGCGTCGCGTTCGGTGACGGCCTGCGCGAGCAGACCCTCCTCGTCCTCCGCTCCCCCGCCGAACCTGATGCCGACGTGGCAGTGCGCGTCGACGAGACCCGGCAGGATCCAGCCGTCGGCACAGAGCACCTCGGCGTCGCGGCCGGGCTCGGCCGTGAACGATCCGTCGGCCCCGACGAACAGCTCGACGGTTTCGCCGTCGGCCAACGACCGGCCCCGCACCACGAAGGAACGCGCATCACCCTCGGTCACGGTCATCCCCGGCCCGGCTCAGTTCTTGGGGAACTTCAGCTTCGACAGGTCGAAGTTCTCGAGTCCCGGAGGAAGCTCGTCGAGGCCCTTCGGCATCTTCGACAGGTCGGGCATCCCGGCGGGCATGCCACCCGGGAGACCGGGGAAGCCGCCGGGCATACCGCCCCGCACCTTCGGCGGCGTCGGTCCGCGACCGCCCTTCTTCCCCTTCTTGCCCTTCTTGCGCTGGTTCTTGCGTGCGCCCGGCATGCCCATCTGGCCGGCCATGGCCGTCATCATCTTCCGGGCCTCGAAGAACCGGTCGACGAGCTGGTTGACGTCGGAGACCTTCACACCGGAACCATTGGCGATACGCAGTCGCCGCGAGCCGTTGATGATCTTCGGGTTGGCGCGCTCCTCCGGCGTCATGCCGCGGATGATCGCCTGGATGCGGTCGAGCTGCTTCTCGTCGACGTTGGCCAGGGCGTCCTTCATCTGCCCGGCTCCGGGCAGCATGCCCAGGAGATTGGCGATAGGGCCCATCTTCCGCACGGCCATCATCTGCTCGAGGAAGTCCTCGAGGGTGAGCTCGCCCGAACCGATCTTGTTGGCGGTGGCCTCGGCCTGCTCGGCGTCGAAGACCTGCTCGGCCTGCTCGATCAGGGTGAGCACGTCGCCCATGCCGAGGATGCGGCTGGCCATGCGCTCGGGGTGGAAGACGTCGAAGTCCTCGAGCTTCTCACCGGTGGAGGCGAACATGATCGGCTGGCCGGTGAGCTCGCGGACGCTGAGCGCGGCACCACCACGGGCGTCGCCGTCGAGCTTGGTGAGCACCACGCCGGTGAAGCCGACGCCCTCGCGGAACGCCTCGGCGGTGCTCACGGCGTCCTGACCGATCATCGCGTCGAGGACGAACAGCACCTCGTCGGGCTGCACCGCATCGCGGATGCCCGCGGCCTGCGCCATGAGTTCCTGGTCGATACCGAGGCGACCGGCGGTGTCGACGATGACCACGTCGTACTGCTTGTTGCGCGCCTCGGCGATGCCCTGCTCGGCCACGGCGATCGGGTCGGCAGCGGTGACTCCGAGTTCGTTCTCGCCTCCGCCGATGGAGGTGCCGGGATGGGGAGCGAAGACCGACACGCCGGCACGCTCACCGACCACCTGCAGCTGGGTCACAGCGCCGGGACGCTGGAGGTCGCAGGCGACCAGCATCGGGGTGTGTCCCTGCGCCTTGAGCCACTTCGCGAGCTTGCCCGCGAGGGTGGTCTTACCGGCACCCTGCAGACCGGCGAGCATGATGACCGTCGGCGGGGTCTTCGCGAACTGCAGACGACGGGTCTCGCCGCCGAGGATCCCGACGAGTTCCTCGTTGACGATCTTGACGACCTGCTGGGCCGGGTTCAGCGCGCCGTGCACCTCGGCGCCCTTGGCGCGCACCTTGATCTTCTTGATGAACTCGCGCACGACGGGCAGCGCGACGTCGGCCTCGAGCAGGGCGAGGCGGATCTCACGGCAGGTCGCGTCGATGTCCGCGTCGGACAGCCGCCCCTTGCCGCGCAGGTCCTTCAGGACCCCTGTCAACCTGTCGGAAAGGGATTCGAACACCGAATGCGCTCCTGAGCTCTGACGAAGATGCGGACATTGCTGCGAACCAGGGTAACCGCTCCCGATCCGTCGCGACCGCGGGTGGCCACGCCACAGGGCGGGCCGCCCGCGCGGTCACGATCTGTCGGTCACGGTCTGTCGGCGGGCGCAGGCGGCTCGGGGGCAGGCAGGACCGACAACAGTTCCTTCTCGAGATGTTCCCGGGAGACACGGGTGTGGGCACCGGCGAGATCGACGCAGAACGAGTCGATCACCGTCGAACCCAGCGTGCTCACCCGTGCCCATCGCACGTCGGCTCCGACACGTTCGAAGACGTCCGCGAGGCGGCACAGCAGACCGATCCGGTCCTCCGACCGGATCTCGAGCACGACCTGGTCCGCTTCGGATCCTTCGAACCAGATGATCCGCGGCGGCGCGAGAGCGGCGCTGACGGGAACCGCCCGGGCCGTTCGCTCGGGAAGCCTGCTCTCACGTTCGGCGCGGTCCTTGGTCTCGAGGGCACCGAGGAGATCGAGGTCGCCGGAGCGTGCCCGCACGAGTTCCTGCCGGAGCAGCGCCGCTTCGGGCGGTGAACCGAATCTCGGGGCCACGACGAAGCTGTTGACCGTGCTGCCGGCGTGACTGCCGATCGAGGCCGACAGCACACGCAGACCGTGCAGCGAGAGCACGCCGGCCTCGTCGGAGAGCACACCCCGCTCGTCGGGCGCGACGAAGGTCGCGGTGAAGCTGCGACCGTCCTCGCGTGGTTCGAGCGCGACGTGCAAGGCGCCGTCCTCGGCGAGGTTCGCGAGGGCGGGATCGATCGGATCCGGTGCCGGCAACTCGTCCCCCGCCATCATCATGCGGCACCGGCGCACGAGTTCCCTGATCAGCGACGCCTTCCAGTCCCCCCAGACTCCCGGGCCGGTGGCCTGCGAATCCGCCTCGGCCAAGGCGTGGAGCAGGTCGAGCAGCACCGGATCGCCGTCGAGGGCGTCGACGACCGCGGCCACGGTCTCCGGATCGTCGAGATCGCGCCGGGTCGCGGTGTGCGGCAGGAGCAGGTGGTGTCGCACCATCGAGGTGAGCAGCGCCAGGTCCGAGGGCCACAGACCCATCCGCCGTCCGATCTGCAGGGCCAGTTCGGCACCGACCACGCTGTGGTCGCCGCCGCGTCCCTTGCCGATGTCGTGCAGTAACGCGCCGAGGACGAGCAGGTCCGGCCGGGCGACCCGTGTCGTCAGTTCGCTCGCGTAGACGGCGGTTTCGACGAGGTGCCTGTCCACGGTCCACGTGTGGACGGCGTCGCGCGGCGGCAGGTCGCGCACCGCACCCCATTCGGGGAGCAACCGCCCCCACAGTCCGGTGCGGTCCAGCGACTCGATGACGTCGACCGCGCGACGTCCCGAACCGAGCAGCACCAGGAAGTCGTCGAGGGCTTCGCGGGGCCAGGGTTCGCGCAGTTCCGGGGCGTGATCGGCGAGCCGGGTGAGCGTGGCCGCCGAGACGGGCAGTCCGGCCTGCGCGGCGGCCGCCGCGACCCGCGTGATCAGGCCCGGGTCGCGACGCGGATGCGCGTCGCGCGCGAGGGCCACCTCTCCCCCGTGCTCGACGACCCCTTCGTCGAGGGGTCGCCGCACCGGTCCGCGACGCAGACGCGACAGGCCCTTGCGCGGCAGCGAATTGGCCGCGGTGCGCAGACCGACGTCGACGGAGTAGCTGATCGTGCGGGCCGATTCGGTGAGTACCCGCGCGAGATCGAAACGGTCGCCGATCCGCAGCGCCGCGGCGATCTCGTCGGCGTCCTGCGCGCGCAGCTGGTCGCGGGAGCGGCCGGCGACGCGGTGCAGCTCGGTGCGTACGTCGAGCAGTCGCCGGTGGGCGGCCGCGAGACCACCCCCCGGGACGTCGGGTCCGAGTCCCGGCATGCCGTCGGTGAGCTGCGCAACGGACAGGGCATTGAGCAACTGCACGTCCCGCAACCCGCCGCGACCGCTCTTGAGGTCGGGTTCGGCCCGGTGGGCGATCTGCCCGCTGCGCTGCCACCGCACCTCGGTCATCTCGATGAGTTCGTCGAAGCGGGACCGGATGCCGGTGCGCCACTGACGTCGCACACCGCCGATGAGCAGATTGCTCAGCTGGGCGTCGCCCGCGATGTGCCGCGCCTCGAGCATTCCCAGTGCGGCCGTCAGATCGGACGAGAACACCTGGAGGGCCTGGGGCACCGTCCGGACACTGTGGTCGAGTTTGATGTGCGCGTCCCACAGCGGGTACCAGAGCTCGTCGGCGACCTTCGACACGACGGACGGCGCCATGTCGTCGTGGAGGAGGATGAGATCGAGATCGGAGTACGGGAGCATCTCGCGGCGTCCGAGACCCCCGACGGCGACGATGGCGAAGCCTCCCTCGCGCTTGATGTCGAGTTCGGAGCCCTTCGTCGTCAACCAGAATTCATGCAGGTCCACGAGGGCGTGACGCAGGGCCACGGTGTCGAGGCGGCGGCTGCGGGGGCCGCCGGAGAGCAGGGTGTCGCGGGCGGCCGCGAGATCGGCGGCGCCCGCCGGTGCGGTTGTGCGGGCCGAGGACACCGAAGGCCCCGACCCCGCTGCCGAAGCAACGGGATCAGGGCCTCGAGTGCCGGACCCCTGGGGGTCAGAGCGCATCCGAACCTCGTTCTCCGGTGCGGACCCGGACCACGGCTTCCACGGGCGTGACCCACACCTTGCCGTCGCCGATCTTGCCGGTACGGGAGGCCTCGACGATGGTCTCGACGACCTTGTCTACAGCGGAGTCGTCGACGACGACCTCGACGCGGACCTTCGGCACGAAGTCGACGGAGTACTCGGCTCCGCGGTAGACCTCGGTGTGGCCCTTCTGGCGGCCGTACCCCTGCACCTCGCTGACTGTCATTCCGAGCACACCGGCCTGCTCCAGGCCTGCCTTGACGTCCTCGAGCGTGAACGGCTTGATGATCGCCGTGATCAGCTTCATATCCTCATCCTTCCCAGAGCCCGCTGGCCGCTGTCATCCCTGCTCGCTGTCGTGGTCTTCTTATCACTTGAGAGCCGGCGCGAAGTCGTATGCGGATTCCGCATGTTCGGCTTCGTCGATACCGCGGGCCTCTTCCTCGTCGCTCACACGCCAGCCCATGGGCTTGAGTGCGAAGGCGATCACTGCGGTGACGACGGCGGTGAACACCAGGGCGACGACTGCGATGACGATCTGGATGACGAGCTGCTTGTAATCGCCACCGTAGAACAATCCGGTCTCGGTGCCGAGGAAGCCGATGGCGACCGTGCCCCACAGGCCGGACACGAGGTGGACACCCACGACGTCGAGCGAGTCGTCGTAACCGAACTTGTACTTCAGACCCACGGCGAGGGCGGACAGGACACCGGCGATGACGCCGAGGGCGATCGATCCGACCGGGCTCAGCGAGCCGGCAGCGGGGGTGATGGCGACCAGGCCGGCGACGGCACCGGACGCGGCACCGAGGCTGGTGGCCTTGCCGTCACGGATGCGCTCGGTGAGGAGCCAGCCGAGGATGGCGGCAGCGGTGGCGGTGGTGGTGTTGACCCAGGCCAGGCCGGCGGTACCGTCGGCGGCGAAGGCGGAGCCGGCGTTGAAGCCGAACCATCCGAACCACAGCAGCGCGGCACCGAGCATGACGAACGGCAGGTTGTGCGGACGGAAGGCGGTGCGTCCGAAGCCGGCGCGCTTGCCGATGACGATCGCCAGGACGAGAGCGGCGATACCGGCGTTGATGTGCACGACCGTGCCACCGGCGAAGTCGATCGGGTGGACCGCGGCAGTCAGGCCACCTTCACCGTCGTCGACCGTTCCGAACAGTGCGGCCGCGATGCTGTCCTCGGAGCCCGAGAGCAGACCGCCGCCCCACACCATGTGGGCGAGCGGGAAGTAGGCGCAGGTCACCCAGATCGCGACGAACGCCATCCACGTACCGAACTTCACGCGCTCGGCCAGCGCACCGCTGATCAGGGCGGTGGTGATGATCGCGAAGGTCACCTGGAAACCGATGTCGATGATCTGCGGGTAGTTGCCGATGCCGGCGAGGAATTCCCCGTCTTCGCCGTAGATGGCGCCCTGCAGACCGAACTGCTCGAACGGGTTCGCGAAGATGCCGAGCACGCTCTCGGTGCCGTAGGACATCGACCAGCCCCACAGGACGTAGATGACGCCGATCAGTGCCATCGCCCCGAACGACATCATCATCATGTTGAGCACGGACTTGGAGCGGGACATCCCGCCGTAGAAGAACGCCAGGCCCGGGGTCATCAGAAGCACGAGCGACGCTGCTATCAGCATCCACGCTGCGTCGCCGGTGTTCACCACTTCCTCCACTTGCAACCTCCCTGTAGGCCGCGCCGATCGGCGCGTTGTCGAGGGAAAGCTTGCTGCCCGGATGTTTCCGTGGAGGCGCCGCGCTGTTTCGTGGGCGTGAACGCAGGAACCGACCTTGTTTCATCCTTGTTTCACACTTTTCGGACACCGCATCCCCACCGACGGAACCGGCCGCTGCCCGCGTGAGCGGACAGCGGCCGGAACAACGGACGCGGTGCGGATCAGCCCAACAGGGCGTCCACGAAGGCTTCCGGTTCGAAGGGGGCGAGATCGTCGGCGCCCTCACCGAGACCCACCAGCTTCACCGGGACGCCGAGTTCGTGCTGCACCTGGAAGACGATGCCGCCCTTGGCGGTTCCGTCGAGCTTGGTGAGCACCACACCGGTGATGTCGACGACCTCGGCGAACACGCGGGCCTGCATCAGACCGTTCTGGCCGATCGTCGCGTCGAGGACGAGCAGAACCTCGTCGACGGCGGCCTTCTTCTCCACGACGCGCTTGACCTTGCCGAGCTCGTCCATCAGGCCGGTCTTGGTGTGCAGGCGGCCGGCGGTGTCGACGAGGACCGCGTCGACACCGTTGTCGATGCCCCTCGCGACGGCATCGAACGCCACCGCGGCCGGATCGGCGGCCTCCTTGCCGCGGACGACCTCGGCGCCGACGCGTTCGGCCCAGGTCTGCAGCTGGTCGGCGGCCGCGGCACGGAAGGTGTCGGCGGCACCCAGCAGCACCCGGCGTCCGTCCGCGACGAGCACGCGGGCGAGCTTGCCGGTCGTCGTGGTCTTTCCGGTGCCGTTGACACCGACGACGAGCAGCACCGCGGGATGGTCCTCGTGCGGGAGGGCCCGGATGGAGCGGTCGAGCTCGGGGCGGAGCTCATCGACAAGCACGCTGCGCAGCACGGCGCGGGCGTCGGCCTCGCTGCGCACGTTGTTCACGACCATCTCCTCACGCAGACGGTCGACGATCTTGGTGGTCGTCGCGGCACCGAGGTCGGCCACGAGCAGCGTGTCCTCGATCTCCTCCCAGGAGTCCTCGTCGAGATCGCCACCACCGAGCAGGCCGAGCAGGCTCTTGCCGACCGCTGACTGCGAGCGGGCCAGACGGCCGCGCAGGCGGACAAGGCGACCTGCGGTGGGTTCGATCTCCTCGATCGGGGCTGCCGGAGGAACAGCGGCCGGTCCGGCCGGTTCGACGATTTCCGGTTCGACGACCTCGGGTTCGGTGACCTCGGGTTCGGCAACGGTCTCTGTCGCCGGGGCGGGCTCGACCTCGGGCTCGACGGGCTCGGGAGCGGGACGCTCCGGCTCCGGGGCGACCTCGGGCTCGACCGGCTCCGGTTCGGCAGGCTTCGGCTCCGCAGGCTCCGGCTCGGGCTTGGGCTCGACCTTCGGCTCGGGCTTCGGTTCCGCCTTCGGCGCAGGCGCAGGTTCCGCCTTCGGCTCGGCGGGTGCGGGTGCGCTCGGCGGAGCTTCGGTGATCTCCTCCGGCAACGGCACCGTGCGGGGCGCCGGCTCCGGCTTCACCGCAGGCTTCGGTGCCGGTTTCGGCGCAGGTCGGGGGACCGGCGCCGGTGGCGCGGCCGTGCCCTGCGAGAAACTGAATCCGCTCTGCGCCTTGTAACCGCCCGAGCGGTCCTTTGTCTCGGCGGAATCGAGCTGCGGGGTCTCGGGCGCCTTCAGCGACACCTGCCGCCGCCGGTAGAGGGTCAGACCGACGACGAGCGCGACGAGAACGACCGCCAGCGCGGCGGCGATGACTATCCAGGCTCCGGTACTCACGCACCCATACTGTCAGGCCTGGAGCTCTTCCTCCGGTTCGGGGACCGGTGTCGCGATCTCGCGTCCGCGCAGTCGCTGCGAGATGACCCGGGTGATGCCGTCGCCCCGCATGCTCACGCCGTACAGCGCGTCGGCGACCTCCATCGTCGGCTTCTGGTGGGTGATGACGATGAGTTGGGACTTCTCGCGCAGCTGCTCGAACAGCCCGATCAACCGTCGCAGGTTGGTGTCGTCGAGCGCGGCCTCGACCTCGTCCATCACGTAAAACGGCGACGGACGGGCCCGGAAGATCGCGACCAGCATCGCCACCGCGGTCAGGGACTTCTCGCCGCCCGACAGCAGCGACAGGCGCTTGACCTTCTTGCCCGGCGGCCGGGCCTCGACCTCGATGCCGGTGGTGAGCATGTCGCTCGGGTCGGTGAGCACGAGCCGCCCCTCACCGCCGGGGAACAACTTCGCGAAGACCTGTTCGAACTCGCGCTCGACGTCGGCGTACGCCTCGGTGAACACCTGCAGTATTCGCGCGTCGACCTCCTCGACGACAGCGAGCAGGTCCTTGCGGGCGCTCTTGACGTCCTCGAGCTGGGTAGACAGGAAGTTGTACCGCTCCTCGAGTGCCGCGAACTCCTCCAGTGCGAGCGGGTTGACGCGTCCGAGCGTCGCGAGATCCTTCTCGGCGCGCTTGGCCCGCCGCTCCTGGGTGACCCGGTCGTAGGGCATCGGTTGGGGAGCGACGACCTGTTCGCCGCGTTCGCGGGCCTGCTCGTACTCGGCCATCTCCAGCGGCGTCGGCGGCAGCGGCACGTCGGGGCCGTACTCGGCCACGAGGTCGTCGAGGGCGATGCCGTGCTGCTCGAGGATGGTCTGTTCGAGTTGCTCGATCCGGAGCGAGGCCTGCGCCCGCGCCACTTCGTCGCGATGCACCGCGTCGGTGAGCTGGTCGCGCTGCACGGACAGTTCGCGGACGAGTTCGCGGGCCCGTTCGAGTTGCTCGGCGCATTCGGCGCGGCGCCGGTTCAGGTCGTCGCGCTGTGCGAGTGCCGTCGCCACGGCCACCTCGAGTTGTTCGGCGAGTCGCTGCCCTGATTCGGCCACCGCCGCGGCGACGGCCGCCGCCTGACGACGCGCGACGCGGGCACGTTCGGCACGAGCGCGGGCCTCGCGCTCGGCCTGCGCGGCGCGACGGAGCGAATCCGCTTTGCCCCGAAGCGCTTCGGCACGTTCCTCGGCCGTGCGTGCCGCGAGTCGCGCCTCGACCTCGACGGCCCGGACCTCGGCGAGCGCGGTCGCGGCCATCTCCCGCTCGGCGGCGGTGTGATCGGTGCCCGCACCGTCGCTACTTGCGGCCGAGTCGTCCTCGGCCAGGCGCAGTCGCTCCTCGAGCTCGGCCAGCTTCTCCCGTGCCGCGTCGCGTTCCTTCTCTGCCTCCGTGCGTTGGGCTGCGAGGCGTCCGGATTCGGCGTGAGCGGTGCGTGCCGCCTGGCCGAGCCGACCGAGTTGTTCGTAGACGGCCGACATCGCCGCGTCGGACTCGTTGAGCGCGGCAAGGGTCTGTTCGACGTGTTCGGCGCGTTCGGCCTGTTCCGCGAGTGCGCCCGCGAGGGCTGCGGCCAGTTCCTCGGAGCGACGTTCGGCCTGTTCGAGGCCGGCACGGGAAGTATCGATCGCCGCCTGGATCTCGAGGGTGCTCGGGGCGCGGTGCGAGCCGCCGACCACCCAGCCCGCGCCGGCGAGGTCTCCTCCGCGCGTCACGGCGCGCAGATCGGGCCGGGCAGCGCAGACCCCGAGGGCAATGGGCAGGTCGTCGACCACGACGGTGCGGGCCAGCAGGCCGTCGACGCCTCCGCGCAGGTCTGCGGGGCACTCGACGACCTCGCGGAGCCATCGGGCACCGGACGGCAGGTCGCCGGTGTCGGTGGGACCGGCAGTGCCGGGCAGGACGAATGCCACCCGGCCCTGGTCGGCTTCGGCGAGCGCTGCGACCGCCGAGATCGCGGCGTCGGCCGACTCCACCTCGAGGGCGTCGGCCGCGGCGCCGAAGGCGGCTGCGACGGCGGCCTCGTATCCCGAGGACACCCGGAGCCGGTCGGCGAGGCGCCCCACGAGTCCGTCGCCGGAACGCGTGTCGATCAGCCAGGCCGCGCCGTCGGTGCGTTCGAGTCCCAGCGACAGGGCTTCGATACGGGCGCCGAGCGAGGCGACCACCTTGCCCGCGGCGCGTTCTGCCTCCTGGAGTTCGGTGACCCGCTCGTCGGCGAGCCGCTGTGCTTCCAGCGCTCGTTCGTGCTGCGCGTCGGCGTCGATCTCACCGGCGTCGAGATCGTCGATGCGTGCCTGAGCGGTCTCGAACTCGGCCTGTGCGGCGACGCCGCGGAGCCGGGCCTCCTCGATGGCGACGGTCAGGCGTGCGATCTCCGCGTCGATCGATTCGGCGCGGGTGCGCATCGTCTCGACCTGGCCTGCGAGACGCGCGAGGCCCTCGCGCCGGTCGGCGACGGCACGCACCGCGGCCAGATGTGCGCGTTCGGCGGCCGCTGCGGCCTCCTCCTGCGCGGCGAGCTGCTCGCGGGCCGCCTCGAGGGCTCCGTGCGCGATCTCGACGGCCTCGACCAGTTCCGCTTCCTCGGCGGCGATCCGGTGGGCACGGGCTTCCATCTCGTCGGGATCCTGACCGGAACGGTCCTCGGGTTCGGCGTGCAGGTGCCGGGCGCGTTCCTGCGCGACCCGCACGGTCGCCGAGACGCGCTCGGCGAGGGCGGACAGGCGGAACCAGGTCTGCGACGCCGCTTCGGCACCGGGAGTGAGCTGCGCGAGGGCCTGTTCGTGGCGGGCGAGTTCGGCGTTAGCGTCGTCGAAGGCCGCGAGCACGGTGTCGAGCCGCTCCCGGACCATCTTTTCCTGCTCGTCGTGCCCGGCGAGTTCGGCGCGGCGCGTGACGAGGTCGTCGGCGGCCAGACGTAACCGCGCGTCGCGCAGGTCGGCCTGGATGGTCTGGGCGCGACGCGCGACCTCGGCCTGCCGGCCGAGCGGTTTGAGCTGGCGGCGCAGCTCGGCGGTGAGGTCGGTGAGGCGCGCGAGGTTGGCCTGCATCGAGTCGAGCTTGCGCAGCGCCTTTTCCTTGCGCTTGCGGTGCTTGAGGACGCCGGCGGCCTCCTCGATGAAGGCGCGTCGGTCCTCCGGGCGGGATTCGAGGATCGCGGCGAGGCGGCCCTGACCGACGATGACGTGCATCTCGCGGCCGATACCGGAGTCGGACAACAGTTCCTGTACGTCCATGAGACGGCAGGAACTGCCGTTGATCTCGTATTCGCCCGCGCCGTCGCGGAACATGCGGCGAGTGACGGAGACCTCGGAGTACTCGATGGGCAGCGCACCGTCGGAGTTGTCGATGGTGAGCGTGACCTCGGCGCGTCCGAGCGGCGGGCGGCCGGCGGTTCCGGCGAAGATGACGTCCTGCATCTTGCCGCCGCGCAGGGCCTTGGCGCCCTGCTCCCCCATCACCCAGGTGAGTGCGTCGACGACGTTCGACTTGCCGGACCCGTTGGGGCCCACCACACAGGTGATACCCGGTTCGAAACGGAGAGTCGTCGACGAGGCGAAGGACTTGAAGCCCTTCAACGTCAGACTCTTGAGGTACATGGGTGAGAACTCTACCGGCGGGTTGTGACCGCTTTCCTAGGCCGGGTGCACCGCGCGGACCGTCCCGTCGAAACCGGTCGTGTACAGGACGTTCGGGTCCCAGCCCGGTCCCGAACCGAAGGCGAGCGAGGACATCAGTGGGATGCCCTCGGCGATGCGGCAGCTGTGCCCGGTCGCCGGATCGACCCGCAGGACCGCGCCGGCGAGGTTGAGCGCGATGTACAGCGCGCCGTCGGGACCGATCGTGAGGTCGTCGGGCATAGAGAGCAGCCCCGGCCCGGGCAGGTCGATGCTGCGCACGGGTCCTTCGAGGTCGCGTGCGTCGAGGATGTGGAGCCGGTTGACGTTCTCGAAGGTCGTCACGGTGTAGACGGTGTCGCCGTCGACGGCGATGCCGTTGACGGATCCGAGATCGGTACGGACGACGCGGGCCTCGCCACCGCCGGCGGGCACGAGGGTGAGTCCGACCTCGCCGAGATCGCGTGAGGTGAGCATCGATCCGTCCGACAGCCGGCCGAGGCCGTTGGGCATGACCAGCCCGGTGCCGTGGGTGCCGCGTTCACCCGTGTCGAGGTCGAGCGTGTCGATCGTGCCGTCGGCGATCCCGGCCAACCCCGAGACGGTCGTGTTGCCCACGTTCAGGTACACGGTGGGAACGTCGACGACGATGCCGCCCGGACCGGTCACCTCGGACAGCACGGTGGTCACGCTGCCGTCGGGAGTGATCCGGCGCAGCGCTCCGGGGCCGACGAAGGAGGTGTCCGAGACGAGCAGACCGCCCCGCTCGTCGAACGCCAGGTTCTCGAGGACACCGAGCCCCGACGCGACCGTCGTGACGGACCGCGGTGCGCAGGCAGCCGGAACGAACGCCGCCGGTGCTGTGGCAGCGGGACCGGCCGCCGCCGGTGCTGTGGCAGCGGGACCGGCCGCCGCCGGTGCTGCGGCCAGGGGTGCCACTGCCACAGCGGCGGCTGCTGCCGCCACCATCGTCGAACGTGCACGCCTGCCCATATGTCTCCCCCTCGCCGACCGCGACCCCCCCGGCCGCTTGCACCCGATCGCGGCAGGATACCAAGCCGAACGGACAAACAGGACGGATGTCAGCGTTCGACGAAACCGTCGAGGTCGCCGCGCGCGGGATCCCACGATTCGACGACGAGCCGCACCTCACCGGGGGTGTCGCCGGACCGCAGCCACGCGAGGAGCTGTTCGAGTGCCGGCCGGGGGCCCTCGGCCACGACCATGACGCGACCGTCGGGATGATTCGTCGCGTGCCCGACAAGACCGAGTTCGAGTGCGCGGGCACGCGTGAACCAGCGGAAACCGACCCCCTGGACGCGGCCGTGCACCCACGCCGTGAGCCGTTCGACGTCTGCGGGGGCGCTCATCGATCAGTCCTCAGGGGTGATCGTCAGCGAGACCTCGGTGCCCGCCTCGAGGGTGCGGCCCACCGTGCACACCTTGTCGACGGAGCGTTCGACGAGGGCGATGAGGCGGTCCCGTGCGTCTGCGTCGAGCTCCGACAGGTCGAGGACCATCTCCTCCTCGAGGTGCGGGTAGACCTCGTTCTCGCGGTCGGCGGCACCGGAGACGCGGATCGTCGCGTCGTAGTCGTCGCCGAGCCTGCGGGACAGCGGGAAGTCCGAAGCCATGCCGGAGCACGCGGCGAGCGCGATCTTGAGCAGCTCGCCCGGGGTGAAGACGCCCTCGACGCTCTCCGAGCCGATGAGCACCTCGGCGCCGCGGGAGCTGCGTCCGGTGTAACGGCGCGTGCCGGTGCGCTCGACCCACAGCTCGGTGGTGGGAAGGTCGGAAGTCTGGTCAGCCATGGAGGAAATCCTGCCATGTCCCGTCGACCGGGATGTCGCGCAGGATGGTCACGAAGTCCTCGACCTCGGCGGACGACGCGTCGGCACTGCGTCGCAGCACTCCGACCGGTTCGACGGTGCCCGCGGTGGGTAGGTCCAGGCGCCGGACCACGCCGTCGGCGAGGTCGTCCCGGGCCGCGCGTTCGGTGGTGATCCACACGGCATCGCTGCGCCGCACCACCCCGCGTGCCACGGCGAGGTCGAGTGTCTCGATCAGCCCGACCGGCAGTCGCAGGCCGTGACGTTCGAACAATGCCTCCGTCGCGTGGCGCGGTACGGTTCCGCTGGTCGCGACCACCAGGGGGTGTTCGAGCGTGTCGGCGACGGAGACGGAACGCCCGGCGAGGGGGTGGCCGGGCCGGACGACGAGGATCAGCGTCTCGGCGTACAGGAGCTCGAACGACAGCCCCACCATCCGGGACGGTTCGGCCATGCGCCCGAGGACGACGTCGAGGGCGCCGGCGGCGAGCGCCGACAGCAGGACGGCATTGGGGTCGGTGCGGATCCGGATGTCCAGATCGGCGCGCACGCGGCGCAGCTCCGCCAGAGCTTCGGGGAGTACGTACCCGGCCACGGTGGGTAGGGCCCCGATCCGCAGCGGCTCGCGGGCGGGTTCGGCCGCTCCCGCCAGTGCGGCCACAGCTGCGTCCAGTGAGGTGGTGACGTCCTGCGCGTATCGCAGGAAGCGGTGACCCGCCGCGGTGAGGCGCGCACCGTGTCGGCCGCGGTCGAGGAGTTTCGCTCCGGCGAGCACCTCGAGCTCGTTGAGTGTCTTCGTGACGGCCGGCTGACTCAGCTGCAACAGCTCGGCGGCCCGACCGACCTGACCCTCGCGCGCGACGGTGACGAAACATCTCAGGTGCCGGAGGCGGATGCGTCGCACCTGCTCCGGGACGGACGAGGACGGACCGAACGCGGATTGCATTACTGAAAGTTATGAATCAACTGCCGTTTTGTCAATTTACATGAGTTTTTATTCACCTTATGGTTGTGTCCACAGCTCAGAGATCGGAGATCGCATGTCCACCGGCGAATACGTCGAGCGCGACCACACACTGCACCCACCCGCGCTCACCCCCGGCTACCGCACGTCGGTGCTGCGCGCACCGCGCAACGCGCTCATCACGCCGAAGCCGACCCTGTCGGAGATCACCGGACCTGTCTTCCGCAGCGACGAGCTCGGCGCCCTCGACAACGACCTGATCCTGAACTTCTCGAAGGACGGCCTGCCGATCGGCGAGCGCATCATCGTCCACGGCTTCGTCAAGGACGAGTTCGGCAATCCGGTCGAGGGCGCACTCGTCGAGGTGTGGCAGGCCAACGCCGGTGGCCGGTACCGCCACAAGAAGGACACCTATCTCGCTCCCATCGATCCGAACTTCGGCGGTTGCGGGCGGATGCTCACGGACGCGAACGGCTACTACCAGTTCCGGACGATCAAACCCGGCGCATATCCGTGGGGCAACAGCCGCAACGCCTGGCGCCCGGCGCACATCCACGTGTCGATCCTCGGCCGTGGGTGGGCGCAGCGCCTGATCACCCAGCTGTACTTCGAGGGCGACCCGCTCATCGAGAAGTGCCCGATCGCGCGGACGATCCCGACCGTGGATCAGCTCCGCAGCCTGATCGCCCAGGAGGACCCCGCCTCCAACGCGCCGTTCGACGCCCGCGCCTACCGCTGGGACATCACCCTGCGCGGTCGCCGCGCCACCTTCTTCGAGAACACCGACCTCCCGGGAGCCCCGCGATGAGCCTGCCCACCGATCCCTACCGGCCCGTGCCCCCGCTGCTCCCCCGCGCGATGGTCACGCGTTTCCCGGAAACGCCCTCGCAGACCGGCGGCCCGTACGTCCACATCGGGCTCGCGCCGCAGCAGGCCGGCTTCGACATCTTCGACAACAACTTCGGCAACGTCCTCGTCACCGACGAGACCGAGGGCGAGCGAATCGTGTTGGAGGGCCGCGTCATCGACGGCACCGGCACCCCGGTGCGCGACGCCCTGCTCGAGAGCTGGCAGGCGAACGCGCACGGCCGGTACGCACATCCGGACGACGCACAGGACAAGGATCTCGATCCGAACTTCCGCGGCTGGGGACGCACCGGCGGCGACTTCGAGACGGGCGTGTTCACGATCGAGACGATCAAGCCCGGGGCCGTCACCAACCCCGACGGCTCCGTCTCGGCACCCCACATCCTGCTGGTGATCTTCGCGCGCGGAATCAACCTCGGGCTGCACACGCGGGTCTACTTCGAGGACGAGGCCGGGCTCAACGCCGAGGATCCCGTCCTGAAGGGCATCGAATGGGAGGTGCGGCGCAACACCCTGATCGCGTCGCGTTCCGAGCGCGACGGACGCACCGTCTACACGATCGACATCCGGCTGCAGGACACTCCGGACGGTGGCGCCGAGACGGTCTTCTTCGACATCTGAACCACCACCTTTCCGAACGGCCCGGTATGCGCGTGCGCTACCGGGTCGTTCGCGGTCGTGGCTGACACTTCGGGCAGCTGTACGACGAGCGGTTCATGAACTTCTCGCGGCGGATCGGCGCGCCGCAGCGTCGGCACGGCTCGTTCTCGCGTCCGTAGACGTTCAGGGAACGCTCGAAGTAGCCGGACTCCCCGTTGACGTTGACGTACAGGGCGTCGAACGACGTACCACCCTGCCCGAGGGCCTCCGCCATCACCTCGGTGGCCGCATCGAGAGCCGACCGGAGCTTCGGACGCGACAGCGCGTCGGTGGGCCGGTTGCCGTGAATCCTTGCGCGCCACAGCGCTTCGTCGGCGTAGATGTTGCCGATGCCGGAGACGACGGTCTGGTCGAGCAGCGCACGCTTGATCTCGGTGTGCTTGGTGCGCAGCACGGCCACGACCGCATCCGGGTCGAACCGGGGATCCATCGGGTCGCGGGCGATGTGCGCGACGGGCAGCGGCAGTCGATCGCCGTCCACCTCCACGAGCGGCGCCAGGGCCCAGCCTCCGAAGGTGCGCTGGTCGACGAAACGCAGATCGGCGCCGTTGTCGAGGACGGCGCGGATACGCAGGTGTTTCTCGTCGGGGACGCTCGGCGGCTGCACGAGCATCTGCCCGCTCATTCCCAGGTGCACCACGAGGGCCAGGTCGGCCGGCTCGAGCACCAGCCACATGTACTTGCCGCGGCGCTCGACCGAGGCGACCTTCTGACCGGTCACCTGCAGTGCGAGATCACGCGGACCGGGTTCGTGCCGGCGGACGGCACGGGGATGCAGCACCTGCACCGAATCCACCGTCGCGCCGACGACGTGCGCGTCGAGTCCGCGACGGACCACCTCGACCTCGGGAAGTTCGGGCACCTGCGGTCAGTTGTCCTCGGTGGGCGTGTCGGCGGATCCGGACTGCTGGTCGGAAGCCCCGGCATCACCGGTCTCGGCAGCAGTGCCCTCGGTCAGCGCGTTCCATGCGGCCGACGCGGCCTTCTGCTCGGCTTCCTTCTTGGTGCGTCCGACACCGGTGCCGTAGGGATTGCCACCGATGAGGGCGGTGGCGGTGAATTCCTTGTCGTGATCCGGACCGGTGGCGGTGATCTCGTAGGCGGGAACACCGAGACCGCGCTCGGCGGTGAGTTCCTGCAGACTCGTCTTCCAGTCCAGACCGGCACCGAGGCGCGGGCCGCGTTCGAGCAGTGCGGCGAACAGGCGCAGAACCACTTCGCGCGCGACGTCGATGCCGTGCGCGAGATGGACGGCGCCGAGGAGCGATTCCATTCCGTCGGCCAGGATGCTGGCCTTGTCGCGTCCGCCCGTCAGTTCCTCGCCCTTGCCGAGCAGGAGATGCACTCCGAGCCCGCCTTCTCCGAGGCCGCGCGCCACCTCGGCGAGCGCGTGCATGTTGACAACGCTCGCGCGGATCTTGGCGAGTTCGCCCTCGGACTTGTCCGGGTGGGTGAGGTAGAGCTTTTCGGTCACCGCGAGCCCGAGGACGGCATCGCCGAGGAACTCGAGACGTTCGTTGGTGGGCAATCCGCCGTTCTCGTAGGCGTACGAGCGGTGGGTGAGCGCCAAGGACAGGAGTTCTGCGTCCAGAGGCACGCCGAGGGCGGCGAGGAGAGACTCGTGGCTCTCTTCGCCGCCCTCGGTAGCTGTTTCGGAGGACTTGCTCGTCACGTGAATACCGATTAGACGGGCGCGGTCACCTGACGGCCGTTGTAGGTGCCGCACGACGGGCACGCCACGTGGGGCAGCTTCTTCTCTCCGCAACCCCGGTTCGGGCAGGTGACGAGCGTCGGCGCAGTGGTGTTCCACTGGCTGCGCCGCGACCGGGTGTTGGAACGCGACATTCTGCGCTTGGGGACGGCCACGTCTACTTCTCCTCGTTGTTCGAGCTGTCGATTTGACTGCTGGGTTCTTCGGAGCCCGCGCCGAACTTGGCTGCCAACCCAGCCCAGCGAGGATCCATTGTCTCATGACGGTGCCCGGATTCTGCAATCGCCAGGCGAATGCCGCATTCGGGGCACAATCCCGCACAGTCGTCACTACACAACGGCTGCAGCGGAAGTTCCAGACCAACCGCGTTCACGAGGACCGGTTCGAGATCGATCAGATCGTTCTCGACGCGGTACACCTCGTCGTCCTCGGTGGTCTGCTCAGTGACGCTGTTCGGGTAGGCGAACAGCTCGGTGAGGTACACGTCCACCGGCTCGGTGAACGACTCGAGGCATCGAGAGCACTCGCCGAGGGCGTCGACACGAACACTACCGGTGACCAGGACGCCCTCGGACACCGACTCCAGGCGGAGATCGAGATCGATCTCGGAGCCTTCCTCGATCGCGATCAGATCGAGCCCGATGCGCGAGGGTGACGGCACCTTCCGCTCGACCGTACGCATCGAACCGGGCCGGCGACCCAGGGAGAGCGTGTCGAACACCAGCCCCGAGTCCCGGCCGGAACGGGACGTGCTGGAATCACGGGTGGACACGGGGAACTCACCTTCTTCGGACGACGCAGGACACGACTCGGTCGTGATAGGGCAACCGCTCCATGATACGCGATGGGCGGCAGGAGCGAAAATCCCGCGGGTCAGCGGCGACGGCTCGCCCGGTGGTCGGCCTCCGCGAAGTCGGGAGCACCCGACAGCCGCAGCTGCTGCCGGCCGCGGCCGACGGACCGCAGCGTGGTGCCGAGCAGTTCCTCGAACTCTCCCAGCTTGCCGTCGATGTACTCGTCGCACTCCGTCCGGAGACGGTCGGACTCGGCGTGGGCCGAATCGATGACACGCGCCGACTCGGCGTGTGCGGCCTGCACGACCTCGGTCTGCGACACCAGACGTGCCTTCTCGGCCTCGCCCTCGGCCACGGAACGCTCGTAGGACGCCTGCCCGGACTCGACCAGACGGTCGGCCTCGACGCGGGCACGCCCGGTCACGCTCTCGTACTGCTTGTTGCCCTCAGCGACGAGATCGTCGGCCTCGGCCTGCGCATCGCGCACCAGTTCCTCGGCGTGGGCGCGGGCCTCCTTGACCATCCGGTCCGCTTGGGCCTTCGCGTCCGCGAGCATGCGGTCGGCGTCGGCGCGCGCGTCCTCGAGGAGGGTGCGTGCCTCCTCGTCGGCGTCCCCGACCGTCTTGTCGGCCTGAGCCCGCGCGTCGTTGATCAGCTTGTCACGGTGATCGAGGACGTCCTGCGCGTCGTCGAGTTCGGGCGGCAGCGCATCGCGCACGTCGTCGAGCAATTCGAGGACATCGCCGCGCGGTACCACGCAGCTCGCCGTCATCGGAACGCTACGTGCCTCTTCGACGATTGCGACCAGCTCGTCGAGTGCCTCGAATACCCGGTACACGCCCAACCCCAATCACTCGCTCGACACGACCGGTGCGGCCGCGCCGCCGTCCAGTCTGCCGCAGCGCAGGGCACGCTCGTGTGCCCTGCGCTCGGTGTGTCGGGATACGGCCGTCACAGGCCGTGCGGAGGGTCCGGTCTATTTCGCGGCGGCCCGCTCGGCCAGGCGCGTGAGCAGACGATCGTGCACGGAGCCCGGCAGCATCTCGGAGACGTCGCCACCGTAGGTCGCGACCTCCTTGACGAGCGAGCTCGAAAGGTAGCTGTAGACCGGGTTGGTGGCGACGAACAGCGTGTCGACGCCGGTGAGCTTGTGGTTCATCTGCGCCATCTGCAGCTCGTAGTCGAAATCGTTGGCGCCGCGCAGGCCCTTGACGATCGCGGTGATCCCCCGCTCGCGGGCGTAGTCGACGAGCAGGCCCTGCCAGGCGTCGACCGTGACGTTCGGCAGGTGCGACGTGGCCTCGGTGAGCATCTCGAGGCGTTCGTCGATCGTGAACATCCCCTGCTTGTTGGGATTGATCGTGACGGTCACGACGACCTCGTCGAACTGGGCCGAGACCCTGCCGATGACGTCGAGGTGTCCGTTGGTGACCGGGTCGAAGGATCCTGGGCAGACCGCGCGGCTCATGACCCAGCACCGTAGCAGGTGGCGATTTCCACTCTCGTCTCGCCGTAGCGCTTCGACCTGCCGACCTCGAATCCCTGCGGCCACACCGTTTCCGGTGATCGCGACGATCGTTCGACCACGACGATCGAGCCGTCCTCGACCCAACCTCCGGACACCAGCGTCCCGAGCACGCCGGTGACGGCCTCCTCGGTCACGGCGTAGGGCGGGTCGGCCAGGACGAGGTCGTAGACGCGGTCGGGGGTGCCCGCAAGCACGGCGGATACCGGTGCGGTGCGCAGCACCGCACCGGACAGTCCGACGGTCGCGATGTTCTCGCGGATCACGCCCGCCGCCTTCGCGTCGGACTCGACGAGCATCGCGTGCTCGGCGCCGCGGGACAGCGCCTCGAGGCCGAGCGCCCCCGACCCCGCGTAGAGGTCGAGGACGGCGGCCCCGTCGATGTCCATGCGTGCGTCGAGCGAACTGAACAGGGCTTCGCGCACCCGTTCGGAGGTGGGCCGGGTTCCGCGGGGCGGCACCTTCAGGCGCCGCCCCCCTGCCCGGCCGGCGACGATCCGTGTCACTCGGCGCTGTCTCCCGTGGACACCTCGACGAGCAGGTCGCCACCTTCGACCTGTTGCACCGGCCCGATCGCGACGCGCGTGATGCGGCCGCCGCGCGGCGCGGTGATCGCGGCCTCCATCTTCATGGCCTCGATCGTGGCGACGGTGTCGCCCGCCGAGACGCTGTCGCCCTCGGACACGACGAGGGTGACCATGCCGGCGAACGGCGCCGCGACGTGACCGGGATGGTTGCGGTCGGCCTTCTCCGCGGCAGGGGTCTCCGCGGCCACCGAGCGGTCGCGCACCGACACCGGGCGCAGCTGCCCGTTGAGGATGCACATGACCGTGCGGTAACCCTTCTCGTCGGCATCGGAGATCGCCTCGAGGCCGATGAGCAGTTCGACACCCTTGTCCAGGCGCACCCGGTGCTCGTCGCCGTGCCGCAGACCGTAGAAGAACTGGTTGGCCGACAGCTCGGTGGTGTCGCCGTAGGTCTCGCGGTGCTGCTCGAACTCCTTCGCGGGGCCCGGGAAGAGCAGGCGGTTGAGCATGCGGCGACGCTCGTCGGACGAACCGCCGAGGGCCTTCTCCTCCTCCGACGCGAGCGGGGTGATCGGCTTGGGCTCGGCGCGGCCCGACAGCGCCTTGCTGCGGAAGGGCTCCGGCCAGCCGCCGGCCGGGGTCCCGAGATCGCCGCGCAGGAAGCCGATCACCGAATCGGGGATGTCGTACTTGCCGGGCTCGGCGGCGAAGTCGTCGACCGAGACGCCCGCGCCCACGAGGTGCAGCGCGAGGTCGCCGACGACCTTGCTCGACGGCGTGACCTTGATCAGGCGGCCCAGGAGGCGGTCGGCGCCGGCGTAGGCGGCCTCGACTTCTTCGAATCGGTCGCCGAGGCCCAGCGCGATGGCCTGCTGGCGCAGGTTCGACAGCTGACCGCCGGGGATCTCGTGGGTGTAGACGCGGCCGGTCGGTGCGGGCAGCCCCGACTCGAACGGTGCGTACACCTTGCGCAGCGCCTCCCAGTACGGCTCGAGATCGCACACGGCCTGCAGGTCGAGACCGGTGTCGAACTCGCTGTTCGCCGCGGCGGCGACGATCGCCGACAGGGCGGGCTGGCTCGTCGTACCGGCCAGCGCCGCGGACGCACCGTCGACGGCGTCGGCACCGGCGTGCCAGGCCGCAAGGTAGGTGGCGAGCTGACCGCCCGGGGTGTCGTGTGTGTGCACGTGCACCGGCAGATCGAAGTTGCTCCGCAGCGCCGACACGAGCGTCGCGGCGGCCGGGGCGCGCAGCAGACCCGCCATGTCCTTGATGGCCAGGACGTGCGCACCGGCCTCGACGATCTCCTCGGCCAGACGCAGGTAGTAGTCGAGCGTGTAGATCGACTCGTTCGGGTTCGACAGGTCGCCGGTGTAGGACATCGCGACCTCGGCGAGGGTGGTGCCGGTCTCGCGCACCGCGTCGATTGCCGGACGCATCTGGTCGACGTTGTTCAGCGCGTCGAAGATACGGAAGATGTCGATGCCGGTGTCGGTGGCCTCCTGCACGAAGGCGCGGGTGACGGCCTCCGGGTAGGGGGTGTAGCCGACGGTGTTGCGTCCGCGCAGCAGCATCTGCAGGTTGATGTTCGGGATCGCCTCGCGCAGCGCCGCGAGCCGCTCCCACGGATCCTCGTGCAGGAAGCGCAGTGCGACGTCGTAGGTCGCGCCGCCCCACGCCTCGATCGACAGCAGTTGCGGCGTCATCCGGGCCACGTGCCCGGCCACCGTCAGCAGGTCCTTGCTGCGCACGCGGGTCGCGAGCAGCGACTGGTGGGCGTCGCGGAAGGTGGTGTCGGTGACGCCGATCGCCTTCTGGTCACGCAGCGCACGGGCGAAGCCCTCGGGTCCGAGCTCGAGCAGACGCTGACGCGAACCGGCCGGCGGCTCGGCGTTCAGGTCGATCGCGGGCAGCTTGTCGTGCGGGTAGACCGTCGTGGTGCGCTCGCCGTGCGGCTTGTTCACCGTCACGTCGGCGAGGTACCGCAGGATCTTGGTGCCGCGGTCGGCGGACGAGCGCAGAGTCAGCAGGTGCGGGCGCTCCTCGATGAACGAGGTGTTGACGTTGCCGCCGCGGAAGTCCTCGTCGTCGAGCACCGCCTGCAGGAACGGGATGTTCGTGGCGACACCGCGGATACGGAACTCGGCGACCGCGCGGCGCGCGCGGGCGACGGCGGTCTCGAAGTTGCGGCCGCGGCAGGTGAGCTTGACGAGCATCGAGTCGAAGTGGGCGGAGATCTCCGCGCCGACCGAGGTGCCGCCGTCGAGACGGATACCGGCACCGCCCGGAGTGCGGTAGCCGGTGATGCGGCCGGTGTCCGGACGGAACCCGTTGGCCGGGTCCTCGGTGGTGATGCGGCACTGCAGCGCCGCGCCGCGGATGGTGATGCCCTCCTGCGACAGGCCCAGTTCCTCGAGCGACTCGCCTGCGGCGATGCGCAGCTGGGACTGCACGAGGTCGACGTCGGTGATCTCCTCGGTGACCGTGTGCTCGACCTGGATACGCGGGTTCATCTCGATGAACACGTGGTTGCCGCGTTCGTCGACGAGGAACTCGACGGTGCCCGCGCACTGGTAGCCGATCTCCTTGGCGAAGGCGACGGCGTCGGCGCAGATGCGGTCGCGAAGCTCGGGATCGAGATTCGGGGCGGGGGCGAGCTCGATGACCTTCTGGTGGCGGCGCTGCACCGAGCAGTCGCGCTCGTACAGGTGGATGACGTTGCCGTGCTTGTCGGCGAGGATCTGCACCTCGATGTGCCGCGGGTTGACCACGGCCTGCTCCAGGAAGACGGTGGGATCACCGAAGGCCGCGTCGGCCTCGCGGGAGGCGGCTTCGATGGCCTCGCGCAGTTGGGAGGGCTCGGCGACCCGGCGCATGCCGCGTCCGCCACCGCCGGCGACAGCCTTGACGAAGACCGGGAAGTTCATCGTTTCCGAGGCGGCGACCAGCTCGTCGACGTCCGACGACGGCTCCGACGACGCCAGCACCGGGAGGCCGGCGGCCTTCGCCGAGGCGATCGCGCGGGCCTTGTTGCCCGTCAGTTCGAGGATCTCCGCCGACGGACCGACGAAGGTGATGCCCGCTTCGGCGCACGCCGCGGCGAGGTCCGGATTCTCGGAGAGGAAGCCGTAGCCGGGGTAGATCGCGTCGGCACCGGCCGACACGGCCGCTTCGACGATCTTCTCGACCGACAGATATGCGCGGACCGGGTGCCCCTCCTCACCGATCTGATAGGCCTCGTCGGCCTTCAACCGGTGCAGGGAGTTCCGGTCTTCGTACGGGAACACCGCGACCGTCCCGGCGCCCAGTTCGTAGGCGGCACGGAATGCGCGGATCGCGATCTCGCCACGGTTGGCGACAAGCACTTTCGAGAACATTGGTCGACGGTACCGCGACGTAACATGCCGCCTTCGACGCGCGTTCCACATCGTGGGACAAGGCGCCCGGATGGCACGACTGGAACGATGCAGTCGGCCCCGTCGTAACACGGCGTCAACATGCCGGGCACGGCCACCGAAACCTCACCGCGGGTTCTGCGGCACGGTGTACGGAACGTAACTCAGGACTTGTCGAGATAGGCGACGCGCTCGGCGTCGAGCGCGGCCCGCACCATGCTTGCGAGCCCCGGGTGGTGTTCGAGGCCAGGATCCTTCTCCGTCACCGTCCGGGAGAAGTCGCGAGCCGCCTCGATGACGTCGGCGTCGTCGACGAGCGAGAGTAACCGCAGCGTCGACACGGTGCCGGACTGGGCGACGCCGAGGACGTCACCCTCCCGGCGCAACTGCAGGTCGAGCTGGGCGAGTTCGAAACCGTCGGTGGTGCCGGCGACGGCCTCGAGCCGCATCATCGTCGGGGTCGCGGGCTTCGCGTCGGTCACGAGCAGGCACAGGCCCTGATGGCCGCCACGACCGACGCGACCCCGCAGCTGGTGCAACTGGCTGACACCGAACCGGTCGGCATCGACGATCACCATCACGGTCGCGTTCGGCACGTCGACACCGACCTCGACGACGGTCGTGCACACGAGCACGTCGAGCTCCGCGGCGTTGAAGGCCTGCATCACCGCGTCCTTCTCGTCGCCGGGGAGGCGACCGTGCAGCAGCCCCACCCTCAGATCCCGCAGCGGACCGGAAGTGAGGAACTCGAACTGCTCGAGCACAGAGACGGTTTCGGGCGGGGCCTGCTTGCCCTTCCCCGATCCCGACGGCTCGGGCCCGTCCGGATCGAAGAGCGCGTCGTCGTCGGAATCGCCGTCGCCGATGCGGGAACACACCACGTAGGCCTGCCGCCCCTCGGCGACCTCCTCGCGGATGCGTTCCCACGCGCGGTCGACCCACTTCGGATGCACCTTCGCCGGCACCACGCGGCTGACGATCGGCGACCGTCCTCTGGGGAGTTCGCGCAGGGTCGAGACCTCGAGGTCGCCGAGCACCGTCATCGCGATGGTGCGCGGGATGGGTGTTGCGGTCATCACCAGCACGTGCGGGGACGCGCCGTCGCGACCCCGCGAGCGCAGTGCGTCGCGCTGTTCGACACCGAAGCGGTGCTGCTCGTCGATCACCACCAGGCCGAGGTCGAAGAACTGCACCGTGTCCTCGATCAGCGCGTGCGTGCCGATGACGATGCCGGCGTCGCCCGTCACCGCCTCGTTGAGCGCGGCCCGCTTGCGTGCGACCCCCATCGAGCCGGTCAGCAGGGTCACGCGGGTGGCGAGTTCGTGAGCGCCGAGTTCGCCCGCCGCGGCGAGATCGCCCAGCATCTTCGTGAGCGAGCGCGCGTGCTGCGCCGCGAGCACCTCGGTGGGTGCGAGCAACGCGCACTGCCGACCGGAGTCGATCACCTGCAGCATCGCCCGTAGCGCCACGATGGTCTTGCCGGAACCGACCTCGCCCTGGAGCAGCCGGTTCATGGGGTGTTCGCGTGCGAGATCGGCCGCGATCTCGTCGGCCACCGAGAGCTGCCCGGCCGTCAGTTCGAAGGGCAGCCGCCGGTCGAACTCGTCGGCGATCCCGCCCTCGCGGCGCGGGCAGGACGGCGCCGACCGCACCTCGACGTCGTGCCGGCGTCCGGCGAGCACGAGCTGCACCGCGGCGGCCTCGTCGAACCGCAGACGGTCGCGTGCCCGGTCGATCTCCTGCTTCGTGTCGGGCAGGTGGATCGAGCGGAGCGCCTCGTCGAGGCCCACGAAGCCGTGCTCGTCGCGCACCCACTCGGGCAGCGGATCGTCGACGTGGTCGAGCTGGTCGAGCACCTGCCGCACGCAGCGCATGACGGTCCACGACTCGACCTCGCGGGTCGCGCGGTACATCGGGATCAGCGCGCGGTCGAAGACCGACATGTCGACTCCCGATCCGTCCTGCGCGGTGCGGGCGAGACCCGCCAGGGCGCCGGCGCCCCGCACCCGCGCGGGGGTCGCCGAGACCAGGTCCTCGGCGTCGCGCGGTTCGGGCAGCACGAGATAGCTCGGATGGGTCAGGCTCCACTTGTCGCGGAAGTACTTCACGGTGCCGGAGAACATCGCGCGCACGCCGGGCTTGATGTTGTGCTTGACCCGGTGCGGGTTGAAGAAGGTGACGTCGATGCTGTGGCGATCGGAGCGCAACCGCACCGCGAGGCGTTTGCCGGCGCGGGATTTCATCGGCACCTCCTGCGCCGACTCGACCCGCGCGATGATCGTGATGTGCTGGCCCTCCGCGGGCTGGCTCTCGCCGAGTTCGGCGCCCTGGGTGGCGTAGCGGTGCGGATAGTGCCTCAGTAGATCCTCGACGGTGGTCATCCCGAACGCGTCGTGCAAGGCGTCCGCCGTCTTGCGGCCGAGGACATGATCGAGCCGGTCCGCGAGTGTCGCCACTGCCGTCCCTTCCGCTACTCCTGCGGTGGCCTCGCGGCGCACCGGCTACTCGACGCCGAGCTGCAGCAGGTCGCCGCGCTGACCGCCCTGGTAGACCACCACGTCGATCTCCGGGTGACGGCGATCGAGGTGGGCGGCCAGTTGCTCGACGAGTCCGTCGGGGGCGTCGGCGCCGACCAGCATCGTCACGAGCTCGCCGCCCGCGGCGAGAATCCTGTCGAGCAGCGACGCTCCCGCTGTCACCAGATCATGCTCGATCACTACGACATCATGGCCGGCCAGTCCGAGACTGTCGCCGGGCTCGCACGTTCCGACCCAGGTCAGCGCGCGTTCGTTCGCGTACCGCAGCGATCCCCAGCGCACGCACGACGCCGCCTCCGACATCGCGAAGGCGTCGTCGACCGTCGCGCGCATCGGATCGTGCACGGCCAACGAGGCCAGCCCCTGGACGACGGAGGAGGACGGCAGGAACATCACGTCACGGTCGTCCCGCCGCGCCCGGGCGCCCACGGCGACGACGTCCTGCGCGGAGAGCGCACCGTTGGGCAGCACCAGGACGTCCCGGCTCGGCAGTGCCCGGATCGCCTCGAGCAGTTCGTCCGGGGCTGAGATCTCCTCGGCCCGCAGCACCCGGGCACCCTCCGCCTCGAACAGTTCGGCCGCGCCCTCGCCGCCCACCACTGCGAGGACCGCCCGGGACTGTTCCTCCGCCGACTCGGCACGGACCCGGGCGGGAGCCGTGCCCAGCGCCACGGGACCGTCGCCGCACCCGCGACGCGCGGACTCGAGCGCGAAGCACGTGATGTCGATGCGGCTCAGCGAACCCGCCGCGAGACCGGCCTCCACGGCAGCTCCGGGCTCGCAGCAGTGCACGTGAACGGACCAGCACCCCGATCCCCCGGAAACGATCGCGACCGAGTCGCCGAGCGCGTCGAGCGAGGACCTCAAGGCATCCATGCGCGCGTCGTCGGAATTCCCGACGAGATACATCACTTCGTACTCCTGCTGGTCGCTGTCGTGACGTTCGTCGACGATCTCGGGTTCGACGACAGGCCGCGAGGTGCCGGCGAGCACCATCCGGCGATCGGGCCGTATTCCGGTGGTGACCTCCACCAGGCAGTCGAGCAGCACGAGCAGGCCGAGGCCGCCGGCGTCGACGACCCCTGCCTCGGCGAGGACGTCGAGCTGGGTGGTGGTGCGCTGCAGCGCGTCGGCGGCGGCGTCGGCACTCGCGACGGCGACATCGCACACGGTCGCATCCGTCTCCGAGGCGACGCGGGTCGCGCCCTCGGCCGCAGCTTCGAGGACGCTGACGATGGTGCCCTTCGCGGGTGCGCTGAGCGCTCCGGTCACGAGCGTCGCGGCGTTGGAGAAGGCGGCGGCGAGGTCCCGGGCG
The DNA here is from genome assembly GCF_050321925.1 of Rhodococcus sp. IEGM1339. Classification (NCBI taxonomy): domain Bacteria; kingdom Bacillati; phylum Actinomycetota; class Actinomycetes; order Mycobacteriales; family Nocardiaceae; genus Rhodococcus; species Rhodococcus sp. IEGM1339. The sequence goes on from NZ_JBNQFT010000001.1 coordinate 362,556, forward strand.
CCGACCGTCGTCAGTCCCGCGATCGCGTCGGCGAGACCGCGCAGTGCCTGTGCCAGGATGATCCCGGAATTGCCCCGCGCCCCGGCGAAAGCACCACGCGCGAGCCCTTCGGCGACGTCGGATGCGGTGAGCGCGCCGTCCACGGGCCCGCCGATCCGGGCCGCCGCGGCCTGCAGGGTGATCAGCAGATTGTTTCCGGTGTCCCCGTCGGGCACCGGGAAGACGTTGAGCGAGTTGATCTCCGCTCGGCGCTGTTCGAGCGCTTCCACACCGAACTCGACCCACCGGCGCAGCGCCCGCCCGTCCACCGTGTCCTCGGCTCCGAGCAACGATTCCACCCCCTTCGCCTCGTCCTGCGAGCATCGTCCACCTCTGCGATCGGTACCGTTGCGCACGGTGCCGAGCCCTGGCGCACAGGTTAGCCGCGAGTCGTCGCACCGTCCGGTTTGGCCAACCGCCCTCGAGTTCGCTAAGCTTGCCGGGTTGCCTCGCACGGGCGGCTCGTTCCCCGTGTTCGCAAGGCGAAACAACAGACAGAAGATCTATCCACTAGACACAAGGAGTTCGCGACATGGCTGCCGTCTGCGACGTATGCGCCAAGGGCCCCGGCTTCGGGAAGTCGGTCTCGCACTCGCACCGGCGTACCAACCGTCGCTGGAACCCGAACATCCAGAGCGTGCGCGCTCAGGTTGCACCGGGCAACACCCGCAAGATGAACGTGTGCACCTCCTGCCTCAAGGCCGGCAAGGTCGTCCGCGGCTGATTCCCGGTCGAGTCGTCGCGAAGGCCCCCTGCGCTGATTGCGCAGGGGGCCTTCGCCGTTCGATCCTGCGGCCCGATATCGTGCGGGAATGACCGAGAACCAAGTTTCCTTCCCCGACAGCGACTCTCTCCGTTCACTGGTGAGCGTGGAGGACCGCGTCCTGCGGATCGCCGTGGCGACCTCCGAGCACGGCACCTCCCTGTCCCCCGCAGGGATGGAGCAGGGCATCGCAGCCCTGCGTGCGGCAGGCCCGGAGATCGGCGCCGTGCTGCTCGTCGGTGAGGGTGCGAACTTCTGCGCGGGCGGCAACGTCCACGGATTCGCCGCGGCCGAGGACCGTGGCGCCCACCTGCTCGAGATCGCGAACCTCTTCCATGACTTCGTGCGCGCACTGGAGAAGGCGGCCGTGCCGGTCGTCGCCGCCGTGCACGGCTGGGCCGCCGGCGCCGGCATGAGCCTGGCGCTGCTCGCCGACATCGCGCTCGCCGGCCCCGGCACGAAGATGCGCGCCGCGTACCCGTCGATCGGCTTCTCCCCCGACGGCGGCATGTCGTGGACGCTGCCGCGGATCGTCGGCCCGTCGCGGGCACGGGAGATCATCATGACCGACGCCGTGATCGGCGCCGACGAAGCCGTGCGCCTGGGTCTGCTCAGCCGGCTCGTCGCCGACGGCGAGATCCAAAGCGAAGGGTTGCGACTCGCACGAACCCTCGCGCACGGCCCCACGCAGTCCTACGCCGCCATCCGCTCGCTCGTGGCGGGCTCGGCCGGACGATCGCTGTCCGACCACCTCGATGCCGAAGCCGCCTCGATCTCCGCGGCCGCGACGACGCCCACGGGTATCGAGGGTGTCGACGCCTTCGTCGCCAAGCGGCGTCCGGACTGGGATTCGGCCCGCGCCTGACATCCGGGCGGCGGATCGGTGGTCAGGGCAGTCGCCAGTCCACCGGTTCGCCGCCCTGCTCGACGAGCAGGGCGTTCGCGCGGCTGAACGGACGCGACCCGAAGAATCCGCGTGAGGCCGACAGCGGGGACGGGTGCGCCGACTTCACGGTGGGCACACCACCGAGCATGGGTTCGAGGGTCGCCGCGTCGCGGCCCCACAGGATCGCGACGAGCGGGGTACCGCGCGCGACCAGCGCGCGGATCGCCTGCTCGGTGACGGCCTCCCAGCCCTTGCCGCGGTGCGAGGCCGGCTGGCCCGGCGCGACGGTGAGGACCCGGTTGAGCAACAGGACACCGTGCTCGGTCCACGGCGACAGGTCGCCCGTGGAGGGCTGCGGCAGACCGAGATCGTCGGTGTACTCGCGGTAGATGTTGGCGAGACTGCGCGGGATCGGCCGGACGGCCGGAGCCACCGAGAAGCTCAGTCCCACAGCGTGACCCGGAGTGGGATAGGGATCCTGCCCGACGATCAGGACGCGGACGGACTCGAACGGCTGCGTGAAGGCACGCAGCACGTTCGGACCGGACGGCAGGTAACTGCGGCCCGCGGCGAGTTCGGCGCGGAGGAACTGCCCCATCGCGCTGATGTCACCTGCGACGGGTTCGAGTGCTCGCGCCCAGCCCGGGTCGACGAGTTCGGACAGGGGCCGACCGGCACGGGGCTCGTCCGCTCCCCCGTCCGCGGACTGTGTGTCGACGGTGTCGGCCACCTGTCACTCCTGGTCGATGCGGCGGAGAGCGGTCCGGTAGTAGGCGGCGTTCGCCGCATACATCTCGGCGTTGGGGTCGAATTTGTTCTCGGGGATCTCGTAGCCCTCGCGGACCTTCGCGGGGATGCCCATCGCCATGCGGCGGGGCGGAAGTTCGAAGCGCGGTGGGATCAGGGCGCCGGCGGCGACCTGCGCTCCGGCGCCGATGACCGATCCGTTGAGGACGAGCGAACCCGAGCCGATCAGCGCGCCGTCACCGATCGTGGAGCCCTCGATGTGCGCGTTGTGCCCGACGACGCACCGCGCGCCGATGACGGTGGCCTCGATCGCGGTGCAGTGGATGATCGTGCCGTCCTGGATGTTGGTCTTCTCCCCCACGGTGATCGTGCCGTAGTCCCCGCGCAGCACCGCCGAGGGCCACACGGAGGCACCGGCACCGAGGGTGACGTTGCCGATCACGACCGCGTCGGGGTGAACCCACGCGTCGGGATGGATATCGGGGACACGCTCGCCGAGTGCGTAGACAGCCATGACTGCAGAACCTATCTCGAGCGAACCCCACCCGAAGTGGTCGCCCTAGTGACCAGCGCCCGCCGCAAAGCTCTCCCAGCCTCCGGATCCGTCGCGGCGCTGCCCGTCGACGGTGACGCCGAAGCCTTCCAGGACCACGCCGATCGGCCGCCATCCGTCCGGCAGTGCGACCTCGCGAGGGAAGCACGCTGCGAGGGCATGGTCCTCGCCGCCGGTGAGGATCCACTCCCACGGGTCGGCCGCCAGCACCCGACCGGTCTCGCGGAGTTGCGTGTCGGGAGCGAGCGCACCGGAGTCGAGGTCGATCGCGACCTCCGAAGCCGTGCAGATGTGCTCGAGATCGGCGACGAGACCGTCGGAGATGTCGGTGCATGCGTGGGCGCCTGCTGCGGCCGCTGCAGGACCTGCGGCGTAGGGCGGAGTGGGCACACGATGCGCCGCGACGAGTTCGGGGAAGTTCCGGTTGCCGGCCAGCAGTAGGGCCAGACCCGCCGCGGAACGACCGATGCGACCGGCGAGGGCGACGACGTCGCCGGGGCAGGCGGTGGAGCGGAGCAGCGGTGGCCGTCCGTCGAGTTCGCCGAGCACGGTGACCGAGACGATCACCTGACCCGCTTGCACGAGATCGCCTCCCACGACTCCGGCGCCGATCTCCTCCGCAGCCTCCCCGATGCCCGCCGAGATGCCGTCGAGCACGGCGACGGGAGTCTCGGGCGGACAACCGAGGCCGACGACGAAGGCCGTGGGGCGGGCGCCGACCGCGGCGACATCGGCTCCGTTCTGGGCGACCGCCTTGCGTCCGACCTCTTCCGGGCTCGACCAGTCGAACCGGAAGTGACGTCCTTCGACCAGCATGTCGGTCGAGATCGCGATGCGCCCGTCGGATGCTGTCACGACCGCTGCGTCGTGGCCCGGCCCGACGAGTGTGCTGTCGGGTTGCCGCCGTGCTCTCACCGCGCGCTCGATCACAGGGAATTCGCCGATGTCGGCGACGGTGGGTCCGCTCGGGTTCGTCACGGTGACGGTCGCCTCTTTCTCGGTCGGCGGTGGGAGAGAGCCGGCACGTGCCCTGCTACGTTCGATCACGCTACCGCCCCCTGTCCCCGAGCCCGGATGCTGGACACGATGAACGACACCTCTGCTTCCGATCGCGAACCTTCCGACGACGCCCCCGTCGAGGCACCCGGATCGGACGGGATGCGACGCAGTCCCGCTCTGATCGCCACGGCGATCGCACTGCCCGTCGCCCTGCTGGTCGGAGTGGTGGTGGCGGCCGTGATCGTGTCGCAGTCACCGGTGAATACACCCGTGGGTCTCGGTCCCGTGCCCGCTCCGGAGGCGGAATCCGAATCCTGCTCGCAGTTGCTCGACGCGCTGCCGGAGGAGCTCGGCGACTACACGCGCGCCGAACTGGCCGATCCGGCACCGGTGGGTGCTGCGGCCTGGCAGTCGGACGACGGCGAGGAGGTCGTCCTGCGTTGCGGTCTCGACCGGCCCGACCAGTTCGACCGAGCGGCGGCGCTGCAGGTGATCGACGACGTGCAGTGGTTCGAGGTGTCGGGGGCCGAGCAGGGCATCCCGGCGAGTACGTGGTTCGCCGTCGACCGTCCGGTCTACGTGGCCTTGACCGTGCCCGACGGATCCGGGCCGACCCCGCTGCAGGACATCACGGCGACGATCTCCGCGACGCTCCCGCAGCAGGAGATCGATCCGGCGCCGATCCGCTGAGCCGGACGGACGAGAAAGGTCGGCCCCGGCACCGTGATGTGGTGCCGGGGCCGACCGTGTTCGTCGCCGCGTCGATCAGGACGCGTGCATGGTCCCCGTGCGCTGGTAGCGCTCGTGGAAGGAGAACGCCTCACCGAGCAGGTGCGGGGTGTGACCTGCTCCGGGGGTGGCTTCTGCGCGCTCGATGTAGTCGAGCAGTTCGGCGCGGTAGTCGGGATGCGCGCAGCGCTCCACGACGACCCGCGACCGACGGCGGGGGGACAGTGCGCGCAGATCGGCGAGACCCTGTTCGGTCACGATGACCTGCACGTCGTGCTCGGTGTGGTCGACGTGCGGCACCATCGGGACGATCGACGAGATCGCGCCGTCGCGGGCCGTCGACGGGCTCAGGAACATCGACAGGTAGCCGTTGCGCGCGAAGTCGCCGGAGCCACCGATGCCGTTCATGATGCGGGTGCCCATCACGTGGGTGGAGTTGACGTTGCCGTACACGTCGGCTTCGAGCATGCCGTTCATGGCGATGATGCCGAGTCGGCGGACGATCTCGGGGTGGTTGCTGATCTCCTGCGGCCGCAACATGATGTGGTCGCGGTAGAAGTCGATGTTCTCGACGAAGTCGTTCAGCCCCGCTTCGGACAGTGCGAGGGAAGTCGCCGAGGCGAACCGGACGGTGCCGTGTTTGACGAGGTCGAGCATGCCGTCCTGGATGACCTCCGAGTAGCAGGTCAGCCCCCGGTACGGTCCGCTGTCGAGACCGGCGAGAACGGCGTTGGCGACGTTGCCGACACCCGACTGCAGCGGAAGCAGCGTGTCGGCGGGCAGCCGTCCCGCGGCGACCTCGTGCGCGAAGAAGTCGAGGACGTGGTCGGCGATGGCCCGGCTGGTGGCGTCGGGCGCCGTGAGCGCGGTGGCGCTGTCGGGACGGTCGGTCTCGATGACCGCGACGACGCGTTCCGGATCGATCCGGAAGTAGGGCTGGCCGATGCGGTCCTCGACGTCGGTGAGGTCGATCGGACGACGGTTCGGGGGAAGCGCGGTGCCGTAGTAGACGTCGTGCACGCCGTCCATGGCGGCGGGGATCCACGAGTTGACCTCGAGGATCACCTTCTCGGCGACGTCGAGCCAGGTCTTGTTGTTACCGATGGACGTGGCGGGGATCAGCTCGCCCGTCTCCGTGATGCCGGAGATCTCGACGACGGCGACGTCGATGTGTCCGTAGTAGCCCTCCCAGACCTGCTGGGCGACGTGCGACAGGTGTATGTCGACGTAGTCCATCCGGCCTTCGTTGATCCGCCCTCGGGCGGTGGGCTCTGCCTGGTACGGCATACGCAGCGCGATTCCGTCGACGTCGGCGAGCATGCGCTCGGTGTCGGAGGCCACCGACGCTCCGGTGAGCAGGTTGATCCGGAAGTCGCCGCCGGTCGCCCGCGTGCGCCGGATGTGTTCGGCGAGGGCCGGGGTCACTGCCTTCGGGGTGCCTGCGCTGGCGAAGCCGCTGATGGCGACCGTGTCGCCGGGGCGAATCCACTGGACGGCGTCCTGAGCCGACACGATCTTCTTGCGGTAGGTCTCATGACGTACCCGAGCCTCGGCCGGGGTCACGACGACCGCCTCCACAGACGGCGCTGCGGGGGATGAAAGGGCTGCGTACATGACGACGACCATAGCGGCGCGGACGATCCGCTCATCACACTCGGTCCGGATCAGCGATCGCCGTCACCAATTCGGACACAGAGTGCCACGAGTCGCACTCCAAGATCGATGCAATCGGCAGTTGTTGTTTCGCAAGCTTTTACATCATGCTCTCTGCCACGTCGACTGACACTGGGTGCCACCCTCTTTCGTTAGAGCCACTCCGTCGCCATCTCTAGGGTATCCCCGTTCGCCGCCGCGTCAGTACCGTTCGCCGCCCCCGGAGAACCGTTCACCGTCGCCGTGACGGAACGTCGTCGGGCACGATTGCAGCATGACGAACTCCACCGACCTGTTGCGCGACGATGCCGAGCACCTCCTCCGCGAGCTGGCAGGCCCCGATGCCCGGCTCCGCGACGACCAATGGGTCGCGATCGAGGCGCTCGTGGTACACCGTCGCCGCGCCCTCGTCGTCCAGCGCACAGGCTGGGGAAAGTCGGCCGTCTACTTCATCTCCGCCAAACTGCTGCGCCGGCAGGGCCGCGGTCCCACGGTGATCGTCTCGCCGCTGCTCGCCCTGATGCGCAACCAGGTCGCGGCCGCCGAGCGGGCGGGTGTCCACGCCGCGACCATCAACTCCGGCAACGTGACGGAATGGGCGGCGATCCACGAGCGGATCGCGGCGGGTGAGGTCGACGTCCTCCTCGTCAGCCCCGAACGCCTCAACAACCCCGACTTCCGCGACCAGGTCTTGCCCTCCCTCGCCCGCGACGCCGGATTGGTGGTCGTCGACGAGGCGCACTGCGTGTCGGACTGGGGTCACGACTTCCGGCCCGACTACCGCCGCATCCGCACCCTCGTCGCCGAACTCGGCGACGACATCCCGGTCCTGGCGACGACCGCGACCGCCAACGACCGGGTGGTCGCCGACATCGCCGCCCAGCTCGGTGTCGGCGGAGGCAGCGACCTCGGTGGAAGCAGCAATGCCGGCTCCGACGGCACGCTCGTGCTGCGCGGCGGCCTCGACCGTCCGTCGCTGCACCTGTCGGTGGTGCGGATCGACGAACCGGCACGACGCGCAGCATGGCTCGCGCAACATCTGAAGGATCTGCCGGGCTCGGGCATCGTGTACGCGCTGACGGTCTCCGCCGCCCGCGACCTCGCGGCGCTGCTCACCGACCACGGCTATGCAGTGGCGGCATACACCGGTCAGACCGAACCGACCGAACGTGAACAGCTCGAGGCCGATCTCCTCGACAACAAGGTCAAGGCGCTCGTCGCGACCTCGGCACTCGGCATGGGCTTCGACAAGCCCGACCTCGGCTTCGTGGTGCACCTCGGCGCTCCCTCGTCCCCGATCTCCTACTACCAGCAGGTCGGGCGTGCGGGTCGCTCCACCGAACGCGCCGAGGTGGTTCTGCTCCCCGGCCCGGAGGACCGCCGGATCTGGCAGTGGTTCGCCTCGGTCGCCTTCCCGGACGAGGCACTCGTACGCCGTGTGATCGCAGCGCTCGATACCGAACGGCCGGTATCGACACCCGCGCTCGAACCGCGGGTCGACCTCACGCGCTCCCGCCTGGAGATGGTCCTCAAGGTCCTCGACGTCGACGGAGCGGTGAAGAGGGTCAAGGGTGGCTGGATCGCCACCGGGCAGCCCTGGATGTACGACGAGGAGCGCTACGGGCGGCTCGAGGAGGCGCGCGCCGCGGAACAGGAGGCGATGCTCGAATACGAACGCACCACCGAATGCCGCATGGTCTTCCTCCGCCGTCAGCTCGACGACCCCGATCTCGACACCCGGACCCCCGGCTGCGATCACACCGCCGGAGGCCCCGGCTGCGATCACACCGCCGGAGGCCCCGGCTGCGGCCGGTGCGACAACTGCATCGGCTCCCGGTGGGAGACGTCCGTCGGCGACGACGAGGTCGCCCGCACCCGCGCCCGCCTCGAACGCCCCGGCGTCGATCTGCCGCCGCGCCGGCAGTGGCCCACGGGGATGTCGACCCTCGGGATCCCGCTGTCGGGCCGGATCACGGACGGTCCGCACCCCGGGCGAGTGCTGGGCAGGCTGTCGGATCTGGGATGGGGACCGCGACTGCGCGAACTGCTCGACGGACCGGACCGCGAAGTGCCGAAGGCGGTGGTCGACGCGTCGATCGCGGTGCTCGCCGCGTGGGACTGGGAGGAGCGGCCCACCGCCGTCATGGCCATGGACTCCCCCACACATCCCCTGCTCGTCGAGTCTCTCGCGTTCCGATTGGCACAAATCGGACGATTACGAGATCTAGGTGTATTGCGACGCCGAAGCGGGAATACGGAGCCGACGGCAGCGAACTCGGCATATCGGGTCGCCGCACTGATCGATGCGTGGGAGCGACCCGACAACCTCGGGTCGAGTAGTCCGATCCTTCTCGTCGATGCGGTGACCGACACCGGCTGGACGTTCACGATGGCGGCGAGAACTCTCGTCGCTGCGGGAGCCGACGCGGTGTTGCCGTACGCACTCGCGAGCCCGAAGTAATCGCCACGAGGAGGACCGACGTAACATGTTTGTGACTGGCCTCACAACATGCGCTCGACCTGCACGGACCACAGGGTTCCGATCCCGATTCCGGACACGGGCGTGATCTCGACACCGGAAGTTGTTAGGTTGAAAGGACATATGAGGCCCGTCAAGGAAAGAAGTACCCCGACCCCCGACTCGGCTGAATCGAATACCGCGACCACCTCTTCGGAGGTGGCCGCAACCGAGTCCGGTAGTGAGCCGGCTGCAATCGAATTCCGGCGTCCGCGTATCGCCGACGGTAGACGACTCTGGCAGATCGCGCGTGATTCGCAGGTTCTCGACGTCAATTCCGGTTACGCATATGTGTTGTGGTGTCGCGATTTCGCCGACACATCGGTCGTCGCAACGGACGACACCGATCGCCCCGTGGGATTCGTCACCGGCTACCGCCGTCCCGACTCCCCGAACACCCTGTTCGTCTGGCAGGTGGCAGTCGACGCAGACCAGCGTGGACGTGGAGTGGCCGGCCGTATGCTCGACGCTCTGCTCGACCGACTCGAGCCGCTCGGCGCGACCCGTCTGGAAACGACGGTGAGTCCCGACAACGAAGCGTCGATCGCAATGTTCACCGCTCTCGCGCGTCGCCGCGGAACGCATATCACTCGCACCGAGTTGTTCGCGCCCGACGATTTCCCCGATTCACATCTGGCCGAGGATCTCTACACCATCGGCGAATGATCGCAGCGCGTGTGCGCACGACATCTTCATAATTCTCGAATAATCACAGGAGGACCACGACATGACCATCCTGGAAAACAAGCCCGAGACCACCAGTAAGCCCGATACTGCGATTTTCTCGCACCTCGAATCCGAGGTCCGGAGTTACAGCCGCGGCTGGCCCGCCGTTTTCGACAAGGCATCGGGATCCTGGCTGCGCAGCGAGGACGGCAAGGACTACCTCGACTTCTTCGCCGGCGCCGGAGCCCTGAACTACGGCCACAACAATCCGGTTCTCAAGTCGGCCCTGGTCGACTACATCATGAGCGACGGCGTCACCCACGGCCTCGACATGTACACGGTCGCCAAGCGCAAGCTGCTCGAGACCTTCGAGTCGCACGTGCTCGCGCCGCGCGGCCTGGACTACAAGGTCCAGTTCCCAGGCCCGACCGGCACGAACGCCGTCGAGGCGGCGCTCAAGCTCGCCCGCAAGGTGACCGGTCGCGAGTCGATCATCAACTTCACCAACGCTTTCCACGGCATGACCCTGGGTGCGCTGTCGGTGACCGGTAACTCGATGAAGCGCGCCGGCGCGGGTATCCCCCTCGTCCACGCCACGCCGATGCCGTTCGACAACTACTTCAACGGCGTCACCGAGGACTTCCAGTGGTTCTCGCGCGTCCTCGACGACGCGGGCAGCGGCCTGAACCGTCCGGCCGCGGTCATCGTCGAGACCGTGCAGGGTGAAGGCGGCGTGAATGTTGCTCGCCCCGAGTGGCTTCGCGCTCTGGCCGACCTGTGCAAGGAACGCGACATCCTGCTGATCGTCGACGACGTGCAGATGGGCTGCGGCCGCACCGGCCCGTTCTTCTCGTTCGAGATCGCCGGCATCACGCCCGACATCGTGACCCTGTCGAAGTCGATCGGCGGATACGGAATGCCGCTGGCGCTCACCCTGTTCAAGCGTGAGCTCGACGTGTGGGGCCCGGGCGAGCACAACGGCACCTTCCGCGGCAACAACCCGGCTTTCGTGACGGCGGCTGCCGCCCTCGAGCACTACTGGGCCGACGACAAGCTCGAGCGCGACACCCTGCGCAAGGGCGAGCGCATCCGCCAGACCTTCATGAATCTGTCGGACATGTTCGACGGCGTCTCGACCCGCGGCCGCGGCCTGGTCCAGGGCCTGGTCTTCGACAAGCCGGAGGACGCCGACAAGGTTTGCGCCCTGGCCTTCGAAGAGGGTCTGCTCGCCGAGACCTCCGGTCCGTCGGACGAGGTCGTCAAGCTGCTGCCGCCGCTGACCATCACCGACGACGAACTCGAGTTCGGGCTGAACATCCTGGCGGAAGCGACCGCCAAGGTCCGTTCCTGAGCGGTCCCCCGCTCCGCCCGTTCCGAACCCGCTTGCAGAAGAAGGACTTTCGACACCCATGATCGTTCGTACGACAGAAGAGATCACCGGCACCGAGCGCGACGTCGTCTCGGAGGACGGCCAGTGGCGCAGCAAGCGCATCGTCCTCGCCGGCGACAAGGTGGGCTTCTCGTTCCACGAGACCACCATCGAACCCGGCACCGTCAACGAGTTCCACTACGCCAACCACGTCGAGGCCGTGTGGCTCGTCGAGGGCACCGGCAAGCTCCAGGACCTCGACAACGACGTGGAGTACGACCTCGCACCGGGCACGATGTACCTGCTCAACGGACACGAGCGTCACCGCGTGCTCCCCGAAACGCGCATGCGCATGCTGTGCGTCTTCAATCCTCCGGTCACCGGCCGTGAGGTGCACGACGAGAACGGTGTGTACCCGTTGATCGTCGAACCCGCCTGAGCGCGGTAACCACGTGACCGATGCGGGGCGGACGCTTAGAGTCGAGACCATGACTCCCGAGCGTGCGCCCCGCATCGCTGTCGGCCCCGAGCGCGACCCCCGTTTCGAACGGGCGGTCACGGGCGGGGCGGCGTGCCCTGCGGACTCGAGGAGACCCCCGACGCGCTCGTCTGGACGGCCGGGCCGCAGGACTTCCCCGAGGTCCTCCCCGCCTCCGTCCGCTGGGTGCAGCTACCGTCCGCCGGTGTCGAGTACTGGCTGTCGCAGGGCGTCGTCAAGGCCCATCCTCGCGTCACCTGGACGTGGGCGGCCGCGGCCTACTCCACGACCGTCGCCGAGCACGCGCTCCTGCTCCTGCTCGCCGGGGTCCGGGCCCTGCCGGCCCATCTGGCCGCCACCTCGTGGACACCCGAGAGTCTCGCGCCGGTCGTCGGCACCCTCCGCGGCGCGACGGTCGGGATCATCGGCGCCGGGGGTGTCGGCCGGGCGCTGATCCCGATGCTGGCCGCGCTGGGGGCGCGCGCTCGCCGTCACCCGCAGCGGTCGTCCCGTGCCGGGAGCCATCGAGACGTTCCCCGTCGAACGTATCGACGAGATATGGCCTCTGGCAGATCATTTCGTCATCTCCGCGACGGCCACTCTCGACGTCGAGCAGCTCGTCGGCGCAACCGAGCTCGCAGCGATGAAGTCCACGGCGTGGGTCGTCAACGTCGCCCGGGGCGATCTCGTCGACACCGACGCCCTCGTCGCCGCTCTCCGATCCGGCGCGATCGGTGGTGCAGGGCTCGACGTCACCGATCCCGAACCGCTCCCCGAGGATCATCCGTTGTGGACGCTCCCCAACGCCGTGATCACTCCCCACGACGCCAATCCACCCCCGCTGCGCATCCCGGCCTATCTCGAGCACGTGATCGAGAACGTCACACGCTTCGCATCCGGCCTCGTGCCGATCGGGGTCGTCGATCCCAGCGCCGGCTACTAGGCCACGTCTACCGGGCCACCGTTACCGGGCCATAGGGCTCACTCCGACGGCTTCTCGTCGCGTTCCGCCCATTCCAGGAGCGGATCGAGGGAGAAGACCGCGTCGTCGATACCCGAGTGCAGGTCGCCGAGTTCCTCGAACCGCTTCGGCACGGTCCGGATCGTGAAGTCCCGTGGTTCGAGGTCGTCGATCTCGTCCCACCGCACCGGAGTGGAGACGGTCGCCTCCGGCACACCGCGGACCGAATAGGCACTGGCGATCGTGTGGTCGCGCGAGTTCTGGTTGTAGTCGACGAAGACCGCCGACGGGTCGCGTTCCTTGCGCCACCATGCCGTCGTCACGTCGCCGGGCGCGCGTCGTTCCACCTCCCGCGCGAAAGCCCATGCGGCCCTTCGGACGTCGTCGAACTCCCATTCCGGCGCGATCCGGACGTAGACGTGCAGGCCGTCGCCGCCCGAGGTCTTCGGCCAGCCCACGGCACCGAGTTCGTCGAGCACCTCGTGCGCCACCTTCGCGACACGCCGGACCCGGTCGAAATCGCAGTCGGGCATCGGATCGAGGTCGATCCTCCACTCGTCGGGTCGCTCCACGTCGCTGCGCCGCGAGTTCCACGGATGGAACTCCACCGTGGACATCTGCACGGCCCACACGACGTCGGCGAGATGGGTCACGCACAGTTCGTCGGCATCGCGGTCGTAGCGCGGGAAGTGCACCCGCACGGTCTCGACCCAGTCCGGAGCCCCGCGCGGCAAACGCTTCTGGTGTACCTTCCGCCCTTCGAGCCCGTCGGGGAACCGGTGCAGCATGCAGGGCCGTTCGCGGAGTGCCCGGACGATCCCCTCCCCCACGCTCAGGTAGTAGTTCGCGAGGTCGAGCTTGGTCGCCCCGATCTCGGGGAAGTACACGCGCTCGGGGTGCGAGATGCGCACCGTGCGACCGTCCACGTCGAGTTCGACTGCATCGGCGTCCTTGCTCATCCGCGTCTCCCGTCCCTCCCTGCGTGGAGGCGTCCTGTGCACCATCCTGGCCTCTCGATTCCCACCCCGTGCGGAAATACACCCCGGCACACGATTTCCTCCGCTTGGCACGTCCGGGCGCTAACGTCGAAGCGATGCTGCTGCACTCGGTTGTCGACACCTCCGTCGCCGTCGCCGCCACACGGTCACGACGCACCAAGATCGATCTGCTGCGGGAATTACTCGGGCGCGCCGAACCTCACGAGGTCGAAGCGGTGGTCTCATGGTTGTCCGGAGAGATGACCCAGGGTCGCCTGGGTGTCGGTTTCCGCACCCTCGCCGGCCTCTCCGCACCGGTCGCCGACGATCCCGTGCTCGACGTCGACGAGGTATCCGGCTTCCTCGACCGCCTCGCCGGCATCTCCGGTTCCGGATCCACCGCCGCGCGGCAGCAACTGCTCCTGGATCTGTTCGAACGGGCCACCGAGGCCGAGCAGCGTTTCCTCGTCGCGCTCCTCGGCGGTGAGCTGCGGCAGGGCGCGCTCGAAGGGGTGATGACCGATGCGGTCGCAGCGGCAGCCGGTCTCCCCGTCGAACCGGTCCGTCGGGCGGTGATGTTATCGGGCCGACTCGCGCAGGCCGCAGCGGCGGCCTTCGAGGGTGGTGTCGACGCGCTGGCGGAGTTCGGCCTGGAGCTCGGCCGACCGGTCCGGCCGATGCTCGCCTCACCCGCCGAGTCGCTCGAGGCGGCACTCATCGAGTTCGACGGGGCGGTGAGCGTGGAGTACAAACTCGACGGTGCACGCATCCAGGTGCACCGCCACGAGGACGCGGTGTGGATCTTCACCCGCACGCTGCGCGACATCACCGCATCGGTCCCCGAACTGGTCGAACTCGTCCGGGCGCTGCCGTGCCGCAGTGTCGTGCTCGACGGCGAGACACTCGCGCTCACCGATGCCGGCCGTCCCCGACCGTTCCAGGAGACCATGAGCCGGTTCGGTGCCCGCTCCGGACGCGAACTGCTTCTCCACCCGTACTTCTTCGACTGCCTGCACCTCGACGGCGCCGACCTGCTCGACGAGCCGCTGTCGGTGCGTCGCGACCATCTCGCCCGCGTCGCGGGTGAGCACCGCATCCCCGCGCTCGTCGCTCCGGACGCCGACAGCGCCGAGGCGCACCTCGGTCACTCGCTCGGCAACGGTCACGAGGGCGTCATGGTGAAGTCGCTCACATCGACCTACACCGCCGGCCGCCGGGGCCGAGCCTGGCAGAAGGTCAAACCCGAGCACACCCTGGATCTCGTGGTGCTCGCCGCCGAATGGGGTTACGGGCGCCGCACCGGCTTCCTGTCCAACCTGCACCTCGGTGCCCGCGACCCCGACGGTGGTCCGCCGATCATGGTCGGGAAGACGTTCAAGGGACTCACCGACGCGCTGCTGCAGTGGCAGACAGAGGAATTCCCACGCCACGAGACACACCGCGACGAGCACACCGTCCACCTGCGACCCGCGATCGTCGTCGAGATCGAACTCGACGGAGTGCAGACGAGCAGCCGCTATCCGGGCGGGGTGGCGCTGCGCTTCGCACGGGTGCTGCGGTACCGGCCCGACAAGTCGGCCGCCGACGCCGACACCATCGATGCGGTCCGCGCGCTGCTGCCCGCGGCACCGGTTCCCGGAAGCCGCCTACCGTAGAAGGAGTGATCGACGTTCCACTCCGTTCCGACGACCTGCCCACTCTCCTGCACGGCCGTCGGATCGCTGTTCTCACCGGCGCCGGGCTGTCGACGGACTCCGGTATCCCCGACTATCGCGGACCGGACTCGCCGCCCCGCAACCCGATGACCTACCAGCAGTTCGTCGGCGACGCGGAGTTCCGGCAACGCTACTGGGCCCGCAACCACGTCGGCTGGAAGCACATGGACGCCGCCCGCCCGAATCCCGGGCACCGGGCGCTCGCGGCCCTCGAACGCGCCGGTTCCGTCGTCGGCGTGATCACCCAGAACGTCGACCTGCTGCACACGAAGGCCGGCAGCCGGCAGGTCGTCGACCTGCACGGCACCTACGCGCAGGTCCGATGCCTGTCGTGCGAACACCGCATCTCGCGGTTCACGCTGCACGAACGGCTGTGCGCGGCCAATCCGGGATTCGACGACCGGATGCGCGCGACGACCGGTCTCGAGGTCGCCCCCGATGCGGACGCGGTGGTCACCGACACCGAGGACTTCGTCGTCGTCGACTGCGAGCGCTGCGACGGGATGCTCAAACCCGACATCGTGTACTTCGGGGAGACGGTGCCGCGCCCGCGCGTCGATCTCGCCTTCTCGGTGGTGGACGGTGCCGACGCCCTGCTGGTCGCCGGGAGTTCACTGACGGTGCAGTCGGGGTTGCGGTTCGTACGTCGCGCCGTGCAGCGGAACATCCCGGTGGTGGTGATCAATCGTGGCCCCACCCGCGGGGATGCGCTGGCGACCCTCAAGCTCGAGGCGGGTACCTCGGAGACCCTCGCCTTCCTGGCCGACGCGGTGACCGCACCGACTTCGTGAGGTTCTCAGACCACCCGGACGAGGTCGTCGGCGTGCACGACGGGTCGCTGGAGATCCGGCGGCAGCTGACCGGTCGAGAAGCCGATCATGAAATCGAGTTCGGACGCGTCGTAGGCCACCACCCCGCGCGCGACCGTGCGGCCGTCGGGCGCGACGATGCCGACGACGTCGCCGGCGTGGAAACCGCCACTGGTGCCGGTGATTCCGGCGGCGAGCAACGAGCGTCGCCGCTCCATCACGGCCCGCACCGCACCCTCGTCGAGATACAGCGAACCGTGGACGTCGGCGGCGTGCCGCACCCAGAAACGCCGCGCCGACAGACGCTGTGGGCGGGCCGCGAAGGCCGTGCCGACGTCGGCGGCGCCCAGCGCACGATCGGCCTGGGAGGCCGCGGCGAGCAGCACCGGCACGCCGGAGTCCGCCGCGAGACGGGCCGCGGACAGTTTCGACGCCATGCCACCGGTGCCCAGCGCGCCGCCCGACCCGGCGACCACACCGTCGAGATCCTCGGGGGTGCGGACCTCGGGGATGAGGTTCGCGGAGCCCTTGCGGGGATCCCCGTCGTACAAGCCGTCGACGTCGGACAGCAGGATCAGCGCGTCGGCGCCGATGAGATGCGCGACGAGTGCAGCGAGCCGGTCGTTGTCGCCGAAGCGCAGTTCGACGGTCGCGACGGTGTCGTTCTCGTTGACCACCGGCACCGCCCCGAGCGAACGCAGCCGGTCGAGGGTGCGTTGCGCGTTGCGGTGCTGAGTGCGCCGGCCGATGTCGTCGGCGGTGAGGAGCACCTGGCCCACCGTGCGGTCGTAGCGGGCGAAGGAGGTGCCCCAGGCGTGGGCGAGGGTGAGCTGCCCGACGCTGGCCGCGGCCTGCTTCGTCGCGAGATCACGCGGCCGACTCGTGAGACCGAGCGGTGCGAGCCCGGCACCGACCGCACCCGAGGAGACCACGATGACACTCGAACCCGTGCGGATCCGGGCCTCGATGGCATCGACGAGACGATCGAGCCGGCCACGGTCGAGTCCACCCACCAGGCTCGTGATCGCCGACGAGCCGATCTTGACCACTACGCTGCGGGCGTGGGAGACGACCTCCCGGGTGTCGCTCATGTTCTCCTCGGTACGCTTCGGGCTTCCTGAACGGTGGGGACGCGCGGACGGTTACTCGAACTCGTCGTCGGTGGCCAGGCCGCGGCGCACCTTCTTCGCGTGGCGACGCTCGGCAGCGCCGACGCGGTCGACCTGGTCGAGACGGGCGTCGGTGCCGCGACCGGTGGGCACGACGTCCACGCCGGCCTGCGTCTGCGGTTCCCACTCGAAGCCGACCTCGCCGATGGTGACCCAGCATCCGGGTTCCGCGCCGAGCTTGACGAGCTTGTCCTCGACGCCGAGACGGGCGAGTCGGTCGGCGAGGTAACCCACGGCCTCGTCGTTGTCGAAGGCCGTCTGGCGCACCCACCGCTCGGGACGGGTGCCCCGCACGATGAATCCGCCGGGCACCTCGGGATCGCGGACCACGGTGAAGGCCTCCTCGTCGCGGGCGACGGGACGGATCACCGGGCGGGTGGGCGCGGCCGGCGGATGCGCCGCCCGGTACTCGTCGACCATCCTCGCGAGGGCGAACGTCAGCGGACGCAGGCCGTCGCGGCTCACGGCCGAGATCGTGAAGACCGGCCAGCCACGGGCCTCGAGTTCGGGGGTGACGAACTCGGCGAGTTCTTTCGCGTCGGGCACGTCGGCCTTGTTGAGGATGACGATGCGGGGGCGCTCGGCGAGGTCGCCGAGTCCGCTGTCGCCCGACAGCGCAGGCTGGTAGGCGGCGAGTTCGGCCTCGAGCGCGTCGATGTCGGAGATCGGGTCGCGGCCGGGTTCGAGGGTCGCGCAGTCGACAACGTGCGCGAGCACGGCGCAGCGCTCGAGATGACGGAGGAAGTCGAGGCCGAGGCCGCGACCCTCACTGGCGCCGGGGATCAGGCCGGGCACGTCGGCGACGGTGAAGGTCGTGTCGCCCGACTGCACCACACCGAGATTCGGCACGAGGGTGGTGAACGGGTAGTCGGCGATCTTCGGCTTGGCGGCCGACAGCACCGACACGAGCGACGACTTGCCGGCCGAGGGGAAGCCCACGAGGCCGACGTCGGCGACGGACTTCAGTTCGAGGACGAGGTCGAGTTCCTCGCCTTCCTCACCGAGGAGCGCGAAGCCGGGGGCCTTGCGTGCCTTCGACGCGAGTGCGGCATTGCCGAGACCACCGCGACCGCCGTGCGCGGCGACGAAACGCGTGCCGGTGCCCACGAGGTCGGCGAGGATGCGGCCGTCGCGGTCGAGTACGACGGTGCCGTCGGGAACCTTCAGGACGAGGTCGCCGCCGTTGGCACCGTTGCGGTGGCCGCCGGCGCCCTGGGCACCGTTGGTCGCCTTGGCGTGCTGGTGGAAGTGGAAGTCGAGCAGGGTGTGGACGTTCCGGTCGACTTCGAGGACGACATCGCCGCCGTTTCCTCCGTTACCGCCGTCGGGGCCGCCGAGCGGCTTGAACTTCTCGCGGTGGACGGAGGCGCAGCCGTTGCCGCCCTTGCCGGCGCTGACGTGCAGCACCACCCGGTCGATGAAGCGGGACATGGGTGGACCTTCTCTCGTCCTAAAAAAACAAACCTGGTGATCAACGCAACAAGGGCGGGTCAGGGTGTGCGACCCTGGCCCGCCCCTATTGGGAGTATGTCGCGGGAGCTGGTCCCGCGGTGTCCGTTACCGGACGGCAGATCAGGCGTCTGCCGCAGCCGGAACGATGTTGACGGTCTTGCGACCGCGCTTGGTACCGAACTCGACGGCACCGGCCGCGAGGGCGAACAGCGTGTCGTCGCCGCCGCGTCCCACGTTCACGCCGGGGTGGAAGTGGGTGCCGCGCTGGCGCACGATGATCTCGCCGGCGTTGACGGCCTGGCCACCGAAGCGCTTGACGCCGAGTCGCTGTGCGTTCGAATCGCGACCGTTACGGGAGCTGGATGCGCCCTTCTTGTGTGCCATGACGAACCCTCCTGGGGTTGAAGCTCGAAGCTCGGTTTACTTGATGCCGGTGACCTTGACGACCGTCAGCTTCTGACGGTGGCCCTGGCGCTTGTGGTACCCGGTCTTGTTCTTGAACTTGTGGATGCGGATCTTCGGGCCCTTGGTGTGCTCGACGATCTCGCCGGTGACCGAGACCTTGGCCAGCTTGTCGGCGTCGGTGGTCAGTTCGGATCCGTCGACGACGAGGACCGGGGCAAGCGAGACAGCAGCGCCGGGCTCACCCTCGATCTTCTCGACCTTGACGAGGTCGCCTTCAGCGACCTTGTACTGCTTACCGCCGGTCTTGACGATCGCGTACGTTGCCATCGGACGGCTACCCCTTGCTTCTTCGAACGTGCTCGCGCCACAGTGCTGCGGACGCGACTGGTCTGGTGTGGTTGCTGACTCGGGTCCCGCCGGCATCCTGAATCCGGACGCGGCTGGGCACTATCGCCGAGTAGCGACTGAACAAGATTACGGGAAGGTGACTCCCAGGGTCAAACCGGGTGGCACGGTAGTGCCCGCTTCCGGGCCGGTCGTGACCGGCCCGGAAGCGGAGGGTCACGCTTCGGCGTCCACCGGAGGTCCGGCGGGGCGCCCTGCGGCACGCCGCGAACGCGGCCGCCGCACGATCTCCACCGGCGTCTCGACCGGTGTGCTCGGCCGGGAGTCCGACTCGGCCCCCGTGGACGACCCGGTCGTCGCGGGGACGACGAACACCTTGGCTGTAGGCCCACCGTCCCCGGCGGGCGCTGCGGCCGCCCGGGCGACCCTGCGTGCCCGACGGCGACGCGGAGCCGGTCCTGCGGCCTCGACGGAAGCCGCTCCGTCGGTGCCCTCCCCTGCGCCGGAGACGGCCGTCTCGGACACGGCAGCCTCGGGAACAGCGGTCTCCGCGACCGCGGCTTCGGCTGCTGCGACCTCTGCCTCGATCTCGGCGGGCTCGTCGGAGGCCGTCGTCACCGTGGTGGCGTCCTCCCCTGCGACGGGCTCCTTCGTCGGTGCGGCGACCTTCTCGGGCTCGACGGCCCGCAGCGGCTCGGTGACCTTGACCGGGTCGACGTCGCCCGCAGGTGCGGACGCCGCCTCGGATGCGGTCTCGGTCGCTGCCGGCTCTGCGGCCGGAGCGTCCGCGGCCGGTGTCGAGTTGTGCGCGGCCATCGCGAGCGCGACGGGGTGCGCGGCACGCTTGACGACCTCTTCGGGCGACGGCGTCGTGTGCGTCTCGGCGGCGGGCTCCTGCGAACTCTTGTCGCGTCCACGCTTACGCCGCGAACCACCGCCGGACGAACGACCGGAGTCGTCCGAGGACTTCGACTCGATCGGCTCCGAGTGCACGATGAGGCCGCGGCCGCTGCAGTGCTCACAGGTGGTGGAGAACGCCTCGACGAGACCGGTCCCGAGCCGCTTGCGCGTCATCTGGACCAGGCCGAGCGAGGTGACCTCCGAGACCTGGTGGCGGGTGCGGTCCCGGCCGAGGGCCTCGGTCAGGCGACGCAGTACGAGGTCGCGGTTCGACTCGAGGACCATGTCGATGAAGTCGACGACGATCATGCCGCCGATGTCGCGCAGGCGCATCTGGCGGACGATCTCCTCGGCCGCCTCGAGGTTGTTACGGGTGACCGTCTCCTCGAGGTTGCCGCCGGAACCGGTGAACTTGCCGGTGTTGACATCGATGACGGTCATCGCCTCGGTGCGGTCGATGACGAGCGTGCCGCCGGACGGCAGCCACACCTTGCGGTCGAGAGCCTTCGCGAGCTGCTCGTCGATGCGGTGCGCACCGAAGACGTCCACCGAGTTCTCCGAACGGTAGCGCTCGACGCGCGGCAGCAGGTCGGGTGCGACCGTCCGGATGTAGCTCTCGACGGTGTTCCACGCCGAGTCGCCCTCGATGACGAGCTTGGAGAAGTCCTCGTTGAACAGGTCCCGCACGACCTTCACGAGCAGATCCGGCTCCTCGTAGAGCGTCTTCGGCTGGCCCGAGGCGTCGGCCTGCAGCTTCTCGGACTGCTCGCGGATCGACTCCCACTGCGTCTGCAGGCGGGTGACGTCGCGCGAGAGTTCCTCCTCGCTCACGCCCTCGGCGGCGGTACGGATGATCACGCCCGCCTCGGAGGGGACGATCTCGCGGAGGATGTCCTTCAGACGCTTGCGCTCGGTGTCGGGGAGCTTGCGGCTGATGCCCGTGGACGAACCTCCCGGCACGTAGACCAGGAAGCGTCCGGCGAGGCTGATCTGGGTGGTCAGACGCGCACCCTTGTGACCGACCGGGTCCTTGCTGACCTGCACGACCACCTGGTCGCCGGGCTTGAGGGCCTGCTCGATCTTGCGGGAGTTGCCTCCGAGGCCGGCGGCCTCCCAGTTCACCTCACCCGCGTAGAGCACGCCGTTGCGGCCACGGCCGATGTCGATGAACGCCGCCTCCATGGACGGGAGGACGTTCTGCACGCGACCGAGGTAGATGTTGCCGACCATCGACGCCGAACCGGAGGTCGTGACGAAGTGCTCGACGAGGATGCCGTCCTCGAGCACCGCGACCTGCGTCATGCCCGCGTGGGAACCGCCCGTGCGTTCGCGCACGACCATGACCCGGTCGACAGCCTCGCGGCGGGCGAGGAACTCGGATTCGGTGAGGATCGGGGGCCGGCGGCGACCGGCCTCGCGACCGTCGCGACGACGCTGACGCTTCGCCTCGAGGCGCGTCGAACCGCTGATGCCCTGGACCTCGTCCTTGGCGCGGCTCTTCGGACGCGGCTCCCGCTCGTGGACGACCGTGGGAACCGAGTCGTCGTCGGTGCTCGCGGTGTCGGTGTCGGAACCGCGACGGCGACGGCGACGGCGGCGACGACGGGACGTCCCCCCGCCCTGCTCGTCGTCGGTGTCGTGCTCGTCGCTGCTCTGCTCGTCGCCCGAGGCGGACTCGTCGGAGGTGCTCTCCTCGGTGCCGGCGGTCTCCTCGGCGGGAGTCTCCGCTGCGGTGGACTCCGCTTCGGCGGACTTCTCTGTCTCCGCGGCCGCGGACTTCTCCGTCTCCGCGGCGGCGGACTCGGAGTCCTCGCCGGTCGCGGTCGTCTCGTCCTGCTGGTCGGTGTCGGTGCCGTCCCCGCGTCCACGTCCACGACCGCGACGTCCGCGTCGGCGGCGACGCGGCTGGTCGTCCTGGTCTTCGTCCGCCTGGTGCGACGGCGCTTCCTCGGTGGACTCGGCGGCCGGCTCGGCGGTCTGCTGCTCGTCCTCGGCCGGTGCCTGCTCGGTGTCCTTTCCGCGGCGTGCGCGCCGGCGACGCGGGCGGGTCTCCTCTTCTCCCTCGGCAGGCGAGGGTACCTCGGGCTGGAGGAACAGCGGTGCAGCGACGATCGGCTCGGCCGTGGTGGACGGCTCGGGCATCTCGAACAGCGGCGTGCTCTGCTCCACCGACGTGAACAACCCGGTGGGTCCTCCGACGGAGGGGATCTCGACGGCCTGCGGTGCGGTCTCGTCCGCGGTCTTCTCGGCGGGTCGCAGCTCGTCGCTCTCGACCGGCGCGGCCTCGGCGGTCTCCGCAGCCTCGGCCGCAGGCTCGGGAGTCGTCTCCGCGGCAGGCTCGGGGGCGGTCTCGGCCTCGGGAGCCGTCTCGGCTTCCTGCACGGCGGGCTCGGCCGTGCCCGTGTCGTCGCTCAACGCAGCGTGCAGGTCCTCCGCGACGTCGCGTGGGAGGGTCGAGTGCGCACTGCGCAGCTCGGTGCCGCGCTCGGCGGCTTTCGCGATCACCTGCTTACTGGTCAGCCCCAGCAGCTTGGCGAGGGCATGGACGCGGATCTTGGCAGGCAGACCGAGGAGGTTCCGTCCCCCTGCGTCCGACGCTTCGATCGAGTTGTTCTCCGGCGGCTCTTGATCGGCCACGTAGGTCTCCTAAGGCCCCCGGGCGCGTCCACCACCGACAACAGCGATGTGAGCGGCCACGCGGGGGCGCAGCTTGTGTACTCGCGCCGGGTGGGCGCGAGTCCTTCCGGTCTCGCATCGCGCGGTCGTCCGGTGCCCGTTTTCACTGCACGGCCGAGCAATGCCTGGCTTGATCGCGGGTCGAGCGCCGGAACATCCAGCGTGCCGCCGAGCGAGGTGTCTCCTTCGTCCTCGGCCACAGCGATGTCGGGCATCGATCCGTGATGTCGTTCGGCCGCTCCGCACGCGGTGTGTGCGGAGCAACCTCTGCCAGTATCCCACACGGAGATGCACGGATACGCCAACGGCGCCCCGGAGGGCGCCGTCGGCGGTGTCGGGAGGCGCGAAGCGCGACGCCCCGAGAGGTTTCGTGAGCGACACGCCAGGCGCCGCTCGTGCGGGGCTGTTACTTCGCAGCCAGGGCGGGGAACCAGAGAGCGATCTCGCGCTTGGCGGACTCCACCGAGTCGGAGCCGTGGACCAGGTTCTCGCCCGGGTCCAGGCCGAGGTCGCCGCGGATCGAGCCGGGCACGGCCTTCTCGACCGGATCGGTGCCACCGGCGAGTTGACGGAACGCCGCGATCGCGCGCGGGCCTTCGAGGACCGCGGCCACGAGGGGGCCGCCGGTAATGAACTCGATCAGCGAGGGATAGAAGGGTTTGCCCTCGTGCTCGGCGTAGTGCGCTCCGGCGACCTCCTCCGTCGCAGTGCGCAGCTCGAGAGCCACGATGTCCAGCCCCTTGCGCTCGATGCGCGAGAGGATCTCTCCGACGTGACGGCGTGCGACGCCGTCGGGCTTGATCAGTACCAGGGTCCGCTCAGTCACGCGACAAGCCTAGAGGTCGTCCCGCTGGCCCGGCAGCAGACCCCTGGATTCGCGATCCCTGATGTCCTTGCGCAGGTAGAAGATGTACGCCCACACCGCGGCGAAGAGCACACCCACCGCACCGAACGCGAGGTCGACGAAGAAGCCGAGCACGGCGAGCACCTGCAGCGTGATGTTGAACGGGATCGCCCACGACTTCTTCTGCACCCCGGCTCCGAGGAACATGAGAACGGCGAGGCCCACGACGTAGGTCGTCGACCACGCGCTCAGTCCCCCGCCGACGGTCGCGATCACCGGCAGCACCAGCAGCACCACGATCGCCTCGAGCACGAGGGTTCCCGCCATCACGCCGCGGAAGCCCTTCCAGGGGTCCGTCGTCGGCGGCCGGAACTTCTGTTCCTCCGGCTTGTCGTTGCTCACGCGGGATCCTTTCCGAACAGACTGCGGGCCGCACCTGCGGTCACCACCGAACCGGTGACCACGACCCCGGCGCCCGACACCGCTTCGCCGGGCTCGCCGACCTCCTCCGCGATCGCGATCGCGGTTTCGATCGCATCCGGGAGCGTCGCCGCGGTGACGACCCGTTCGTCGCCGAATCGGGCGACGGCGATGTTCGCGAGATCGTCGACGTCCATCGCTCGCGGCGACCCGTTGTGGGTGACGACGATCTCGTCGAAGACCGGTTCGAGCGCCTCGATCAGACCTGCGACGTCCTTGTCGGCCATCACGCTCACGACGCCCACGAGCTTGCGGAAGTCGAATTCCTGGGCGAGCGCGGCCGCGAGGGCCTTCGCGCCGTGCGGATTGTGCGCGGCGTCGAGGAAGACGGTGGGCGCATTGCGCACCCGCTCGAGCCGGCCCGGCGTGGTCACCGACGTGAACGCGTCGCGCACCGCCTCGACATCGAGCTGCTTGCCGGGGCCCGCCCCGAAGAACGCCTCGACCGCGGCCAGCGCGACCGACGCGTTGTGCGCCTGGTGCTCGCCGTGGAGCGGCAGGAAGATGTCGGTGTAGAGACCCCCGAGACCCTGCAGGTCGATCTGCTGTCCGCCGACGGCGACCGCACGCCGCACCACCGCGAACTCGGATCCCTGACGGGCCACGGCCGCGTCGGCCTCGACGGCCTGCCGCAGCAGCACGTCCATCGCCTCCGGTTCCTGCTGCGCGATGATCGCCACGGTGTCGCGGGGCACGAGACCGTCGTCGGGTGCCTTCTTGATGATCCCGGCCTTCTCCCCCGCGATCTCCGTGAGGGTGTCGCCGAGATAGCCGGTGTGGTCGATGCCGACGGGCGTGATCACCGCGACCTGCCCGGTGACGACGTTCGTGGCGTCCCACCGTCCGCCGAGACCGACCTCGACGACCGCCACGTCGACGGGTGCATCGGCGAACGCCGCGAACGCCATGGCCGTGGTGACCTCGAATTTGCTCATCTTCGGGCCACCGGCCGCCTCGGACTGCTCGTCGATCATCCGGACGTACGGTTCGATGTCGCGGTAGGTGTCGACGTAGGTCCGCGGCGAGACCGGCGCGCCGTCGATGCTGATCCGCTCGGTGGCGAGCTGCAGGTGCGGGCTCGTCGTCCGGCCGACCCGGTGGTGCATGCGGGTGAGCAGCGCGTCGATCATCCGGGTTGTCGACGTCTTGCCGTTCGTGCCGGCCACGTGGATCGACGGGTAGCTGTTCTGCGGCGAGCCGAGGATGTCCATGAGCGCGGCGATCCGCGCCAGGGACGGCTCGATCTTCGTTTCCGGCCAGCGCTTGTCGAGCTCGGCTTCGACGAGCGTCAGTTCGGCCAGGTCCACCGGGGACGGCGCCCCCGGGGTGTCGGTGCTCACGCCGCGCCCAGCTCCTTCAGTCGTGCGGTGATCCGTGCGATCTCCTCTTCCGCGATCTGCTTGCGACCGCGGATCTTCTCGACCACCTGATCGGGTGCCTTCGCGAGGAAGGCCTCGTTCGACAGCTTCGCGGAGGTGCCCGTCAGTTCCTTCTCCGCGGCGGCGAGATCCTTGCGCAGGCGCGCGATCTCGGCGCCGACGTCGATGCTGCCGGAGGTGTCGAGCTCGACGGTGACCGTCGCGCGGCTCAGCCGGACCTCGATCGACGCGGTGGCCGAGAACGAGTCCTCCGGCGCGGTCAGGCGCGCGAGCGACTGCACGGCCGGCACCTGCGCGACGAGATCGGCGTCCTCGACACCGACGAGCCGGGCCGCGACCTTCTGCGACGGCTTGAGACCCTGGTCGCTGCGAAACCGGCGGATCTCGGTGACGAGCCTCTGCAGGTCGGCGACCCGCTGCGCCGCGGTCTCGTCGGTGGCGATGCCGGACGTCTCGGGCCAGGACGCGATGACGACGGACTCGCCGCCGGTGAGCACCTTCCACAGGGTCTCGGTGACGAACGGGATGACCGGGTGCAGCAGGCGCAGCAGCTGGTCGAGGACGGTGCCGAGCACAACCTTGGTGCCGTCGGCGTGGGCGCTGCCCTCGGCGAGCTGGACCTTGGCGAGCTCGAGATACCAGTCGCAGACCTCGTCCCACGCGAAGTGGTAGAGCGCCTCGCACGCCTTCGAGAACTCGTAATGATCGAAGGCCGCGTCGACCTCGGTGCGCACCTGCTCGAGGCGGTCGAGGATCCACCGGTCGGCGTCGGTGAGCTGCTGGCGGACCGGGAGCTCGCCGATCACCGCGCCGTTCATCAATGCGAACTTGGTCGCATTGAACAGCTTGTTCGCGAAGTTGCGCGACGACTGGGCGTGGTCCTCACCGACGGCGAGATCGCCACCCGGGTTCGCGCCGCGCGCCAGCGTGAAGCGCAGGGCGTCGGCGCCGAAACGCTCGACCCAGTCGAGCGGGTCGATGCCGTTGCCGCGCGACTTCGACATCTTCTTGCCGAACTGGTCGCGGACGAGGCCGTGCAGGAACAGATCCCGGAAGGGCACCTGTGCCTGGTGCACCGCGTCGTCACCCGACACGTAGGTGCCGAACATCATCATGCGGGCGACCCAGAAGAACAGGATGTCGTAACCGGTGACGAGAACGCTGGTGGGATAGAACTTGTCGAGCTCGGGGGTCTTCTCCGGCCAGCCCATCGTGGAGAACGGCCACAGGCCGGACGAGAACCACGTGTCGAGCACGTCCGGGTCCTGCTCCCAGCCCTCGGGCGCGCTCTCGTCGGGGCCGAAGCACTCGACCTCGCCGTTCGGGCCGTACCAGATCGGGATGCGGTGACCCCACCACAGCTGACGCGAGATGCACCAGTCGTGCATGTTGTCGACCCAGTCGAACCAGCGCGGTTCCTGGCTCGCCGGGTGGATGACGGTGTGGCCGTTGCGCACCGCGTCGCCGGCAGCCTTGGCGAGCTTGTCTACCTTGACCCACCACTGCATCGACAGCCGCGGCTCGATGGTCTCGCCGGACCGCTCGGAGTGGCCGACGCTGTGCAGGTAGGGGCGCTTCTCGGCGACGACGCGGCCCTGCGCGGCGAGTTCCTCGCGGATCGCGATGCGCGCCTCGAAACGGTCCATGCCGTCGAAGCGGGTGCCGGAGTCGGCGATACGACCGGCCTTGTCCATGATCGTGGGCATCGGCAGGTCGTGCCGCAGGCCCATCTCGAAGTCGTTGGGGTCGTGCGCAGGCGTGATCTTCACTGCGCCCGTACCGAATTCGGGGTCGACGAATTCGTCGGCGATGATCGGGATCTGCCGGCCGGTGATCGGGTGCTCGAGCGTCGTGCCGATGATGTCCTTGTAGCGCTCGTCTTCGGGGTGCACCGCGACGGCGGTGTCGCCGAGCATCGTCTCCACACGAGTGGTAGCGACGACGACGTGCGGCTCGTCGTCGTTCAGGGAGCCGTAGCGCAGGGAGACGAGTTCGCCCTCGACCTCCTCGAACTTCACCTCGATGTCGGAGATCGCGGTCTGCAGCACGGGCGACCAGTTGACCAGGCGCTCGGCCCGGTAGATCAGCCCCTCGTCGTAGAGGCGCTTGAACATCGTCTGTACCGCGCGGGACAGCCCCTCGTCCATGGTGAAGCGGTCGCGCGACCAGTCCACACCGTCGCCGATGCGACGCATCTGGCCCTGGATCATGCCGCCGGACTCGGCTTTCCACTGCCAGACCTTCTCGATGAAGGCCTCGCGACCGAGGTCCTCCTTCTTCTTGCCGTCGGCGGCGAGCTGCTTCTCGACGACGGTCTGGGTGGCGATGCCGGCGTGGTCCATGCCGGGCAGCCACAGCACCTCGTAGCCCTGCATGCGCTTACGGCGGGAGAGCACGTCCATGAGGGTGTGGTCGAGGGCGTGACCCATGTGCAGGCTGCCGGTGACGTTCGGCGGCGGCAGGACGATCGAGTACCCGGGCTTGTCGCTCGTGGGGTCGGCCTCGAAGTAGCCGGCGTCGACCCACTGCTGGTAGAGCTCCGCTTCGACGGCGCTGGGGTCCCAGCTCTTGGGAAGGGCGTCGGCGGGGTTCTGCGAGTTCTCTGGCGCACTGGTCACCCGTCAATCGTAAGCGTCGCGGCGAACCTCCTGGACACGGGCCACGACAGAGATGGACAAGGGTCGCGACAGAGCCGGACAGGGGTCGCGACAGAAGAGTGTGGCCCGCTCCCCGACCGGGTATCGCAGTGCCGGGCGGCCGAATGCGCGGACGCCGAACGGACAGGACGGAGGACACCGTCATGATGCGGGCATTGATCTTCGCTGCAGGTGCGGCCGCGGGATTCGTCGCGGGGACCCGGGCGGGACGCGAGACCTACGACAAGATGCGGGGGCGTTCGAACGAGCTGTGGCACAACCCGGCAGTGCAGGAAAAGGTCATTCCTGCGGTACAGGACAAGGTGACGGAAGCGGCCGGCGTCGTGAAGGAGAAGGCACCGCACCTCCAGGAGACGGTCGGTGGTCTCGCCGAGAAGGTCACCCATCGCGGCGGATCGGGTCAGCACTCGGCCGGTTCCGGTTCCGCGACGAGCGAGTCGACACCGGCCACCGACGAGCCCACGCGTCCGCCGGTCTCGCCGGGCGACCAGCCGCGCCCGCCCGAATAGCGAGGCAGTAGACCCCGAGCGGACGTCCTCGGTCAGCCCAGCTCGTCCGGCAGGTCGAGCGGGCGACCGAGCACGTGCTCGGACAGGAACGCCTCGACGGCCCGGTACCAGATCTTCGAGTGCTGAGGCTTCAGCACCCAGTGGTTCTCGGACGGGAAGTACAGGAAGCGGTGGACGGTGGTGCCGTCGTCCTCGGCGGGTCGACCCGATTCGTTGAGCAGCTCGTACCACAGGCGCAGGGCTTCGCCGATCGGGACGCGATAGTCCTTGTCGCCGTGGATCACGAGCATGGGCGTGACGATGTCGGCGACGAACAGGTGCGGTGAGTTCTCGACCGCCATCTCCGGGGTCATCTCCCGCTGCCAGTACCAGGCAACGTCGGTGGTCGGGGTGAACTGGTCCAGCGCCCACAGACCCGCGTGGGTGACGACCGCGCGGAACCGGTCGGTGTGCCCGGCGATCCAATTGGCGAGATATCCACCGAACGATCCGCCCATCACCGCGGTCCGCTCCTCGTCGATATCCTCACGCGCGACCGCGGCATCCGTGACGGCCATCAGATCGGTGTACGGTTCGTTCCCCCACCGACCCCAGCCACGCCGCACGAAGTCGTCGCCGTAGCCGGTGGACAGTGCGGGATCGGGCAGCAGCACCGCATAGCCGCGGGCGACGAGGAGCCACGGGTTCCAGCGCCACGACCAGGTGTTCCAGCTGCTCAGCGGACCGCCGTGCACCCACAGAAGCATCGGCGCGGGGTCGTCGGCGGACGCCGTGTGCGGAAGCGCGAACCACGCCCGCAGCGGCGTGCCGTCGGCGGCCTCGGTGGTCAGTTCCTCGAGACGTCCCGGCAGTTCCGGGAGCGCAGCGGGAGCACGTAGCGGCGTGACGGTGCCGGCGTCCGGTCCGGTGAGGTCGATGCGCACGGGGTGCGGCGGCGCTTCGTAGGAGGCGCGCAGCGCGTACGCCCTGCTGCCGTCGGGTGCGAGGCAGACGTCCGCGTAGGCGGCGTCGTCCGCGGTCAGGCGGTCGGGCTGCGCGGACCCGAGTCTCTGCACGAAGACCGGCGCACGGCCGTGGTCGTCGGCGGTGAGCACGAGACCGGAACCGTCGGGCAGCCAGGTGACGGAAGTGGGACGTCTGTCCCATTCAGGGGCCTCGATGGTCGTGGTTCCGCTCGCGATGTCCAGGACGCGGACGGTGATCTGCGGCGGGTTCTCCGCGTCGCCCATCGATTCGTGCAGGTAGGCGAGCTTCGTCCCGTCGCGCGAGATCGACGGGTGCGTCGCGTCGCCGGTCTCGACGTCGACGAGCGGGGTGCGCAGGCCGGTGCCGAGATCGACCCGCACGAGCGTGACCCGGCGCGAGGCGAGCGGACCGGGGACCACCCAGGTCGCGGCGGCGAACGAACCGTCGGCAGCGATGTCGACGGAGCCATCACGCAGCGACCCTCGGATCCCGGGCGTGAGGTCGGTGAACCCGTGGCCGCACGTGTCCGGGACGAGCAGGTGCGGCTGGTCGGGTCCGAGATCGTGGTCCCAGTAGCGCACCGGATAGCCCGTGTGCAGCACCGCGGTGACGACCTTGTCCTTACGGGCGTCCCGGATCCGTTCGTCGTCGGACTCGCTGTGGCCGAGGACGGACGCGACGAGGACGATCCGGTCGGCCTCGGATGCCGCGTGCACCGATGCGAATCCACCCTTGCGGGATCCGACCTGCTCGGCCTCGCCGCCCGCTGCGGGCAGTCGCCACAGCGACACCGGCGGATCGTCCTTGCCCCGGGCGGCGGTGAACAGCAGGTCGCCGGACGCGGTGAAGGTCGGGTTCGATTCACCCGTGGTGCCGTGAGTGAGGCGTCGCGCCGGGGCGTTGCCTTCGGGATCCACCTCCCACAAAGCCTCGGTGTACGAGGTGGCCTTGTCGTCGAGCGTCGACTGCGTGATCACCAGGCGATTCCCGTCCGGGGACATCGTGAGGGAGGTGACGCGAGGAAGCGCCAGGTAGTCGTCGAGCTCGTGGAAGGCCGTCATGCCTGGACGATATCGGGAGCGGCGGTGGGCGGTCCGCAAGGTGGCACCGAGTTCGTCTGTAACCTGGTCGTTCGGCGGGTACATCCCGTGGCAACGCCGTCACCCAGTCCGAACGGAGCACTCACATGGTCGACCTCGCATACGTCATCGCCGGCTCGGAAGCGACCGGTGGCGCCGGTCTGCAGGTCGACCTCAAGACGTTCCAGCAGCTCGGTGTGTACGGGGTGGGCACCACGACGTGCATCGTCTCGTTCGACCCGAAGAACAACTGGGGCCACCGCTTCTTCCCCGTCCCGGCCGACGTGATCGCCGAGCAGATCGAGGCCGCCACCGCCGCCCACAATCTCGACGTGGTGAAGATCGGCATGCTGGGCACGCCCGCGACGATCGACGTCGTCGCCGAGGGACTCGAGAAGCAGGACTGGCGGCACGTCGTGCTCGACCCGGTCCTGATCTGCAAGGGCCAGGAGGCCGGCGCGGCCCTCGACACCGACAACGCCCTGCGCGCGCAGGTGCTCCCCCACGCCACGGTCGTCACCCCGAACCTGTTCGAGGCACGGACGCTGTCCGGGATGGACGAGATCACCTCGGTCGACCAGCTCATCGAGGCGGCGCGTCGCATCCACGACCTCGGCCCGAAGTATGTCGTCGCGAAGGGCGGCGTCGAACTCGACGGCGAGGACGCCGTGGACGTGCTGTTCGACGGCTCCGAGGTCACCCTCCTGACGGCACCGAAGGTCGGCAACGAGCGTGTCTCCGGCGCCGGCTGCACCCTCGCCGCCGCGATCACCGCCGAACTCGCGAAGGGCGCGTCGGTCGCCGACGCCGCGGCCCGCGCGAAGGATTTCGTCACGACCGGGATCAAGGGCCGCGTGTCCGCCAACACCCCGTTCGACACCGTCTGGCAGGGCGCCTGATCCGAAGGCGGGAAGCATCCCGTCAGCGCGGCTGCCGCCACATCCCCCACAGGGTCGGCCCACCACCGGGGATGACGATGGCGCGGGTGACCTCGAACCCGAACCGCTCGTAGTAGGGAACGTTCGATTCCTTGCTCGACTCGAGGTAGGCGGGGGCGTGTTCGGCGTCGGCGCGGTCGAGGCCGGCCTTCATCAGGGCTTTGCCGAGGCCGGTCCCCCGCGCATCAGGTGAGGTGCCGATCGTCGACAGGTACCAGTGCGGTTCGTCCGGATGCGCCGCGTCGAGGGTGACGTTGACCTGCCCTCCCCGCTTCATGTAGCGGCCGAGCGCGGCGTAGAAGCCGGGCAGGAGGCGGAGGGAGGTCCACGCATCGGTGCGCCATCGTCCGGGCGGCGCCCACATCGCCGCGCCTCCGACGGTCCCACCGGACTCGGCGATGTCGGTGGCTCCCAACGGCACCATGTGGTGGCGGGCGTCGGCGGCGAAGAAACGGGTCATGCGGCGGATACGGTGCTCCTCGTCCGGGAACATCCACGCGAAGACCGGATCGTCGAAGAACGCCTCGGCGATCACCCGAGCGAAGACCGGAATGTCGCGGCGCGTGGCGGTTCTCGGTTCGACGGCCATGTCGGCAGCCTACGACGAAGACGTGCCCGACGACCTGCCTTCCGTCGCCAGTTCCTTCGCGAGGGGCGTGGGGAACCGCGGCATCACCCGCACCCCACCCAGCCAGTCGTCGAGGCGGGCGGCTTCCTCGCGTAGCACCGCGGTTCCCTCGGCGCCGATGTCCTCGAGCAGATGCAGGCTCACCGCTCCCGTGTCGGTCTGCCACCACGTGCCGACGATCCGTCCGTCCCACCAGGCGGTGGGACCGGCGTTGCCGTTGGAGTCGAACAGCGCCTCCTTGTACGGCCCGAGATACCACTCGCGTTCGGTCCACCCCATGACTGTGGGGTCCAGACCGGGCAGCAGTGCACCCCACGGTTCGACGGGAGCGGGCTCGTCCACGTCGTCGGCCAGGAGGTAGCCGGGACGGCCGTCGAGATCGACCTCCACCACGTCGAGTTCGGCGAGGGCCGCGCGGACGGCAGTGAGGGTGGAGCCGAGCCACCATTTCAGATCCCCCTCGGTGCCGGGACCGAATGCGCGCAGCCACATCCGCACGAGTTCGCGCACACCCGTCGCCTCGTCGACGGGGTCGACGGCCGAGCCCAGCCACGACTCGGTGGTCGTCCAGGTGGGGCGCGAAACCCGCCACGACCCCTTGCTCGACGCCCGGACCACTTTCCCCTCGGCGGAGAGCACCGTGAGCACGCGAGGCGCGAAGGTGACCGGCCCACCCCAGGATTTGCCGGCACCGAACTCCAGCGCGCCGTCGAGGAGCGGGATCTCGGCTTTGAGCTCGCTCGATGTCGCCTCCCGCCCGTCGGCCAGGGCGGCGAGGATGTGGCGGCTCACCTCGTCGAGCCAGCTCTCGCCGTCGTCGTGCAATCCGGCCTTCACGACGTCCTTGACGACCGTGCGCCGTTGTGCGGCGGCAACCCGGGCGCTCGCCCCGGCCTGCACCACCGGGAGGGTGTCGAGCGGGACGACGAAGACGGTGCGCCGCATGGCCATGTGTTTGACCATGGTGCGGTCGTCGTAGAGCGCCCTGTCGAGGTCGGCCACGGTGAACCCGTCCACACGTGCCCACGCCGACAGGTAGACGGTCGCCGGGTCGGTGCCGTGCAGGCACACCAGGGACGTCGCCGCGTCGACGGCGTCGGGGGCGCGGTGGGCGGGATGCAACCGGTGCCGGACGGCCAGTCGTGCCCGGCGTTCGTCCACGTCGATCCTGGGTGCGGCCATGGCCGTCATCGTAGGACCGGCCACCGACCTCGGGCGCGCGGTGAAGGGGCCCCGCGGCCTCAGGCTGCTCGTTCGCGCAGCCAGGCCATCGCCTCCATCCGGTACTCGTCGATGCCCTTGTACTGCGCGATCTCGCGCGGCAGCTCCTCGACGATGTCGGCGAGCTGGTACGCCCACTGCGGGTAGGCGGCGATCTCCGCGAGGGGTGCCATGTAGGTGCGGATGTTGAACACGATCGCACCGGTCGTCGGCAGCCGGATGAGGTGCTCGAGTTCGATGCGCAGCTGGATCCTCCCCCAGTCCTTCTCGGCCATCAGGCGGGGGATGTCGTCCATCCACTCGGGCATCGTCTCGAGGCTCGTGTCGCGGCGCCGCGAGCCGACGGCCGAGAAGGTCCAGTTCACCCGTCGGTAGGGCTGGTCGGCGGTGAGCCGGCGCAGGAACTGCTCGGCCCGGTCGGTGACCCCGTCGCGCGTGAGACCGGGTACGGGACGGTGGATCTCGTGCATGCTCATGCCGATGTCGAACTTCACCGACCAGTCGGCGGAGGAGGTCACCACGGCGGCGTCGAAGTAGAGGTGGCCGTCGCGTTCGGTGACGAGCAGGACGTCGTCGGGGATCTGGCAGGCGACGAACACCAGCGGGTGTTCGGGCAGCGTCTCCGGATCACCCGGGACGAAGGTGCAGTCGATTCCGAGAGGTTGGTTGCGCCAACGGTATCCGGATCCGAGGCGGTCGAGGGTCAGGAGGTCGGGATACGACGCGGCCATCTCGCGGAAGTAGAACATCAGCAGGTCCCACGAGGCCGGGGTCATGTGCGGGAGGTAGCGGACCCGGTGCGGGTCCCGCTCGAGGATCCCCTGTCGCAGCGCCATCATCTCGACGTAGTCAGGTCCGAGGTCGACGATGTGTTCGCCCCAGCCGCCGGCGAACGTGTCGACGCGGCGGCGGGCGGGTTCGACGTTGACCCCGTAGCGGAATCTGTTCTCACCTTCGAGAAAAGGCCACGGGAGATAGGACAGGTCGCTGGTAACGGTCACATTCGGTCCTTCCGGTCGGTTCTGTCAGGCGACGGCTCCGAGATAGGTGCCGTGGTGACTCGACAGGTGCGGGCGGATCTCGAGGGAGATCCCGCACCCGGCGCACGAGATCCAGTCGCCGGGTCGCGCGTCGGCCCGCTGTGTCGTCTCGCAGTGGGGGCAGAAAACCGTCAGCGTCACCGTCGACGTGACGTAGGTGATGAGTTCGCAGGGCAGGGCGCCGGCCTGCCGGGCGGCGGCGGTGTAGGCCATGGCCTCGGCGGCCGGACCGGCGACGAGGATGCGTGATCCCGCCCGCAGCGCGGCGACCGCTTCGGCGGCGCGACCGGGTGTCGGGTCGTAGAGGGCGGCGGCGTCGCGTCCAAGTTCGGAGGCGTCGGCCATCCAGTGCCGCACCGCCTTTCGCGCGAGTTCGCAGTCGCTCGCGGCGAGGACGAGGAAGGCGCGACCGGCACGGTCGAGTGCGGGTGGGTCGCCGTGGACGAATCCGGAGGCCTTCACGTCCGCACACCCCCGTAGGTGCGGAGCCAGCGCACCCCCGGTTCGCGGGTGCGGGTGATGCCCTTGTAGTCGGCCATATCCTCGGGCAGCTCCTCGAGGACACGGCACAACCGCTCGGCCCATTCCGGTACGCGGGCGATGTCCTCGAAGGGCAGCAGGTAGGTGCGGATGAGGAACATGATCGCGCCGGAGACACCGAGGCGCACGAGGTGCTGGACCTCGACGCGCAGGTTCAGCCGGCGCCCCACGTCCTCGAGCGGCCCCTCGGCGAGCAGCCGCCGGTCGCGTCCCCACACGGGATAGGTCTCGGTGGACTGGTCGAGGAGGCGGTCGACGCTGAGCGACCAGTTGGTGCGGCGGTACTGCCGGCCGGGCTGCAGGCCCATGAGGAACTGCTGGGCGCGCGGGATGACCCCTTCAGTGTGCACGCGCGGGACGGGCCCGTGGATCTGCAGGAAGCTCATGCCGACGTCGAAGCGCAGCGACCAGTCGGCGGCGAAGGTCACCAGTCCGGCGTCGCCCCAGAGGGCACCCTCACGCTGGTCGAGCAGCACGACGTCCTCCTGGAGGTGCCTGCCGACGAACAGCAGGGGTGGTTCGGGCAGGGTGGACGGATCACCGAACACGAAGGACTGTTCGACGCCGAGTGCCCGGTTGGTGAATCGCCGGGCCGCACCGTCCCCGTCGAGCGAGAACTTCTCGGGGTGGGCGTCGGTGAGCATCTGCATGAGGGTGAGCATCGCGTCCCACTGGGCGATCTCCATGTGCGGCAGAGCCTGGAACCGGGTGGGGTCCTCGGCGAGGATGCGGGTGCGTTCGGCGAGATCCTCCCGGTACCGGCCGTCGACGTCGACGGGGTGGGTCCCCCATCCCCCGACGGGTGTCTCCACGACACTGCCGGCGGGTTCGACGTTGGTGCTGTAGCGGTAGGTGTCGCGGGGGAAGGGGAACGGGAAGCGGGCGATGCGGTCGGGGATCGCCGCGCTGTCGCCGAGGGACTCGAGGTCGATCGTGGTACTCACAGATCCAGCTCCAATCGGGGTCCGTTCGCGCGGGAGACGCACGGCATGAGGCAGTCTCCGGCCTCCTTCTCGGCGGCGCCGAGATACAGGTCGCGGTGTTCGATGTCGCCGCTCACCACGGGCAGCCGGCACTCCCCGCACACGCCCTGACGGCAGAGGCTGGGGACCGCGATGCCGCGGGATCCGAGCGCTTCGAGGAGGCTGACACCCGAGGCGACGTCCACGTCGACGCCGCTGCGGGTGAGGTGTGCGGTGAACGGTTCGCCGGGGTCGAGGTCGCCGACCCCGAAGTGCTCGTAGTGCACGCGGGCGCCGGGCCAGCCGGCGCGACCGGCACGGTCGGTGAGTTCGTCGATGAGCGCAGCCGGGCCGCACGCGTAGAGGTGGGTGCCGATCGGCTGGTCCAGCAGCGCGGGTCCCATATGCTCCCAGAAGCCGTCGCGGCCGGTGTGGAGGTGGAGGCGGTCGCCGCACAGCTGCTCCAGGTCGTCGAGGTGGGCGGCGTCGCCCTCCCGGTGGACGTAGTGCACCTCGAACGAGCGGCCCCACTGAACGGCGGCGCGGACGTGGGACAGGATCGGGGTGACGCCGATTCCGCCGGCGACGAGCAGGTGGTGCCGCGCGGTGAGGACCGGGGCGAAGGCGCTGCGCGGGGTGCTCACCTGCACCCTGTCCCCCGCTCGCAGGGAGTGGATCCAGCGGGAGCCACCGCGGCCGTCCTCCTCGAGCCGTACGGAGATGCCGTAGTGGTCGGGCTCGAAACCGGGTCCGGTGAGGGAGTAGGAGTTCCGGCGGGATTGCCCCTCCGGCCCGGTTCCGCAGGTCACGACGATGTGACTGCCCGGGGTGAAGGAGGGCAGGAGTGCGCCGTCGGACGCGACCAGCCGCATGTGCCGCACGGTCGGGGTCAGTGCGGTGACCTCGTCGACCGCCAGCACCAGGCCGGCGTCGGACGGCACGTTCGTTGCGGGGCTGTCGGACATCAGGGTCATCAGCGTTCCTCCGCGTCGATCATGTAGCCGAGGTAGGCCGCGTGGTGACGCGAGACATGGTGGTAGACCACGAGTTCCGCGCGGCAGTTGGGGCAGGTGGTGCACCGGCCGACCTCGACGTCGGCGAGATGGGTGGTGTGACAGTGTGCGCAGTAGACCGCGCGGTCGGCGGTGTCGATCGGGACGGGCATGATCTCCTCGTCGACGAGCCCGCCGGCCACCGCCACGGCCCTTGCGGCGAGGACGGCGGCCTCGGATCCGACGAGGACGAGTCGGCAGCCGACCCGGGAGGCGTCGAGCTGCCGTCGGAGGACGCGGGCAGCCGTGTCGCCCCACTCGGCGGGCAGACGCATCCAGTCCACCCGCCGACCGTCGAAGGACAGCAAGAGATTCCGCGCCTGCTCGGCGGCCTCGTCGCCGAAGGACAGGATCGTGAAGGTCCGTCCCCCGCCGGCGATGCTCCGTTCCTCGTCCCACCTCGGCACACTGGTGGTGTCCATACAGACGTTCACGGCATCTCCTAGGGCGCGAAGGAGCGGAGGCCGACGTAGAAGGCGAGCGCGCCTTCGGGGGTGGTGAAGCGGATGCGGGATCCCTCGGGGAAGAAGATCGCGTCGTACGCACGGGCGATCTCGACCTGGCCGGTGTCGAGGTTCTCGAGGCGGAACTCGCCGTCGAGGACGACCTTCATCTCGTCGTATTCGTAGGTGTAGTCGAGGGGCGCCTCGGTGGGTTCGAGACGGAAGTAGCCGGAGGCCATGGGTCAGCCTTCGGGATTCGGGTGGACGTCGTCGATGTAGCCCTTCGTTCCCGGGAACTCGTCGACCGACATCTGCGGGAGGTTCTTCCAGAAACCGGAGGTCACTCGGAATGCGGGCACGGTGGTGGTCTCGGACATGGCAACTCCTCAAAGGGAAGGAATGCGCGAACGCGCGGTGTGCAACGAGAACGTCGATCGCTGACGTGAAACAGACGATAATGGGAAGAAACGCAGCGATGGTTGCAGTTCTGTTAACGCGCGTAACCGATTCCTCTCGAGGGCAAGGGAATCCGGACCCTCGAGGAGGTTCCCCGGAACCTGGACGGAACATCCGTCAGCGGCCGGGATCGAAGAGGGCGCGATGCCAGATACGCGTGACGATCTCGGCGGCCCGTTCGAGCGGTATGGGCGTCTCCTGCAGGGCGTCCTGCGCGTACCAGACGTAGTCCGACCCAGCGCGGGCGGATCGCCCGGTCCGACTCCGGTGCCGTCGCCCGGCTGCGCGCCGCGGGCTCGTCGGGTTCAAGCCGACCACCGGATCGTGCGCGGACGAACGGGGTTTCCGCGCGATGACTGATTTCGTCACCGCCGGCCCGCTGGCCTGGACGGTGGACGAAACCCGCATCATGACGGAGATCCTCGCCGAGACGACCTTCGAACGCACCGCGGTGCGGCACCGGCGGATCGCCTTCTTCCGGCGCCCGGACGGACGTCCGGTCGATCCCGCGGTCGCCCGCACCGTCGAGACCGTCGCCGGAATCCTGTCGGATCTCGGGCACGAGGTCGTCGAGACCGACATCCCGATCCAGGGGTGGAACGAGATCCTCGGGCCGCTCGTGCTCGACGACGGGCTGCGCGAACGCGCCCATCTGCTCGACGATCCGGAGCTGCTGACCCCGCTACGAGCGGGCGAGTCCGCGAGCCGCGATGCAGCTGACCAGCGCCGAGGTCGCCGGTGCCCGCGGGCACTGGACGGATTCCGCCTCCGCATGGACGATTTCCAGCACCGTTGCCGTCAAGGGCATCGACACCCTGAACGGTACCGAGGTCGACGACCCCTACTTCTCCGACTGCGAGTTGCCCGCCGACTCGGTGGTCGGTGAGGTCGGCCAGGACTGGTCCCAGCTCATGCCCGGGCCGGCGACCGAGCGGCTGATCCTCGCCGCCCAGATGCTCGGCGTCGCCGAACGTGCCTTCGACGACCTCTAGGGTCTGGCGCGGGCGTCGTCGATGGCCAAACTCGAGGCGACGGAGGTCGCCAAGAACACAGCCCTCGAGTGCATGCAGATGATGGGCGGCTACTCCACTGAGTTCGACATGGTGCAGCACGTGCGCGCGGCCCTCGGCGCGACGATCTACGGCGGAACCAACGAGATCCAGCGCGACATCATCGGGAACTCGTTCGGTCTCCGATAGAACCCTCGCTCACACGAACATCGCAGCGGCGGGACGGTCCTTCGACCGTCCTGCCGCTGTTTGTCGTTCGCATACAGGGCGGTTTCCACGCCAAGCGTCACCGCAATCTCACGGTTGCGTAACACGCCCGTCATGGATACCGTGTTTCCTTCTATTCGACAGCGATTCCTACAGTGAAACTTCGTCGAACCGAGGAGCCCCCATGACGCTGGAAGCCACCGACACATCCGTGCTGCGCCTCCCGTCCACGAACGGCCGGTCCCCCGAGACCTCCGGCACCGCCGGTATGGCCGAGCTCGCACACGCGACCGGCACCCGCTTCATCCTCGCCGTCTTCACCACCCTGTCCGGAAAGCCCTGCGCCAAACTGGTTCCCGTCGAATCCGTCGACGAGCTCGCCACCGACGGTGTCGGTTTCGCCGGCTACGCCGCGGGCTCGATGGGCCAGGTCCCCAAGGACCCCGACCTGGTCGCCATCCCCGACGTCTCGTCCTTCACCCCCATCCCCTTCGTCCGCGAGGGCCTGGCGCTGGTCCACTGCGACCCCTACGTCGAGGGCAAGCCCTGGCCGTACGCCCCGCGGGTGATCCTCAAGACCGCGCTCGCGCAGGCCGCCGCCAAGGGCCTGAGCGTCAAGGTGGGCACCGAGATCGAGTACTTCCTCGTCCAGCGCGACGAGAACGGAACCCTGCGCACCGCCGACGCCCTCGACACCTCCCGCCAGCCCTGCTACGACGCCCGCGACGTCACCCGCATGTACGAGCACCTGACGTCGATCTCCTCGGCGATGAACACCCTCGGATGGGGCAACTACGCCAACGACCACGAGGACGGCAACGGGCAGTTCGAGCAGAACTTCCAGTACGCCGACGCCCTGACCACCGCCGACCGCGTCATCACCCTGCGTTACCTCATCTCCGTGCTCGCCGAGCAGCGCGGCATGACCGCGACCTTCATGCCCAAGCCGTTCGCCGATCGCACCGGCTCCGGGATGCACATGCACCTGTCGCTGTGGCAGGGCGACACCCCCGTCTTCCCCGACGCGAACGATTCCTGCGGACTCGGACTGTCCAAGACCGCCTACTCGTTCGTCGCCGGCATCCTCGAGCACGCCTGCGCCCTGCAGGGTGTCATCGCACCGACGGTCAACTCCTACAAGCGCACCGGCGCCACCAGCACCGCCTCCGGCGCCACCTGGTCGCCGCGCTACGCGACCTACGGCGGCAACGACCGCACCCACTACCTGCGCGTCCCCGACGCCAACCGCGTCGAACTGCGCGGCGGGGACGGCTCGGCCAACCCCTATCTCGCCACCGCCGCGACCGTCGCCGCCGGCCTCGACGGCATCGAACGCGACCTCGATCCCGGCGAGCCGGGCACCGGCGGCACCGCGACGCTGCCGATGACGCTGCTGCACGCCATGGACGCCCTCGAGGCCGATCCGGTGGTCTCCGGCGCACTCGACGCAGCCGGTGCGGGCGTTGCCGACTACTTCGCCTCCCTCAAGCGCGAGGAGTTCTTCCACTGGCACAACACCGTGACCCCGTGGGAGATCGACAGCTATCTGACCGCTTTCTGATCACCCGACTTCTTCCAGACCCATCGAACAGGAGAGACGACCATGTGCGGAATCGTCGGACTTCATCTGCGAGACGCCTCGCTCGAGCCCCGGTTGGGCAGCCTGCTGACCGGGATGCTCGGGCAGATGGTGGACCGCGGACCGGATTCGGCGGGCGTCGCCGTCTACGGCAACCCGGTCTTCTCCCCCGCCGGGGAGTCGTCGGTCTCGGTGCTCGACGCACCCTCGGACCTCGTCACCGCCGTCGGCGATGCACTGGGTGTGACCGTCGGGGCGCTCGATCTCGCCCCCACCACCGTGCTGCACGCCCCCGTCCCCGCGACCCTGCTCGCCGACACCGTCCGCACGCTGGCTCCCACCGCGACCGTCATCGGTTTCGGCGACGACGTGACCGTCCTCAAGGGCACCGGCGATCCCCGCGATCTCGCCGAGACCTTCGGCCTGCCCGCCGCCTCCGGCCGGCAGGGTGTCGGCCACACCCGCATGGCCACCGAATCCGCCGTCACCGCAGCAGGATCGCACCCCTTCGCCGTCGGCCCCGACCAGTGCCTCGTGCACAACGGCTCGTTCTCCAACCACCTGTCGATCAAGCGCGAACTCGAGGACGAGGGCGTGGTGTTCGACAGCGAGAACGACACCGAGGTCGGCGCACGCTTCGTCGCCAAACACCTCGCCGAGGGCGCCGACCTGGAGAAGGCACTGCGTCTGCTCGGTGAACGCTTCGACGGCTTCTACACCCTGCTGGTGTCCACCTCCGATTCGTTCGCCGTGGTCCGCGATCCGATCGCCTGCAAGCCCGCGATCGTCGCCGAGTGCGACGCCTACGTCGCGATGGCCTCGGAATTCCGCGCCCTGGCAGGACTTCCCGGCATCGCCGACGCCCGCATCTTCGAACCCGAGCCGGACCGGGTCTACGTGTGGCGACGCTGACCGGCCGCGCGAATCCCGACTCCGCCGTCCCGATCTCATCCCCGGAGGCAATCATGACCACCGATACCCTGCTCCCGACCGCCACCTACGACCTGGCGACGACCACTACCCGCGAACTCAATGCGGCACTGCACGCGATGGAGGCCCCGGCCTCGATCGAGGTGGTGAACCCGCAAGGCGCCCACGCACTCGCCTGCGGCCTGAACCGGCCGATCGACGTCCGCATCGACGGCCACGTCGGCTACTACGCAGCCGGGATGAACCAGCACGCCCACGTGACCATCGATGGCAACGCCGGCGTCGGGGTCGCGGAGAACATGATGTCGGGCAGTGTGCGCGTCACCGGCGACGCCTCTCAGTCCGCCGGTGCGACCGCCCACGGCGGGCTGCTGGTCATCGAAGGCAACGCCGCCGCACGCTGCGGCATCTCGATGAAGGGCGTCGACATCGTCGTCGGCGGTGATATCGGTCACATGAGCGCCTTCATGGGACAGGCCGGCCGACTCGTCGTCCTCGGCGATGCCGGTGAGGCCCTGGGCGATTCACTGTACGAGGTGCGGATCTACGTGCGGGGCAGCGTCGCCTCGCTCGGTGCGGACTGCGTCAAGAAGGAGATGCTCCCCGAGCACATCGCCGAGCTGCAGGAACTGCTCGACACGGCCGGTTTCGACGCCGACCCGGCCGAGTTCACCCGCTACGGCTCGGCCCGGCAGCTCTACCACTTCCACGTCGACAACGCTTCGGCCTACTGAGAGCCCCCGACGTTCTTCCGCCCGCTCGACCCCCGAGGAGACTTCCATGACCTTCCAGCCCGGACTGCGTGAGTCGGCCACCTTCGACCGCAACGTCATCCACGAGATCCAGCGCGCCGCCGCGACCGGCATCTACGACATCCGCGGCTGGGGTGCCAAGCGCAAGGTTCCCCACTTCGACGACCTGCTCTTCCTCGGCGCGTCCATGTCGCGTTACCCACTCGAGGGCTACCGCGAGAAGTGTGAGACCGACGTCGTCCTCGGCGACCGCAACGCGAAGTACCCGCTGCACCTCGACATCCCGGTCACGATCGCCGGAATGAGCTTCGGTGCGCTGTCCGGTCGCGCGAAGGAGGCCCTCGGGCGTGGCGCCAGCGAGGTCGGCACGTCCACCACCACCGGCGACGGCGGCATGACCCCGGAAGAACGTGGGCAGTCCAAGCACCTCGTCTACCAGTACCTTCCGTCGCGATACGGCATGAACCCCGACGACCTCCGCAAGGCCGACGCCATCGAGGTCGTGCTCGGCCAGGGCGCCAAGCCCGGTGGCGGCGGCATGCTCCTCGGGCAGAAGATCACCGAGCGGGTCGCGGGGATGCGTACCCTGCCGGTGGGCATCGACCAGCGCAGCGCGTGCCGGCACCCCGACTGGACCGGCCCCGACGACCTCGCCATCAAAATCCTCGAACTGCGCGAGATCACCGGCTGGGAGAAGCCGATCTACGTCAAGGTCGGCGCGACCCGCACCTACTACGACGTCAAGCTCGCCGTGAAGTCCGGCGCCGACGTCGTGGTGGTCGACGGGATGCAGGGTGGCACCGCTGCCACCCAGGACGTCTTCATCGAGCACGTCGGCATCCCGACCCTGGCCGCGCTCCCCCAGGCGGTGCAGGCCTTGCAGGAGATGGGTGTGCACCGCACCCCGGGCGGCGTGCAGCTGATCGTCTCCGGCGGTATCCGCTCCGGCGCCGACGTTGCCAAGGCGATGGCCCTCGGCGCGGACGCCGTCGCCCTCGGCACGGCCGCGCTGATCGCCCTCGGCGACAACGATCCGAAGTACCAGGCCGAATACGAGAAGCTGGGCTCCGCAGCCGGTTTCTACGACGACTTCCAGGACGGCAAGGACCCCGCCGGCATCACCACGCAGGATCCCGACCTGCAGGCCCGCTTCGATCCGGTAGAGGGTGGCCGCCGCCTCGCGAACTACCTGCGGGTGCTCACCATGGAGGCCCAGACCATCGCCCGGGCGTGCGGCAAGTCGCACCTGCGCAATCTCGAACCGCAGGACCTCGTCGCGGTCACGATGGAGGCCGCCGCGATGGCTCGGGTGCCCCTGGCCGGCACCGACTGGATCCCCGGCCGCAGCGCCTTCTGACCGTGGCGACAGGCCTGCCACCGCACTTCCCGAGAGGACACAAGATATGACCGCCTTCGACACGCTCTGGGCATCGATCCTGGATGTCGGTAAGCATCCGACGACCGGAGGCTATCGTCGATTCGCTTGGAGCGAAGCAGATCTCACTCTCCGCGAGTGGTTCCGCGGCTGCGCCGCCGAGCGCGGCATGGACGTCGAAGAGGACCGGAACGGGAACCTGTGGGCGTGGTGGCTCCCCGTCGGCTGGGAAGGCGATCCCACCGACGCCTTCGTCACCGGTTCGCACCTGGACTCGGTGCCCGACGGCGGCGCGTTCGACGGACCACTGGGCGTGGTCTCGGCGTTCGCCGCGGTCGATCTGGTCCGTGAGCGCGGCATCGTCCCGACCGTGCCGATCGCGATCACCGCGTTCTCCGACGAGGAGGGTGCCCGCTTCGGTGTGGCTTGCGTGGGCAGTCAGCTCACCACCGGGGCGCTCGCTCCGCAGCGTGCGCTCGGCCTGCGTGATCGTGACGGAATAACGTTGGCCGAGGCCATGACCCGCGCCGGTCGTGTGCCGGAACACATCGGCACCGACCCCACCCTCGTCGACCGGGTCGGGGTGTACGTCGAACTTCACGTCGAACAGGGCCGGGCCCTCGACCTCGTCGATGCACCGGTCGCGGTCGCGTC
This sequence comes from Rhodococcus sp. IEGM1339, assembly GCF_050321925.1. Lineage (NCBI taxonomy): Bacteria > Bacillati > Actinomycetota > Actinomycetes > Mycobacteriales > Nocardiaceae > Rhodococcus > Rhodococcus sp. IEGM1339. Next base: position 407,066 of record NZ_JBNQFT010000001.1, read on the forward strand.
GTCGATCTGGCCGCACGGCCGATGGCAGTTCACCTTCACCGGTGAGGCCAACCACGCCGGAGCCACGCGCCTGGTGGACCGCCGCGACCCGATGCTCGCCTACGCCTCGTCGGTGCACAGCGCCCGCTCGTGTGCCGCGGCGGCCGGTGCGGTCGCCACCTTCGGCAAACTCGAGGTGCTGCCCAACGGGGCCAACGCGATCCCCTCCGAGATCAAGGCCTGGCTCGACGCTCGCGCCGCGGACGAGGAGACCCTGACGACGCTGGTCGCCGAGATCGAGGCCGAGGCCCGCAAGCACTGCCTGCCGGACGAGATCGGACTCGATGTCTTCGCCGAATCGATCACCCCGATCGTCGAGTTCCCGGCCGGACCGCGCGAACGGTTGCGCCGCGCGCTGTCGCATCTCGGGGACATCCCGGTACTGCCCACCCAGGCGGGACACGACGCGGGCATCCTCTCGGAGAAGGTTCCCACCGCAATGTTGTTCGTGCGCAACCCCACCGGTGTCTCGCATTCACCGCACGAGTTCGCCGAGGCCGACGATTGCAACATCGGAGCGCAGGCGCTGGCCGACATCATGGCGGACTGGACGACGGGCAGTTAGGTGGCCGCGCAGGTGATCCGGTCCGGCGAGCGGCGGCGGGTGCCCTGGCGCAACGGCGCCGGGATCACGGAGGAGGTCGCGACCGGACCCGACGGCCCCTCCGGCCGTCCACTGTGGCGGATCAGCGTGGCCGAGCTGGGCTCCGAGCCCAGCGAGTTCTCGGCCTTTCCCGGCACGGAACGGATCTTCACCGTCATCGGTGAGCACGGCGCCGACCTCGACTCGGGCCACGGACCCCGTTCGCTGGATCCGTGGCGTCCACACTCGTTCGCCGGTGAGGACGCGCCCCACTGCGTCCCCCGAGGCGCCACCCGTGCATTCAATGTCATGACCGAGCGCGGGGGCGCCACTGCGGCCGTCGGGTACTTCGCGCTCGACACGGTGTGCGACACCGCCGCAGATGGTGTCACGGCCCTCTACGTGCGATCGGGCTCGGTGCAGGCCGGTACCGAACGAGCTGCGCCCGGGGACTGCGTCCTGATCCGCGGCGAGGCCGTCACCCTACGAGGCTCGTCGGCCACCGGACTACTGGTCCGCATCGAACCCACTTCCTCCCTCTGACATCGACTCCCCCACCGACCTCCTGATTCGGAGGCCGACCGAACAAAGGATCCTCAGGTGACGGACACGACCAAGTTTCTGATCGTCGGCGGCGGCCTCGAAGGCCTGGCCATCGCCTACTCCCTCGCCGACCGCGGCGAAACCGACGTCCTCGTCCTCGAGCGCGACACCCTCTGCTCGGGCATGACCGGTAAATCGAGCGGCGTCGTGCGGTGCCACTACGGCACCCCTTCGCTGGCCGCGATGTCCTGGTACGGCGTCGATATCTTCACCAGGGCGACCGAAATCTTCGGCGACGACATGGCATTCCGCCGGTGCGGTTACGTCGTCGGTGTCGCGGAGAACAACGTCAAGCCGCTCGAGGCGAACATCGAGATGATGCAGGGCCTGGGCATCGCCACCGAACTCATCTCCCACGACAAGATGGCCGAACTGTGGCCGGGCCTGAACCTCGACGATTTCGCCCTGTTCGCCTACGAACCGCTCGGCGGTCGCGGCGAGGCCTACATGGCGGGAATGGCGTTCGGTGCAACGGCACGTCGGATGGGCGTGAAGATCCGACAGAGCACCCCGGTGGTGTCGTTGCTGCAGAACGCCGCGGGCCGGGTCTACGGCGTCACTCTCGCCGACGGGTCCGAGGTGCACGCCGAGCAGGTCGTCGTCGCGGCGGGACCGTGGACGCCGGCACTCGTCGCCGGTGTCGGCGTCGACATCGACGTCCGGGCGCAGCGCGCGCAGTTGGTTCTCGTCGACCAGGGTGTCCCGACCCCGGAGGTGCCCGTGCTGTCCGATCTGGCGGGTCTACAGTACATCTGCCGTGAGCCGAACGGTGAACTCCTGGTGGGCAATTCCGATCATCAAACGCCGCAGTACATCGATCCCGACAAGTACGTGAACCGCGCCGACGACTCGACGATCGAGAAGAACATCATGAAGCTCGGCAACCGCCTTCCCGACATGCCGGACCCGCGGATCACCAGTTCGTACGTCGGTGCCTACGACGTGACCGAGGACTACAACCCCGTCATCGGTCCGGCACCGGTCGAGGGTCTGTTCCTGGCGACGGGATTCTCCGGGCACGGATTCAAGATCTCCCCCGCGGTGGGCAAGCTGGTCGCCGACCTGCTGATCGACGGGAAGACCGACCTTCCGAACGTGAACCCGGACGACTTCCGTTTCTCCCGCTTCGAGGAGGGTGATCTGCTCCTGAGTCTCAACCCCTACGAAGGCGCCGGCGAGATGCGCTGATCCCCACCTACTCAGCACTCGTGCCCTCCACGGACCCGGCCGGATCCCTGTCGTCCGGATCTGTGGAGGGCACCGCCATGTCTGCATTGCGGCGTTCACCACCGGTGGACACACGCTACGCTGACGAGATGGCCAGCCCAGATCGTCCCGTCTTGTACGACGATTCCGGACGCGAAGTTCCGCGCGGCACCCCGACGGGTGTGGATCTCGAGCGCGCGATCGCCCATCAGGTGCGGTCGTTGCGGCTGGCCAGCGGCCTGTCCGTCGGCGACATGGCCGCGAAGGTGGGGATCTCCAAGGCGATGCTCTCGAAGATCGAGAACGCCCAGACCTCGTGCAGTCTGTCGACGCTCGCCCGGCTCGCCGTCGGCCTCGACGTCCCCGTCACCTCGCTCTTCCGGGGCGCGGACGCGCACCGCGACGCGGTGTTCACCAAGAACGGGCACGGCGCCGAGATCGTCGGTCGCGGTACGCGGGTGGGCCATCACTACGAACTGCTCGGCGCGCTGCGGGGACAGCACAAGAGACTCGAACCGGTGCTGGTGACCCTCACCGATGCGAGCGACGTCTTCCCGCTCTTCCAGCATCCCGGCACGGAATTGCTGTACATGCTCGAGGGCGAGATGCTCTACGGCCACGGCGATTCCGAGTACCACCTGCAACCGGGCGACGCCCTGCTCCTCGACGGCGAAGGGTTGCACGGACCGAACGAGCTGCTGAAGCTGCCCATCCGGTTCCTCGCCGTCACGGCGTATCCCGACAATCACCAGCCGTGAACGACCGGCAACCGTGAACACGACGGAGCCCTCACCGCCCGGTGCGGTAAGGGCTCCTGCCGTTCGATCGGTGAAGCTCGCCGGTCAGGACTTGGGCACGATCACGTCGCGATCCTCGGCGAACGCCTCGGGACGGAGCGTCGACGGACCGGTGGGTGAGAACGAGTCCATCACGTAGGCCGTCTCCCCATGGACCGGGACGTCGATGCCCCGCATCTCCGTCTCGGTGTCGACCCGGATGCCCATGATCTTGTCGAGCGCCTTCGCGATCAGGAAGGTCACCGCGAACGAGTAGGCGAACACCGCGGCCATCGCGACGATCTGGCGTCCGAGGAAGTCGATCCCGCCGCCGAAGAACAGACCGTCGACACCGGCCGGCGCGGCGGCCGTCGCGACGAAGGCGATGAGGGTGGTGCCTACGACGCCGCCCATGAGGTGGATGGCAACGACGTCGAGTGAGTCGTCGTAGCCCATGCGGAACTTCCAGCTCACGGCGAAGCAGCCGACGGCACCGGAGACCACGCCGATCAGCAGGGCACCGAGCGGGGACACGAGGCTCGCTGCGGGCGTGATGCCCACGAGTGCGGCGATCACGCCCGAGATGGCACCGAGCGTCGTCGCGTGCTTCTCCTTGATGCGTTCGACGATCAGCCAGCCGAGCAGGCCGGCCATCGCGGCGACGAGCGTGTTGAGGACGACGACACCGGCCGTGTGGTTGGCGCCGCCCGCCGAACCGCCGTTGAAGCCGAACCAGCCGAACAGCAGGATTCCGCCACCGAGCACGACGAGGGGCAGGTTGTGGGGACGTGCCACGTGCGGGAATCCACGGCGGCGACCGAGTGCGATGGCGAGTGCCAGCGCCGCGACACCCGAGTTCATGTGCACGGCGGTGCCGCCGGCGAAGTCGTGGGCGGCGAGCGTGTTGGCGATCCATCCGCCCTTCGTGCCCGCTTCCTCGTCGTCGAAGGCGAAGACCCAGTGCGCGACCGGGAAGTAGACGAGGACGACCCAGATGCCCGAGAACACCAGCCACGCCGAGAACTTCATCCGGTCCGCGACACCACCGGCGATGATCGCCACCGTGATGCCTGCGAAGAGGAGGTGGAAGGCCGCGGTCAGTGCGGCGGGCATCCCTCCGTCCGGGTCCTCCTCGAGCAGCGAGCCCAGACCGATGTCGGTGAAGGGATCGCCGATGAGGCCGAGGCCCCCGACGCTGTCACCGAGCACGGCGGCCGGACCGAACAGCACCCACAGGACGGCTGTGACGGCGAATCCACCGAACACCATCATGATCATGTTGAGCGCGCTCTTGACTCCGAGCATGCCGCTGTAGAACAGCGCCAGGCCCGGAACCATCAGTACGACTGCTGTGAACGCCGCCAAAACCCAGGCGGTATCGGCGGCCGCGAGTGCCTGTTCCATATAAGTCCACCCTGTTCGATCCCGGGGTTCACGACCCCTACGTCAGTCGGTGACCCACATTCATCACCGTCCCCTGAGAGTGGACCCACTCTGTAATGTCCCTGCGAGGCGCGGGTGAACTTCGTGTAACGCCACCGCAGTTCACCGGACGGGGATGCCGTTGCGTCCGGGCAGGCAGTATGGAGGACGAGACGCCGCATCCCGCGGTGTGCACAACCTGTGCCACCCGGGTATCCCTGCCCTGCCCGGGTTCCGCGGGATCGACGGCTCGAACCGCTGCACGCATCTGGGAGGTAGACGATGGGACGGGTCACGACACGTCGACCGGTACTGCGCATCACTGCGGACAGGGCGACGCGACGTCCCGACACCCTCGCCGTCGAGGAACCGCTCGAGATCAGGGTCGGCGGTGAGTCGCTCACCATCACGATGCGCACCCCCGGTCACGACGTCGATCTCGTCCACGGATTCCTGCTGGCCGAAGGGATGATCGGCAGTCGCGAGGACATCGCCGCCGTTCGCTACTGCGACGGGGTGGACGAGAGCGGCGCCAACACCTACAACGTTCTCGACGTCGCCCTCGCGCCCGGCGTCACCGTCCCCGAAGGGACGGGGCGACGCGCATTCACGACGACCTCCGCGTGCGGGGTGTGCGGGAAGAACTCGCTCGACGAGGTGCGCACGCGCACGCGATATCCACTGAAGGATGCCGGCACCACCTCTATCGGAACGCACACCCTCACCGAACTGCCCGACACGCTGCGTCGGCACCAGCAGGTCTTCGAGTCGACCGGCGGTCTGCACGCGGCCGCACTGTTCACCCCCGACGGGGCGCTGCTGGCCCTGCGCGAGGACGTCGGCCGGCACAACGCCGTCGACAAGGTGATCGGCTGGGCCCTGACCGACAACCGGGTGCCGCTCTCGCACAGCGTGCTCATGGTGAGCGGACGCGCCTCGTTCGAACTCGTGCAGAAGGCGGTCATGGCCGGGATCCCCGTGCTCGCGGCGGTCTCGGCGCCGTCGTCGCTGGCCGTCGATCTCGCCGCGGAGTCCGACCTCACCCTCGTGGGCTTCCTCCGCGGCGACACGATGAACGTCTACACCGTCCCCGAACGCATCAAGACCGACTGATCGGCGGCATCAACCGCACGTGCCGTCCTGCGCCTCGCCCGCGCGTACTCCGTCGACGAACGCCCGCACGTCGTCGACGGACTCCTCGAGTACCGCTCGGTGATCGGCTCCGTCGTATACCCGATAGCTCAGGTCGGCTCCGTTGCCGCACAGCGCCGCGGTCACCTGATCGGTGACCGGACGCAGTACCAGCGCGTCGTCGCTTCCCTGCACGACGAGCGTCGGCACCCTCAGGGTGAGCGGTTCGACCTCCTGACCGGCGTAGTACTCACGGAGCGGTTCGAGGTCCGCATCCGGAGCGAACACCTGATCCACCGGTACCGTGCTCGCCACCTCGCGGATGTCGTCCATGCACCCGGTGCGCGCGGCGTCGAGCAAGGGGCGGGAGGCGTCGGTGAGCATCGCGTCGGCGTCGATGCTCGGGTCCGCCGCCTGCGCTCCGAGCAGCAGCACCGGCAGGAACCCGAGCGCCGGACCGATCGCGGGTCCGGCGGTCGCGTAGTACTCGGCCGTCTCACTCGTGCGACTGCCCGGGGCGAAGGCGACCGCGCCCTGCAGTTCGAGTTCAGGGGCGCGTTCCGTGCCACGAGCCGCCGCATACAGCGCGGCGTGCCCGCCCTGACTGTGTCCCATCGCGATCCATCGGGTGCCGATAGCCGGATCGAGTTGACGAGCGGCACGCACGATGTCGACGACACTGTCGGCTGCGCTGTCTCCGTTCATGTAGGGATGTCCGCCCGGTGTGCCGAGGCCTTCGTAGTCGGTCTGGACCACGGCGTAGCCGTCTGCGACCCACCGGTCGAGCATGGCAGTCGTCCTGCTGATGTAGGAGTGGGCGGGACCACCGGGGGTGTCGGCGGACGGCGCACAGGCGTCACCGACCCCGGTGGTGCCGTGCGCCCAGCTGATCACGGGCCAGCCTCCGGCGGGCGCTTCTCCCTCGGGGATCGCGACCGTGCCCGAAACGAGGGTGGGGCGCCGATCGGCACCATCGGACAGGTAGGTGATCAGATGCGTTCGCGACGCGCTGGGAAGCGCCGCCGTACCGGTGAGGGTGCGTTCGGTGACGAGGGAGCCGGGTCCCCCGGCAGTCTCCTCGGCGTCGTCGCCGAAGTCGGAGCAGGACGTGATGCCGAGCATCGACGCTGCGGCGAGTACTGCCATCACACGCCGGGAAGTACGAGAGAGCATGAATCCTCCGTTGGGATGTCAGTCCACGTTCGGCGCTCACTGCACGCCGTTGACGTGGCTACCGCCGTCGACGAACAGCGTGTTGCCTGTGGGATAGCGGGAGTCGTCGCTCGCGAGAAAGGCTGCGACCGTGCCGATGTCGTCGAGAGGGTCGCCGATGCGGCCCATCGGGTTCGCCGCGGCCTGCGTGGCGGCCATCTGCGGGTCGGCCGCCGCCACCCGTCTGTATGCCGCGCTCGGCACGCCGGGGCAGATCACGTTGCAGCACACCAGTTTCGATGCCCATTCCCGAGCCGCAGTACGGTCGTGCTGCGCAGTGCCGAATTCGCGCACCGCGGCATCCACCATGGCGTGCACCTGTGCGCGGTCGGTGACGTCGGTCGGGACGAGATCCGCGGCCGATCCCCATCCCGGCGCCGGTGACGATCGCCACCCGCCCGTCCAACTTCCGCATGCCGTTCCTTTCCGATACGACGGCGTGTGCGGCGCAGGCCGTCAGCGAGGACGGGGAACCGTCCTGTCGATGAACAGCGCTTCCACGGACACGCACACCGTGCCGTCCGCGGTCCTGATCTCGCCGACCGTGTTGATCTTGCGGCCGTCCTGCTCGACCAGACGACCGGTGATCGTCAGCGGCTCGAACAGTGGGGTCGGCCGGTGGTACCGCACGTTGAGCTGTGCGGTGGCGCCGCTGCGCCCGGCCCAGGCGTTCGCCACACCCAGCGTGTGATCGAGCAGGAGGGCGGAGACTCCGCCGTGCACGTGCCCGGGCGGGCCCTGGTACGGGAAGGTCAGTTCTACGACGCCTTCCACCGATCCGTCTTCGCGACCGGCCAACACCAGCGGCGGAGCGAGCGCGTTCTCCGGACCGGTGACCGGATCGTGCCGGGTGACGCCCTCCCCGTGCCACATGTCGATCAGTCGCTCCCGCACTTCGGGAGCGTGTTCCTCGAGGTGCTCGGCGATATTGTCGAGCTCTTCGGCGACCCGCTCGAGATTCGCGTTGCCACGGTCGGTGCGCAGCAACGCGTCCACCACGCGCCGCGCGGCGGCGGTGGCGCGGTCGACGGCGGTGTCCTGCGGTGCCGAGGTCAGAACCGTACCGTCGGGCGCGTGTCCGACGACGGGGTGGGTGTCCGGGTCGACTCTCATCGAATCTCCATCGTGGCGTGGGTGAGCACCGGTTGCCCGTCGCGCTCGGGACATGTGGCGAGCAGGGTGAGGGTGTCGTCGTCTCGCCAGACCTCCGTCTCGATCGTCTCCCCGGGGTACAGCGTGCCGGCGAAGCGGACCGAGAACGACCGGACCCGGGTCGGGTCTCCACCGAGCACACCGTCGACGACGGCCTTGCACACGACACCGTACGAGGCGAGTCCGTGCAGGATCGGCCGATCGAAACCGGCTGTCTTCGCGAATTCGGGATCCGCGTGCAGCGGGTTCATGTCGGCACTGAGCCGGTACACCAGTGCCTGTTGCGTGCTCGTAGGTGACACCAGGGTCTTGTCGGCGTCCCGTTCCGGCACTGCGTTCGACACATGGGGCCCGGCGTCTCCGCCGAAGCCGCCCTCACCGCGCGCCCAGATCTGCATCGCACTGGTCCACAACGGGTTTCCGTCGGCATCCACTGCGGACTGTTCGAGCACGATCACGGCGGCCTTGCCCTTGTCCCACACATCGGAGATGCGAGACGAGACGGTCGCCGAACCCGAGATCGGGATCGGGGCGTGCACGGTGACGGACTGGCCACCGTGCAGGATCCTGCGCAGGTCGATGTCGATTCCCGGCAGGCTCAGTCCGGCCTGTGTCACCGCACCGGCAGAGACACCCTGACTGGCGACCATCGCGAAGGTCGGCAGGACCCGCAGGTCCTTCTCGTACACCCACCGCAGTTCGGCGGGATCGAGCGAGTCGACACCCGCACCCAGACCGAGGTGGTAGAGGATCACATCGCGTTCGGTCCACGAGGCATCGCGGACGGTGGGCGCAGCGGAGAGCGCGACATCGGTATCGATGGGCATGGGGCGTCACTTTCCGGGCTCGGGATCGCGGGGCAGGCCGAGAAGCCTCTCACCGATGATGTTCAGCTGGACGTTGGTCGTCCCACCGGCGATGGACATGCACTGCACGTTGAGAAACATGTGGGTCGCCGAAGTTCGGTCCTGGTCGTCGAGCAACGACGCAGTACCGGCCCAGTCCATCGCGGTCTCCCAGACCTGCTGGAGGTGCTCGACGCCGAGGAGCTTGGCGACGGAGGACTCGGCACCCGGCTGTGCACCGGCCAGGGAGCGGAGAGCGGTGCGCAGACCCATGAGGCCACCGGACGCGGCATCGCCGAGAACCTTGCCGAGGACGGTGAGTTGTTCGTCGTCCGGCCCACCGGGCATACCGTTCGCGAGCGCCATGAGGGTCTCGCAGCCGGCACCGAAAGTCGAATCGTGCGAGAGGAGCCGAGCAGGATCCGGGGGGACTGCGCGCGGCGCATGTACAGGTGCGCGTCGTGCTCCCAGGTGTAGCCGATACCGCCGAGCACCTGGATGCAGTTCTTGGTGACCTGGAAGGCGGCCTCCGGGGCGATGGACGCGGCAACTGCGACGGCGAGCGACGCCTCGTCGTCCGACACGTCCTCGGCATGCGCACGGGCAGCATCCCAGGCCACGACCCGGGCCTGTTCGGTATGGCAGAGCATCCGGGCGACGGTGTGCTTGACACCCTGGAACTGTCCGATGACACGGCCGAACTGCTTGCGGACCCGCGCATAGTCCGCGGCGGTGGTGGTCGCCCAGTCCGCGAGACCGGCGGCCTCGGCGGCGAACAAGGTCGCGGCGATATCGACGATCCGATGCGGGTCCGATCTCAGCACGTCCCCGTCGGACAACCTCAGGGCGCTCACGGTGATCTCGGCGTTGCGGCGGATCACGTCGTAGCTGGGCAGGTTCGTGACCTCGACCCGGTCACGGGTCACGACGACGAAGACCCTCTCACCACCGTCGTCGGCCGCGAGCAGGAACACATCCGCGACCTGGCCGCCGAGGGCGACACCGGAGGTTCCCGAGAGCGTGACGGAATCGCCGTCGCGCTCCACGCGCAGGTCCCCCGGCTGCAGGGCGACCGCACCGAACAGCGAACCGTCCGCGAGCCCGTCGAGTTCGCTGCGACGGCCGGCCTCGTCGAGGACCGCGGACACGATCGCGGTCGGAAGGAACGGGCCCGGCACCATGGCCCGTCCGAGTTCTTCTGCGACGATCGCCGTTTCGAGTAGTCCGAAACCGGCGCCTCCGACCTCTTCGGGCAGGTGCAATCCCAGCATGCCGAGTTCGGCGAACGAGCTCCAGTACGTCGGGCGGGCTTCCGTCTTCGCTTCGACGGCCGTGCGGATCACGTCGGGTGTGGCGTGTCGTGCCGCCCAGCCGCGTACGGAATCACGGAGCTCGCGGTCCTCGTCGCTCAATCCCAGAGTCATGATCGGGTCCCTTCGGATAGCAGAATGTCCGGCGTCAGATGCGCTCGATGATGGTGGCGGAGGCTATCGCGCCACCCGCACACATCGTGACCAGCGCAGTCGAACGGCCCGAGCGCTCGAGTTCGTGCAGGGCACTGGTGATCAGTCGCGAGCCGGTGGAACCGACGGGGTGGCCGAGCGCGATGGCGCCGCCGTTGACGTTGACCTTGCTCATGTCGGCCCCGTGGACCTGCGCCCAGGACAACACGACCGAAGCGAAGGCTTCGTTGATCTCGACGATGTCGATGTCGGACAAGGACATTCCGGTGCGCTCGAGTACCGCGCGAGTCGCGTCGATGGGGCCGTCGAGGTGGTAGTACGGGTCCGAACCGACGAGCGTCGACGCGAGGATACGGGCACGTGGCCGCAGACCCGACTCGCGCGCCTTGTCCTCACTCATCAGCAGTACGGCGGCCGCGCCGTCGCTGACCTGGGAGGAGTTTCCGGCGGTGTGGATTCCGTTCTCGATGACCGGCCGGAGACCGGCGAGTCCTTCCGCGGTGGTTTCGCGAAGACCTCCGTCACGCGTCACGGTCGCGATCTCACCGGTGGGCTCGCCCTCCTTGGTCACGACCGGCGCCTGCACCGGGACGATCTCGCGGTCGAAGCGCCCCTCGGCCCACGCGGCTGCGGCGCGACGCTGCGACTCGAATCCGAGAGCATCGACATCGTCACGTTTGATGCCGCGCTTGTGGGCGATACGTTCGGCAGAGGTGAACTGGTCGCCCATGTCGATCGACCAGTCGTCCGGATAGGGGTTGCCGGTGCCCGGGGCGTTTGCCTGGCCGAGGAACACGCGGCTCATGACCTCGACGCCGCATCCGATTCCGGCGTCGATCTGCCCGGACGCGATCAGGCCCGCCACCATGTGGACCGCCTGCTGCGACGAACTGCACGCGCAGTCGATGGTCGTCGCCGCGGTCGTGTACGGGAGACCTGCGTGGAGCCAGGCCTGCCGGGTCACGTTGTTCGACTGTTCCCCCGCCTGGGTGACGGCGCCTCCGACGAGCTGACCGATCTGGTCGGCGGGGAGGCCGGTGCGGTCGAGAACGGCCTTCTGGGCGGCACCGAGCAACACCGCGGGGTGGACCCCGGCCAGCTGTCCGCGGCGACGACCGATCGGTGTCCGCGCGGCCTCCACGATGACGACCTTGCTCATGCCTACTCCCAGCTCTCGAAGATATTGAAATTTATTCTAGTGACGGTGACCGCAGTTTCCTGCGCAGTCCCAACGAGCGGGACGGACCTTGCGGAATGCGATCTTCGAGAATTGCCCGTCAACGCGTACCGGCGGGCAGATCGACCAGCAGAAGGTCGCACGCGACGCGCAGATCGGACTCCACCTCGGGGATCGATATCCGCCCGTTGAGCGCGGACTGGACGAGACCGAACCACAGCGCCACGACCAACCGCACGACGGTCGCGTCCCGCACCGTGGGTTCCGCGATACCCGCGGCGGCCAGGAGCAGTCCGTCGAAGTGCTGGTCGATCTTCGCCACGTCGGGAATGGTGACGGCGTTCGACGACGCGGCGGATCGGATCATCGCGTTCGCCAGTAACGGAGTGCGCACGAGCGCCCGGGTGGCCTGCAGCAACGCGTCGTATACGACGTCGACAGGCGACGAGGACGACTGCGAGCGCCTGGAGAGGTGGATTCCCATCCGATCGATCCGATCCACCATGACCGCGACGAACAGATGGGTCTTGGACGGAAAGTAGCGGTAGAGGGTCCCGATGGCGACGCCGGCGAGTTCGGCGACCTCCTGCATCCGAACGCGTTCGAGTTCCTTCACCGCCCCCAACTGTGCGGCAGCGTCGATGATCCGGCCGTATCGCGCATGCTGTTCCGCCGAACTCGGTTCTGCGGCGTCCCGGGCCTCCGCAAGTCTGGGCATGCTCGGTTCCTCCCCTTCACGACCGGTGGCGCATCGACCACTGCGGCGACGAACGTTCCAGGTGGGCACGTCTCGTATCCCGCCTGATCCCGGCCAGTGGGACCTGTCCAGTGGGTGGACCAACCACCACCCGAGACTAGAATGAATACTAATTCCGGCGCGGTGCACTGACGAACCGCCGCCATCGAACAGGAGACGTTCCATGGGTGAATCCGTAAGTCTGGCCGGGCGCGCGGCGGTCGTGACCGGCGCCGGGGCCGGCCTGGGCCGCGCCGAAGCCCTCGCCCTCGCCGAGGCAGGCGTCGCAGTCGTCGTCAACGACGTGGGCGACGCAGCGCACGAGGTGGCAGAGGAAATCGTCGCGTCGGGAGGCCAGGCCATCGCCGTCACCGGCGACGTGTCCGACTGGGCTCTCGGCGGTCGCCTCGTCGAGGAATCGGTCAAGGCATTCGGGTCCTTCGACATCCTCGTCAACAACGCGGGCATCATCCGCGACAAGATGATCTTCAACCTCACCGAGTCCGACTGGGACGACGTGATCCGAGTGCACCTCAAGGGCCATGCCGCCACCTCACATGCGGCGGCGGTGTACTGGCGTCAGGCGAGCAAGGCTGCGGGTGGACCGGTCTACGGCCGCGTCGTCAACACCTCGTCGGAGGCCTTCCTCTTCGGTTCCGCCGGACAGCCGAACTATTCCGCTGCGAAGGCAGGCATCACGGCACTGACACTGTCCACGGCGCAGGGGCTGGCGCGCTACGGCGTCACCGCGAATGCGATCTGCCCCCGCGCACGCACCGCGATGACCGCGGAGGCCTTCGGCGAGGCCGGCGCCACGACCGGACTCGATCCCCTGGCGCCGGAGCGCGTGGCCACCCTCGTGCGTTACCTCGCCTCGCCGGCCTCCTCGGAGATCACCGGACAGGTGTTCGTGGTGTACGGAAAAATGGTCGCGCTCATGGCAGCGCCGACCGTCGAGAACTGCTTCGACGCAGCCGGTTCGGCATTCACGGTCGAGGAACTCGACGAGCAGCTCTCGTCGTACTTCATCGGCCGCGGCCCGTACGAGACCTACGCCGCCTACAGCATCGCGGAACTCGAGAAGGTCGCACTGGCCGTCGACTGATCGCTTGACACCGCACCCACGAAGGGAGCAAACATGAGACTTGCAGACAAGGTCGCGATCGTCACCGGTGGTGCCGGAGGGATCGGACGCGGCATCGTCAGAGCATTCATGGGCGAGGGTGCCCGCGTCCTGTTCGTCGACATCGACCGGCCCGCGGGTGAAGCCCTCGAAGCCGAGGTCGGCGAAGCCGGGAAATTCCTGTACGCGGACATCTCCGACGAGTCGAGCGCCGAGACGATCGTCGCGGCGGCCGTCGAACGGTTCGGAAAGCTCGACGTGCTCGTCAACAATGCGCACGCATCCCGACAGGCGCCACTGCTCGAGACCACACAGGAGATGCTCGACCTGTCGTTCGGCACGGGCTTCTATCCGACCTTCCGATTGATGAAGGCAGCGCACGCCCAGCTCGCCGCGAACAAGGGGTCGGTGATCAACTTCGCGTCGGGAGCCGGGATCGAAGGGAGCGCCACGCAGAGTTCGTACGCCGCTGCGAAGGAAGCGATCCGGGCGATCAGCCGGGTCGCGGCGAACGAATGGGCCGCGGAGGACATCAATGTCAACGTCATCTCGCCTCTGGCACTGACCGAGGGCGTCGAGGCGTACATCGCGGCCAACCCCGGCGTCGAGGAGGCGCTACTGGCGAAGACCCCGATGCACCGCTTCGGTGACCCGCAGGCCGATATCGGCCGTGTCGCGGTCTTTCTGGCCAGTGAGGATGCGTCCTACATGACGGGCCAGACACTCATGGTCGACGGCGGGACCATCACACTGCGCTGATCCACCGACGGACCGGATTCGACCGCCAAAGACGACGAGCGCCTCGGCACTTTCGTGCCGAGGCGCTCGTGCAGTTCCGAAGGGTCTTCGGAATCAGGCGGTCTTGTCGCGCCGTTCCCGATCGGTCTTGCGCGGCACGATCGTCGGAAGGACGTTGTCGTTGACGGTCTCGGCGGTGACCACGACCTTGGCGACGTCGTCGCGGCTGGGGATGTCGTACATCACGGGCAGGAGCACCTCCTCCATGATGGCGCGGAGCCCGCGGGCGCCGGTGCCACGGAGGATCGCCTGGTCGGCGATCGCTTCGAGTCCGTCCTGGGAGAACTCGAGTTCGACGCCGTCCATCTCGAACAGGCGCACGTACTGCTTGACCAGAGCGTTCTTCGGCTCCGACAGGATCTGGACGAGTGATTCCTTGTCGAGATTGGTCACCGACGCGAGGATCGGCAGACGACCGATGAACTCCGGGATCAGGCCGAACTTGATGAGGTCCTCGGGCATGACGTCGGCGAAGTGGTCGGTGGTGTCGATTTCGGCCTTCGACCGAACCTCGGCGCCGAAGCCGATGCCGCGCTTGCCGACGCGGTCGGAGACGATCTTCTCGAGACCCGCGAATGCACCCGCCACGATGAACAGCACGTTCGTGGTGTCGATCTGGATGAACTCCTGGTGCGGATGCTTGCGACCACCCTGCGGCGGGACGGATGCCTGGGTGCCTTCGAGGATCTTCAGCAGCGCCTGCTGCACGCCCTCGCCCGACACGTCGCGAGTGATCGACGGGTTCTCGCTCTTGCGGGCGATCTTGTCGACCTCGTCGATGTAGATGATGCCGGTCTCGGCGCGCTTGACGTCGTAGTCGGCGGCCTGGATGAGCTTGAGGAGGATGTTCTCGACGTCCTCACCGACGTAGCCGGCCTCCGTCAGTGCGGTGGCGTCGGCGATGGCGAAGGGCACGTTGAGCATCTTCGCGAGCGTCTGCGCGAGGTAGGTCTTGCCACAACCGGTGGGGCCGAGAAGCAGGATGTTGGACTTCGCGAGTTCGACCGTCTCACCGCGGGAGTCGCGGCCCTTGTCGCCGGCCTGGATGCGCTTGTAGTGGTTGTAGACCGCCACGGCCAGCGTGCGCTTGGCGTCGTCCTGGCCGATCACGTAGTTGTCGAGGAAGTCGCGGATCTCGGCCGGCTTGGGCAGCTCGTCGAGCTTGACCTCGCTGGTCTCGGCCAGCTCCTCCTCGATGATCTCGTTGCAGAGATCGATGCACTCGTCGCAGATGTAGACACCGGGGCCCGCAATGAGCTTCTTGACCTGCTTCTGGCTCTTTCCGCAGAAGGAGCACTTGAGCAGATCTCCGCCGTCACCGATACGTGCCATCAGTCAGGTCCCTACTTCCTCGTGTGCGTGCAACCGGTCCCGCAACCACCACACGGGGCGGTCCCGGGGAGCGGGCCCTTTGATCGACCGTACCCGGATGTCGGCGCGCAGGTCGACCGGTTCTGCGCGTTTCCGGTCATATTTGTACACCACAACATGTGTCGGCGATCACAGTCCCGGCGTCGGTGGTTCCGGAAGGCACCGTGCCTTCCGGAACCGCCTGCGACGTTCTACTTCTGGGCCGAGAGCTTGCGGTACTCGAGGACCCGGTCGATCAGACCGTATTCGACTGCCTGCTCCGCCGTGAGGATCTTGTCCCGATCGGTGTCCTTGCGGATCTGCTCGGGATCCTTACCGGTGTGCTTCGAGAGCGTGTTCTCCATGAGGGTACGCATGCGCTCGATCTCGGCGGCCTGGATCTCGAGGTCGGAGACCTGTCCCTGGATGCCACCCGTCGCGGGCTGGTGGATGAGCACGCGAGCGTTGGGCAGCGCCAGACGCTTGCCGGGGGTGCCGGCGGCGAGCAGGACGGCCGCGGCGGATGCCGCCTGCCCGAGGCACACCGTGGTGATGTCGGCGCGGACGTACTGCATGGTGTCGTAGATCGCCATGAGCGAGGTGAACGAACCACCCGGCGAGTTGATGTACATGGTGATGTCGCGGTCGGGATCGAGCGACTCGAGCACCAGCAGCTGGGCCATCACGTCGTTGGCGGACGCGTCGTCGACCTGGACGCCGAGGAAGATGATGCGCTCTTCGAACAGCTTGTTGTACGGGTTGGATTCCTTGACGCCGTAGCTCGAGTGCTCGATGAACGACGGGAGGATGTAGCGGCTCGCGGGCGAGGCAGGAGCGGCGCCGCCGAGCTGGCGCGGATCGAACATGTTGGTCATCGCTTCTCCAAGAATTCGGTGGTGTGAGGGCAGATCGGGCCGGGACCTAGTTGGCGGTGCCGCCGGCCTGCTGCGCCCGGGAGACGACGTGGTCGACGAAGCCGTATTCGAGCGCCTGCTGCGCCGTGAACCAGCGGTCGCGGTCGGAGTCCTTGGTGATCTGCTCCACCGACTGGCCCGTGTGCTCCGCGATGAGCTCGGCCATCTCGCGCTTGGTGTGTGCGAACTGCTCCGCCATGATCGCGATGTCGCTCGCCGTACCACCGATGCCTGCGGACGGCTGGTGCATCATGATCCGCGCGTGCGGGAGTGCGTAACGCTTGCCCTTGGTACCGGCGGAGAGCAGGAACTGACCCATCGAGGCGGCGAGACCCATCGCGAAGGTCGCGACATCGCACTCGACGAACTTCATCGTGTCGTAGATCGCCATACCGGCGGTGACCGAACCGCCCGGTGAGTTGATGTACAGGGAGATGTCGCGGGTGGGGTCCTCGGCCGACAGCAGAAGGATCTGCGCGCACAGTTTGTTCGCGATGTCGTCGTCGACCTGGGTGCCCAGGAAGATGATGCGCTCGCGGAGCAGGCGTTCGTACACCGAGTCGCTGAGGTTCAGCCCAGCAGTGGCCGAGGTCATCGCGGGACCGATGGATGTCGCCGGATTCTGAGGAGTCACGGGTACCTGCCTTCTCGTCGATCGTGGGTTGCTGACACTGACACTAACGAAACGGGGCGGCACCGGATGCCCGGTGCCGCCCCTCTTCGCTGAAAGCGGAAATTCGTGGCCCCTGGGGTTTCGAATCTCCGCGGGTCGTCCGACTACTCGGAGGCCGAGTCCTCGGTGGTCTCCGCCTCGGCGTTCTCGCCCTCGGCGTCATCGTCCTTCTTGGTGCCGAACAGCTCGGCGGTGTCGACGGTCGCACCCGTGGTGTCGGTCACGTTGGCGCGATCGACGACGGTGCCGAGCGCCTTGCCGCGGCGGACGTCGGCAAAGACGGCACCTAGCTGGTTGGCCTGGCTGATCTGCTGGATGAACTGCTCCGGCGGGATGCCGTAGCGCTGCGCCTGGAAGAAGATGCGCTCGGTCAGCTCCTGCTGCTCGACCGTGGTGTTCTCCGCCTCGGCGATCGCGTCGAGGAGCAGCTGGGTCTTCACCGAACGCTCGGCGGACTCGCGTGCTTCCTTGTCGAACTCCTCGCGGCTCGAACCCTGGGCCTCGAGCAGCTCGTTCAGCTTGGTCTCGTCGTGATCGAGCTCGTGGATCGCGTCGTGCAGCGCGCTGTCGACCTCGGCCTGGACGGCAGCCTCGGGAACCGGGATGTCGACGGTCTCGAGGAGAACCTCGAGGACCTTGTCGCGGATCTGGCCGGCCTGCTCGACCTGCTTGACGCGCTGGACGCGCTCGCGGAGGTCGGCCTCGAGCTCGCCGATGGTGTCGAACTCGCTCGCGAGCTGCGCGAACTCGTCGTCGGCCTCGGGCAGCTCGCGCTGCTTGACGGTGTTGACCTTGACGGTGACGACGGCTTCCTTACCGGCGTACTCGCCGGCGACCAGCGTGGAGGTGAACTCCTTCGACTCGCCGGCGGACAGGCCGATGATCGCCTCGTCGAGTCCGTCGATGAGCTGGCCGGAGCCGACCTCGTGCGACAGGCCCTCGGTGGCGGCCTCTGGAACCTCGTTGCCGTCGACCGTCGCGGACAGGTCGATGGAGACGAAGTCGCCGTCCTGCACCGGACGCTCGACACCCGTCAGGGTGCCGAAGCGCTGACGCAGCGACAGAAGCTGCTCGGCGATGTCCTCGTCGGTGATCTCGACGGGATCGACGGTGACGGCGATCTCGGAGAAATCGGGGAGGGTGATCTCGGGACGCACGTCGACCTCGGCGGTGAACGCCAGCTCGACGTTGTCCTCGAGCTTGGTGACGTCGATCTCGGGCTGGCTGATGACCTTGACGTCGTTCGCGGTCACGGCTTCGCTGTAGCGGCTCTGGATGGCCTCGTTGATGACCTGGTCCAGGACGGCTCCGCGGCCGACGCGGGCCTCGAGGATCTTGCGAGGTGCCTTACCGGGGCGGAAGCCCGGGATGCGGACCTGGCCGGCGAGGGCCTTGAAAGCGCGGTCGAAATCAGGCTGGAGCTCCTCGAAGGGCACCTCAACATTGATACGGACTCGCGTCGGGCTCAGCTGCTCGACGGTGCTCTTCACGGACATGCTCCTTCTGTCGTGCTCTCTTGTCGGTCGTTCGTGTCACTACTGAGCGCGCTGACGCTGTTCGATCTGGTCGGGATGACAGGATTCGAACCTGCGACCCTCCGCTCCCAAAGCGGATGCGCTACCAAGCTGCGCCACATCCCGGTCGTGAAGGCACCGCATCCGACCGCGGGACCCATCGCAGAATCCTACGGCCCCCCGATTATGAAATCCAAAGCGAGGTCCGGTACAGTCTCATCTCGCAAGCCGCAGCACCGGTCGACACCGGCACTGCAGGCGCAACGGGGATGTAGCTCAATGGTAGAGCCCCAGTCTTCCAAACTGGCTACGCGGGTTCGATTCCCGTCATCCCCTCCACGGAGGAAGCCCGCCGGGTGCACACAGCACCGGCGGGCTTCGTCGTTCCGGACCGTCCCGTCCGGCCCAGCCCATCCGCATTCCGACGACCGCACGAACCACCGCGTCGTGATTCCTCGTCGCGTCCCTCCAGCGGACGCGACCGCGAACGGGTGGGGCGTCGTCGGATGACACCGTAGGGGGTGTGGAGGGACCGACCCCCGCCCCACCTCCGGTCGGTCCCTCCACACCATCGAATGCCGTTCTCCGGTGTGAAATCCGAGTATCGTCGTCTCACCCCCGTAGGTCAGCGGTCGGTCGAGAAGGCGCCGGCGTCAACGACGGCGCCGGCTGTACCGACGGCGCCTCGCTATGCAGGGAAGCAACGATGCCTCGGCGCCACAGACCGACTCCGGACATGCCCCCGACCCCCGCTCCGACCGTCGGCGTCGAGGAGGAGTTCTTCCTCGTCGACCCGACCTCCGAACGGCTGACCGCGAGCAACGACCTCGTCGTGGCCGCAGCCGCCCGGCTCGGACTCGACATGGACTACGAGCTCAAACGCATCCAGGTCGAGGTGAACACACCGGTCTGCCGCAGCTCGGCCGAATTGCGCGCGCGTATCGTCGAGGGCCGGACCGTCGCAGCCGCGGCCGCGCGGGAGGCGCACGCGGGTCTGCTCGCGTCGGGTGTGTCGCCCACGCTCCAGAAGCTCGCGTCCGTGACGGATGTGCCGCGCTACCGGACGATGGCCGAGCGGTACGGACGTCTCGCCGAGGAGCAGGAGGTCTGCGGCTGCCACGTCCACGTCGGTGTCGCGGACCGCGAAACCGCCGTCCTGGTGTGCAATCACGTCCGGGTGTGGTTGCCCACCCTGCTGGCCGCGACGGCCAACTCGCCCATCCATCGGGGCCGCGACACCGGGTACGCCAGTTGGCGGGCGATCATGGCCTCCCGGTGGCCGTGCGCGGGTCCTCCCCCGCGGTTCACGTCGGCGGAGCACTACGACGCGATCGTCGCCATGATGATCGAGAGCGGCAACATCCTCGATCCGGGCATGATCTATTGGGACGTGCGTCCCTCGGCGCATCTGCCCACCGTCGAGATCCGGGTGAGCGACGTGCCGGCGACGGTCGACGAGACTGTTCTCCTGGCGATGCTCGTCCGCGCGCTCGTCGCCACCGCCGAACGAGAGGTCCGGGCGGGCATCACTGCTCCTCCGGTCGCCGACGAGGTCGTCCACGCCGCGTACCTGTGCGCTGCTCGTGAGGGGCCGACCGGACGTGCCGTCGACGTGTTCACCGGGCGGCCCACCACCGCGCAGCAGTCCTTCCGCGCCTTCCTCCGGTACATCGGCCCCCGACTGGAGGAGGCCGGCGACCGCCGGTGCGCGGTGGCGATGTGGGAGGCGATCCTCGCCCGCGGCACCGGGGCGATGCTGCAGCGACGCGCGTTCGCCCGCCGTCACGCCGTCGCCGACGTCGTCGACGCGCTCCACCGGGCGTTCGTCGCCGGACCGCAGACCCCTCCACTGTCCGGCGGAGCCCATCCCGCCCCGGACGTCCCCGCGCTCTGATCCCGCGACCTGCCGTTTGGAGCGCCTTCCCTCGGGTATTCGCGACCACACGAGCCAGGACGAGGGAGCACGTATGCGCGCGATGGTCTATCGCGGCCCCTATCGGGTCCGCGTCGAAGAGTAGGACATTCCCCGGATCGAGCACCCCAACGACGCCATCGTGCGCGTCGAGTTGGCGGCGATCTGCGGTTCCGACCTGCACCTCTACCACGGGATGATGCCCGACACCCGCGTCGGTACGACCTTCGGTCACGAGTTCGTCGGGGTGGTCCACGAGGTCGGGCCGTCGGTGCAGAACCTGAAACCCGGCGACCGGGTCATGGTCCCGTTCAACGTCTTCTGCGGGTCGTGCTTCTTCTGCGCGCGCGGCCTGTACTCCAACTGCCACAACGTCAACCCCAACGCCACCGCGGTCGGCGGCATCTACGGTTACTCGCACACCTGCGGCGGCTACGACGGCGGCCAGGCCGAGTTCGTGCGGGTGCCGTTCGCCGACGTCGGCCCAACCATCGTGCCCGACTGGATGGACGGCGAGGACGCCCTGATGCTCACCGACGCCCTCGCGACCGGCTACTTCGGTGCACAGCTGGGTGACATCGTCGAGGGCGACACGGTCGTGGTCTTCGGCGCCGGACCGGTGGGCCTGTACGCGGCGAAGTCCGCCTGGTTCATGGGTGCCGGCCGGGTCATCGTGATCGACCACCTCGAGTACCGGCTGGAGAAGGCCCGGACCTTCGCTCACGCCGAGACCTACAACTTCGCGGAGTACGACGACATCATCGTCCACCTGAAGAAGATCACCGGTCATCTCGGAGCGGACGTCGCCATCGATGCGGTCGGGGCGGAGGCCGACGGCAACTTCCTGCAGCACGTCACGGCCGCCAAATTGAAGATGCAAGGTGGCTCGCCGGTCGCGCTGAACTGGGCCATCGACGGTGTCCGCAAGGGCGGCACCGTCTCGGTGGTGGGTGCCTACGGCCCGATCTTCAGTGCCGTGAAGTTCGGCGACGCACGCAACAAGGGGCTGACCTTGCGGATGAACCAGTGCCCCGTCAAACGTCAGTGGCCCCGTCTGTTCGAGCACGTCCGCAACGGCTATCTGAAGCCGAACGACATCGTCACGCACCGTGTCCCGCTCGAACACATCCCCGAGGCCTACCACATGTTCTCGTCGAAGCTCGACAGGTGCATCAAGCCGATCATCGTCGCCGACGGGAGTTGAGGAGGATCCGCCATGGCCTACACCGCAGACAAGCCCGAACCCCCGGAGACCCCCGACCAACTGCGCGCCCGCATCCCCGGATGGGGAGTCGACCTGGATCCTCGCGATCGGCCCTCGGTGCCGAAGGAACGCTTCGCACCTGAGACGACCGGCGCGCACTGGGACTTCCCCGAACGCCAGCCCGGGTACGAGACCCGCGAACGCTCGATCGAGCATGCCTTCGTCACCCCGGTCTTCGGCACCACGGCGCCGCTGAAGGGACTGTCCGGCGTCGTGCGCAGGCACGCCTACTGCCGCTACAGCGAAGGCCGCGCCGCGCACTGGCTGCTCCTGATCGGCGCCGACCGCATCGACGTCGCCGAGAGCCGGGTCCGGGCCCTGATGCAGGGCCGTCCCGACAATCCCGTGACCGAGAGCGGGATCCGGTCGGAGATCACCGCGCACGGCGGGGCGTCGAGGCGGCGGAGTTCGCGTGCCGACGTCAACCACCAGTGGCTCGATCCGTTCGTCTCCGGCGCACCGTGGATCGCCGCAGCGGGTCTGGGCGCAGCGGTGGTGGTACGCCGGAAAGGGCGCTCACGGAGGTGAGAACCGGCACGTGGGGAGATCCCGAATCCAGCAACGACGTGTCACCTTTTCGACTCGATAGTGCAAAGCGAGAGTCAAGCAGGGGTGTGCGTCGTTCACGATATGAGACCGTCCCTCTTGTGAAGGACACCTCCGACGACCTCCCCCGGGCCCTCTCTCCCGGCTCCTCCGTCGTCGCCGCGGTCCTTCTCGATGCCACCCCCGACTGGGATCGGGTCGCCGCCGTGCTCGCGCCCGGCAACCACGAGTCGCCCAGTTTCCGGCACCGGGTGGTGGAACTGCCGTTCGGGCTCGATCCGCCGCGCCGCGCCGGGCATCCCGACTCGGATCCGCCGTGGCATCTCGAGCGGGTCGCCCTGCCCGCCCCGGCGACTTTCGAGGAGGTACTCGCCTACGCCCGCACGGCCCCCGACCCCTCGGGTCTCCGGCACCCGCGCTGGGAACTGACCTTGCTCGACGGCCTCGGCGGTGGCCAGTCGGCGCTGGTGATCCGGCTCCGGCATCTCGGCTCGGCACCCTCACCCGGTCAGTCCGAGTCCATGTTGTCGTGGGCGAGATCGGTGTCCGAACAGGGCGTCGAGTCGTTCCGCACCGCGGCGCACATGTTCACCTCGCTGGGCACCGGATTGATCAACGCCCTGCTCGGACGCACCGGCGACCACGAGGAGCCCGCACCCCGCGCGCCGCGACTGCACGTACTCGACGCGGATCTCGCCGCCCTGCGTCACGCCTGCGAACGCGCGGGCTGCCGCGTGTCGAGCGGGTTCTCCACTGCGATGCTCCTCGCGTGCAGCGAGTACCGGCGGCGGCACGGCCGCTCGATCGACGATCTGCGTGTCGTCGTCCCCGGGCCGGACGGCGGGGCGGTGCCTATGGCACCCGAGGACGAGGCGGACATCCACGCGATGGACACGGTCGATCTCATGCGACGCATCGACATCTCGTTCCCGTCCTCCGCCGGAGCACACTCCGACATCGCCGTCGGTCCGCGGGACGTGGTGGTGTCCACGCTCCCCGGTTCCCACGCGCCGCTCTACGTCGGCGGCGCGAAGATCGAGCGGTACTACGGCTTCGGTGCGGCCGACGGCGCGATGATGACCGCGTCGGCGATGTCCTATCGCGACACCTGCTGCATGGGCCTGGCGGTGGACCCCACGGTCGTCCCCAACCGCGATTCGTTCGATTCGTGCCTGCAGGAAGGGATGCGCGCGGTCCTCGGGGAGTGACTCCCCGCGTCGGTACGCTGGAGGACAGGACCCTCCCCCACCGGAAGGATCGGGCCGTGGAACTTCTGCTCATCCTCGCCGCCGTCGGTGCCGTGGTGTACTTCGTCTCCCGCTCCCAGAAGAGCACCACCCGTCACCGCACCGTCACCCTCGACGACGCCAAGGCCGACGCACGGCAGGCGATCGAGCGTCTCGGCGGCCAGATCTACAATCTGACCGGCACCGACGACGCCTCGCGTCAGGCGCTGGCGGACGCCTCCGAGCGCTTCACCGCCGCCGGCTCCCAGATCGAACAGGCGAACTCGCCGATGCAGGCGCGTCTCGCGAAACAGACCGCGCTCGAAGGTCTGTACTACATCCGAGCTGCGCGCCTGGCGATGGGCATGGACCCGGGGCCGGAGATCCCAACGCTCGACGGACAGAAGTCCGCCGGCGAGGTCACCGAGAAGCGCACCGTCGACTTCGAGGGCCGCACCATCGCCGCGTCGCCGTCACCGTCCTCCGCGACGCCGAACTACTACCCCGGCGGCCGCGTCGCGGGCCGGCCTGTCCCTGCGGGCTGGTATTCGGAGCCGTGGTGGAAGCCCGCCCTGGTCGCGGGCGCGTGGGGCGTCGGCTCGATGATGCTCTTCTCGACGATGTTCGCCGGGATGGCCGGTGTCCCCTACGACGCGCAGGCATTCGAATCCGGTGTCGGTGATCCGTCGGCGGAGACAGGTGCCGGCGACGACTTCGGCGGGGGCGACGAGTACGGAGGCGGTGACGACTTCGGTGGCGGAGACGGCGGCGGATTCGATTTCGGGGGCTTCGATTTCTGAGTCGGATCTGCTGAGTCGGATCTGCTGAGTCGGGTCAGCTCGGCTGACAGACCGGGCACCAGAACAGGTTCCGCGCCTGCATGACCGAGTGCAGAACGGGAGTCCCGCAGATCCGGCAGGGTTCGCCGGCACGGCGGTAGACGTACGTCCGGGGCCTGTTCTTGGCGTAGGCCGGTGCGCCGTGGTCGTGTTCGGGTCGCACGACGTGCATGCGCCCGTGCTCCACACCGACGTTCATCAGTTCGACGAGGTCGGCCCAGATCGCGTCGAACTCTCTGCGGGACAGCTTGTTTCCCGGACGTTCCGGATGGATGCCGTGACGGAAGAGCACTTCTGCGCGGTAGACGTTGCCGACGCCGGCGATGACGGCCTGGTTCATGAGCAACGCGCCGATCGCGGTGCGTGATCTGCCGATACGGCGCCATGCCCGCTCGGGATCGGCGTCGGGTCGCAGCGGGTCTGGACCGAGCCGGGCCTCGATCGTCTCGACCTCGCCGGGGGTGAGCACCTCGCACGCCGCCGGACCACGCAGGTCGCTGCCGTGGCGCGCGCCGATCATCCGCATCCGCACCTGTCCGACCGGTTCGCCGAGCGGCAACTCGCGGTCGGTGAACTCACCGTAGATACCGAGGTGCACGTGGACGGCGAGACCGCCCTCGTAGTGGTGGAAGAGATGCTTGCCCCACGCGTCCGCGTGGGTCAGGACGCGCCCGTCCACGGCGGCGGCACCGTCGGCGAAGCGCCCCTGCGGACTGGACACCCGCACCGGCGCACCCGAGTACCACTCGTGGTGCAGCCGGGCAAGCCGGTGCAGGATGTGTCCTTCGGGCACGGATCAGGCAGGTGCGCCGGGCACTGCCGGAGCCTCGCCGGTCTTCTCGTACTCGGCGAGGATGTCGATACGGCGCTGGTGACGCTCCTCGTTCGACCACTCGGTCGACAGGAAGGCGTCGACGATCGCGAGGGTCTCCTCGAGGCTGTGCATGCGGGCACCGATGCCGATGAGCTGCGCGTTGTTGTGCTCGCGCGCAAGCTTGGCGGTGTCGACGCTCCAGGCGAGGGCGCAGCGCGCACCTCGCACCTTGTTGGCGGCGATCTGCTCGCCGTTACCGCTGCCACCGAGCACGATACCGAGGCTGCCCTCGTCGGCGACGGTGCGCCGAGCAGCCTCGATGCAGAAGGCCGGGTAGTCGTCGAGGGCGTCGTACTCGAACGCACCGCAGTCGATCGGCTCATGGCCGTTCTTCTTCAGGTGCTCGATGATCTCATTCTTCCGTTCGAAGCCCGCGTGGTCGGCTCCCAGGTAAACGCGCATGGGCCGAGTCTAACGAGACTCGTCCGCTCGCCCGCAGGCGCCGTTCGCCGTGCGAGGGGCGGGTCGGAGCACACCCCGCCGGGGCGGGTCAGAGGGCACCACGCCGGGGGCGGGTCAGAGTGCACCGTAGCGCGGCGGGTGGGTGCCGCTGGCAGTCCGGAGGCCGCGAGCCGTGATGCATCACGGTAGTCCGCACCCGACCCGAAGCCGAGAATCGAATTCGGAGTGAGTACAAGTCTGTACGGCGGAGCGTTGCGACCTTCGGTCCCGAGCGTGGCGAACCCCGCCCCGGCAGGTCAGCGGCGCATCGCCCAGACCTTCGGGCCGCCGTCCGGCAGCTCCACGACACCGGTAACGACGAATCCGAGACGTTCGTAGAGCGCGACGTTCGCCTCCGAGGAGGTCTCCAGACAGGCCGCGACCCCCTGCCGCTCGGCCGCGCGAAGTCCTGGTTCGAGGACGGCCCGTCCCAGGCCGCGCCCCTGCGAGGCGGGATCGACGCCCACCGTGGCCAGGAACCACCCTGGCTCGCTCGGTTGCAGTTCCGCGGTGGCCTGCTCGGCCAGTTCGGCGGCGCGGGCACGATCACCCCGCAGCTCCGTCACCCGATCGGAGACGGACGTGAACGCCTCCTCGAGTCCGGTGGAGCCGGGCGTCGTCCAGACGGCCACGGCGTCGACGTCGTCGGAGACCCATACCTCGCCGCAGCGCATGCCGATCTCGGCGAGGAAGAGCCCTTGGAGGTCGCGGACCCGGGTCTCGTGGTCCCGGCCGTCGACGGTGTAGCGGGTGAACGGATAGTCGCGGAACGCTCGTCCGAGCGTTGCCGTCGCCTTCTCGACATCGTGCACCGTCGCCGGTCGGACCACATGATCGTTCGACACGCCGTTGCACTCTACCGAGCGCCACGGCGGTGCCCGGTCAGGAGAAGTCGGGCTCCTCGTCGCGGCTGCGCTTGAGCTCGAAGAAGTGCGGGTAGGACGCGAGGGCAACCACACCGTCCCATACCTTGCCGGCCTCTTCCCCGCGCGGGATCTTCGACAGGACGGGCCCGAAGAAGGCGATGCCGTTGACATGGATCGTCGGGGTACCGACGTCCTGGCCCACCTTGTCCATGCCGGCGTGATGGCTCGTGCGCAGAGCCTCGTCGTAGGCGTCACTGTCGGCGGCCTCGGCCAGCGAGGCGTCGAGGTCGAGTTCGGCGAGCGACGCGGCGATCACGTCCGCGAAGTCCTTGTTGCCCTCGTTGTGGATGCGGGTGCCCATCGCCGTGTACAGCGGGGAGAGGATGTCGTCGCCGTACTTCTGCGCCGCAGCGATCGCGACGCGCACCGGGCCCCAGGCTTTCGTCATCAGCTCGGCGTACTCCTCCGGCAGGTCGCGCCCCTCGTTCAGCACGGCCAGGCTCATGACGTGGAAACGCGCCTCGATGTCGCGCACCTTCGTGACCTCGAGGATCCAGCGCGAGGTGATCCAGCACCACGGGCACAACGGATCGAACCAGAAGTCGGCGATGTCCTTGCCGGTCGAGGACGCGGCGGTCAGGTCGCTCAAGAGATCTCCTCACAAGAGTTCGTACGGGCCGGACAACTACAAGCATGTTCAACACGGCCCCGTCGACGATTCTTCCTGAACCGGGCCGTAGTGCGGGCGGTAGCCGTAACGTCGGAGCCGGGAAGCAGGTCCGGCACGCATCACAGCGGAGGCACCACGATGTCGGGTGAGGAAACGTTTCTGATCGTCGGCGCGGGTCTGGCCGGCGCCAAGCTGGCAGAGGAACTGCGCGCCCGCGACTTTCCCGGGCGCATCCTGCTCATCGGCGCGGAGGAGCACCTGCCCTATGAGCGACCGCCGTTGTCGAAGGACTACTTCGCCGGACGCAAGCAACTCACCGACTTCACGGTGCACGACGGCGACTGGTACCGCGACCACCGCGTCGAACTGCTGCTCGGCACGAAGGTCACCGCGATCGATCCGGCCGCCCACACGGTGACGCTGCCCGACGGGTCGACGCTCCACTACGACAAGCTCGCGCTCGCCACGGGCTCGACTCCCCGCACGGTCCCGATTCCCGGAGCCGACGCCGAACGCGTGTACGTCATGCGCACCATCGAGGACTCCGATGCGCTGCTCACCGCGATCCAGGGCGAGACCGACCACGCGGGATGGCTGGCCGTCATCGGCGCGGGATGGATCGGCATGGAGATCGCCGCGAACGCCCGCGACCGGGGCGCGGGCGTGGTGGTCGCGGAGACCGCGAAGCAACCCCTGTCCGGTGCCCTCGGCGAGGAGATGGGTGCGGTGTTCGCCGACCTGCACCGCGCGCACGGTGTCGATCTGCGGACGAACACCTCGGTGCGCGAGATCGTCGCCTACGACGGTCGCGCGAGCGGCATCCGGTTCGGCGACGACAGTGTGGTGCCCGCCGACGCCGTGCTCGTCGCGGTCGGGGCGCGCCCGAACATCGAGCTGGCCCGCGACGCCGGACTCGCGGTGGACGACGGCGTGCTCGTCGACGCATCGCTGCGGACGAGCGACCCGGACATCGTCGCTGTCGGCGACATCGCGTCGGCGGAGCATCCGCTGCTCGGCACCCGTGTGCGCGTCGAACACTGGGCGAACGCCCTGAACCAGCCGGCCGTCGCGGCCGCGACGATGCTCGGACGTGAGGCGACCTACGACCGGCTCCCCTATTTCTTCACCGACCAGTACGACCTTGGCATGGAGTATGTCGGGCTCGCGCCCCGCGACGCGCGGGTGGTCACCCGCGGCGACGTGCCGGGACGGCAGTTCCTCGCGTTCTGGCTCGACGACGAGCAGCGGGTCCGGGCGGGGATGAACGTCAACATCTGGGATGCCGGGGACGACCTCCGCGCACTCATCGCCTCCGGGCGGCCCGTCGACGTCGGCCGGCTGACGGACACCACGGTGCCGTTGTCCGACGTCGCTCCGTGAGGGTTCGCCGATCATGATGGGATGGACGCCGACCGACATTCCGTCGTGAGAAGGAGTTCTCCCGTGGCACCACCGAATCTGACCCGCGAGCAGGCCGCCGAACGGGCCGCGATCCTGTCCGTCGACAACTACAGCATCGAACTGGATCTCACCGACGGTGCCGGCGCGCCGGGCACCACGACCTTCCGATCGGTGACCACCGTGCGATTCGACGCGACCGAGGGAGCCTCGACGTTCATCGACCTCATCGCGAAGACCGTGCATTCGGCGACCCTCAACGGCGACCCCGTCGACGTGTCCGGATACTCCGAGGAGACCGGCATCGCCCTTACCGGGCTCGCCGCTCACAACGAACTCGTCGTCGACGCCGACTGCCTGTACACGAACACCGGCGAGGGCCTGCACCGGTTCGTCGACCCCACCGACGACGCGGTGTACCTGTACTCGCAGTTCGAAACGGCCGACGCCAAGCGGATGTTCGCGTGCTTCGACCAGCCCGATCTCAAGGCCACCTTCGACCTGCAGGTCACCGCGCCGCAGGACTGGGCCGTGATCTCCAACGCCGACACCGTACAGACGGCGGCCGCGCAGCCGGGTCTGCACATCTTCCGCACCACCCCGCGGATGAGCACCTATCTCGTCGCGCTCATCGCCGGTCCGTATGCCGTGTGGTCCGACGAGTACACCGACGAGCACGGCACCATCCCGCTGCGCATCTTCTGCCGAGCGTCGCTCGCGGAGTACATGGACGCCGACCGGCTGTTCACCGAGACCAAACAGGGCTTCGGCTTCTACCACGCCAACTTCGGGATCCCCTACGCCTTCGGCAAGTACGACCAGCTGTTCGTGCCCGAGTTCAACGCCGGGGCGATGGAGAACGCCGGAGCGGTGACCTTCCTGGAGGACTACGTCTTCCGGTCCAAGGTCACCCGCTACTCCTACGAGCGCCGCGCCGAGACCGTCCTGCACGAGATGGCGCACATGTGGTTCGGCGACCTCGTCACCATGCGCTGGTGGGACGACCTGTGGCTCAACGAGTCGTTCGCGACGTTCGCGTCGGTGCTGTGCCAGGCCTCGGCCACCGAGTACACCAACGCGTGGACGACCTTCGCGAACGTCGAGAAGTCGTGGGCCTACCGGCAGGACCAGCTGCCGTCGACGCACCCGATCGCCGCCGACATCCCCGACCTCGCCGCGGTCGAGGTCAACTTCGACGGCATCACCTACGCCAAGGGCGCGTCGGTGCTCAAGCAGCTCGTCGCCTATGTGGGGCAGGAGCCCTTCCTCGCCGGTCTGCGCGAGTACTTCCGCGACCACGCCTACGGCAACGCCACCTTCGACGACCTGCTCGCCGCGCTGGAGAAGGCCTCCGGCCGCGACCTGTCGGACTGGGGTGCCCAGTGGCTCAAGACCACCGGCCTGAACATCCTGCGACCGGACTTCGAGGTCGACGACCAGGGACGCTTCACGCGTTTCGCGGTGGTGCAGGAAGGTGCCCAGCCCGGCGCCGGTGAGTTCCGCGTGCACCGCCTCGCGATCGGTGTGTACGACGACGACGGCTCCGGCAAGCTCGTCCGCACGCACCGCGTGGAGATCGACGTCGACGCCGCCGAGCGCACCGAGGTCCCCGATCTGGTGGGCGTGCCGCGCGGCGCGTTCGTCCTCGTCAACGACGACGACCTGACGTACTGCTCGGTGCGGCTCGACGAGGAGTCGCTCGCAACCGTCATAGACCGGGTCGGCGACATCGCCGAGTCGCTGCCGCGCACCCTGGTGTGGTCGGCGGCGTGGGAGATGACCCGTCAGGCCGAGATGAAGGCGCGCGATTTCGTCGCCCTCGTGCAGCGCGGTATCGCCGCCGAGACCGAGGTCGGTGTCGTCCAGCGTCTGCTCATGCAGGCGCACACCGCGCTGGAGAGCTACGCCGACCCGTCCTGGGCCGCGGAGCAGGGCCGGGCGGACTTCGCCAACCGTCTGCTCGAGCTCGCCCGCGAGTCCGTCGCCGGCTCCGACCATCAGCTCGCGTTCGTCAACGCGCTGACCACCGCGTACCTGTCTCCCTGGCACACCGAGGTGCTCGAGGAGCTGCTGGGCGCCGATCCGGCGACGGTCGGCCTGCCCGGGCTGACGGTCGACACCGATCTGCGCTGGCGGATCGTCCAGGCGCTCGCCGCGGCGGGTGAGGTCGACGCCGAGGGCGTGGAGTCGCCGTTCATCGACGCGGAGGCCGAACGCGACCCGACGGCCGCGGGTGCCCGCCAGGCGGCGGCCGCCCGCGCGGCCCGTCCGCAGGAGGCCGTCAAGGAGCAGGTGTGGCAGACCGTCGTGCACGACGACAGCGTCCCGAACATCACGGCGCGCGCCGTGATCGGCGGTTTCGCCCCGGCCGGTCAGGGCGAATTGCTCGAGCCGTACGTCGCGCGGTACTTCGCGGAGGTGCCGGGAGTGTGGGAGCGTCGTTCGAGCGAGGTCGCGCAGACCGTCGTGATCGGGCTCTACCCGTCGTGGTCGATCAGTGAGCAGTCGGTGGCTGCGGCAGACGAGTTCCTCGCCGGCGACCATCCGCCGGCGCTGCGCCGGCTCGTCGTCGAGGGTCGTGCCGGGGTCGTGCGCTCGTTGAAGGCACGCGCGTTCGACGCGTCCTGACGCGCCGACCTCACCGAACGACCGTGGGCGGTGCCCACATGAGACGCCCACATGAGACGACTGTGGCCCGCCGCCTCTCCTTCGCGGAGTGGCAGCGGGCCACAGATGGTCGTGGGCTCCGGACTAGGGAGCGACCATGGCGTTCGCGATGACGCGGACCGCACTGGTGATGCCGTCGAGCAGATTCCCCTGGCCGAAGGACGACACGGCCGCGGTCACGCCGAGCTGCAGCACCCGGTCGGTGGCGCGGTCGGCGGCGGTGCGACCCGAGCGAATCTCGATGCTCCGCTGGTTCGGGAAGACGGCGACGAGGACCGAGTTGTCGGCGTCCGGCGTCGTCGGCAGCAGGGCGTCGGTCGCCGCGGCCGGATTCTCGTCGTCACCGATGTAGACGGTGAACCGCACATTGGTGATCCGCGTCGCGTGCGTGAGCGTGTCGTCGAGGGTGATGAGGTCGCGGTCCTTGAAGGGCGCACCCGTGAAGGCCTGACCGAGACCGCGCACGGCGGAGATGCGTCCGCTCGCGGTGAGTGCCGCACCGTGCGGCAGGTTCTCCGGCGCGACGACCGGACGCTGGATCACGTCACCACTTGCCACTTGCGGTACCTCCGATCAGCTCCGCCGAGGTCAGAGCGGCATGACCGTGACCATGATGCGGGTATTTCCAGGGATGGGTCGATTCGTCGGTCGCGGTCCACAGGAGCGGTCCGTGCTCCCATTTCCGGTCGAGCGTGTACGGGTCGTCCGACGGCGTGGAGCCCGGGTACTTGCTCAGGACGAAGGACAGCCCACCGAAGACCAAGACGATCAGCAGCGGGATGCCGACGAAGATCAGGGTTGTCTCGAGAATGCTCACAGCCAAACGTTAGCCCAGCCGGGCCCGAAAGGCCTCATATGCCCCGGAGAACGGCCCGATCAGGCCGCGCCCTCCCCCAGATAGGGCAGCCAGGTGGGGTGCAACTCGGGCAGGGTGGCGAGCAAGCGCCAGTGCCGGCCCTTGGGCGGATTCGGCACCACACGCAGGGTCCATCCGAGTTCGGTGAGCAGCTTGTCGGCCTTGCGATGGTTGCACGGCGCGCAGCATGCGACGCAGTTCTCCCAGGTGTGCTCGCCGCCTCGGCTGCGCGGCACGACGTGGTCGATCGTCTCGGCCTTGCCACCGCAGTAGGCGCACCGGTTCAGGTCGCGGTACATGAGCGCGGCCCGGGTGAGCGGCACCCGCGCGTGATACGGAACGCGTACATAGTTGCGCAGACGGATCACCGATGGCAGCTGCACGGACCATTCTGCCGACCGCACCAGCGGGGCGAGCGGATCGTCGTGCACGGTATCGGCCTTGCCCCCGGCCATCAGGACCACGGCCCTGCGAGCGGGCAGGGCCGTGAGTGGCTCGTAGGTGGCGTTGAGCAGCAACACTCGACGTTTCAACCAGTCGGGTACCGTCGCGGTGCTGTCGTGCACCACGCGCAGTGTGGTAGCCCCCGGCACCCCTGCAGGGGCGTCCGCGGGCGGGAGTTGTCGATGCGAGCTGCTGCTGTGCTTCATACGACCTCCGAAAAGACTGGGAACAGTGGACCACGGATGCTCCCGAATCGCACCCCGAATCAGCGGACCGGTCCAGGTCGGGCCGGTGAACATCCGGTGACGGTCCCGCCCGGCACGGCTCGTCGGGCGGTGTGCGGTCGGGAGCGGGCACAATGGACGGTCGAGAGGGACGGTGAACGAATACAGATGAGTGACGAGCAGACCTTCTACGAGGCGGTCGGTGGCGCCGAGACGTTCCGCCGGCTCACTGCACGGTTCTACGAGGAGATCGCACGGGACGAGATCGTCCGGCCCCTGTATCCCGAGGAGGATCTCGGTCCGGCCGAACGACGCATGCGGATGTTCCTCGAGCAGTACTGGGGCGGCCCGCGCACCTACTCCGAGGAGCGGGGCCACCCGCGGCTGCGCATGCGTCATCATCCCTTCCGGATCGGGCCGCTCGAGCGCGACGCCTGGTTGCGCTGCATGCACACCGCGATCGCGTCGATCGACGAGAAGACGCTCGACGACGAGCACCGCCGGCAGCTAGTCGACTACATGAACATGGCGGCCGACTCGCTGATGAATTCCCCCATCTGACCGAGGTCGGCGCAGCTCAGCGGCCCAGAATCCGGCGCAGGCGGTCCTCCACCTTCTGGGTGAACCGCGCCGCCGGCGACAGGTGACGACGCAGGACGGCGTGCTTGCGCACGTATTCGGGGACCTCCCACAGAGCGGTGGTCCCGGCTCGGAAGAGCGCCGCGTCCCCGGCACGCAAGGTGCGCGGCTCGGAGTCTGCGGACGAGACGATGACCGAGCCCTCCACGATGTGAACAATCTCGTCGACGCCGAAATGCCAGTCGAAGCGACCGGCCGTGCAGTCCCACACGTGTGTGGTGGTGGTGCGGTCGACGCTGGTCGCCCACAGACCGCTGCGCGCCACGGGCGCGCCCTCGCGGATCCACGCAGGGTCGATCGGGTCGTCGCGCAGCTCCACGTCGTCCAACCGGACCGCGACGATCGATGTCGTACTCATGCCGTTCGTCCTATCATGCGGGCAGGCCCGGACGGAACGGCCACGGCCACGTTCGCCCTGCCTTTCGCCCTGTCGTCTGACACGATGAGTCCCGTGGCCCACCCCGCAGCACCGACCTCCGGACGAGGCGACCCGACGGCGCCGTGGTGGCGCAACGCGGTCTTCTACCAGGTCTATCCCCGCTCGTTCGTCGATGCGAACGGTGACGGCATCGGCGACCTCGCGGGGGTGCGCAGCCGCCTCGGCTATCTCGAACTGCTCGGTGTCGACGCGATCTGGCTCAACCCGGTGATGCGTTCACCGATGGCCGACCACGGCTACGACGTCTCCGATCCTCGCGACATCGACCCGCTGTTCGGGGACATCGCCGATCTCGAAGCGCTGGTCGCCGACGCCCACGCGCGCCGCATCCGGGTGGTGATGGACCTCGTGCCGAACCACGTCAGCGTCGAGCACCGCTGGTTCCGGGCCGCGCTCGAAGCCGGGCCGGGCAGCCGTGAACGCCGGCGCTTCCACTTCCGCGACGGGCGCGAACCGGACGGCAGCGCACCACCGAACAACTGGCCGAGCGTCTTCGGCGGGCCGGCCTGGACCCGCATCACCGAACCCGACGGCACGCCCGGTCAGTGGTATCTGCACGTCTTCGCTCCCGGGCAGCCCGATCTGAACTGGGACGACGAGGAGGTCGTCGAGGACCTCGACAAGACCCTGCGGTTCTGGCTGGACCGGGGCGTGGACGGTTTCCGGATCGACGTGGCCCACGGGATGGCCAAGCCCGCAGATCTTCCCGACCACGAGGGGTGGGAGACCAACGAACTGCTCGGGCACTCCCCCGCCGACCCTCGGTTCAACAATCCCGAGGTGCACGACATCCACCGCCGCATCCGGCGGGTCTTCGACGAGTATCCCGACTCGGTGGCGATCGGTGAGATCTGGGTCGACGACCACGAACGGTTCGCCGAGTACCTGCGCCCGGACGAACTGCATCTCGCCTTCGACTTCCACCTGACGCTGTCGGACTGGGACGCCGACGCCGTCCGCGACGCGATCGAAAAGGGCCTGGCGGCGGTGACGTCGGTACATGCCTCACCGACGTGGACGCTGTCGAACCACGACGTCGACCGCGAGGTCACTCGGTACGGAGGCGGTGAGGTCGGGCTCGCGCGGGCACGCGCGATGATCCTCGTCGCCCTCGCGCTCCCGGGAGCAGTGTTCGTCTACAACGGTGCCGAACTGGGGTTGCCGAACGTCGACCTGCCCGACGAGGTGCTGCAGGATCCGGTCTGGGAGCGATCCGGCCACACCGAGCGCGGACGCGACGGATGCCGCGTGCCGCTGCCGTGGGAGGGCGAAACACCGCCCTTCGGGTTCACCTCCGCCGGGTCCGCGTGGCTGCCCCAGCCGCCGGAGTGGTCGGCGCTCACCGTCGAGAAGCAACTCGAGGATGTGGGCTCGACGCTCTCGCTGTACCGCCAGGCGATCGAGATCCGTACGGAGCGAAGGCGATCCATCAGCACGGAGCTAAGGCGATCCGAGGGCGGTGGGATCGGCTGGTACGGAAGCCCGGCGGGGTGCCTGGCCTTCCGCCGTTCCGACGGCCTGACCTGTGTTCTCAACGCCGGCGACGTCGCGGTCGATCTGCCTCCCGGCGAGGTGCTGCTCGCGAGTGCGCCGCTCACCGGACACGCACTGCCACCGGACACCGCCGCCTGGTTGGCGTGACGCTCCCTCAGAGGACGCTCAGACCGAGCCCCCCGCCGCGGCGCAGATAGACCGACCCGAAGCGGGCGTCGAGGCGCATCCAGGTGGCGGACGCCCGGATCCGGACCACCTCGGCGGGATCGATACCCGTCGAGTCGACGCTGTCACGACCGGAACCCGGCACGAAGCCCATCGCACCGAGCGCGAACACCATGCGCATCGGCACACCCACGGTCGTCCCGGCACCGCTCACCTCGAGAACCTCTTGGGCGAGCAACGACGCCGGCGGTCCCTGCGCGCCGTGCTCGCGGGTGAGCGCGACGCCGCGTTGCGCAAGTGCGACGAGGATCCGTGCCGGCACGTCGTCGACGTGGACGTAGCCGTCGTCGGGTGGAAGTGCGCCGCGCCAGGCGGAATCCATCGCCCAGCCCGGGTCGACCTCGGTGCGCGGTTCGGACCCGGCGAGAAGCGCGGCCCGCAGCGACTCGGCGGCCACGCAGGTGTCGGCCGGAGCCACGGTTCCGCGGACGACGCGTCCGGCGAGCACCTCGAAACCGGTGCGTGTCCACACACCGAGCAATCCGTCGCCGCGGCGGCGCAACCGCACCACGGCAGCCTCGTCGAGACGCGCGGCCCGGGCCAGGAATGCGGCGAGGTCGACGCTGTCGTCGGGGTCGGCGAGCGTCAGGAGGCGCTCTGCGCGTCGGGTCCGGTCGTCGGTCACGTCGGCCTCGTCCCTCGTCAATTGCGGTGCCACCGTCAGTTTCGTTGCCACTGACGCAGGAACTCGCGTTCGTCGTCGCTGAGCCGGCGCAGGCGCTGGGTCTCGATGTCGAACGCCGCGATCTGGGTGGACGCGACCACCGCCGGCGCCGAGTCGACCGGGGCACCGCCCGGCCGCACCTCGTACCCGATCGTGAAGTCGACCGCGCGTACCTTCTCCGTCCACATCAGCACGTCGAGCGGACCGTCGTCGTGACGCAACTGCCCGCGATAGCGGACGTGGAGATCGGCGATGACGGCCCCCTCGCGCAGGTCCCGGGTGGGGCGGCCGTCGGCGAACAGCCACGGGATCCGTGCTTCCTCGAGGAGCGTGACCATCCGCGCGTGATTGATGTGCTGGAAGACGTCCATGTCGGACCACCGCACCATCACCTCGGTGTGGAAACCGAACTGTTCGCCCGCACCGCTCACTCGTTACCTCCGATCGGATGCGCGCGTGCGCACCATGCCCCTGATCTGTCGTGCCGCCACCGAGAGGGTGGCGAGGTCCAGACTTCCAGACGCGAATATCTCGTCGAGCGCCGCCCTCGCACGGACGAGTTTGGAGCCGTTGGACGACTCCCAGTCCTCGATCATCTCCTCGGTCGACTCCCCGGGTTCGGCGCCGGCGAGCACGTCGAGGACGAGCGACCGCAACGAGCCGTACAGGTCTTCGCGCAGCGCGAGGCGTGCCAGCGAATGCCAGCGGTCGCCCCGCTCGAGACCGGAGACCGCCGTGAGCAGGCGGTCGACGCCGAGACGCGCGTCGAGGGCGTAGTAGAGATCGGCGACCTCCGCCTCGTCGCGCTGCTCTATGTCGGCGATGTCGATGACGTCGAGCAGCGGGAACTGGTCGAGGAGCCGGAAGACGACGCCCGTGAGCTCCTCCGGCGCTCCTCGTTCGAGGAGCGGGCGGGTACGACGAAGGAAGTCCTCGGCGTGGTGCCCGCGCATCCAGTCCGCGACCCGCGGTGCGAGACGCGCGAAGGCATCGCGGTAACGGCTGATCTCGGCACCGACCGCGAGGGGCTGCGGTCGCGTGGCGAGGAGCCGGCGCGACGCCCGGTCGAGCACGCGGCGGGATTCGAGCAGCAGGTCGTCCTCGATGTCGACAGGCAGCCCGGCGGCCCGGATCTCGTCCCACAGGGCTGGTAGCCCGAAGATGGTGGTGACGGCGGTGTAGGCGCGGATGGCGTCGGTCGCCGACGCCCCGGCCTCCTCGGCGAGCCGGTAGACGTAGGTGGGGCCGCCGTTGTCGACCGTGGTGTTGGCCAGCATGGTCGCAACGATCTGCCGACGCAGCGGATGCGCCCGGATCCCGGCCCGGAACCGCTCGCGCAGAGCGGGCGGGAAGTAAGCGGGCAGGATCGACGCGAAGGTCTCGTTGTCGGGCAGGTCCGTGGCCAGCAGGTCGTCGACGAGGGCGAGCTTGACGTGGGCGAGGAGCTGCGCCAGCTCCGGCGACGTCAATCCCTCCCCCGCCGCTTCACGACGATCGAACTCGGCCTCATCGGGCAGGGCCTCGAGGCCGCGGTCGAGTCCACGATCGAGTTCCAGGGCTGCGAGCATCCGACGGTGCACCCCCAGCAGGGACGGCGCGACGGCCCGCTCGAGTCCGAGCACGGCGTTCTGCGAGATGTTGTCGGCGAGAACGAGTTCGGCGACGTCGTCGGTCATCGACGCGAGCAGCGGATTGCGGTCCTCCGCCGCGAGTTCGCCGGCGGTCACCATAGCGTCGAGGAGAATCTTGATATTGACCTCGTGGTCGGAGCTGTCGACGCCGGCCGAGTTGTCGATCGCGTCGGTGTTGATCTTTCCGCCGGCGCGCGCGAACTCGATGCGGCCGCGTTGCGTGACACCGAGATTGCCGCCCTCGCCCACGACCCGGGCACGCAGTTCCCGCCCGTCGACGCGCACGCCGTCGTTGCTCTTGTCCCCCACGTCCGCATGGGTTTCCGTCGACGCCTTCACGTAGGTGCCGACACCGCCGTTCCACAACAGGTCGACGGGTGCGCGCAGGATCGCGCGGATCAGTTCGGGCGGTGGGAGTGCGGTGACGTCGTCGGGCAGGTCGAGCACCGCACGCACCTCGGGACCGACGGGCACCGACTTGGCCGTCCGGTCCCACACCCCGCCCCCGGCCGAGACGAGTTCGGTCGAGTAGTCCTTCCACGACGACCGCGGCAGTTCGAACAACCGGCGCCGCTCCTCGAACGACCGCTCCGGATCGGGATCGGGATCGAGGAAGATGTGCCGATGGTCGAAGGCCGCGACGAGCCGGATGTGCCGGCTGAGCAGCATGCCGTTGCCGAAGACGTCACCGCTCATGTCACCGATGCCGACGACGGTGAAATCGTCCGTCTGCGGGTCGGATCCGAGTTCGCGGAAGTGACGCCGGACGCTCTCCCATGCACCGCGCGCGGTGATGCCCATCTCCTTGTGGTCGTAACCGGCGGAGCCACCTGACGCGAACGCGTCGCCGAGCCAGTAGCCGTATTCCGCCGCAACGGAATTCGCGAGGTCGGAGAACGACGCGGTGCCCTTGTCCGCAGCCACCACGAGATACGGGTCGTCGTTGTCGTGACGCACGACCCGCTGCGGCGGGACCGTGTCGTTGCGGGCGGCGTCGAGATTGTCGGTGATGTCGAGCAGACCGGCGATGAAGCACCGGTAGCACCGCTCGCCACGCTCGCGGACGGCGCGCCGGTCCGCCTCGGCGTCACCGGTCGGACGCGGGGCGTGCTTGACGACGAAGCCGCCCTTCGCACCCACGGGCACGATCACCGCGTTCTTCACGGCCTGCGCCTTGGCCAGGCCGAGCACCTCCGTGCGGAAGTCCTCCCGGCGGTCGGACCAGCGCAGACCACCGCGGGCGACGGGACCGAACCGCATGTGGACGCCCTCGACGCCCGGGGCGTAGACGAACACCTCGAAAGCCGGTCGCGGCTGGGGTAGTTCGGCGATCCGTCGCGGATCGAACTTGAGCGACAACGCCCGGCCGTCCGGGCGCTCGTGCCCGATACCGCCGGCCACGTAGAAGTTGGTGCGCAGGGTCGCACGGATCAACGAGAACAGTCCCCGGAGGATGCGGTCGGTGGCCAGGGCGGTCACCTCTGCGATCGTCGTCGTGAGTTCCTCGGCGATCTGCTGTTCGCGTTCGGCGGAGGCGTTCTCCGGATCGAATCGGGACTCGAACAGCCCGACGAGCAGCGCCGCGGTGTGGGGGGCGCCGAGCAGCACACCTTCGATGTTGTACTGGCTGTACGGAAATTCGGTCTGGCGCAAGTACTTCGCGTAGGCGCGGAGAAGCACGACCTGCTTCCAGGTGAGCCCGGCGCGCAGCACGAGCTGGTTGAACCGGTCGGTCTCGACCGCCCCCCGCCAGGCCACGGTGAAGGTGTCGGTGAGACGATCCGCCAGGGTCGGATCGGCCTCCACGATGCCGTGCTCGATGTCCTCGGGCAGACAGAGTCCGAAATCGTATATCCCGCACTCGATTCCGTCCGATCGCGGCAGCCGGTAGGGCCGCTCGTCGACGACCTCGACGCCGAGGCTCTGCAACACCGGGAGGATCCGGCCGAGGGTGACCGTCTCGTCGGCGATGTACAGGGTGAAACGCAACGACAACGGATCGTCGGAACCCGGACGGTACAGGTGCGTGTCGAGATCGCCGGAGTCGAGCGCTTCCAGACGCCGCAGGTCGTCCAGGGCACGTTCGGAGCCGAAGTCCTCCTTGTACGCCTCGGGCACGACCTCGGCGTACCGCTGCACCAGCAACGGATCGAGATCGCCGGTCGCGGCCGCCGCCTCACCGAGCCGATCGGCCCAGTTGCGGGTCACTTCCGCGAGCATCGCCTGGATCCGCAGGCGGTTCTCCTCGGAGGTGTCCACCTCGCGACGTGCGCGCCCGGAGAAACGGATCGTCACGTGCAGCAACGCGAGGTCACGTTCGGAGACCCGCGCGGTGTAGTCGAGTACGCCGCCACCGAACTCGCGCAACAGGATGTCCTGGATCGCCACGCGCACCTTCGTCGTGTAGCGGTCGCGCGGCAGGTAGACGAGGCACGAGATGTACCGCCCGTAGGTGTCGACGCGGACGAACAACCGCACCTGCCTGCGGATGTCGACCACCGCCGTGACGGTCTCGTAGAGGGTGTCGGTGTCCATGGAGAACAGTTCCGCGCGGGGCACCGTCTGCATGATCTCGAGCATCGCCTGGCCGCTGTAGGACGACAGCTCGACCCGCGCCCGCGCGACGACCTCCCGCACCCGGCGCGAGACCACGGGGATGTCGAGGATGTTCTCGTGCAGAGCGGTCACGGTGAGGACACCGAGGAAACGATCCTCCCCGACGAGCGCGCCGTCGGCGTCGAGCCGGGCGACGCCGACGAAGTACGGATAGACGGAACGGTGCACGGTGGCGGGAAGCGCGCCCTGAGTGAGCACGAGCAGCGGGCGGCGGCACGTGCCGACCTCACCGGGCAGGTCGAGCGGGTCCGCGACCGAGGCATCGGTGCGCAGCACTCCCCTGCCGCTGCCGGGCACGGGCGTCGCGCGCACGTTGTCGTCGCCGCCGTCGGGAACGAAGTCGTAGCGCCGGTAGCCGAGAAGAGTGAAGTTCCCGCCGCTCAACCAGCGCAGCAGTTCGGCGGTCTCGGTGAGCTCGTCGGCCGTGTAGTGCGCCGGCGGATCGGCGGCCAGGCCGTCGAGCGCGTCCGCGAGGTCGCGCTGCAGGGCGTGCATCTTCCCGGAGTCCGACGCCACCTGCCGCACATCGGACAGTACACGCCGCAAGCCGTGATCGATCTCCTCGAGCGATTCGTCGTCGACGGGCCCGCGCAACTCGATGTGCATCCACGATTCGGCGACTCCACCCGAGGCCCGTCCGCCTTCGTCGGCCAGGCGCTCGAGGTCGCCCTCGGCGGTGCGGCGCGCAGACAGGACGGGGTGGATGACCGTCGCCACCGAGACACCCAGCCGGGACAGCAGTGCCAGCACCGATTCGACGAGCAGCGGCATGTCGTCGGTGACGATCTGTACGGCGACACCCATGCCCTCGGTGCGGCGCACACCGACGACAGCGGTGCCCGGTGCGCGGCGACGACCGAGACGGACGTGCTCGAGCGCGGCCGCGCCGTGGTCCGTGGTGAACTCTCCGGAGCCCTGATAGATCCGCTCGAGGACCGCCTCGGGAGAGGCATCGCTGTCCGTTGCATTTGTCTGCACCACAGCCGGGTCGGCCATCGACACCCTTCCTGCTCTGTCAGGCGGATACTCCGCGCGCCGCGGACGGACTCGTGATCGAGCTTATCCGCGGCGCGCAGTCGGGGGGTCGGAACCGGCGGGTCGGGTAACAGCCGGGCCGGTCGACAGGATGTACCCGCTCAGCCGGTGGGCGTGACGGCGCGGTGCCGGTCGAGCACCGCCCGTACCTCGTCTGTCAACGGCTGCGACGTGTCGGTCTCGGGATCGAAGCCGACGAGCACGGTGTCGGCGACCGCGCACACCACGCCGTCCCGGTCGAGGATCGTCTGACGCACCGTGAACGAGCTCGTGCCGAGACGAAGCACCGTCGTCTCGACCTCGATCGGCGCCGAGGAATCCTTGATCGGACGCAGGAACTCGACGTCCATCTTCCGGAGCACGACGGCATCGCGGGCCGGCAGCTCGCTCCGGAAGAACTTGATGCGCCCTTCCTGCAGGTACTCCACGACCTTGGCGTTGTTGACGTGCCCGAGCCGATCGGAGTCGCCCCAGCGCACCTCGACCGGGCACCGGTAGGGCCGGTGGCCGTTGCGCTCAGTCACGCGTGAGCTTCCGGTGCGTGACGCGGTGCGGACGTGCCGCATCGGCTCCGAGACGCTCGATCTTGTTCGCCTCGTAGGCCTCGAAGTTGCCCTCGAACCAGAACCACTTGCCCTCTTCGACGTTGCCCTCCCACGCCAGGATGTGGGTACAGGTGCGGTCGAGGAACCAGCGGTCGTGGGAGATCACGACGGCGCAACCCGGGAACTGCTGCAGCGCGTTCTCGAGCGACGACAGGGTCTCGACGTCGAGGTCGTTGGTCGGCTCGTCGAGGAGGATCAGGTTGCCGCCCTCCTTGAGCGTGAGCGCCAGGTTCAGGCGGTTGCGCTCACCACCGGAGAGCACACCGGCCGGCTTCTGCTGGTCGGGACCCTTGAACCCGAACGCGCTCACATACGCGCGCGACGGCATCTCGTTCTGCCCGACCTCGATGAAGTCGAGACCGTCGGAGACCACCTCGAAGACCGTCTTCTTCGGGTCGATGTTCGCGCGGTTCTGGTCGACGTAACTCAGCTTGACCGTGTCGCCCACCTTGACGGTGCCGCTGTCGGGCTCCTCGAGACCGACGATGGTCTTGAACAGCGTGGTCTTGCCGACGCCGTTGGGACCGATGACACCGACGATGCCGTTGCGCGGCAGCGTGAACGACAGGTCCTTGATCAGGACACGGCCGTCGAAGCCCTTGTCGAGGTGCTCGACCTCGACAACGACGTTGCCCAGACGCGGCGGCGTCGGGATCTGGATCTCCTCGAAGTCGAGCTTGCGGTACTTCTCGGCCTCGGCTGCCATCTCCTCGTAGCGGGCCAGACGCGCCTTGTTCTTCGTCTGCCGTGCCTTGGCACCGGAGCGGACCCACTCGAGTTCCTCGCGGAGCCGCTTCTGCAGCTTCTGGTCCTTCTTGCCCTGGACCTCGAGACGCTCGGCCTTCTTCTCCAGGTAGGTGGAGTAGTTGCCCTCGTAGGGATGCAGCTTGCCGCGGTCGACCTCGCAGATCCACTGCGCGACGTGATCGAGGAAGTACCGGTCGTGGGTGACGGCCAGCACGGCCCCCGGGTAGGACGCGAGGAACTGCTCGAGCCACAGCACCGACTCGGCGTCGAGGTGGTTGGTGGGCTCGTCGAGGAGCAGCAGGTCGGGCTTGCTCAGCAGCAGCTTGCACAGCGCGACACGGCGGCGCTCACCACCGGAGAGGTGGGTGACGGGCTCGTCCGGCGGAGGGCAGCGCAGTGCGTCCATGGCCTGCTCGAGCTGCGAGTCGAGATCCCACGCGTTGGCGTGGTCGAGCTCCTCCTGGAGCTTGCCCATCTCCTCCATCAGCTCGTCGGAGTAGTCGGTGGCCATGAGCTCGGCGATCTCGTTGAACCGGTCGAGCTTGACCTTGATGTCGCCGAGGCCCTCCTCGACGTTCTCCCGGACCGTCTTCTCCTCGTTGAGGGGCGGCTCCTGCTGGAGGATGCCGACGGTGGCCTCCGGATCGAGGAAGGCCTCGCCGTTGCTGGGCTGATCGAGCCCGGCCATGATCTTGAGAATCGACGACTTGCCCGCGCCGTTGGGTCCGACGACGCCGATCTTCGCGCCGTGGTAGAAGCTCATGGTGACGTCATCGAGGATGACCTTGTCACCGTGCGCCTTGCGCACCTTCTTCATCGTGTAAATGAACTCCGCCATGACCACCAGCGTATCGGTCGACGGTCGATAACCCATATCGTGCGACCACGGGATGCCCGGGCCGCGCCCGCGTCAGCGCCGCAGCAGCTCCGCGACGAAGCCTGTCGTGTCGGGCAGCGACGCGAACATCGTCTCCGAGTGCCCTGTCGAATACGTCCGGAACTGCGCGTTCGCGCCCCCGGCCCACAGGTCCCCGATCAGTTCGAACGCGAGCGGCGCGGGCACCGTCGTATCGCGCAGACCCTGCGCGAGGAACAGTGGCCGGTCGTAACCACGGGTCGGCACCGCGACATAGTCGGTGAAGGCGGCGCGGAACCGGTCGTCGCTCAGCGGACGGGCAAGGACCTCGCCGATGCCGATCTCGCCGTAGCGGTCCATCAGCTCGTCGTAACAGAGTCGCTCGGCGGCGTCGACCACCTCGCGACCGAGGGGAGTGAGGTATCCGTCGACGTCCAGGGAAGGATCGGCGTCGCGCAGACCCGCGAAGATGTAGGCGGCGAACGCCGTGAGCCCGTCGAGACCGAGGTCGGGGAAGCCCGGGAATCCGAGCGGGAACAGGTACTCGAGGTTGGACGGGGCGCCGGTCGTGAGTGTCCCGCGAAAGTCCAGTTCGGGCGCGCGGGAGGTCGCAGCG
The DNA here is from genome assembly GCF_050321925.1 of Rhodococcus sp. IEGM1339. Lineage (NCBI taxonomy): Bacteria > Bacillati > Actinomycetota > Actinomycetes > Mycobacteriales > Nocardiaceae > Rhodococcus > Rhodococcus sp. IEGM1339. Next base: position 451,577 of record NZ_JBNQFT010000001.1, read on the forward strand.
TGCGCGGTGTGTAGACCGGTGTGCCCACCCTGCGACTGGCCGATCACGACCCAGCGGTCGGACAGCGACGGTTCGACAGCGCGTCCCGCCCGCACGATGTCGATGACGCTGTTCGCGGCGCTCTGCCCGTCCAGATAGCGGTGCAGCCCGCCCGACCCGAGGCCCGGATAGTCGGCTGCCACGACGGCATAGCCCTGCCCGAGCCAGTGGTCGAGATAGGCAGTGTCGCGCGGTGTGCGCGGCAACCGCGAGGGCGCGCACGAATCGTCGAGACCGACGGTCCCGTGGGCCCATGCGACGACGGGCCACCCGCCCTCGGGCGGCGTGCCGGGAGGGACGAACAGTGCCCCGGTCGCCGTGGTCGGGGTGCCGTCGCGCCACTGCGTGGTGTAGGCGAGGACGCGAGCCGAGGACGCCCCGGGCAGGGACGATTCCGGGTCGAGCGTGGCGACCTCGACAACCTTTCCCGGCGCCGGGTTCGCGCCCACCGCGGGAGGTGACACGACGGTCGTCAGCAGTGCCAGAGCACCGGCGAGCAGCAGGGCGGGGACGTGCGTGGTACGGGTCACGCCGAGGACGATACGGACCGTCCGGCCGCGGCGTCCGTATTCGTCCGATTAGCCGCGGCGCGACAGGATGTGCACGTCGGATCGGCGCGGCTAGCGGCTTTCGCGGTCGCGGCGCGCCAGCTCGGCGAACATCGCGTTGTGTGCCGCGAGATCGGCGTCGTCGTCGCGTTCGGCGGCCCGGTCGACACGTCGCGCCGTGCGCCGGTCGCTGCGCGACCACTGGACGAGCAGGGCGAGCATCACGAGCACGAGCGGGATCTCGCCGGCCGACCATGCGATGCTGCCGCCGACCTTCTGATCGGAGAACAGGTCGTAGTTCCACGGTAGTGCCAGGCCGCGGTAGTAGCTCTCGGCCATCACCGTGCCCATGCTCATGAGGGTCACGCCGAAGAAGGCGTGGAACGGGAGCGAGCCGAAGACCATCGCCAGCTTCGTCACGGGCTGCAGGTCGCGTGGCGACGGGTCGACGCCGATCACCACCCAGTAGAACAGGTAGCCGCTGAGCAGGAAGTGCAGGTTCATCAGGACGTGGGCGGTGTGACTGTCGATGAACGCGGTGAAGATCCCTCCGAGATACAACGCGTAGAAACCGCCGACGAACATCACCGATGCGACGATCGGATGCGTGAAGAAGCGCGACAGCGGGCTGTGCAAGAACTCGAGGATCCATTCGCGTGGTCCGGGAGGGGCGTTGCGGCCGGCCGGCTTGAACGCACGCAGGGCGAGGGTCATCGCCCCGCCGAGCGCAAGGAGCACCGGGGCGAGCATCGACAGAGCCATGTGCGCGCCCATGTGCACGCTGAACATCGCCGGCGAGTACATCCCGACGCCCGAACTGGTGGCGACGAACAGCACGAAGCAACCCGAGAACCAGGCGATCGACCGGCCGACCGGCCACGAGTCGCCGCGCTTGCGCAGCGTCCACAGACCGACGGCGTAGGCGGCGGCGAACACGAGAGCAGCCGTGCCGAAGATCAGGTCGAAGCGCCACTGGCCGAAGAACAGGCTCACGAACGACGGCGGTACGTCGAGCTGGTAGCCGAGCTCGACCTCCTGGATCGTCGGTACCGAGGCCGGCGGCGGCGGGGGCGTGCGGCCGAGTCCCACGGCCAGGCCGATGGTCGCGGCGAGGACGAACGCCTCGGCGAGGGTGAACCGGACGAGAGCGGACCGGCTCGTGGGGTCGGCCTCGAGGGCCGGAAGCGCCCGGCGTCGCTGGGCCCAGCCGAAGATGCCGAGCAGGACCAGCGCGACGGTCTTCGCGAGCAGCAAACCGCCGTAGGTGGTGGTCGTCAGGTCGTCGAACGACATGCGGACCGCGGCGTTGATCACGCCGCTGACAGCCATCACGACGAACGCGAGTCCGGCGACGAAGGAGAACCGCCGGGCGGCGACATCGGTGTGCTCCCCTCCCCGCATCGAATGGGCGAGCAGCGCGAACAACCCGCCGGCCCAGACGGACGCCGCGCCGAGGTGCAGCACGAGGCTGTTGGTCGCCATATCGTGCGAACCACCCGACGAGGAGTGCCCGGTCAGGGCGATCGGCATGAGGGCGACGAACGACAGCAGCAACAGATACGGCGTCCACGACCAGCGCACTGCGAGCCGGATCAGCAGCGCGGTGATCAGCGCGAGCACGGTCGTCCAGGCCCAGGCCAGCGCGACCTCCACCTGACCGAGCGCCGAGAACAGGTTCTCCGGACGGATGGCCTCACTCAGCGGACTGCCGGAAGTGTCGGACAAGGTCAGCGGCACCATCAGCGCCGCTGTCACGGCCCACACCGTCGCCGCGACGCCCGCCGTCCGCACGGCACGATAACCGCCGACGTCGAGTACCCCGCTCCGCTGCGGGGGCACGAGGAAGGCGGCGAAGAACAGCGAGCCGATCGTGATGACCGTCGCGATCTCGGAGATCGCGCGGACCGCCGGGAGACCGTAGGTGGTGAGCGGACCGGGATCGGGGATGCCGAGCAACACCAGAGCCTGCGCAGCGGACAGTCCGACCGCGAACGCCGCGACGAGGGCGGCGAGGAGGCCGAAGAGAATCAGCAGTGCCGGCGGGTTTCCCCTCATGGGGGCGGGCGCCGGAGGCTGCGCGGGAGACGCGAGCTCGGATGTTGCCATGCCTACCAGGGTAGGACGTTCACGCCATGACCTACGACACGCCGTCGGAGTCCCCCGTCCCCCGTATCCGTGGACGTAACAACGTCGACGGCGTGCTGCAGGGCCACGAGTGTGTCGGCCGCCACCATCGCGTCGCAGTGTGGAAGCGCGGCGGACATCGACCCGGTCGAGGGCGTGAAACCGGCCTGCCCGGCCCGGGGGTTGAGCCACACCAGCCGGTGCGCGCGACGCCGGATCCTGGCCAGGACGTGGGCGAGTTCGGTGGGATCGTCGCTGTCCCAACCGTCGGACGCGACAACGACGATCGCTCCGCGCATCAGGTGTCCGTGATGGGAGGCGACCACCTCGGCGAGCGAACCGGCGATGCGGGTGCCTCCGAACCGCGTCCGTACCCGCTCGTTGGCGACGCCGATCGCCTGATCGACCGACCGGTGCCGGAGGACCGGCGTCAGACGCGCAGCTGTGGTGGAGAACACGAAGACCTCAGCCGTTCCGGTGTGGGCGAGCGCACGCACGAGATGCAGATATACCCCGATGTAGGGACGCATGGAACGGCTGACATCGCAGAACACGACGACCTGCCGCCGGCGTCGACCCGATCTCGTGCGGATCAGCCGGAGCGGCTCGAACCCCGTGCCGCGGGAGGCTGCGATGCTCGCGCGGATGTCGACGCGTCCGGTGTGGCGTTGCACCCGGCGGCGGGTGCGGCGGATCGCCCAGCGCGCTCCGGCCGCCTCGATCCATGTCTCGAGGAGTGCGAGTTGCGCCGGGTCGAGGTCGTCGAACCGCTGATCGGCGATCTCGGCCAGTGCGCTCGCCACCTCGCGCCCCGGGCGGCCGGGTGCCCGCTCCCCCTCTGCGGATTCGACGATCGTCCTGGTGACCCATGGAACGTCGTGCCCGGAAGTGGGAACCCCGATGGGCCGGCTGGGTCCGTCCGGTGTCGACGCCCCCGGCGCGCCTTCGTCCTCGGGTCCCGTGCGACGGGCGTGCGGGTCGAGCGGAACTGGTGCCTCGCCGAACACCCGGTCGAAGACCGTATCGAAGGTGGACAGGCTCTCGTACCGGTCGACGAGGGTGAGCCGCGCGGTCCAGTACAACCGAGTCCGCGTGGTTGGCGGACACGCACGCAAGCCGCGCGTGAAGGTCGCCGCTCCGTCCGCCGGGACCACGATCCCGGCGGACCTGAGCCGGTCGACCAACGCGACTGTGAAGGCGGCGTGATCGACCCCGGGGAGCAGCCCGGCGCTCATTACACTTCGGTGGAGACGAAGCGGGTCAGCGCCTCCCCCAGCGCGTCGCCGTCGTCGGGAGTCTTCGCCAGTGCCGCGAGCGACATCGCCGCTTCGGGCCGGACGAGGTCGGTGACACCGAGCGCGGCGAGGGCCGATACCCAGTCGATGGTCTCCGCGATTCCGGGTGCCTTGTCGAGATCGAGTCCGCGGGCCACCGCGACGAAATCTGTGGCACGTTCGACGAGCGCGAGGTTCGCCGATGGCACCGTGCGACGCAGGATCGCCACCGCCCGGGCGCGGTCGGGGTAGTCGATCCAGTGGTACAGGCAACGTCGCCGCAGTGCGTCGTGTAGGTCGCGGCTCCGATTCGAGGTCAGCACGACAACGGGCGGGCGGGTCGCGGTGAGGGTGCCGAGTTCGGGAATGGTGACGGCGAACTCCCCCAGGAACTCGAGCAGCAACGCCTCGAATTCGTCGTCGGCACGGTCGATCTCGTCGACGAGCAGAACGGCGGGTGTGTCGCCGCGGTGGCGGACGCAGCGCAGGATGGGGCGTTCGAGGAGGTATTCCTCGGAGTACAGGTCGGCTTCGGCGGGAACGTCGCCGCGCGCCTCGGCGAGCCGGATCGCGAGCAACTGGCGTTGGTAGTTCCAGTCGTAGAGGGCCTCGGCGACCGACAGTCCCTCGTAGCACTGCAACCGGATCAGCGGGCTGCCGAGAATCTGCGCGAGCACCTTGGCGGCAGTGGTCTTGCCGACCCCAGGTTCGCCCTCGAGCAACAGCGGTCGCCCCAATGCGACGGAGAGGTGGATCGCGGCGGCGGTGCCCTGATCGAGTAGGTGATCGTGGCTGTCGAATCTGGCCATCACGTCGTCGACGCCGGTGAAGATGCCCGGAGAGGACGGGTCGGTCACGCGACGTCGTCCTTCTCGAAGCGGCTGCGGCAACCCGGGCAGCAGAACCACATCGTCCGGCCCGCAACGACGAGGTGCGGGGTGGACTCGGTGATCGTGACGGTCATCCCGCACACCGGGTCGACGGCCGTCTGCGGCTTCGACTCCGTCTCCCTCGGCACCTCGACGCGTCGACAACTCTCCTCGGAGGGGCGGACGAGGCTGCCGCTGCGCGCGACTCGCACGATGTCGGCCACGATCGACAGACCGATCTCCGCAGGGGTGCGGGCACCGATATCGAGCCCGACCGGGGTGTGCACGTGGGCACGCTCGTCGTCGGTCGGATCCACCTCGTCGAGCACCGCGGCGCCACGGGTGTGACTGGCGACCAGACCGATATAGCGGCTTCCGGCGTCGAGCGCCGCGCGGATCACACTCCCCTCGTCGCCTCCGTGACTCGCGACGATCACCACCGACGCCTCGGCAGGCACTCGCGTCCCGCGGATCCGTTCCACCGAGTAGTCGACGCGCCGCGCGAAGTCGCTCACGGCGTCGGCCACGGGCGAGTCCCCGAAGACGGCCACCACGAGCGCAGGCATCCGCGGCTCGAGAAAGATCTCGGTGGCCCCACCGGACATGCACGGGTTGACCGCGATCGTCGCCCCCGGGGTGTCGGGGAACTCGGCGGCTCCGGCCGGCAGCACCCGTAGGAGCATGCTCTCCCCTCGCTCGAGCACCGTGCGGGACATTTCGCGCACCGAGTTCTCGGTGCACTGTCCGCCGACGAACCCCTCGATCGTGCCGTCGGCGTGGACGAGCGCCCGGTCGCCCGAGTGCGCGGACGTCGGCGGCTGTGCCCGTACGACGGTCGCTTCCACGAACGGGCGGCGTTCGCTGCGCAACTGTGCTGCCCGCACCGCAAGGTCCATGTCCTCGTACTCCGCTCGTTCCACTCGAATCCTTCTGTCGCGTCGCTCAGATCGGCGGGGTCGCGCGACCCTGCATGGCTTCCCACACCCGCGACGGTGTCAACGGCATGTCGGCGTGCCGGACGCCGAGGGGTTTCAACGCATCGACCACGGCGTTGACGATCGCGGGTGGGGAACCGACCGTGGCGGATTCGCCGATGCCCTTCGCGCCGATCGGGTGATGCGGTGACGGAGTGACGGTGAACGCCGTCTCGAGCGTGGGTACCTCGAGGGCGGTGGGGATCAGGTAGTCCATGAACGACCCGCCCAGGCAGGTGCCGTTCTCGTCGAACGAGATCATCTCCATCAGGGCCATGCCGATCCCGTCGACGATGCCACCGTGCACCTGCCCTTCGATGATCATCGGGTTGATGCGGGTGCCGCAGTCGTCCACGGCCAGGAACCTGCGGATCTTCACCTCCGCGGTGCCGGGATCGACGTCGACGACACAGAAGTAGGCGCCATAGGGATAGGTGAGGTTCTCGGGGTTGTAGCAGATCTGCGCCTCGAGACCGCCTTCGAGACCTTCGGGCAGATCGCCGGCGCCGTGGGCCCGCATCGCGATGTCCTGGATCGTGACCGCCGCCGACGGGTCGCCCTTGACTCGGAAGGTGCCCTTCTCCCATTCGAGATCGGCGACGGAGACCTCGAGCATGCCCGATGCGATGATCTTCGCCTTGTCGCGCACCTTGCGGGCTACCAGCGCGGCGGCCGCGCCGGACACCGGTGTCGAGCGGCTTCCGTAGGTGCCGAGCCCGAAGGGGGTGTTGTCGGTGTCTCCGTGGACGACGTCGATGTCGTCGGGCGGGATGCCGATCTCCTCCGCGACGATCTGCGCGAAAGTCGTCTCGTGTCCTTGCCCCTGGGACTGCACCGACAATCTCACCACGGCCTTGCCGGTGGGATGGACACGCAGTTCGCAGCCGTCGGCCATGCCGAGACCGAGGATGTCCATGTCCTTGCGCGGACCGGCGCCGACGGCCTCGGTGAAGAACGACATGCCGATACCCATCAGCTCACCCCGTGCGCGGCGTTCGGCCTGCTCGCGGCGCAGCTCGTCGTAGCCGACGATGTCCATGGCCTTGCGCATGGTGGTCTCGTAGTCGCCCGAGTCGTACTTCCAGCCGGTCTTGCTCGTGTAGGGGAACTGATCAGGGCGCAGGAGGTTTTTCAGGCGCAGTTCCGCAGGGTCCATGTCGAGGTCGTAGGCGAGGCAGTCGACGAGCCGTTCGACGAAGTACACGGCCTCGGTGATGCGGAACGAGCAGGCGTAGGCGACGCCGCCGGGTGCCTTGTTGGTGTAGACCGCGGTCATGTGGGAGTAGGCGGCCTCGATGTCGTAACTGCCGGTGAACACACCGAAGAAGCCGGCCGGATATTTCACCGGGGCCGCGGTGGCGTTGAAGGCGCCGTGGTCGGCGAGGACACGGGACCTGATCGCGAGGATGCGACCTTCCTTCGTCGCCGCGATCTCCCCGACCATGATGTAGTCGCGTGCGAAGCCGGTGCTCATGAGGTTCTCGCTGCGGTCCTCCATCCACTTCACCGGATGACCGGTGACCAGCGACGCGACGATCGCTCCGACGTAGCCGGGGTAGATGGGGACCTTATTGCCGAATCCCCCGCCGATGTCGGGTGAGATGACGCGGATCTTGTGCTCGGGCAGACCCGCCACCAGCGCGTACAGCGTGCGATGGGCGTGCGGGGCCTGTGTGGTGGACCAGAGCGTCAGCTTCCCGGAGATCCGGTCGTAATCGGCGACCGCACCGCAGGTCTCCATCGGCGCGGGATGCACGCGTGGATAGACGATCTCCTGCCGGGTGACGACGTCGGCCTTCGCGAAGACCGCGTCGGTGGCCGCGGCATCGCCGGTTTCCCAGTCGAAGCAGTGGTTGTCGGTCTTGCCGTCGAGATCGGTCCGGATCACCGGTGCCTCGGGCGACAGGGCCGTGCGCACGTCGACGACCGGGTCGAGCATCTCGTAGTCGACGTCGATCAGTTCGAGGGCGTCGCGCGCCGAGTAGTGGTCGTCGGCGACGACGAAGGCGACCTCCTGACCGTGGAAGCGCACCTTGTCGGTGGCCAGCACGGCCTGTACGTCGTTCGACAGCGTCGGCATCCAGGCGAGCCCCTTCTCTGCCAGATCGGCGCCCGTGATCACCGCCCGCACCTTCGGGTGCGCGAGGGCGGCGGACGTATCGATGCCGTTGATGCGCGCATGCGCAACCGGCGATCGGAGCACAGCGAGATGCAGCATGCCGGGCAGCCGGACGTCGTCGACGTAGTTGCCGCGGCCCCGCACGAACCGCGGGTCCTCCTTGCGCAGCATCCGGCCGTGTCCGCACGGCTTGCCATCGTTGTCCTGTTCCTCCGGGCGTGTGTCCGGTTCGACCGCGGTCATCACAACACCTCCGTGGGTTGCGCCTTCGAGGAGTGTTCGGCGGCCCACCGGACCGACCGGACGATGGTGGTGTAGCCGGTGCAGCGGCAGATCTGCCCGGAGATCGCCTCGCGGATCGTCGCCTCGTCGGGGTCGGGATCGCGGTCGAGCAGGGACCGCGCGGTGATCATCATTCCCGGGGTGCAGAAGCCGCACTGCAGTCCGTGGCAGCGCACGAAGCCTTCCTGCACGGGGTCGAGGACACCGTCGCGTTCGAGTCCCTCGACGGTGAGCACCTCGTGGCCGGCGGCCATGACCGCCAGCGTGGTGCACGACTTCACCGGCTCGCCGTCCACGGCGACGACACACGTACCGCAGTTGCTCGTGTCGCAACCCCAGTGGGTTCCGGTCAGACCGAGGTAGTCGCGCAGGAAGTGCACGAGCAGCGTCCGGGGTTCGACGTCGGCGGTGACACTCTCGCCGTTGACCGTCATCGAGATCTGCATCGGTTCATACCCTTTCGGTGACGCCGAGACGTTCGGCGGATTGGCGCAGGGCCCGCACCGTCAACTCCGATGCGAGGTGACGCTTGTAGGCGGCGGTGCCGCGCTGATCGGTCTCGGGATCGCATGCCGACGCGGCCGCCGCTCCCGCCTCGCGGAAGAGTTCCTCCGAGGCCGGCGAGCCGCGCAACAGCTCGGACACCCTCGACAGCGCCGCCTCGTCGGCGCGCACCGCCGTCAGCCCGACACGCGCGTCGGTGATGCGTCCGTCGTCCGACATCCACAGCGCGGCGCCCGCGGCGGCCACCGCCCAGTCGCCGGTGCGACGCTCGACCTTCTCGTACGCACTGGCCCCGGTGCCCTTCCTCGGCAGCCGCACCTCGACGAGCAGTTCGTTCGGGGCGACCGCCGTCTCGTAGGGGCCGAGATGGAAGTCGTGGAAATCGAGCTCGCGCACCCCGCCCGGTCCGCGTACGACGCAGGTCGCGCCGAGCACTGCACACACGGTGGACAGATCCTCGGCAGGATCTGCCTGACACAACGACCCACCGAGCGTTCCACGATTGCGGACGACAGGATCGGCGATCACGCGCTCGGCATCGCGGAAGATCGGGAAGACCTCGGCGAGTTCGTCGGATTCGAGAAGCCGGCGGTGCCGGACCAGGGCACCGAGGCGCACGGACCCGGGTTCGAACACGATGTGATCGAGTTCGTCCGCGAGATCGTTGATGTCGATCAAGTACTCCGGATTCGCGAGCCGAAGTTTCATCATCGGCAGCAGACTGTGCCCGCCGGCGACGACCCGGGCCCCCTCTCCGTGCCGGTCGAGCAACTCGACGGCGTGATCCACTCCGGTGGCACGCTCGTACTCGAATGGGCCAGGAACCTGCATGAAGAACTCCCGCCATCAGGTGGCGCGGACCGGTTTCCCCCACCAGCCGCCCACGATTCCCCCTTGGTGCGCTCATAGTAGACCCGACTCGAGATCGATGCGACGAAACGGGCGAATCGGAATCGAATCGTTCCCTTGCGGTCGACGGTGTGTGCCGTAACGCCGCCGTCGTCCGGAGTCCTCGGCGGTGCGAGCGGATAGCGTGGAAGGAGCCGACCGGCGGACCCGACGGGAGCACCACACAGATCCATGGACGTGATCAACGAATTCATCATCGGCCAGGCCGCAGCCCTGTGGGTCTACCCGTTGCTCTTCGCCGTGTGCATCCTCGACGGCTTCTTCCCCCCGGTGCCCAGCGAGACCGTCCTGGTGACCCTGTCGTCCCTCTCCGGCTCGACCGGGCGTCCTTACCTGTGGATCGTCATCGTGCTCGCGGCGCTCGGCGCGATCATCGGTGACAACATCGCGTACGCGATCGGACGGAAGGTCGGTACCGAACGGTTCCGGTGGATGCGCCGCCCGAGGGCACGAGCCGCTTTCGCGTGGGCGCGGCGCGGACTCGACAAGCGCGGCGCCGCAGTGATCCTCACGGCGCGATACATCCCGATCGGCCGGATCGCTGTGAACATGACGGCCGGAGCGACCCGCTACCCGCGGCAGAAGTTCGTGCCGCTCACGATCCTCGGTGGCACGACCTGGGCGCTGTACTCGGCGTTCGTGGGGCGCCTCGTCGGCGGTTGGTTCGAATCGCAGCCGCTGTTCGGCGCCGCGGTCGCCATCTGCGTCGCGGTGGTCCTGGGTGTCGGAATCGACCATCTCATCCAACGGTTCAAGACCGGTCGAGTGGACGTTCCGCGGGGCGAATCGAGCCCCGATGACGAACGGGGCAGCACGCTCGAGCGCTGACCCCGGCGGGTACGAGGGTGTGTGCGGCGACCTCGGGGAGCACCCGCTAAGATTCTGGCCGCGCCTCCGTAGCTCAGCTGGATAGAGCAAGAGCCTTCTAATCTCTAGGTCGCAGGTTCGAGTCCTGCCGGGGGCACCTCGACCGCCGGCGGACCACCCGTCGCGGGGCCGCACATCATACCGGTGAACCGGGCATTTCGCCCGGCAGACAGGCCGTTCGGATCGTGTGTTTCTCATCCCACCTTGCCGCAGGGTTAACACATGCTAAGGGCCACGTCCTATAGTTCTCGTCGTAAATCCCGTGTTACAGAATCCTCACAGAGTCAGGTAGGTGGGCGTGTCGACATCGGACCGCATCGAAGAGATCTACGAGCAGGTCAAGGCCCGCAACGCAGGTGAACCCGAATTCCACCAGGCTGCGGCCGAAGTGTTCGAGTCTCTGCATGTCGTGCTCGAGCGGCACCCCGGATACTTCGAATCCGGTCTGATCGAGCGCCTGTGCGAGCCGGAGCGGCAGATCATCTTCCGCGTGCCGTGGATCGATGATCAGGGTAACGTCCACGTCAACCGTGGCTTCCGCGTGCAGTACAACAGCGTTCTCGGCCCCTATAAGGGCGGGCTGCGCTTCCACCCGAGCGTCAACCTCGGCATCGTCAAGTTCCTCGGCTTCGAGCAGATCTTCAAGAACGCCCTCACCGGCCTGCCCATCGGCGGCGGCAAGGGCGGCTCGGACTTCGACCCCAAGGGTCGCTCCGAGCAGGAGATCATGCGCTTCTGCCAGTCGTTCATGACCGAGCTGCACCGCCACATCGGTGAGTACACCGACGTCCCGGCCGGTGACATCGGCGTCGGCGGCCGCGAGATCGGGTACCTGTTCGGCCAGTACAAGCGCCTCACCAACTCCTACGAGTCCGGCGTCCTTACCGGCAAGGGCCTGACCTGGGGTGGTTCGCAGGTGCGCAAGGAGGCCACCGGTTACGGCGCGGCCTACTTCGTCAACGAGATGGCCAAGACCGCCGGCACCTCGCTCGACGGCCGCACCGCCGTCGTCTCGGGTTCGGGCAACGTCGCGATCTACGCCATCGAGAAGATCCACCAGCTCGGCGGCACCGCGATCGCGTGCTCCGACTCCTCCGGCTACATCGTCGACCGCAAGGGCCTCGACGTCGCTCTCCTCAAGGAGATCAAGGAGGTCCGCCGCGGACGCATCTCCGAGTACGTCGACGAGCGCGGCGACGCCGAGTTCTTCCCCGGCGGCAACATCTGGAACGTGCCGTGCGACGTCGCACTGCCGTGCGCCACGCAGAACGAACTCGACGAGGACTCGGCGAAGACCCTCGTCAACAACGGCGTGAAGATCGTCGCCGAGGGCGCCAACATGCCCACCACCCCGGGCGGCATCAGTGTCTTCCGTGACGCCGGAGTCGCCTTCGCGCCCGGCAAGGCCGCCAACGCCGGTGGTGTGGCGACCTCGGCGCTGGAGATGCAGCAGAACGCCTCGCGCGACTCGTGGCACTTCGACTACACCGACGAGCGTCTCGCCGGGATCATGGCGGACATCCACGGCCGCTGCGTCGAGACCGCCGCCGAGTACGGCAAGCCGGGCGACTACATCCACGGCGCCAACATCGCCGGCTTCGTGAAGGTCGCCGACGCCATGTTCGCACTGGGCGTCATCTGACGCTGTGTTCGCACCGGGCGTCATCTGACGCTGTGTTCGCACCGGGCGTCATCTGACGACTGACTCTTCATGCGAAGTGCGGGTACCGACGAGTTCGGTACCCGCACTTCGCGTTTCGGGTGAAGGGTCGTCCCGCCGGAGAGTGCGGGGACGGCGACTCTAGCGGACGATCTCGCGGCGGTCGTCGGGGAGCCGGCGTGTGCGACCCGCCTTGTCGAGCCGGTCGAGCAACGGCAGGACCACCCGCCGTGTCGTTCCCAGGCGTTCGCGCGCGGCACTGGTCGTGAAGGGCTGGTCCAATTCGCCCAGCAGCTCCACGGCCGTGTCGGCGGCGTCGGGGAGCAGGACGATGCCCGGGCCCGCCCGCCACAACCGTCCGCTGCGTTCGGCCGCGCCGAGGGCCCGGTCGTCGAGGCCGAGCTCGCGTAGGCGATCGGCGGTCGGGGCCGCGAACGGGGCGGCCGACAGGTCGCGGCGCACCTGCTCGACGGCTTTGCGGATCTTCGGCGGTAGACCGTCGGCGCCGGGAGCGATCACCCGCCCCCCGACCACTTCGAGCGGAGGTCGCACCAGCGCCCGGACGAGGTCCGGTGTGGGAAGACGCAGCTGCGACGCCAGCACCGTCAACGGCGCCGCCGGATCCAGTGGATGGGTGCGGGCATGGGCCTGCACGAGTGTGGGCAGCCGGTCGGCGACGGTCTTCGCGAGACCGGGTGCGACGAGCCAAGGCCCGACCGTCAGGTGCTCTCCCCGTGCGAGTGGGATGCCCAACTGTCGCAACCGTTGCCGGTGCAGGAGTCCGCGGCGGGCGAGTTCGTCGGCCAGGTGCGGCGTCCCGTCGGCCCCTGCCAGTTGCAGCGCGCGGCGTGCCGCCGCGCCGCGACGCCGGAATCGGGGTGGATCGGGGTCGAGAACGTCGGCTCGCCAGATCATCCGGCGGCCCGGGTCGCGCAGCAACGCGCGGTCGCCGATCCGCAGGGGCAGCGGGCGGTCGAGGGTGAGCCGGACGAGATCGTCTGCCAGCGGACGGCACCGGACACCGACGTCCGCGGCTCCGATGTGCAGCACCGGAGCGACGGGCGGCCGGTCGTCGCCGCTGATCCGAACGTCGACGACGGTGGTGTGGTGCCACGCGCCGGGCGTGACGAGCACACTGCCCCGTCCCAGATCGTCGACCCGGCCGGTGAGATTGAGGGCGACCCTGGCCACGCCGCTCACCGCGCTCCGGTCGCGACCGAGTGCCTGCACGCTGCGGACCCGCAGCGGCGTGTCCCCCAGCACGAGGGTGTCCCCCACGCGCACCGTGCCCGCGGGAAGGGTTCCGGTGACGACGGTTCCGGATCCACGCACGGTGAACCGGCGGTCCACCCAGAGCCGGACGTCGGCCTGCGGATCGGGGTCCGGAAGCGAGGCGACCATCGTCGTCAGTGCGCTCCGGAGGTCGTCGAGGCCCATCCCGGTGCGCCCGCTCACGGCGACGACGGGCGCCCCCGCCAGACTCGTGCGGGCGACCTCCGCCGCGGCCCGCGCGGCCGCGGGTCCCGGATCGGCGAGATCGGCCCGGGTAACGGCGACGACCGCGTGGCGCACGCGGAGCGCGTCGAGTGCTGCGAGGTGTTCGGCCGCCTGCGGCATCCACGGATCGTCGGCGGCCACCACGAACAGCGCGGCCGGGACCGATCCCACTCCGGAGAGCATCGTCGTCAGGAATCGCTCGTGCCCGGGGACGTCGACGAAGGCGACCTCCCCCACCTCTGGCCAGGACGTCCAGCAGTAGCCGAGCTCGATGGTCAGTCCTCGTCGCCGTTCCTCGGCGAGCCGATCCGGGTTCGCACCGGTGAGCGCCTCGACCAGCGTCGACTTGCCGTGATCGACGTGACCGGCGGTCGCGACGACCTGCATCAGGATCCTTCGCGAGCGGCCACGCGCGTCACGGCGTCGATCAGCTCGCCGTCCTCGGCGGGGTCGACCGCGAGCAGGTCGAGCAGCAACCGGCCGCGTTCGACGCGGCCGACGACGGGGTGCCCACCGAGCCGCAACGGGAGTGCGAGATGTTCGGGCAGGGCGATCGCGACGCTCGGCAGGACGACGTCCGGGGCGCCACCGCCCCCGACGACGCCGTCGGAGTCGACCACCTCGGGTTGGCACTCCGAGGGCAGCGCCACGCAGATCGCCTGTGCGCGGGCGCGGAGATCTTCCGGGCGGGAGGCCAGCGCCGACGCCACGGGTGGCATCGGTCCCGTCAGGGTCGCTTCGAGAGCGGCCAGGGTGAGCTTGTCGACGCGCAGCGCCCGCGCGAACGGGTCGCGCCGTAGGCGTTCCACGAGTTCGGCCCGTCCGAGCAGCAGGCCGGCCTGCGGACCGCCGAGGAGCTTGTCGCCCGAGGCAGTCACCAGGTCGGCGCCGGCACGCAGCGCGGTGGTGGCGTCGGGTTCGTTCGACAGCCGCGGATGCGGCGCGAGCAGACCCGATCCGATGTCGACCACGACGGGCGGTCCGAGTCCGGAGAGTTCCCGGACCGACACCGACGACGTGAAGCCGCTGACGGTGAAGTTCGAGGGATGCACCTTGAGGACGAAGGCGGTGTCGTCGTCGACGGCCGCGGCGTAGTCGCTCAGGCGCACGCGGTTGGTGGTGCCGACCTCACGCAGCGTCGCGCCCACGGATTCCAGCAGTTCCGGGATCCGGAAGCCGTCACCGATCTCGACCAGTTCGCCCCGTGCGATCACGATCGAGCGACCACCGCGTGTGAGCACCCGGGTGACCAGGGCGAGAGCCGCGGCACCGTTGTTGACGACGTGGATGCCGCCGGCGTCGGGTACCTGTTCGGCGAGTGCTTCGAGGGCGCCGCGTCCTCGCCGTCCGCGCCGACCGGTGGCCAGGTCGAGTTCGACGTCGGTGGCGCCCGCCGCGGTGGACACCGCCTCGACCGCCGCTCGGGACAGCGGGGCGCGACCGAGATTGGTGTGCACCACCACGCCGGTCGCGTTGACGACGCGGCGCAGGGTGGTCGCCTGCTGCGGCAGCGACGCGACCGCGACGTCGGCGACGGCATCGGGCCCGATCTCGCCGTCGCGGCACCGTTGCTGGGCCGCGACGACGGTCTGCTTGACCAGTCGGGCGCCGAGCCGGTCGACGGCCTCGCGCAGGCGCGGATCGGCCAGGACCTGGTCGGTGCGGGGAACGTCCCGCCTCGGATCCGGCACGCGCTCCTCATCCCACGGTCGGCGAAAACTTTTGGCGGAGGCGGACGGGAATCGAACCCGCCCAGCCCAGATACTGGGCCACAACGGTTTTGAAGACCGCGACCGTCACCAGACGAGAACCACCTCCGCGCTCACCCTAACCGAAGTCGGGCCCTCGGTTACGACTCGCCCGTATGTTTGGGTTCATGACCGCACACGTCGACTTTCCCGAGGGCGCCATCCGACTCACCCAGTACGCCGCCGGCGGCGGGTGCGCATGCAAGGTTCCGCCGGGTGAACTCGAGCGGGTGCTCGGCGGTCTGCAGGGTGGACGGGCCTCCGGCGAACTGTTGGTGGGTGTGGAGAACGGCGACGACGGAGCCGCGGTCCGGATCGATCCGGCGCCCGACGGGAGCGGCCGGGCCGTCATCGTGACGGCCGACTTCTTCACCCCGGTCGTCGACGACGCCTACGACTGGGGACGGATCGCCGCCACCAACGCCATGTCCGACGTCTACGCGATGGGTGGCACGCCGATCATCGCGGTCAACCTCCTGGGCTGGCCGCGCGAGCTCATCCCGTTCGAACTCGCCGCCGAAGTCATGCGCGGCGGCGCCGACGCGTGCGCCGAGGCGGGTGCCCATCTCGCCGGCGGGCACAGCATCGACGACCGGGAGCCGAAGTACGGACTGGCGGTCACCGGTCTGGGCGATCCGGATCGCCTGCTGCGCAACGACGCTGCCACGCCCGGCCTGCCGCTGACTCTCACCAAGCCGCTCGGTCTCGGCATCCTGAACAACCGTCACAAGGCCACCGGCGAGCGTTTCGAGGAAGCGGTCGCGGTGATGACGACACTCAACCGCGAGGCGGCACAACTTGCGCACGAGGCCGGTGTCCGCGCCGCCACCGACGTCACCGGTTTCGGTCTGCTCGGCCATCTGATGAAGATGATGCGGGCCAGCGGCACGACCGCCGTGATCGACTCCGCGGCCGTGCCGTACGTCGCGGGAGCGCGCGAGTCGCTCGCGGAGGGATTCGTGCCCGGCGGGAGCCGTCGCAATCTCGATTGGGTCCGCGAGCAGGTCGACTCCGAGGTGGACGACGACGAACTACTCCTGCTCGCCGACGCTCAGACGTCCGGCGGTCTCCTGGTCGTCGGGGAGCTCCCCGGCCATCCGGTCATCGGGGAGGTGGTCCCCGCGGGCGAACACGCGATCCGGGTGCGCTGACCCCGACGACCGACGGACATGCCGACACACCTGCACGGGATCCGGATTAACCGGCACGAAGCGCGGGTAGACGGTAACTTCGGAACGAGAGCGCAGGAAAGGAGCACCGATGGCGGAGAAAGACACGTCCCTCCCCTGGCCCGTCCTGCGCCAGTTCCTCGGTAAGGACCTGCTCGGACGCGGCAAGGCCGCACGGTCCCGTCGTACCGAGGAGATCGAACCGCGCACCTCCACCGCCGATCGTGTCGCCCGCAGCGTGTGCCCCTACTGCGCTGTCGGATGCGGACAGAAGATCTTCGTCAAGGACGAAAAGGTCGTCCAGATCGAAGGCGATTCCGACAGCCCCGTGAACCGCGGGCGCTTGTGCCCCAAGGGCTCGGCGAGCAAGAACCTCGTCACCAGCGAGCTGCGAGAGACCCGGGTCCGCTACCGCCGGCCCTACGGCACCGAATGGGAAGACCTCGATCTCGACACGGCCATGGAGATGGTCGTCGACCGCGTGCTGAAGACCCGCCGCGAGACCTGGCAGGAATTCGACGACAAGGGCCACCGTGTCCGGCGCACGATGGGCATCGCCAGCCTCGGCGGTGCCACGCTGGACAACGAGGAGAACTACCTCATCAAGAAGCTGTTCACAGCGATGGGGGCGGTCCAGATCGAGAACCAGGCCCGCATATGACACTCCGCCACCGTCCCCGGTCTGGGGACCAGCTTCGGGCGCGGCGGCGCCACCGGCTACACAGCCGACCTGGCCAACGCTGACTGCATCATCATCCAGGGTTCCAACATGGCCGAAGCCCACCCGGTGGGCTTCCAGTGGGTCGTGGAGGCCCAGAAACGCGGTGCCCGCGTCATCCACATCGACCCGCGCTTCACCCGTACCAGCGCGGTGGCGGACAAGCACGTCCCGATCCGGGTCGGCAGCGACATCGCCTTCCTCGGCGGCATCGTCAACTACATCCTGAGCAACGAGCTGGACTTCCGCGAGTACGTCGTCAACTACACGAACGCCGCGGTGCTCGTCAGCGACAAGTTCGAGGACACCGACGATCTCGACGGGCTCTTCTCGGGCTTCGACCCCGAGAAGCGGACCTACGATCCGACGAGCTGGCAGTACGACGTGGAGGACGAATCCGGCGACCTGCACAGGTCGCAGGCCAACGGCTCCGACGAGCACGCCGAGCATCGGGACACGGCCGCGGGCCTGCAGAACGAGTCGCACGGCATGCAGACGGCGAGCCACCCGAGGCGCGACGAGACCCTACAGCACCCGCGGTGCGTCTACCAGGTGCTCAAGCGGCACTTCGCCCGCTACACCCCCGAGGTGGTCGAGCAGGTGTGCGGCGTCTCGCAGGAGGACTTCCTCGACGTCTGCCGCGCGTGGACCGAGAACTCCGGTCGGGAGCGGACGACGGCGCTCGTCTACAGCGTGGGCTGGACCCAGCACAGTGTCGGTGTGCAGTACATCCGCACCGGCGCGATCCTGCAGCTGCTGCTCGGCAACATGGGCCGCCCCGGCGGAGGCATCATGGCGCTGCGCGGTCATGCCAGCATCCAGGGCTCGACCGACATCCCGACGTTGTTCAACCTGTTGCCCGGCTACCTGCCGATGCCCGACGCGAACAAGCACCACTCGTTCACGGACTGGGTCGACAGCGTGCGCAACCCGGGCAGCAAGGGTTTCTGGTCGAAGGCCGACGCCTACGCGGTGAACCTGCTCAAGGCCTACTGGGGCGACGCGGCGACCGCCGACAACGACTACTGCTTCGACTACATGCCGAAGATCACCGGCGACCACGGCACCTACCGTTCGGTGCTCGACATGATCGATGGAAAGGTCAAGGGCTACTTCCTCCTCGGGCAGAACCCGGCCGTCGGCTCCGCCCACGGGCGCGCGCAGAGGCTCGGGATGGCGAACCTCGACTGGCTCGTGGTGCGCGACCTGTTCGAGATCGAGAGCGCCAACTTCTGGAAGGACTCCCCGGAGATCGAGACCGGTGAGATCGTGACCGAGGAGTGCGCCACCGAAGTGTTCCTCTTCCCGGCGGCCTCCTACGCCGAGAAGGAAGGCACCTTCACGCAGACCCAGCGGATGCTGCAGTGGCGGGAGAAGGCCGTCGAGCCGCCCGAGGACTGCCGCTCGGAACTGTGGTTCTTCTACCACCTCGGCCGCATGATGCGGGAGCGTCTGGCCGAGTCGACCGACGAGCGCGACCGTCCGCTGCTCGACCTGGCATGGGACTACCCCGTGCACGGCGAGTACGACGAGCCGAGTGCCGACGCAGTGCTCATGGAGATCAACGGCTACGACGTCGCGACCCGTCGGCCACTGTCGTCGTTCACCGAGATGAAGAACGACGGCTCCACCCTCGGTGGCTGCTGGATCTACACCGGGGTCTACGCCGACGGCGTCAACCAGGCCAACCGGCGTAAGTCCCGGCACGAGCAGTCGTTCGTGGCTCCCGAGTGGGGCTGGGCGTGGCCGATGAACCGCCGCATCCTGTACAACCGGGCATCCGCCGACCCCGAGGGCAGGCCGTGGAGCGAACGCAAGGCCTACGTGTGGTGGGACGAGGACGCACAGCAGTGGACGGGTGCGGACGTGCCGGACTTCGAGAAGACGAAGCCGCCGAGCTACCGCTCCCCCGACGGCGCCGACGGTGTCGAGGCGCTCGAAGGGATCGATCCGTTCATCATGCAAGGCGACGGCAAGGGTGCCCTCTACGCCCCCCAGGGGCTCGTCGACGGTCCGATGCCGACGCACTACGAACCGGTGGAGTCGCCGTTCCGCAATCCGCTCTACGCGCAGCAGGCCAACCCGACGCGCATGGAGTACCGGCGTGACGACAATCCGATGAACCCCTCACCGCCGGAAGAACACAGCGACGTGTTCCCCTTCGTGTTCACGACGAGTCGTCTCACCGAACACCACACCGCCGGCGGCATGAGCCGCTATCTCGAACATCTCGCCGAACTGCAACCGGAGATGTTCGTGGAGGTCTCCCCCGCCCTAGCGGCCGAACGCGGACTCGAGCACATGGGCTGGTGCCACGTCGTCACCGCCCGCTCTGCGATCGAGGGCCGGGTCCTGGTGACCGAGCGGTTGCGTCCGCTGAAGGTGGAGGGACGGACCGTCCACCAGGTGTGGATGCCCTATCACTGGGGCAGCGGCGGCATGGTGACCGGCGACTCGACCAACGATCTGATCGGAATCACGCTGGACCCCAACGTACTCATCCAGGAGAGCAAGGTCGGCACGTGCGACGTCCGGGCCGGACGTCGTCCGTCCGGAGCGGCATTGCGGGAGTACGTCGAGGGATATGCACGGCGGGCCGGGGTAACCGATGACGTGTACCCACCCATCGTGACGGTCCCGGACGGCGATACGGCCTCGGACGATCCACGTGACCCGGAGGAGGACGAGTGACCGGTCCCAACAGCTTCTTCGGACCGATCGACCCGGCACCCGATGCCGGGTACGAGGATCCGCCGGCTCGCAAGGGCTTCTTCACCGACACCAGTGTGTGCATCGGGTGCAAGGCCTGCGAGGTGGCCTGCAAGGAGTGGAACGACGTCCCCGAGAACGCCTTCGCGATGCTCGGCACCTCGTACGACAACAGTCATTCGCTCAACGCCAATCAGTGGCGGCACGTCGCCTTCATCGAGCGCCCTGCGGAGTCGAAACCGCCGGTCTCGCTGGGGATGCCGACCGTCGGCGCGACCCCGACGGAGCTTCCGGAGGAGGAGAAGCCGGACTTCCGCTGGTTGATGTCCTCGGACGTGTGCAAGCACTGCACCCACGCGGCGTGCCTCGACGTGTGCCCGACCGGGTCGCTGTTCCGCAGCGAGTTCGGCACGGTGGTCGTGCAGGACGACATCTGCAACGGCTGCGGATACTGCGTCGCTGCGTGCCCGTACGGCGTCATCGACCGTCGCAAGGGTCCAGAGGGCGACCCGAAGGTCGGTATCGCCCAGAAGTGCACGCTCTGTTACGACCGGCTCACCGACGGCCAGACCCCGTCCTGCGCGCAGGCGTGCCCCACGGAGTCGATCCAGTACGGCGACGTCGAGGAACTGCGCGCTCGCGCCGAGGAACGACTGGCCGCCCTGCACGAGCGCGGCGTGAGCGAGGCACGACTCTACGGCAACGATCCCGAGGACGGGGTCGGCGGGACCGGCGCCTTCTTCCTGCTCCTCGACGAACCGGAGGTCTACGGCCTGCCGCCGGATCCGGTGGTGACGACCAAGGATCTGCCGGAGATGTGGACCCGCGCCGCAGTGGCAGCGGTCGCGATGCTGGCGGGCGCCGCCGCGTCGTTCCTGAGGAGGCGCTGATGACCCAGGTGCAGCACGGCGGCAGCCCGGGCAACCCCCGCCGGTCCGGAGGTGGTCGCGGCGGCGACCGGGTGATGGTGCCGGAGGCCGACTTCGAGTCCTATTACGGACGCCAGATCGTGAAGCCGGCCCCGTGGGAACACGACATCGCGCTCTATCTGTTCACCGGCGGCGTGGCCGCGGGCAGCTCGCTGCTCGCCGCGGGTGCCGATCTCACGGGGCGGCCCGCCCTGCGTCGCGTCGCCCGATTCGGTTCGCTCACATCGCTGCTCGTCAGTGTCGGTGCGCTGGTTCACGATCTCGGCAAACCGAGCCGCTTCCTCAACATGCTGCGAGTCGCCAAACCGACCTCCCCGATGTCGGTCGGTACGTGGATCCTGTCGCTGCACGGTCCGTTCGCGGGCGTCGCGGCGGCCGCGGAGATCGCCGCGATGCTCCCCGCTCGGTGGAAGCGCGGGCCGGTGCGCCTGCTGCTCGCCCTGGGCCGGCCCGCCGGGATCGTGGGTGCACTGACGGCACCGCCGGTCGCCGCCTATACCGGAGTCCTGTTGTCCGACACCGCAACCCCAGCCTGGCACTCCGCCTTCAAGGAAATCCCCTTCGTGTTCTGTGGGTCGGCAGCGGCCGCATCGGGTGGTCTCGGACTGCTGGGTGCGCCGGTCGCCGAGGCCGGGCCGGCACGCGCCTTCGCCGTCGGCGGTGCGCTCGTCGAACTCGCGACCGAGCAGCAGATGGAGAAGTCGATGGGCCTGTCGGCCGAGACGCTCCACCAGGGCCGCCCCGGGCGACTGATGAGGGCCAGCAAGGCATTGACGGTGGCCGGCGCGCTCGGCGCACTCGCCGGCCGCCGCAATCGCGTGGTATCGGCAGTGTCCGGTGCCGCTCTCATGGCCGGTTCGCTGTGCACGCGACTCGGCGTCTACGAGGCCGGCATCGCGTCGGCGAAGGATCCCAAGTACACCGTCGTTCCCCAGCGTGAACGAGTCGATCGCGGGGAACCCGTTCGTTACCGCAGCTGAGATCCGGCTCGCGGGCAGGACGAGGAAGAACGCATGGACTCCGGCAAGCCTACGCGCGAACCACACGGCGACGCCGCGACGGCTCAGCCTCCGGGCAGCTTCCGCTGGCTCCTCGTGGCCGGGGGTCTGTTGCTGCAGTTCTCGATCGGCGCGGTCTACGCGTGGTCGGTCTTCGGCGGAGCCCTCGAGAGCGCCGACTCCTGGCAACTGAGCACGGTCCGGGCCTCACTGCCGTTCACCGTGACCATCGGCATGATCTTCATCGGCACCTATCTCGGTGGCC
Source organism: Rhodococcus sp. IEGM1339 (assembly GCF_050321925.1). Taxonomy (NCBI): domain Bacteria; kingdom Bacillati; phylum Actinomycetota; class Actinomycetes; order Mycobacteriales; family Nocardiaceae; genus Rhodococcus; species Rhodococcus sp. IEGM1339. The sequence goes on from NZ_JBNQFT010000001.1 coordinate 473,779, forward strand.
GACTGCAGGATCTGAAAGGTCCCCGAGTCGTCGCGTTGATCGGCGGCATCATCTATGCGCTCGGCATCCTCCTCGCCTCCTTCACCGACGGAGCCGAGGACTACTGGCTGCTCATCCTCGGGTACGGCATCATCAGCGGTTTCGGGCTGGGCTTCGCGTACATCGTCCCGATCGCCATGCTGCAGAAGTGGTTCCCCGACAAGACCGGTCTCATCACCGGACTCGCTGTGGGCGGTTTCGGGTTCGGCGCCGTGCTCACCTCGCCGGTCGCGCAGTGGCTCATCGACCGGAATCCGGACGACCCCACGAGCGCCTTCCTGCCTTTGGGTATCGCCTACCTCGTGATGTCGCTGGCCGGTGCGGCACTCTTCCGCAACCCGCCCGAGGGGTACACCGTGCCGGGCTTCGACCCCGTCGGCCGCGACGGCAGCGGAGCGGACCGCGGCAAGGAGTACACCCAGAACGAGGCCCTCCGCACGCCCCAGTGGTACCTCCTGACCGCCATCCTCACCCTGTGCGTGACCGCCGGCATCTCCCTGATCTCGCAGGCGAAGCCGAGTGCGTCCGACATCGCCGGTTTCAGCACCTCCGGCGCGGCGGCACTCGTGGGCGTGCTCGCGATCTTCAACGGCGCCGGCCGGATCGTGTGGGCGGCGATCTCCGACCATATCGGCCGGATGAAGACCTTCACCGCACTGCTCGTGCTGCAGGGCGTGTGCCTGATCGTGCTGCCGCATGCCACCGGCGTGGTGCTGTTCTCGGTCCTGGCCGCGATCATCTATCTCTGCTACGGCGGCGCATTCGGCACCATGCCCGCCACCGCCGGCGACTTCTTCGGGGTCCGCAACGCCGGCGCCATCTACGGCCTGATGCTCATCGGGTGGAGCATCGGCGGCATCATCGGCCCGATCATCGCGTCTACGCTCCTCGGCGACGACAAGGCCTATACCCTCGCCTACACCACCATCGGCATCATCGCGCTCGTATCGGTCGTGCTCACGATGATCACGAAGGTACCCGCGGCACGCCGGGAGTCGGCCTCGGCCCGGTCCTGATCCGGAGCGCCGCCCTGCTCGCTCACACTCGGGGCGCTTCGCGGGTGTGCAACCACGAGACGACCTGCGTGCGGGAGTGCACGCCGAGTGTGTCGAGGATCCGTTCCAGGGCACCGTTCGCCGCGTCGACTGCAGAGCCGAGGCGCCCGAGATGGAAATGGGCGAGCCCCGAGAGCCACAGCGCAGAGGCCTTGTTCCACCGCTCGCCGTGCTGGCCCGCCATCTCGACGACACGAGCACCCGCCTTCAGGGCGTCGTCGCGTCGTCCGTCGTAGGTCTGCGCCATCGCCAGCTGGAACAGGCAGGTCAGCTGGGCGGCGTGGTGGCCGTGCGCACGATGCATCCGGGCCGCACGGAGGTAGAGGCCGATCGCCTCGGCCGTCGCCCCGCAGAACAGTGCGTGCAGAGCGCTCCAGTGCGCGACGAGGTGGCCGGGTCCGTCACCCCGCACCACCTCGAGCGTCCCCGCGCGGTAGGAACTCGATCCGCCCTTCCGATCCGCTACTCCGCGGGAGGGGCCGAGCGACGATCCGACGTCGCCGGCCCTTCTCCGCGTTCCTCGTCGTCGCGCGCGGCGCGGGCGGCCTCGCGCATCTCGATCGCGTCGGTGATCAACTCACCGATCTCGCGGGTGACGTCGCGGACCGCTCCGGTGATGATCCCCGCGATCGCGCCGACGTGGGTGGCCGCCGACTCGGTGACCTCCTGGATCGTGTCCTTGTTACGCTCGAATCTTCCCACCATGTTCGACCCCCTCGATCGTGTCGTCCGCGAGGGTACCCGCATCGTCGAGCGGGCGATCGGTGGAGCGGTGACGTTCGATGATCACCCGCGACTCGGGTTCGGGCGCGAACCAGCCGGGAGGGAGAGCAAGCGTGAAGATCTTCTTCCACACCGACGTCACCTGGGCGGTGAAGCCACCGGTGTTGTACGGAAGTCCGTGCTTCTCGCACAGTTCCCTGACCTTCGGCGCGAGCTCCGGATAGCGGTGCGCCGGCAGGTCGGGGAACAGGTGGTGCTCGATCTGGTGCGACAGGTTGCCCGACATGATGTGGAACAACGGCGACCCGGTGATGTTCGCGCTGCCCAGCATCTGCCGGACGTACCACTCACCACGGGTCTCCTCGGCGGTCTCCTCCTCCGTGAAGGACTGCACGCCGGACGGGAAGTGGCCGCAGAAGATGATCGAGTACGCCCACACGTTGCGCACCAGATTGGCGGTCGCGTTGCCGAGCAGCGTCGGGAAGAACATCGGTCCGCTCAGCAGCGGGAAGGCGATGTAGTCCTTGATCACCTGACGGCGCGCCTTGCGCCACCAGCCTTTCGCGATCGGGATCACGTCGCGCCACGAGCGTTTCCCGGCGACGATCCGGTCGACCTCCGCGTCGTGCATCATCACGCCCCACTCGAACAGCAGCATGAGGGCGGTCGCGTAGACCGGGTTGCCGAGATAGTAGGGATGCCACTTCTGGGCCGGGTCCATGCGCAGGATCCCGTATCCTATGTCGCGGTCCTGGCCGAGGATGTTGGTGTAGGTGTGGTGCACGTAGTTGTGCGAGTGCCGCCACTGGTCCGACGGGCACACCGTGTCCCATTCGAAGACACGGGAATTCAGCGACGGCTCGCGCATCCAGTCGTATTGACCGTGCATGACGTTGTGCCCGATCTCCATGTTGTCGAGGATCTTCGACACGCTCAGCGCCGCGACACCGGCGACCCATGCGGGCGGGAGGAATCCGACGAAGAGCAGACCGCGACCGGCGATCTCGAATCCGCGCTGCGCCCTGATGATCCGGTAGAGATACTCACGGTCCTCGTCACCGAGGGATGCGAGCGTCTGCTCCCGCAGTGCGTCGAGTTCGCGGCCGATCTCCTCGACACTGTCGTGGTCGAGGACGAGCGGTTCGTTCTCGACCGAAGAGCTGCGGTCGGACAGGAAGGGCAGGAAGGGAACGGTGGGTAGGGACAATCCGAACATGATGTCCTCCAATGATTTCGGTGGTGTCGCCGGACGGCCGGTTCAGAGTTCGACGGCGACGTCGCCGACCGGGGCGCTGACACAGATCTGGATGCGGCGGCCCGGTTCCGAATCGACGTCGCCGGTACGCACGTCGCGCGTGCACCCCGACAGCCGGACGGCGGTGCAGCTGTGGCAGATGCCCATGCGGCATCCGTGTTCGGGCGTGAGACCGGCCGCTTCGGCCTGTTCGAGCAGCGTCGACCCGGTGTTCTGGGCAACCACGCCGGATTCGGCGAAGGAGATCTCGCCGCCGGCATCGTCCGTCGACACGACCGGTGGTGCGAGGACGAATTCCTCGGTGTTCACCATCGTCTCGGCTCCCTGTTCGGCGTAGACCGCGCGGATGCCCGCGACCATCTCCGCCGGACCACACACGAAGGTGGGCGTGTCGGCGTACCAGGGTGCGACGGCCGCGAGGTGGCTGCGGTCGAACCGACCCTGCAGCAGCCCGTCGTCGGAGCGGGTGTGCGCGTGGACGATCTCGATGTTGGGTCGGTCGGCAAGAGCGTCGAGTTCGGCGCGGCGCGGAACATGCCCGGGGGTGCGGGTGTAGTAGAGCAGCACCGCGCACCCGTCGTACCCCTCGGCGACGAGACCGGACAGCATCGACAGCACGGGAGTCAGCCCGGAGCCCGCGGCGACGAACAGCAGACGTCGGGGGCGTGGGCTCGGCAGCACGAACTCGCCTGCGGGAGAACCGAGTTCGATGACGTCTCCGACCTGCGCTCGGTCGTGGAGGTGGCGTGAGACGGTACCCTCGGGATGCCTGCCGATGGTGAACCGCAGGTCGGGCCGGCGCTTCGACTCCGCTTCGACGAGCGTCGGCGAGTAGCAGCGCGTATGCCGCACACCGTCGACACGCACCGACACGGTCACGTACTGCCCGGGTAGGGGTCGGCACGGCTGCGCGGGGCGCACCGTGATCGTGAGCGAGTCGGTGGCACTTCGGTCCACATCTGTAATCCGGGCATAGTTCGCCGACGTGACGAGAAGCGGGTCGGCGAGTTCCAGGTAGCGGTCCGGGTGATGCGGGTAGGACAGCACTCCGAGTGCCTCTACCAGCAATTTTCGCAACGAACCCGAGCGCCGGACGGGCGTCGGACGGGCGCGCACGATCATGTCTGTCCGCCTTTCGGTAGACCTCTGCGTGCTCAGTGAACGAATGTGCACTGAAATCAGTGTGACAGCCGGACACACCCGCCTGTCAACCCCGATGTGACTGCTGACACAGATGTACGGACACCGCTGGGAACGTCATGCCTAGACTCAGGGGGTGTCCACCGCTTCCGCACCTCCGCCGACCACACGCGCCGAACGCAAGGAACGCACACGTCAGGCGCTTCTCGACGCCGCCCTCGACCTGTCCGCCGACCGGGGACTCGGCGGGCTGAGTCTGAGGGAGGTGGCCCGTCACGCGGGCATCGTGCCCACCGCGTTCTACCGGCACTTCTCGTCCATGGACGAGCTCGGCGTCACCCTTGCGGCGGACACGATGCGGGTACTTCGGCGCCTGCTGCGCGACGCGCGTCGCACGCCCGGTCCGGCAGGTGCGCGGCAATCGCTCGACGTGCTGGTCCAACAGGTACGGGCACACAAGGCGGCTTTCCGGTTCCTGGCACGCGAACGCCACGGCGGCGTTCCCGAGGTCGCCGCCGCGATCTCCGTCGAACTGCGCCTGCTGACCAGCGAGCTCGCCGCCGACCTGGGCCGCTCCCCGGGCCTCGAGGACTGGGAGTTCGACGATCTCGAGATGGCCGCCGATCTGCTGGTCACCGCGATGCTCGATTTCGTCCTCGACCTGCTCGCCGTCGAACGTCCCGGCAGTGCGCAGGAATCGGAGGTGGTCACGCGCGCGGAGAAACAGATGCGTCTGATCCTGCTGGGCGCGGCGGCGTGGCGGCCGCGACGGACGTCGAACGACCGGTGACGGGTCGGCTCGACGCCGGTTCGTCGAGGTGGCCAGGAAATCCTGTCGCAGACACTCCTCTTCCGTAACGTGGTTCCCATGGCATCGACCGAACCCGCCACCTACGACGACCTGACCTTCGACGTGCGCGTGGCGGGTCCGAGGGACGGCCCACCCGTCGTGCTCCTGCACGGCTTCCCCGAGACATCACGCAGCTGGACGCCGGTGGCGCGCCTGCTCGTCGAGCGCGGTTTCCGCGTGATCGCCCCCGACCAGCGCGGGTACTCCCCCGGTGCCCGGCCGAACGGCGTCGAGCACTACGCGGTGCCGGCGCTCGCCGGTGATGTCCTCGGCCTGCTCGACGAGTTCGGGCTCGATCGCGTCCACCTCGTCGGACACGACTGGGGCGCCGCTGTGGCGTGGTACTTCGCCGCCCACAATCCCGATCGCGTCTCGGCGTTGACCGCGGTCTCGGTCCCCCACCTCGCCGCCTACGGCTGGGCGTTGCGGGAGGACGCCGACCAGCGCGAACGCTCCTCCTACATCGGTCTCTTCCGCGAGGAAGGCAAGGCGGAGACCCTGCTCCTCGCCGATGACGCGCGGCGCCTGCGGGCGATGTTCACCTCCGCAGTCGACCACGACTCGGTCGACCACTACGTCTCCGCCCTGTCCGCGCCGGGCGCTCTCACCGCCGCCCTGAACTGGTATCGCGCCATGACGCGGGATCTCGATTCGACTCCCCCGGTCCGCGTCCCGACGACCTACATCTGGAGCACCGCCGACATCGCGATCGGCCGCGCCGGCGCCGAACGCTGCGGCGAATTCGTCGACGCCGAGTACGACTTCGTGGTCCTGCCCGACGTCTCGCACTGGATTCCGGAGGAAGCGCCGGCCGAGATCGCGAACGCAATCTCGCGGCGACGGAACGGCTGAGAGTCCACCGACCGTGGCTTCCGGCCGCTGCAGCTTCGGTCAGCCCACCACCGGGGCGAGCAGCACCTCGAGTTCGGCGACGACCGCATCGAGCGGAGCCGGACTGCGTTGCGCCGGGGCCGCGACCAGCGCGCCCTCCAGGGCGGCGATGACCAGGCTCGCCAACGACCGGCACGCTCTGCACCGACGCCGGCGGCCGTCAGCGACCGCTCGATCCGGGTGGTTGCCCGGTCCGTCGTCTCTTCGACGAGTTGCGCCTTACCGCCGGGAAAGTGGTGGTAGATCGAGCCGCGCGGCGCCCCGCTGTTCTCGAGCACGTCCCGGAACGACGTGGCCGCGACACTTCGTTCGCTCATCAGCGCGATCGCGCCGGCGATCATCGCCGCGCGCGGTCCGTCCCGCCGTTCTGCAGCGATCACCCGTTCCTCCGGCAGTGGTGGTGGTCCCCCATACTCTGTGTATGTTGTCGTACGGATCCGATCCTGCGCGACACCATCTTCCGAGGAGACCCTGCCATGACCGACGTCTCGGTGACCACTCACGTCTTCGACGCTGCCGTCGACCTGTTCGAGGTCCGGGACGATCGCACCGAAGGGCACACGCACCCCGCCTACGCGAACATGGTCGGCCCGTTCGGCGGTATCACGGCCGCGACTCTCTTCCGCGCGGTCGAACGACACCCGGACGTCCTCGGCATGCCGCTGTCCCTGACGATCAACTACGCCGGCCCCATCGCCGACGGACCGTTCGACATCGCGGTGCGCCCGGTGCGCACGAACCGGACCACCCAGCACTGGTCGATCGAACTGTCGCAGGGCGGCGAGGTCGCCACCACCGCAACGGCCGTCTTCGGTCTCCGTCGCCCCACCTGGTCGTCGACCGAACTGCAGGCGCCGGCCGCCCCGGCACCCGACTCGCTCGAGCCGACACCGCTGCCCGACTTCATCGCGTGGGCACGCAACTACGAGATGCGGTACACCGCAGGAGTCGTTCCCGAGGAGGGCAGCGCGGAGGTCGCCGACTCCACGTCGACGCTGTGGGTCCGCGACGTCCCGTCGCGCCCGCTCGACTTCGCCTCGCTCACCGCGATGTGCGACATCTTCTACCCCCGGGCATTCCTGCGTCTGGGTCGGGTGCTGCCGGCCGGCACGGTCTCGATGACCGTCTACTTCCACGCGGACCCGGAGACCGTTGCCGCGCAATCCGACAGCCCCGTGCTCGCGACCGCACGTGCGAATCGGTTCGAACAGGGCTTCTTCGACCAGAGCGCACAACTGTGGGGTCGCGACGGCGTTCTGCTCGCGACCTCGCACCAGATCGTCTACTTCAAGGCATGAGCGGGACGGTCGGTATTCGATCGACCCGACCGGTCGGCGTTCGGCGCCCGTTCCGGTCACCGGCACACCTGTAGCCTCGGAAACATCCACCCACCGGATTGCGAGGTCCACTGTGACGATGCCGAGACTTCTCCGACGGTCGGGGGTCATCGCCTGCGCCGCAATCGCGTTCACGACCGTGGGCACGGTCGCCTGCGCCGACACGCAGGACATGCCCCCGGCTGCGGACTACGCGTCGTACGTCGCCCTGGGAGACTCGTTCACCTCCGGGCCCGGCATCCCGCCGCAGACCGACGGCGATCCGTGCGGGCGGTCGGCGAGCAACTACCCCACCCTCGTCGCGACCGATCTCGGTATCGAGGACTTCGTCGACGCGTCGTGCGGCGCCGCCACCTCACTCGACTTCGCGATGCCGCAGACCACCTTCCGCGACGCGACGGTGCCACCGCAGTACGACGCGCTGCGCCCCGACACCGAACTCGTCACTGTGGGTATCGGCGGCAACGACATCGGTCTCGTCCAGCTGGCGCTGGGATGCGTCAATCTCTCGGCGCCACCCGATGGCGCGTCGTGCGCGATCACGAACACCCCGGACGGCACCGACCGTGTCGACGCCGCCATCGACGCCTTCGCGCCCGTCTACACCACGGTGATCGACGAGATCCGCCGGCGTTCCCCGGAGGCACGCATCGTGCTCGTCGGCTATCCCACCGGAATCCGCGACGGCGGGTGCTTCCCCGAGCAGCGGATCTGGCCCGACGACGCGACCTACCTGCAGGAGAAGATCGACCGGTTGAACACCGTCATGCGCGAGCAGGCCGAGGCCGCGGACGTGGACTACGTCGATCTGCGCGATTCGAGCCGCGACCACGACGTGTGCGCCGATCCGGAGACCCGGTGGATGGCCGGCCTGCAGCCGGCCGCCGGATCGATCCCGCTGCATCCGAACGCGGCCGGGCACCGCAACGCCGCCGACCAGGTGCTCGCCACGATCACCGACTGAGCCGGTTCACGCCTGCTCCGGCGTCTCGGGAGCCCGCACGGCGAGCAACGACACCAGGCCCGCGCCGAGCACGATCAGCAACCCCACGATCCCCGCTCGGTCGGTGCCGAACCACCACACGAAGAACCCGAACAGCGTCGGTGCCAGAAACGACACCGCACGTCCCGTCGTCGCGTAGAGACCGAACATCTGCCCCTCCCGTCCCGGCGGGGTCAGGCGCGCCAGGAAGGTCCGCGCCGACGACTGGGCCGGACCGACGAACAGACACAGCACCAGACCGAAGATCCAGAACATCGTCGGACCCGACACCACGAGCAGGACGATGCTGGTCGCGATCATCGCGACCAGCGAGCCCACGATGACCGCCTTGGGCCCGACCCGGTCGTCGACGCGTCCGGCCACCAGTGCGCCCACCGCGGAGACGACGTTCGCGGCGACACCGAAGATCAGCACGTCGCCCGCTCCGATCCCGTAGACCGTGACGGCGAGGACCGCCCCGAAGGTGAAGACGCCGGCGAGACCGTCCCGGAACAACGCCGACGCCCCGAGGTACCAGATGGTGCGACGATCCGCCCGCCACAACTCCGTCAGGTCGCGCCACAGCACGCGGTAGGACTCGACGAAACCGGCGCGGCGGGCGACGTCGCCACGCGCGACCGGCTTCTCCGGGACGGCGAGCAGCACGGGCACAGCGAACACCGCGAACCACACGGCCGCGAACAGCGCGACGAGCCGGATGTTGGTGCCGCCCTCGGTGGGGACACCGAGGAAACCGCGGGTGTCGCCGTCGCCGGCGATGAACCCGGTGTAGCACAACAGCAGGAGCACGATGCCACCGAAATAGCCCATCGCCCAACCGAAGCCCGACACCCGTCCGATGTCATCCGGCGTCGACACCTGGCGCAGCATCGAGTTGTACGGGACCTGCGCGAGCTCGGCCATCACGGATGCCACGCCGAGCAGGACCAGCCCGAGCCACAGATAGTGGTAGTCGTCGCGCACGAAGTACATCGCCGCCATCGCCGCGACGGTGACCCCGGTGAGGATGCCCAGCGACCATTTCCGTCGCCCGACTGCGTCGTACCGCTGGCCCGACACCGGCGCGGTCACAGCGATGACGAACCCGGCGATGCCGAGCGACCATCCGAGCCAGGTGCTCGCCGAGATCCCACCCGGCAGGTCGTCGCCGACCGCGTCGGTGAGATAGACGGAGAATACGAACGTCAGGATCACGGCGTTGAACGCGGCGGAACCCCAGTCCCACAGACCCCACGAGACGACCTGACGACGTGTCGTGGCCTCCCCGGCCCCGCTCGCCGTGTCCGTGAACGCATTCATGCCCCGGAGCCTAGGCTTCCGGAGCTGCGGTGGCATGGAACGACTCCGTCGCGCGGCACCGAACGACTCGGCCCCATGGCCGGGGCGGGCCCGGTCGCCGCTCCCGAGCCTGCCGCTACGCTGACCCACTGTGACTCTGCCGAATCCCCATCCCGATGCCCGTGCCGTCGTCACCGGAGCGTCCTCCGGCATCGGCGAGGCCCTCGCAACCGAACTCGCCACCCGCGGCCATTCGCTGATCCTGGTCGCCCGTCGCGGAGAGGTGATGGAGGTCCTCGCCGAGACCCTGCGCGCGAAGCACGGCGTGACCGTCGAGGTGCGCGCCTGCGATCTGTCGGACCGCGACGCACGGACACCACTCGCCGACGAACTCGGACGTAGGCGCATCAGCATCCTGTGCAACAACGCCGGTATCGCCACCTTCGGCGCGGTCGCCGAGCTCGACGCGGCCTACGAGCGGGCACAGGTCGAGCTCAACGCCGTCGCCGTCCACGACCTCACCCTCGCGGTGCTGCCGCAGATGGTCGAGCGGAACTCCGGCGCGATCCTCATGGTGGGTTCGGCCGCAGGCAACATGCCGATCCCGAACAACGCCACCTACGCCGCGACGAAGGCGTTCGTCAACACCTTCTCCGAGTCCCTGCGCGGTGAGCTCAAGGGCACCGACGTGCATGTCACGCTGCTCGCCCCCGGCCCGGTGCGCACCGAGGAACCCGACCCGGCCGAGGCGTCGATCGTCGACAAGCTGGTCCCGGACTTCCTGTGGATCTCGAGCGAACACACCGCGAAGGTGTCGCTCGACGCGCTCGCCGCGAACCGGATGCGCATCGTGCCCGGTGTGATCAGCAAGGCCATGTCGGCTGCCGGTCAGTTCTCGCCGCGGTCCATCTCGGCCCCGATCGCCGGCGCGTTCTACAAGAAGCTCGGCGGCAGCTGACGGGCCACCGCCCAACGAATCGTTCCTTCACCGCCTTCGGCGGCGTCCTGTGCCGAATAGGCTCCGGCCGATCTCGCGGCCGGCTGCGGACGCCGCCGAGCGGATGAAGCTGCGCACGGCTGCGCTGCCGAGCACCTGCTCCACGACCGACGCCCCGGCATCGTCCGGCGCCTGCGACGGCATGTCCGGGATCGGTTCGATGTCGGTGGCCCCGACCACCGATGCGGTGAGCTTCTCGTAGGCCGATTCCCGGTCGATGGTGCGGCCGTACTTCCCGTAGAGCGGGTTCGCTTGCGCCGACGCACGCATCGCGCTCTCCCCCACTGTGCCCATCAGCGAGCGCGGCGGTCGCAGACGCGTCCAGGCGACGGGCGTGGGCGTGCCCAGTTCGGACAGGACCGTCACGATCGCCTCCCCGGTCGCCAGACCGGTCAGAGCGTCGGCGAGATCGTAGGCGTCGGTCTTCGGGAAGGTACGCACCACCTTCGCGAGCGCGGCCTCGTCCTCGGGGGTGAAGGCGCGCAACGCGTGCTGGATCCGCGCTCCCAGTTGTGAGAGCACGCTCCGGGAGATATCGGTGGGCGACTGCGTACAGAAGACCACACCGACGCCCTTGGACCGGATGAGCTTCACGGTCTGTTCGATCTGCTGCAGGAACGCCTTCGACGCATCGGTGAAGAGCAGATGCGCCTCGTCGAAGAAGAACACGAGCCGCGGTGTGTCGACGTCGCCGACCTCCGGTAGCGACTGGAACAGGTCGGCGAGCAACCACATCAGGAATGTCGAGAACAGCGCGGGTCGAGTGGCCTCGTCGCCGAACTCGAACAGGTTGATCGTGCCCTGACCGTCGATCACCCGCAGCAGGTCCTCGACCTCCAGTTCGGGTTCGCCGAAGAATCCGTCCCCACCCGCGTTCTCGAGGTTGACGACCGCGCGGAGGATGACGCCGGCGGTCGCGGGCGACACGGCACCGAGATCGTCGAGTGCACCGCGCCCTTCGTCGCTCGTCAGGTGGCGGATCACCTGCCGCAGGTCGGCGAGATCGAGCAGCGGCAGGCCGTTGCGGTCGGCCCAGTGGAAGATCAACCCGAGAGTGGACTCCTGAATGGCGTTGAGCCCCAGCACCTTCGAGAGCAGGATCGGCCCGAACGAGGTGACGGTGGCGCGGACGGGGATACCGACCCCGTCGGTACCGAGCGAGTAGAAGGCCACAGGGTGCCCCGTGGGCGTCCAGTCCTCGTCGCCGGTGTCGCCCGCGCGGTTGAGCACCGCATCGTCGGGCTCGCCGGCGGCCGACAGGCCCGACAGATCGGACTTCACGTCGGCCATCACCACCGGCACCCCCGCCGCCGACAGTTGTTCGGCCATGACCTGCAGCGTCTTGGTCTTGCCCGTGCCGGTCGCACCGGCGACCAGCGCGTGACGATTCAGAGTGGCGAGCGGGATGCGCACCGGCGCGTCGGGATCGGCGACGCCGTCGAGCACGACGGTGCCCAGTTCCAGCGCCTCGCCGATCACCTCGTACCCGGCCGCGATGGTCGCGGCGGTGATCTCCGGCTTGTCGGTCATGCTCGCCCCCTCCGGCCTCGACCTCGCCCACTGCGACGGTACCGGGCCGTCGAACCCACGGAAGAACCATTCTTATCGGATGCCGGAATTGTCGCATTACAGTGATTCCGATCACAACCGCAGCGGCACGGTTTCCCAGCTAGTACACCGCGTTGACCTGCACTTTCTCTACGAGAATCCGTTCCGTCGACAACGTGAGGATCGTTCGCAAAAACAACGACGTGTGCTAGGGCGTGTCTCATAAAGGTTGAGTGGTCTGGCTGAAACTCTGAAGGGGTGTCGCGTTTCCAGCTCCTCTCGGATGATCAGTGGGCGTTGATCGCGCCGTTCCTCCCGTCCCGGACGGGCCGCCAGGGTCGCCCGTTCTCGGACGCGCGGATGATCGTGGAGGGCATCATCTATCGGTATCGGTGCGGGATCGCGTGGCGCGATCTGCCGCGGGAGTTCGGCCCCTGGCAGACGGTGTGGCGATGGCATCGCAACCTCGCCGGCGACGGCACCTGGGACCGGATCCATCAGAGACTGCTCGCTGCGGCAGACCAGGACGGGAAGATCGGCTGGACGGTATCGGTGGACTCCACGATTGCTCGTGCGCATCAGCACGCGACCAACCTCACGCGCCTCACAGGGGGCTGGATCGAATTACACGAATCCGGCCGTCGAGCCGCCTGATCACGCGATCGGACGCTCCCGCGGCGGACTGTCGACGAAGATCCACCAGCTCGTCGACGACCACGGCCTCCCCCTGGTGATCGCGGTCGCACCCGGCCAGTCTGGCGACGCGCCCGCGTTGCTGCCGCTGTTGTCCAGGCTTCGGGTCGCGCGGCCGGTCGGGCGTCCGCGCACGCGCCCGGACGCGGTCCGTGGCGACAAGGCGTATTCCTCACGAGCGATCCGCAGTCACTTGCGCGACCGCGGCATCCGCGCCGTGATCCCGCAACCGCGCGACCAGCAGGCGCACCGGAAACGACGCGGGTCGCGCGGAGGGCGACCGCCTGGATTCGACGCGGTCGACTACAAGGGACGTAACGTCGTGGAGCGGCGCTTCTGCGACGTCAAGCAATGGCGGGGGCTGGCGACCCGCTACGACAAGCTCGCGGTTGTCTTCCGCGCCGCGGTGGTGCTCAACGCGGTGATCGCCTGGAGCCAACGATGTTTATGAGACACGCCCGGTCCGCTCGACGACCGCTTCGGCGCCAAGCGCGTCATCATCGCGGCGCTCGGATCCATGACGGTCGCAGGCCTGGCCGTGTTCTTCCTCGTGGATCTGGGGCCGGTGGTGTTCTGGATCGGCGGCCTCGCGCTCTGCGCGTTCGTGGGGCCGGCGCAGGCCGCGTCGCGCTCGTTCCTCGCGCGCGTGACGCCCGCGGGGCGCGAGGGCGAGATCTTCGGCCTCTACGCGACGACGGGCCGCGCCTCGAGCTGGATGGCCGCGGGCGCGTGGACGGTCGTCGTCGCCGCCTTCGGATCGACCTACGGCATCCTCGCGATCGTCGGCGTCATCCTCGTCGGCCTGCTGCTGCTCCTGCCGGTCAAGCAGCTGCGCTGACCCGGGGCCTTCTTCCCGCGAGACAGCATTCGCGCGCCGAGACAGCGTCGTCACGCCGCTGTCTCGGCGCGCAGTTGCTGTCTCGCTTAACCAGGGCGGGGCCGGATCAGCGGCCGGGGCGGGGCCAGGCGTCGGCGAGGCGGGTGAGCAGGTCGGCGAGCTGGGCGCGCTCCGCCGGGGTGAAGCCCCCGAGGGCCTGCTGCACGGCGTCGGCGCGGGCACCGCGGGCCTCGGCGACGGCGTGCGCGCCGTGCTCGGTGAGGGCGATGAGGGTGCGGCGCGCGTCGCGGGGGTCGGCCTCGCGGCGGGCCAGGCCCAGGTGCACGGCGGTCTGGATGACGCGGCTCGCGCGCGGCTGATCGATGTGCAGCCGGTCGGCAAGGTCGCCGACCGAGAGCGGCGTGCCCGCGTCCGAGAGCGCCTCGAGCATGCGCACGCGCGTGGCCGAGCGGCCGAGGCCCCCGGGACCGGGACCCTCGGGGCGCGTGCCGCGGCGGCGGGCGAGCTCCTCGCGCAGGTCGCCCAGGTCGTCGGGCGTCACGGCGCCCCACGACATCGGGCCGCGCCGGCGCCCGTGCCCGTGCGGCCCGTGCGACGCACCGTCGGGGCCGGGGCGGCCGGCGACGGGACGCAGCCCACGCAGGCGCGCGAGCGCGGCGGCGATCTGGTCAGCGGGATCGGGCGCAGTCACGTCTCCACGATACATGCCACTTGACATGCACTTGAGACGCATGTCATAGTGCATACATATGCTACGTGGCATGAAACTCCCAACCCGATCCCGGAAGGATCTGCCATGAGCACCCACGACACGCACACCCCCGACCACCCCGACCGTCCGCTGGCCTTCTGGCTCAAGGCGGTCGATCGCCTCGTCTCGCGCGAGATCGACGCCGCCTTCGCCGACGAGCCCATCGACCGCCGGCACTGGCGCATCCTGAACCGCATCGACGGATCGGCGCGCGTTCCGGCGATCGACGACCACCCCGAGCTCTTCGCGCACCTGGCGGGGCTGGGCTGGATCGCCCTCGACGACGGCGGCTGGTCCCTCACCGGGGCCGGCCGAGCCGCCAAAGAGCACCTCGCCGAGAAGGTCGCCGCCGTCCGCGCCCGCGTCGCCACGACCAGGGCCACGGCCACGGCGGCCGGCGCCCGCACCCGCGCTGGGGCCGCCACCTCGGCGCACCCGACGCGCCCGACGCACCGGAGCACCCCTTTCGGCGCGGACGGATGATGGCGCACCGCGCCTTCGAGCGCGGCTTCCTCGCCGGCTTCGACCGCGGCCGCGCCGCCTGACGCGCGAGCCCGCACCGCCGGCGATGCCCCGGACCCTCCCGGCCCGGGGCATCGCCGTACGCTGGATCGGTGAGCTTCGCGCGCGCCTGCCCCTGCGGATCCGGCGATCCCTACCCGTCCTGCTGCGGGGCGCTGCACACCGGGGCTCGGCATGCGCAGACGCCCGAGCAGCTCATGCGCTCGCGGTACAGCGCCTTCGCCGTGGGTGACGCCGACTACCTGCTGCGCACGTGGCACCCGCGCACGCGCCCGGCCGCGCTCGACCTCGACGACGGCACGGAATGGACGGGGCTCGAGGTCCACGAAGCCGCGGGCGACGAGGTGCTCTTCACCGCCCGCTATCGCACACCGCACGGCACGGGCGCGATGACCGAGCGCAGCCGCTTCGCGCAGCGCGGCGGGCGCTGGGTCTACGTCGACGGCGACACCGCCTGACGCTCGACCCCGCGCCGCCAAACCGCCCCGCGCCACCCGATCCGCCCGGGAGTATCCTCGAAGCAGGCCGACCAGGGGGGGTTTCCGCATGACCACCGTCGCAGAGAACATCGTCGCCAGCCTCCGCGCCAACGGCGTGGAGCGCGTGTACGGCATCCCGGGCGATTCGCTCAACGGATTCACCGACGCGCTGCGCCGGGACGGCACGATCCGGTGGATGCATGTGCGCCACGAGGAGTCAGCGGCCTTCGCCGCCGCCGCCGAGGCGGCGCTGACGGGCGAACTGGCCGTCGTGGCCGGATCGTGCGGGCCCGGCAACCTGCACCTCATCAACGGTCTCTTCGACGCCCACCGCTCGCGCGTGCCGGTGCTCGCGATCGCGGCGCACATCCCGACGTCCGAGATCGGCACGAACTACTTCCAGGAGACGCACCCGCAGGAGCTGTTCCGCGAGTGCAGCTCGTACGTGGAGTACGTGGCCGACCCCGCCCAGATGCCGCGCGTGCTCGAGATCGCGATGCGCACGGCGGTCGAGGAGCAGGGCGTCGCGGTCGTCGTGATCCCCGGCGACGTCGCCCTCGCCGACGCCGTGTCGAACCGCACCTCCGTCATCCGGCGCGCGAACCCCACCGTCGTCCCGAGCGACGCCGAGCTCGATCGGGCCGCCGAGCTGCTCAACGCCGCCAAGCGCGTGACGATCCTCGCCGGCGCCGGCGCGGCGGGCAGCCACGACGAGGTCATCGCGCTCGCCGATCGCCTGAACGCGCCGATCGTGCACGCCCTGCGCGGCAAGGAGCACATCGAGTACGACAACCCCTTCGACGTGGGCATGACGGGCCTGCTCGGCTTCGCCTCGGGCTATCGCGCCATGGACGCCTCCGACGCCGTGCTCATGCTCGGCACCGACTTCCCGTACCCGCAGTTCTATCCGGATCACGCGAAGACGATCCAGGTCGACATCCGCGGCTCGCAGTTGGGCCGGCGCCACCCACTCGACCTCGGCCTCGTGGGCGATGTGGGCGCGACCGCCGCCGCGCTCGTGCCGCGCCTGAACGAGGGGCGCGATCGCTCGCACCTCGACGACGCGCGCGAGCACTACCTGCGCACGCGGGCCAAGCTCGACGAACTGGCCGTGCCGCGGCGCGGATCCGAGCCGATCCATCCGCAATACCTCACGCGGCTGATCGACGAGGCCGCCGCGGACGACGCCGTCTTCACCGCCGACGTGGGGTCGCCCACCGTGTGGGCGGCCCGCTACCTCACGATGAACGGCCGGCGGCGCCTCATCGGATCGTTCAGCCACGGGTCGATGGCCAACGCGCTGATGCACGGCATCGGCGCGCAGACGGCGGCGCCGGGTCGCCAGGTGGTCGCGCTCGCGGGCGACGGCGGGCTCGCGATGATGCTGGGCGAGCTCATCACACTCACACAGAACGAGCTGCCGGTGAAGACGGTCGTCTACAACAACGCGTCGCTCAACTTCGTCGAGCTCGAGATGAAGGCGGCGGGCTTCGTCACCTACGGCACCGGGCTGAGCAACCCCAACTTCGCCGACGTGGCCGCGGCGCTCGGCATCCGAGGCATCCGCGTGGAGCGCTCGGACGAGCTGCCGGATGCCGTGGCCGAGTTCCTCGCCCACGACGGCCCCGCCGTGCTCGACGTCGTCACCGAGCGCCAGGAGCTGTCGATGCCGCCGAACGTCACGGCCAAGCAGGTGGGCGGCTTCGCCCTGTACGCGCTGCGCACCGTGATGTCGGGGCGCGGGGACGAGCTGCTCGACCTCGCGCGGGCGAACTGGCGCCAGCTGCTCTGACGCGCCTCAGTCGTGGGCGCCGAGCGAGACGTCGGTGCGGTGGAACGACTGGAACGACCGCGACGCGGTAGGGCCGCGCTGGCCCTGGTAGCGGTTCCCGTACGCGCCGGAGCCGTAGGGGTTCTCGGCGGGCGAGGTGAGGCGGAAGAAGCAGAGCTGCCCGATCTTCATGCCGGGCCAGAGCTTGATGGGCAGGGTCGCGACGTTCGACAGCTCGAGCGTGACGTGCCCGGAGAAGCCCGGATCGATGAAGCCGGCGGTCGAGTGCGTCAGCAGGCCCAGGCGGCCGAGCGACGACTTGCCCTCCAGCCGCGCCGCGATGTCGTCGGGCAGGGTGACGGTCTCGAAGGTCGAGCCGAGGACGAACTCCCCCGGGTGCAGCACGAACGGCTCGTCCGCCGCGACCTCCACGAGGCGCGTGAGGTCGGGCTGGTCCTCGGCCGGATCGATGAACGGGTACTTGTGGTTGTCGAAGAGCCGGAAGAAGCGGTCGATCCACACATCCACGCTCGACGGCTGGACCATCCCCAGGTCCAGCGGGTCGAGCCCGATCCGCCCCGACTCGAGTTCGGCCTTGATGTCGCGATCCGAGAGCAGCACGCCCCCAGCCTATGGCGTCGCGTTGCCCCATGCCGCCGTGAGTACCGCACAGGTCCACGCCTGCCCCACTCAGATCCGCCCCTCCGGGCGCCAGTGGTCGGACGCACGCGCTTCACTGGATACAGGCGGCCGCACGACCGGCACACCGTCTGCCAGGGGCCGAACTCCCGCGGCAGATCGCGCCACGCGATCCCGCACCGATACCGATAGATGATGCCCTCCACGATCATCCGCGCGTCCGAGAACGGGCGACCCTGGCGGCCCGTCCGGGACGGGAGGAACGGCGCGATCAACGCCCACTGATCATCCGAGAGGAGCTGGAAACGCGACACCCCTTCAGAGTTTCAGCCGGACCACGCAACCTTTATGAGACACGCCCTAGCAACGAACTACGCGACATATTCCACGAACACAGGAGAAACACATTGACGCCCAAGATCGCCATTCTCGGAGCAGGTCCCAGTGGACTCGCACAGCTGCGCGCTTTCGAAGCAGCCCGAAAGGCCGGTCTGGAGCAGATCCCCGACATCGTCTGCTACGAGAAGCAGCCCGACTGGGGAGGAATGTGGAACTACACCTGGCGCACGGGACTCGACGAGCACGGTGAGCCCGTCCACGGGAGCATGTACCGCTACCTGTGGTCCAACGGCCCGAAGGAATGCCTCGAGTTCGCCGACTACTCCTTCGAGGAGCACTTCGGACGCCCCATCCCGTCGTACCCGCCGCGCGCCGTCCTGCTCGACTACATCATGGGTCGCGTCGAGAAGAGCGACGTGCGCAAGTACATCCGGTTCAACACTGCGGTGCGGTGGGTCGAGTGGTCCGACGAGACGCAGAAATTCACCGTGACGGTGATGAACCACGACCGGGGCGCGC
The DNA here is from genome assembly GCF_050321925.1 of Rhodococcus sp. IEGM1339. Taxonomy (NCBI): domain Bacteria; kingdom Bacillati; phylum Actinomycetota; class Actinomycetes; order Mycobacteriales; family Nocardiaceae; genus Rhodococcus; species Rhodococcus sp. IEGM1339. The sequence goes on from NZ_JBNQFT010000001.1 coordinate 492,446, forward strand.
TGGAGTCCGACGAGTTCGACCACGTCGTCGTCGCCACCGGACACTTCTCCACCCCGCAGGTCCCCCACTTCGACGGTCTCGACCGGTTCCCGGGACGTGTGCTGCACGCCCACGACTTCCGCGACGCCCGCGAGTTCACCGGCAAGCGACTGCTGCTCGTCGGCAGCAGCTACTCGGCCGAGGACATCGGAACGCAATGCATCAAGTACGGCGCCGAACAGGTCACCTTCAGCTACCGCAGCGCACCGATGGGTCACCACTGGCCCGAGCAGTTCTCCGAGGTGCCGTTGCTCACCCATGTCGACGGCAAGGTCGCCCACTTCCGTGACGGCAGCACCCGCGTGGTCGACGCCATCGTGCTGTGCACGGGGTACAAACACCACTACCCGTTCCTGCCCGACGAACTCGCACTGCGCACCGACAACCGGCTCTACCCGCGCGACATCTACAAGGGCATCTTCTTCCAGCGCAACCCGAAGCTGATGTACCTCGGCGCACAGGACCAGTACTTCACGTTCAACATGTTCGACGCCCAAGCCTGGTACGCACGCGACTTCATGCTCGGCCGCGTCGACCTGCCCGACCTCGACACCCGCGAGCAGGACATCGACCACTGGCGGGCACGCGAGGAGAAGCTGTCGTCGCCGGTGGAGGAAATCGACTTCCAGGCCGCGTACATCCGCGATCTCGTCGACCGCACCGACTACCCCGAGTTCCACGTCGAACGCCAGGGGGAGGTGTTCAAGCAGTGGAAACAGGACAAGAAGCGCGACATCATGGGCTACCGCAACAACAGCTACCCCTCGACGCTCACCGGCACCGTCGCTCCGCCGCTGCCGGCACCGTGGATGGAGATCCTCGACGACTCCCCCGAGTCCTTCCTTCGGCACGACTTCACCGCCCCGGAAGTGAGCACAGTGGGCCGGACCCTCGACCGGCAGTACACCCCGGCGGCACGTCGTTCCACCCGTCCGGCGGCGCCGCGCACGGCCTCCGTGAAGGCGTGAGGGTGCCCGTTTCCTACCGGACCGTCGACGCCGCGCCTCATGGGTGCGGCGTCGGTGGATAGTCTGTCTGTCGTGCAGGACAAACTGGTATGGATCGACTGTGAGATGACGGGGCTGCGTCTCGGCAGCGACAAACTGATCGAGATCGCGGCTCTGGTCACCGACAGTGATCTCAACGTGCTCGGCGAGGGCGTGGACATCGTGATCCACGCCGATGACGACGCCCTCGCCGACATGCCGGAAGTCGTGCAGCAGATGCACGAGCGGTCCGGCCTCACCGAAGAGGTGCGCCGCTCGACGGTCAGCCTCGCCGAAGCGGAGAAGCAGGTCCTCGCGTACATCCGGGAGCACGTTACCGAGGCGGGCACGGCGCCGCTGGCCGGCAACTCCATCGCGACCGACCGCGCGTTCATCACCCGCGACATGCCCGAGCTCGACAACTACCTGCACTACCGCATGGTGGACGTCAGCTCGATCAAGGAGCTGTGCCGGCGCTGGTATCCGCGCATCTACTTCGGTCAGCCGGAGAAGGGCCTGTCGCACCGGGCACTAGCGGACATCAAGGAGTCGATCCGCGAACTGCGCTACTACCGGCGCACGGCCTTCGTGGCGCCTCCCGGCCCCACTCCGGCCGATCTTGCAGCCGTCGTGAAGGACCTGGGACCGGCCTGACCAGCCGATTCGTCTTTTTCGTCTTCGTCAGGCTAGTATCTGTACCGCAGGCGCAAGCCACCGAAAGGTTGCCAGCGAATGCAATGGTGAGTGTAGTTCAGTTGGTAGAGCACCAGGTTGTGATCCTGGCTGTCGCGGGTTCGAGTCCCGTCACTCACCCCAAACGGGTCAGGTGTGAACTTGCGACCAAGGGTCCGCCCTTGGTCGCAAGTTCGCCCCTGGCCCGTCTTCTTTGCCTCGGCGGCCCAGCTCAGGGCGTCGGCATGGAGGCCGGACAGGCTCAGCCCGTCATACGGGTTGCGGTAGCCGACGCGCACGTCGTTGTCCTCGTCGATGTAGATCGCCTTGAACAGCGCTTGCTTGCACAGGCGGCGGTTCGGGTCGTCGGCGTGCTCGTAGAGGTCCGCGGCGTTGGACAGCAGCTTCAGCGAGTCATCGAGGTTCGCCCGCGCATCAGCGTAGTGGCCGTGGTGCGTGGTGATCCGGTGCTCGATGGTCTCCAGCGACGCGGTGATCCGGTCCTGCTCGCGCTTGAGGAGGTCGAGCGGGATCGCTCCGGCGTAGTGGGCTTGGAGCAGCTTCTGCTGCTCGCCTTCGAGCTGGGTTCTCCGGGACGCTAGGTCGGCGAGCTCGGCGGCTCCTTCCGCCATCATCTCGTCGAACCGGGCATGAATCATCGCCGAGATCGCCTCGATCGTTTCCGGGTCGATCTGCACCTTGGCGTAGAAGCGCTCGATGAGCCGTTCGACCTGCTCGATCAGCATCGCTTGCCGGGTGCAGTCGCCTCGTCCTGCATGCCGGCTCGCGCACACGAAGTACGGGTAGATCGTGCCCTGACTGCTCTTGGCGTTGCACACCAGTAGCCGCGAGCCGCACTGCCCACAGAACACCGTCCCTTTCAGGTAGTGCTCGTGCACTTGGGTGGCATCGGCTGCCGAGCGGTGCGTGCCGAGCACGGTCTGCACCTGATCCCACACCTCGTTGGGGACGATCGCTTCATGCGCTCCCGCGTACGTCACTCCCTGGTAGCGGACGCTGCCCTTGTAGTACGGGTTCGTCAGCATCCGATGCACCGACGACTTCCCGATGGGCCGAGAAGGCCGCCGCGGCGACGCTGCCGTCGTGAGCTCGCGCGCCACCAGCTCATGGTGGAGCTGGCTGGTCGTCCAGCCACCGGATGCGAACACCTGGAACGCCCACCGGACCAGTCGGGCTCGTTCCTCGTCGATCTCGACGGTGCGTACCTCCCGCCCGAAGTCGTCGCGCACGCCGACGTTGCGGTAGCCGATCGGCGCCTTCGTCACTGTGCCGCCCTGCGCGGCCTTCTGCGACAAGCCTTTGACGACCTCAGTGGCGAGGTTGCGGGAGTAGAACTCGGCAATCGAGGACATGATGCCGTGCAGCAGCATCCCCGATGGAGTCTCGTCGATGTTCTCCGTCGCAGACACGAGCGTGACGCCGGCGTCCTTGAGTGCGAGGTGGATGGTCACGTCGTCGGCGCGGTTGCGGGCGAGCCGGTCGACCTTGTGGACGATGCAGTAGTTCGTCTTGTGCTTCACGACGTACTGAATCATCCGCATCAGTTCGGGCCGGTCGGCCTTCCGCGCGGACTCGCCAGCGTCGACGAACTCCTCGATGATCGTTGCGCCGAGCTGGTCGGCCTTGCGCTGGTTCGCCTCGCGCTGCGCCGGGATCGAGAAGCCCTCCGCCTGGCCACCCTTCTCCGCCTGCTTCTTCGTGGAGACCCGCAGGTACGAGACGGCGAACGATCCGGGGAACGGGGTTGGCGCTACGAGGCTGTCTATCGCGGTGCGGTCCGCGTCGATGATCGTCATGGCTCTTCTCCACAGTCACTGGTCCTGCCGACGCGGACTTGTGAGAGCGGATGTTGATCGTGAGAAGAGCCCGAAGGCTGTAGGACTAGGCCGAATCGGCCACGTTTACTTTGCCCCGCCGAGGCGAAGCGCTAGGACCACAACATCCGCCATCCGCGACGGATGCCTACATTCTACGACGACGCGCTCGTCGCGGCACGAGGGCGCTTCGGTCGCGTCGCATCTCCCGAGCGGCACGAGCCCGATTGCTGGAGTGCCAGGCGGATCAGCAGCTCGCAGAGCTTGTCCAGGTCGGGCGGTTCGTGGAACTCGGCGCGGATTGTCAGCTCGCGCTCGCTCTGCTGACGCTGCCCGGTCTTCCGTTCATAGCGGCGCGCCACGACTCACACCTCGCCGGTCTCCGGGTCGACGCCCGCGAAGAAGGCATCCTCTGCCTCCTGGCGCGCGTCCACCATGTCGATCACGAACCGAACGAAGTCCTCATCGCGATCCGTGATCGGTGAGTCCTCGATGGGTTGCGCGGGGTCTTCACCGGGCCAGCTCGTCTGGCGAGTCGGGCGGTCCCTTTCGAGCCGAGTGCCGCACGCCGCCACCCAGTCGCGAAGGCGGGCGCGGCTATCGGCGAAGTCGCGGTGCCAGCCGAGCGGTGCGGACCCGTTCTGCTCCGGGTCGTACGCGCACAGCCAGTGCAGGTGTAGCGCCGACAGCTCCCAGAGGAGTTCGGGGTGGCGGTGCCCGTACGGCGGTACGACGCTTGCGGGAAGTCCGTAGGTGTGGCGGAGCCAGTCCACCCAGCGGTTCAGTTCGAGCAACTCGGCTTCGAGATCGTTGGCGGTCAGCAGGTTCCAGTTGACCGGGTGCGGCGGCTCGGGCACGTCGAATCGAGGTGATGCCGGGCCTGCCTCGGGCGGCGTGTCGTCGTGCTCTGGGAAGAACTGATCGGTCATGGCGAAGTCGCTCACATTCCGATGGCGGTCGCGTTGGACGGCGCAGCCTGCTGCGGAGCGGCGAAAGCCGTTGCGTCCCGGCCGGAAGTGCGTTCGCTGCGGTCCACCTCGTAGCGGGTTCGGGCCAGGTCGTGACCGATGCGCGTTGCGATGAACTCCTCGCCTTCGTACCGCTGGCCGCCTCGCTCGTAGGAGTAGTCGCGCACCCGTCCGTCGGCGATGATGTTGTCGCCCTTGGCGAGCCGCTCGGCTCCCTGCTCAGCAGCACCGCGATACGCGATGAGATCGTGGAAGGTCGTCTCGAACTGCGTGAAGGTGTTATCGGGCTCCTTGCGGTAGTGCTCGATCCCGACCTTCATGTACAGACGCGCGTCACCGCGCTCGGTGTAACTGAGCTGCGGGTCCGAGGCGACGAAACCGGAAATGGACTGGTGGGTGCGAATGGCCATGATGGCGTCCTCCTGGACTCGGGCGACCAGCCGTGCGTGGCCGCTGTGTCAGGCAGGTGCGCTTCCGCGCCCAGGTCCGCGCTCAGGAGGCGGGACGGCGACGCAGCAGTGCTTCGAGTTCGTAGCGGTCCCTGCCGAGTTGCGCGGCATCGGCCCGGGTCGGCCAGGCGCGCAGATCGGTGACGATGGGCGGCGCGGAGCGCAGCATCGTGATGCCGGTGCGAAGGGTCGCGGTGAGGTTGTCGGGCCTCGTGCTGGTCGTGACGACCGCGCCGGGTGCGTCGAGGATCGCGTTGATGACGACGTGCAGGCCCTTGCCTGAGCGGGGTGGGCCGATCAGCAGGATCGAGTCTTCGACCGATGCCCAGACCTTCGTGCTACGGCTGGCACCCAGGAGGTACCCGACATCCTGCGGGGCTGGTGACTCCACGGAGGGTCGCAGGGTGGCCGCGCGGTTAAGCAGTGCCTTCGCGGATGCTGCGGCCTTTGACCTCGTGGCTGGTCGCGATCCCCGCGAGTCGGCGCGGGTCGGTCTCTGTCTTCCGCGTGTACCGACGCAGAACGATCCACACCCAGACGATCCCTGCGGCGAGCCCACCCAGAAGCGCCGCGCTGACAAGCCAGTAAACGACCGGGTTGAGCCCGTCGGCACCGAGCGCGGTCGCCGGCTTCGGGCTGCGGTGTGCCGGTGAGGAACGCGGCGACGCTACCGGCGGCGCGGAGAACAAGAGCGATCCCGAACATGCCGATCAAGCCAATGAGGGCGGCGTTGGTGAGTTCGTCGCCCATGCCACTGGCTTGCCGCTGGTTCATGGCAGCCGCCGCACCGCGCGCGTGCCCGAGATACGCCCCAGCAGGATCACCTCGTGTGTGCTTGCGTCGGACAGGACGTCGAGGTCGATGATTGCGCGGGCTTCGCCGGTTCCGGTGGCGTCGGTGTGGGAGACGATCGCCGCGACGGCGACATCCTCTCCGGGCACGAACCCATCGGCGGTGACCTCAGCCAAGCGCGGCACCCGTCGGGCGTGGCGACTCCGACGAGTCTCCGGCACAGGGGTCTCGGACGAGGCCACTGCCCGTCGTGGCTTCCGGGTGCGGAGGATGTCGGTGAAGACGCTGCCGTCGCTCTCGCGCACCTCGACCCGAACCGCGATCGTGCGGTCCTGGGTGATGGCACCCATGAGCGACCCGAACGTCGCCCGCGTCCACGCGCTCACCTCCGGTGACGGGAACGGTGTTCCATCGACCGTCGCGGTGAGCGTGCCGTCTTCGGCGACGGTGACGAGGACGTGCGGCAGCTCGACGGGAGCCGTGGCATCTTCGTCGGTTGGGGTGGATCGGCGTGGGCTGGTGAGGTTCATCGGTGGCCTCCTGCTGCGCGGCTGCTGGTGTCGAACAGGGCGAGCTCCGCCGGGTGGAGTTGGTGCTGGCAGACGAAGCTCCTGGCCTTGATCCGCCACAGGCCTTGGCCGACGCCGAGGTTCGGCAAGAGTTGCTGCTCAGTACCGGTTAGGCCGAGCGTGGTCGCGGTCGGCCCGAGCTGGTCGGACTCCTGCCGGTACACGATCCGGGTCTCGGCATTCGCAAGCAGCGAGTTGGCTAGCGCTCAAGGAGATCGGCAAACTCGGGCGGACACTGAAACGACGAGCCACCGACGTGCTCGCCTACTTCGACCGGCCCGGCACTTCGAACAGCCCGACCGAGGCGATCAACGGCCGCCTCGAGCACCTCCGCGGCTCCGCCCTCGGCTTCCGCAACCTCACCAACTACATCGCCCGATCGCTCCTCGAAACCGGAGGATTCAGACCACTGCTACACCCTCAAATGCGATGAGCCCCATAACCCGCTTCGTCTCCATTCGGCCTTGCGCGCTGCACGGTCGACAAGTCTCGCCGCCGGGCGCTGACCTTGGGGTCCGATATGCTTCCCGCATGTCGAGTGGGCAGATGGAACGGCGCATTAGTTGGCGAACGATTCGCACGGAGTCGGGTTCGGCTTTGCTCTTGGTCGTCGTCGCAGCGGTCGCCTTGCTCTGGGCGAACTCGCCACTCTCCGAGGCCTATTTCGGGCTGTGGGATGTCGAGATCGGGTTCGATGTCGGCGTGTTCGGACTGCACATGAACCTGCACCACTGGATCAACGACGGCCTCATGGTGGTTTTCTTCTTCGTCGTTGGCCTCGAGGTGCGACAGGAGTTCGCGCATGGGACGCTCCGAGACGCCAGCCGCGCGCGTCTCGCGTTGATCGCTGGCGTCGCTGGCGTGGCACTGCCCGCAGTTTTCTACATCCTGATCGTGGCCGCCGCGGGCGGCGACGGGCTCGGTGGATGGGGCGCGGTGGTCGGTACCGACACCGCGTTCCTGTTGGGTGCCCTCGCGCTCGTCGGTCCGAAACTCTCCGGCCAGTTGCGGGTGTTCCTACTCACCCTCACCGTCGTCGATGACTTCTTCGCCGTCTCCATCATCGGCATTGTCTACAGCGACGAGATCCGGCTCGTTCCGCTGCTGATCGCAGTTGCCTGCCTCGCCGGGTTGTGGCTTCTGGGTCGTTCGCGGCAATGGAGCGGCACACCGTACGTGCTGATTGTCATTGTGCTCTGGTTCGCGACCGTTGATTCCGGAGTCCACGCCTCCCTCGCGGGCATGGTCGCAGGACTCCTTATCCCCGCCTACCCGACTCGTCGGCAACAGGTGGTCGCGGCTCGTCAGCTGTTCCGCGACTTCTGGCAGTCGCCGAGCGCGGGATCGGCCCGCGCAGTCGATCGAGGCTTGGCGCGAGGTATCTCGGTAAATGAACGCATGCACGAGGTCTTGCGCATGCCGACCGCGCTCGTCATCGTCCCGATCTTCGCGCTCGCGAACGCTGGCGTCGACCTGCGCGGCGGCCTGCTCGTCGATTCCTTCCAGTCCTCCGTGACGTGGGGAGTCATCGTGGGTCTCGTGCTCGGCAAACTTCTCGGCATCGGTCTCGCCACCTTCGTCGCTGTGAAGCTTGGAGCCGGTCGGCTACCCGAGGGTGTCGGGATGGGCAGCGTGTTTGGCGGCGCGGCGCTTTCGGGGATCGGGTTCACCGTGTCGCTCCTGGTGATCGGCCTCGCGTTCGGCTCGACGTCCGACCTGGGTCGGCAAGCGACCGTCGGCGTGTTGGTCGCGATGGTGCTCGCTACCGCGCTTGGTTGGCTGATTTTCCGGGTTGCTGCGAAACGCTGGGGAGAGGAGACGGCAGATCTGCCGATGGTGCTCACACCACCCGTTGATCCTGAAGTCGACCACATCCGCGGACCAGAGGACGCCCAGCTCACGCTCGTCGAGTACATCGACTTCGAATGCCCCTATTGCGCGCACGCAACGGGTTCCTGGGAGGACCTTCGCAGCCGGTTCGGGGACGATCTCCGGTATGTCGTTCGCCATCTGCCACATCACCCTCACGGCCCCATAGCCGCACGAGCGTCGGAGGCGGCATCGAATCAGGGGATGTTCTGGCCGTGGCTGGACTTCGTCTTCACGCGGCAAGATGCGCTCGAGCGCGAAGATCTGATCCGCTACGCCGAAGAGCTGGGCCTGGATGTCGCCCAGTTCACGGCTGACCTCGATAGTGCCGCCGTACGTGCCCGTGTGGAGCGGGATCTCGAAAGCGCCGATGCAAGCGGGGCGCACGCCACCCCGACGTTCTTCGTAGACGGCCGACGGTTGCTGGGTAACTACGACGCTCGAACGCTCACCTCAGCCCTCGAAGCCAGCCGCCGAGGCACACGAACCCAGGAAGTGCGCTCCTGAGTCGTCAGACGTCGCGGGGCGCGTCGATACACCTGCCCGAGCGAACAAGAACACCCGATGGCAGGGCGCTCGTCGCCCTCGACAGCGCTGGCGCGGGAATGTACCTCCCCGTTGCGGCACTCTTCCTCATCCAAGTTCGCGGATTCTCGGTTACGGACGCGGGCCTCGCATTGGGCATCGGGGCAGGCGTCGGACTGCTGTTCCCCGTGCTCGCCGGGACGCTGGTCGACCGAGTTGGCCCTCGCAGGGTGATCGGCACCGGACAGTTGCTCCGAGCCATCGCGATGCTCGTCTACCTACTCGTACCCGGTTGGCCCGGGGCGATTGCCGGGAGCGCGATCTGCGCCGCCGGGATGCAGCTGCACTACGGATCGCTATACGCCTTCCTGACAGCATTGCGTCCCAGCGACGGGTCTCACGATGCGCAGTTCGCTCGCGTTGAGATGGTGCGTTCGGCTGGCTAGGTGCTGGCGCGCTCCTCGGTGCCGTGCTGCTGGCCTGGGACCCCGCCATGTTGCCTTGGCTGCTGGCGGTCAAACTCGTCACGTCGACGATGGCAGCCATACTTGTGTTCACGATGCGGATGCCGCCGCACACGCCATCTCGCTCGGTGAAGGCTACGTCCGCCGCACCGGGAGTGCTACGGAACCCCTGCGTGTCAGGGTGAGTTGAGTCCAGCGCTTCACAGCAACCCCGCCTGCAGGGCGAGATACGGATCAACTCCTCGATGACGATTTCCAGCCTGGCCGTGGCCGGGGACAATGCCCGCATGGACTCTTCGCATCCCCGATCGGATGGCCCGCGCCGATGCCGCGCTTTTTCACCGGCGGACAAGCTCGCGTATCTGGCCGCGTACGAGCAGGCCTGCGAGCGAAGCGAGGGCGGCGCCTACTTGCGCCGGGAGGGTTTGTACTCGTCCCTGATCAGTGAGTGGCGCAAGCAACGCGACGCCGGTGTCCTCGACGACAAGCCGGCCGACGCGAAGGTCGGGAAGCTGACCGCCGAGCAGGCCGAGATCGCCCGCCTGCGGCGTGAACTCGACCGCACCAACAAGCGTCTCGCGACGACCGAGGTGGCCCTCGAGATCATGGGAAAAGCGCACGCGCTCTTGGAACAGATCTACGAGAGCGCGGACACCGACGAGCCGCGCAAGAAGCGTTGATGGCCGCCCACCACACTCTCACCGCAGCCGGTGTCAGCACCAGGGCCGCAACAACATTGACGTCGGTTGTGCGGTCGACGGCCGTCCGTGACAAGACCCGGGCCGCGGCCCCGGCGCGGGATACGGCGCCCCCGCGGCGGGTGCCGGCGAACAAGCTCACTCCCGAAGAACGCGCCGCTGTGCTCAGCACGCTCGACTGCGACCGGTTCGTCGACCAGGCCCCGCTCGAGGTCTACGCGCAACTCCTCGACGAGGGCACCTACCTGTTTTCGGTGTCGACGATGTACCGGGTCCTGCGGGAGAACACGCAGGTCAGCGACCGCCGGCGGCAGGCCCGGCTCCCGCCAAGGCGTGTCCGGAGTTGGTGGCCGACGCGCCGCGGCAGGTCTACACCTGGGACATCACCAAGTTGCCCGGCCCGACCAAGGGCGTCTACTTCGACGCCTACGTGATGGTCGACATCTACTCCCGCTACATCGTCGGAGTACACGTCCAGACCCGCGAATCCGGTTTGCTCGCGGTGGAATTCATGACCGAAATCTTTGCCGTGCACGGTATCCCGAACGTCGTGCATGCGGACCGGGGGACGTCGATGACCAGCAAACCCGTCGCTGCCCTGCTCGCCGATCTCGAGGTGACCCGCTCACACTCGCGCCCGAAGGTCTCCAACGACAACCCGTACTCCGAATCGCTGTTCAAGACCCTCGAGTACGGGCCGGCGTTCCCGGAGCGCTTCGGGTCGATCCACCACGCCCGACAGTTCATGGAAACGTTTGTCACCTGGTACAACCACGATCACCGGCACAGCGGAATCGGTCTGCACACCCCCGCAGACGTTCACTTCGGGCTCGCTGCCCAGAAGGCCGCGGAGCGCTCCATCGTCCTCGCTGAGGCTCGTCGCGCCCATCCCGAACGATTCGGAGCCACGGACCGAGGGCCGAAGATCCTGGACCTGCCCACCGAGGCGTGGATCAACCAGCCCGCCGTCATCGACGGCACCGAACCTGCGGCAGATCAGGCGGCCGCGTAACACCCGTTGGACTCAATCACCTTGACAAGTTCCGGCTTCCGTGGCTACGTCGCGCGCTGCCGTCCCGTGTGCTCGATCTCGCTCCCGACGAGACTGAAGCCGGAGCCTAACCCGTCCGCATCCGACGGGTGAGGACGACGCCACCACCTGTTACAAGAGATGCTGGTAGTCACGTAGCGCTTGCTCTGTCGGGGTGAGGAGCAACTCCTGCCGATAATGCATGTCGCAAATCTCACTGAGGAAGAACTCGAGGTCGTCTCGCTTCGCGAATCCTGCGAGCTGCGAACGGTTCCGCAGCCGTATGTCAACAAGAGCCGTCGCGCCGCTGTCGGAGAGCAGACCGAAGAACTCGCGCGTCTTCTTCTTCGCGAACCCGATGGTAAACAGCCGCATCGTCTTGCCTCCCACGGTCGATGAACCTGCTTACCACGAGACCCGCTTGGTACAGTTCCGAAATGGATCACCTTTCCTCAGTGTCCACCCACGTCCAGCCCGATGTCCGGGTGCGTGGTGCCCGCGAACACAACCTCAAGGACGTCGATCTCACGGTTCCGCGTGACGCGATGGTTGTGTTCACGGGCGTGTCCGGATCCGGGAAGTCCTCCTTGGCTTTCGGCACGTTGTACGCGGAGTCGCAGCGGCGCTACTTGGAGTCAGTTGCCCCGTACGCGCGGCGACTGATCGACCAGGCGGGTGTCCCCGACGTCGACTCCATCACCGGGATGCCGCCCGCAGTCGCCTTGCAGCAGCAGCGCGGAGGGCGCAGCGCGCGCTCCTCTGTAGGCAGCATTACCACGCTGTCGAGTGTGGTTCGGATGCTCTATTCGCGAGCCGGTGAATACCCAGACGGTCAGCCGATGCTCTACGCCGAGGACTTCTCCGCGAACACCGTGCAGGGCGCGTGCCCCGAGTGCCACGGCATCGGCAGAGTGTACGCGGTGACCGAGGAGCGGATGGTGCCCGATCCCTCACTCACCATCCGGGAGCACGCCATCGCATCGTGGCCGACCGCCTGGCACGGCCACCAGTTGCGGGACGTGCTCGTCGCGCTCGGCTACGACGTCGACGTACCGTGGAAGGATCTGCCGAAGAAGGATCGGGACTGGATCCTCTATACCGACGAGACCCCCTTCGTTCCCGTCCACTCTCGACTCACACTCGCCGAGGCGCGCCGGGCAATCCGAGCAGGAATCGAACCGAGCTACTCGGGCACCTTCGTCGGCGCGCGGCGGTACGTGCTCGACACTTTCGCGAACACGAAGAGCGCGTCGATGAAGCGCCGCGTAGCCCAGTTCATGAGCGCGGCGGTCTGCCCGGTGTGCCATGGGAAGCGGCTCAAACCCGAAGCACTGACGGTGACGTTCGAAGGACTCGATATCGCGGACTTCTCAGCCTTGCCACTGCGTGAATTGGCTGAGCTCCTCGAGTCCGTCGTCGCCGAGTCTGACCGCGAGGGCGAGACCTCCGGCGCCGTGGTAGACGTCGCGACTAGACGTGAAGCCGTCGAGCAGCGCGTTGCTGCTGGCGGCTCCGCGCACTCCGCTGCGCCGGATGTCCGTCGCACACCGAATCAGTCTGTCGAGAAGCGCGCCGCGGCAGCCCGCCTGGGCGCAGAATTGCTGGACCGCCTGCGCCCCATCATCGATCTCGGACTCGGTTACCTCTCGCTAGGTCGCACTACGCCGACACTGTCCGGAGGGGAGCTACAACGACTTCGACTCGCCACGCAGCTCACGTCGGAACTGTTCGGTGTTGTCTACGTTCTCGACGAACCGTCAGCCGGTCTCCATCCGCACGACGTCACCGCGCTGCTGGGTATCCTCGACGGGCTGAAGCAGCGCGGCAACAGCCTCTTCGTCGTGGAGCATTCCGTCGACGTCATGCGGCACGCGGACTGGCTGGTCGACATCGGCCCCGGAGCCGGGGAACGCGGCGGGCGCGTGATCTACAGCGGACCCACGGACGGGCTCGCGGAGGTCGACGAGTCGGTGACGCGCGGATACATCTTCGGGGGCAGCGGCCTTCCACCGCACCAGCCCCGTGCCGCCCACGACTGGTTGCAGCTGGAGCACGTCACCCGCAACAACCTGCGGGACGTATCTGTGGCGCTACCGCTCGGAACGCTCACGGCTGTCACTGGCGTGTCAGGGTCGGGGAAGTCCAGCCTTGTCAGTCAAGTCCTGCCTGCCCTCATCGGCGCCAGGCAAGGAGACGCCCCTCGCGTCGAGGAGGAAAGCGCTGAGGCCGACGCCCTGCTCCTCACTGACGAGTCCGATGAACTCGGAGGGTCGGTCGAGGGCGATCTCACGACCGTCCGGCGTGTGGTGAGCATCGACCAGAAACCCATCGGCCGCACGCCCCGCTCCAACGTCGCGACCTACACAGGACTCTTCGATCATGTGCGGCGCCGGTTCGCCGAGACGCTGGAAGCTCGGACACGCGGATACAAGCCCGGTCGGTTCTCCTTCAATGTCGCAGGCGGCCGTTGCCCGACCTGTGAGGGTGAAGGCTCCGTGATGGTCGAGCTGCTCTTCCTGCCCTCGGTCTACACCGTGTGTCCCGACTGCCATGGCACCCGCTATCAATCGAGCACCCTGGAGATCACCTGGCGAGGGCGCAACATCGCGGAAATCCTCGCGATGAGCGTCGAAGAGGCTCACGAGTTCTTCGCCGGCGAGTACGACGTGATGCGCTCCCTCACCTCGCTGGTCGATGTCGGGCTCGGTTATCTGCGCTTGGGACAGCCGGCCACAGAGCTCTCCGGTGGGGAGGCGCAGCGTGTGAAGCTGGCCACCGAACTGCAACGAGCGCAGCGCGGCGACACTCTGTACGTGCTCGATGAGCCGACCTCCGGATTGCACTGTGCCGACGCAGACCGTCTAGTTACCCACCTTCAGACTCTCGTCGATGCGGGCAACACGGTCGTGATGGTGGAACTCGACATGCGAGTGGTCGGCGCAGCCGACTACGTCATCGATCTCGGGCCGGGAGCCGGTGACAACGGCGGCACAGTGGTCGCGTCCGGAACGCCAGCAGAGGTCGCCGCGTCGAGAAACAGCGCTTCAGCACCGTATCTCGCCGCCGCCCTCGCCGAGGCCGCGACGCTGACGTCAGGGGCATAACCTTCTCCCTCGAGCATGATGCTCAGCAGGCGCAAGCTGTCGACGAACTCCCGAGGCGCCTCGACGGTGGGGACATGCGCGGCAGATGGCGCGACGACGACTTCGGTGCCGAGCCGACTGGTCATCTCTACCTGCACGTCGAACGGCCACGCTTAGTCGTCGGCAGCGCGCCCAACCCAGAAGGGCACTCCGATCGACGCCACCTCGCCGACCCGGTCGGGGGCCTATCGTCCCGCACCGCGTCCGTTGAGTTCGGACAGCTGCATCGGCAGACGGGCCATAATCGCTATCGCCTGAGATCAGTGCTCGAACCCCCGATTGCTGCACCTGGTCGATACGTGCGGCGAGCTCCTTCGCGTCTGGCACGCTGAGGTGGTCGCGCCAGACCTGCGCGTCCACGGGGCTCAGCCCCACCACCGCCCCGTCACGCTCAGCGAGCCAAAGCGTCTCGACTGCTCCCAGCCTGGACAGGATGCGACCTGTCACCGGGTCATTGGGCTCGACCAGCATGGACAGCACCATCCTCGCGGTGCGCTCGTCGCTCGCGACATCACTCAAGCTGGCCATCGTTGGTTCCTCTCGGCGTTTCACTTACCGACGAGGTACACGGTCGGCCCCGGTTGGGCCGCAGCTAGGAGAGGACTGCGCGGATAAAGATGCCAACTCCCATCAGCAAGAGCGCGCCGTAGAAGGGCAGAATCGACCACGAAGACCAAACGCTCGAGGTCGGTACCCATCGGCCAACAACAGTGTTGACTCGCTCACGCCATCCCGCCGACGCCGGTATCGGATCGTCAGCTTCGGATGGGTCGAGTGAGAACTGCGGGACGGCCCGCGTGCCCCGTGCAACTGTGTCGTACAGGCGCCGATAGGCGCGTTCTTGTCGCAAGTAGTTGGCGTCGAGGAACATGAAGAGCACGACCGCGGCGAGTCCGAGCAGAGCTACCGCCCGGGAGTGCTGGATCAGCGCGAACCCATAGGTGGCCGTCGCAACTGGCAGCAGCCACCCCTTCGCGCTTGATGACGCAGCGGACATGCGAGTGACGACTGCCTGGATGAAGTCGAGGTGCTTCCGCCGATCTTCTTCAGAGGGTGCGCTCGACGTGCTCTACTGTTGCTCGCCTTCCGACACTCGACTCTCAGCGCTTCCCACGCGTCGTCCTTCTCCTTCTCGCTGTAGTTGCTTTCGGGCGGCCAGATGTGTCCGATGGGGTCGCCTTCCCAGCGAGGCACAAGATAAATGTGCAAATGGAAGACGGTCTGGCTCGCCGCACTGCCGTTGGACTGGATGACATTGAGCCCGTCCGGATTGACTGCACGTTTGACCGCTGCGGCGAGCCGGGTTGTTGCGTCAGCGAGCTGTTCCGCAGTGCTTCGGTCAAGCGTCCAGATGTCGGGAACGTGGATGCGAGGCACCCCGAAGAGAACCCCCGATCGGATTTCCGATCGGGGGTTTTCTCGTTCCCGGAAGAATCCTCACGCACAGCGGTTCCTCACGCGCAGGCCGGTCTATTCGAACGAGCGCGTCACGAAAGCGTCGACGTCGGCCCGGGAGCGCTCCACCGTCGTGTAGTGCCCGGCCATATAGACGCGGTAGTCGACGTCCGCCCCTGCGACCTTCATATCGGCGGCGAGCGCCGCGGACAGCGGCAACGGGACCATCACGTCGTGGATGCCGTGCGCGAGGAAGACCGGCCGGTCGTAGCCGTCCACCGGGGCGGCGAGATAATCGGCCAGCAGCGACGGCATCGGACCGTCGGCCAGCGGGCGCGCGAGCAGATCCCCGACCTGGATGTCGCGCACCGACTCCTCGAGATCGTCGTAGCAGAGCTCTTCGGCGCGATCGACGACCTCACGGCCGATCGGGGTCAGGTAGCCCTCGACGTCGGCCTCGGGGTAGGCGTCGCGCAGCCCAGCGAAGATGTACCCGCTGAAGCTGACGAGGCCCCACAGTCCAGGATCGGGGAAGCCCGGGACGCCGATCGTGAAGGCCCGTTCGAGGTTCGCCGGAGCACCCGTCGCGACCGTTCCGCGGAAGTCGAGTTCGGGAGCGCGGGAGGTCGCGATCGCAGCGGTGTGCAGCGCCGCGTGTCCTCCCTGCGACTGCCCCATCACGATCCAGCGCTCCGACAGCGGCGCCCCACCGTCGCGGGCGGCCCGGACGATGTCGACGATGCTGTTCGCGGCGCTGGGGCCGTCGAGATAACGGTGGAGACCCTCGGAGCCCAGACCCGGGAAGTCGGCCGAGACGACCGCGTACCCGGAATCGAGCCAGTGTTGCAGATAGGTCCGCTCGAGATCGGAACGCGGCGTGCGGGTCGTGAGCGCGCAGTCGTCGCCCACACCGGTCGTGCCGTGTGCCCACGCGATGACGGGCCAGCCACCCTCGGGGGCATCCCCCCCGGGCAGGAACAACGCGCCCGTGGCGACGGTCGGCTCCCCCGACCGCCACTCGGTGGCGTACTCGAGCTTGATGGCCGTCGCGGCACCGGGCACCGACAGTTCGTCGGGCAGCGGCAGCTGCGAGACCACCGAACCCGGTGCCGGAGCGGACGACGAGGCGACCGGCGAGGCCGCCGCCCCTGCCGGTGTCAGCGCCGCGAGCAGCACGGCACCGCAAAAGGCAGCGCTCCACCATCTCCCCCGAACGGCCATCGATCCCCCTTCACCCGTCACGCCGCAGCGTTGCCGGCTTTCCATGTCGACCACGGGATGTTCCAGTCACCGAGTCCGTCCGTTCCGGGGAGAGTGCCGCCCACGGTGTTGCGGACCACGACGATGTCGCCGCGCTTGGTGTTGTCGAAGATCCACTTGGCGTTGGCGGGGCTGAGGTTCAGGCAGCCGTGACTGACGTTGCGCACACCCTGGTCGCCGAGCGACCACGGGGCGGAGTGGAAGAAGATGCCGCTGTAGGACATCCGCGTCGCCCACTCGACCGGCGTGCGGTAACCCTGCGCCGAGTCGGAGGGGACGCCGTAGGTGGACGAGTCCATGATCATGGACTCGAACCGGTCGCCGATGATGTAGACGCCGTTGGGCGTGGGCGTGGAGTCCTTGCCGAAGGAGGTCGGCATCGCGATGACGTCGACGCCGTTGCGCGTGACAGTGACCTGCTTGGTCGCGTCGTCCGCCGTGATGACCACCGCATCGCCGATAGTGAAGGACGAGTGGACGTCGGACTGACCGAAGAGGCCGTCGCCGAGATCCTTGCCGTAGACGTTCACATCGACGGTGATGGCGGTGCCGGGCACCCAGTAGTTCTCCGGCCGCCACCGCACCTCGCGGTTGTTGACCCAGTAGAAGGCGCCCTCGACGGGCGGGTTCGTGGTGACGGTGATGGCCGCCTCGGCCGCGAGCCGATCCGGGATGTTCTCGTCGAACTGCACGGCGATCGGCTGGCCGATACCCACGATCGAACCCTCACCGGGCAACACGTAGGGCTGGGTGAGATTGGCCGGCGACGAGGTGGTGAAGGCCGCCGTCGACGTGGTCGCGCCGCCGAGTCCGTACGCGACGGTCTCGAGCGTGTAGGAGCGGTTGTAGCCGAGCGGTGCGGTGTTCACCCAGGTGAGTCCGTCGTCGGCGAGTTCGCCCTGCACCGGCTCCCCTGCAGGGTTGAGCAGGGTCACCGAGTCGAGCTTGCCGTTGACCACCGAGACCGTCACCGGGTCGATCGGCGAGAAGCCGACCGATCCGTCGGCGACACTCGACGACACCGTCGGCTTGATCAGCGCCGCCACGGGATTGGAATCGATGGGCACTTCTTCGGCGCCCGTTCCCGAACCGCCGGCGCATCCCGTGACGAACGCAACAACGCCGACGACGACCACTCCGAGGATTCCCCGTACCCGACGACCCCGGGGGTTCCCCGCACTCGACTCCGTCACTTCCATACTCCGATCCCGCCTCCCCCAAGGCACCGAAAACGCACGTCACAACACCGAACACGATGATGCCAGCTTCTCTTGCGGCCGACCCGACGCGACTCCCCCGTACGTCGGTAACGTTCGAATGACAATCGCTCCGACCGTCCGATCCGTTACCTCCACAACCTTACAGAAACATTCTGACCAGCCGATTTGGCGCGTCGCGCGACGGTGTGTAATGTTCTTCTCGTTGCTGGGACGGCATCCCGGGAATACATCGTCAAGCGCCATTAGCTCAATTGGCAGAGCAGCTGACTCTTAATCAGCGGGTTCGGGGTTCGAGTCCCTGATGGCGCACAACACGAAGGCCGGACACCGGAAACGGTGTCCGGCCTTCGTCGTTCGCGGCGGTTCGGCCCCGGAACGAGGAACACCCACGCCGGGTCGGCGTGGGTGTTCCTGTGTGCAGCCGGGGATCAGCGCAGGATTCTGCGCAGTACCAGCAATCCGACGACCGTGCCGGCCGCGATCGCCGCGTACTTCTTCACCTGCGGCTGGTTCACCTTCGCGAGGATGGTCTGCTTCGTGCTTGCCACCAGATTCTTCGGGTTGGCGCGGACGCTCAGTTCGTCGAGTGTGCTCGCGAGCTGATTGCGGGCCTTCTCGATCTCCCGCTCGATGTCCTCGGTGTCCCTAGCCACGTGTCCTCCAGAAGGTCGCTGCAGTGTGCTGCGACCACGGTAATGGACGCGCGCCGGGAATGGCTGCACGGTCCACTACTGTCGCCTCCATGACCGAGAACAACAGACTCGCCCCCGGTGATCCCGCACCCGATTTCACCCTTCCCGATGCCGACGGCAACGAGGTGTCGCTGTCGGATTATCGCGGACGCAAGGTCATCGTGTACTTCTACCCCGCCGCGAGCACCCCGGGATGCACGAAGCAGGCGTGCGACTTCCGCGACAGTCTCGCCGAGCTGAACGAGGCGGGCCTCGAGGTGATCGGCATCTCGCCCGACAAGCCTGCCAAGCTCGCGAAGTTCCGCGACGCCGAACAGCTGACCTTCCCGCTGCTGTCGGATCCCGAGAAGATCACCCTCCAGGCATGGGGTGCCTTCGGCGAGAAGAAGATGTACGGCAAGACCGTCACCGGCGTCATCCGCTCGACCTTCCTCGTCGACGAGGACGGGAAGATCGAGGTCGCGCAGTACAACGTCCGCGCGACCGGGCACGTGGCGAAGCTGCGCCGCGACCTGTCCGTCTGACGCCCGGGTGCCCGGCCGGCAGCGTTACCGCGGCGCCAGCGAGGTCAGCAGCAGCGCCTCGGCTACGGCGAGAGTCTCGATCTCGGTGGGGTCGACGCTCTCGTTCGGCGCGTGGATGACGCAGCGCGGTTCCTCGACGCCGATCAGGGCGATCTCGGCCCGCGGCACGGCGCGGTGCAGCGCGGTGCACAGCGGGATCGATCCGCCCTGCCCGGCGGTCCCGACCTCCCGGCCGTAGGCGGCCTCGAGCGCCGCGCGCAGTGCGGCGTAACCCGGACCGTCCGTCGCCGCCCGGAAGGGTTCGCCGAGGACGTCGCGGTCGATGCGCAGATGCGCTCCCCACGGCACGTGGGCCTCGAGATGGGCAACGAGCGCGTCCTGGGCGGTGCGGGCGTCGATGCCGGGCGGCACGCGCAGGTTCAGGCGTGCGGACGCGCGTGGCACGACCGCGGCGGCCGATCCGACCATCGGCGGAGCATCGATCCCGAGGACGGTCAGTGCCGGTCGCGCCCACACCGCGTCGGCGACGGTTCCGGAGGTGGGGAGCGAGACACCGTCGAGCACGCCCGCGTCGGCGCGGAAACGGTCTTCGGGATAGGGCACACCGTCCCAGGTCGCGGTGCAGTCCAGTCCGTCGACGACGGTGTTGCCGTGCTCGTCGCGCAGGGTGCCGAGCAGATGGATCAGCGCGGCCAGCGCGTCGGGGGCCGCTCCCCCGTACATCCCGGAGTGGATCTCGCCCTTCAGCGTCTCGATGTGGACGTCGACGTTCGCGATGCCCCGCAGCGTCGTGGTGAGGGTGGGCCGGCCCACCTCGGCGTTGCCGCTGTCGCCGATGACGATGAGATCGGCGTCGAACATCTCGGGTCGTTCGGCGACGAGGTGGTCGAGGCCGGCGCCGCCCATCTCCTCCGAGCCCTCGACGACGATGCGGACACCGACGGGCAGTGGGCCGTCCGCACACAGCGCCCGCAGTGCGAGCAGGTGCATAACGACGTTGCCCTTGCAGTCGGCGGCGCCGCGGCCGTACCAGCGGCCGTCCCGTTCGGTGAGCGTGAAGGGCTCGCTGCGCCAGAGTGATTCGTCGCCGGGCGGCTGAACGTCGTAGTGGCTGTAGAGCAGAACCGTCGGGGCGCCGTCGGGGGCGGGCGTATGTCCGAGTACGGCGAGCGAGCCGTCGGCGGTTTCGATCGTCTCGACGCTCTCGATTCCCGCCTCGGTGAAGGCATCCCGCACCCAGTTCGCTGCACCGACGCATTCCTCCACCGGGAACTGGCGCGGATCCGCGACGGAACGGAACGCGACGAGCCGCGCGAGATCGTCGCGCGCAGCCGGCATCGCCTCCCGGATCCGCTCGCGGATGCGCTGCGTCGCGTCGGTGTCTGTCGCTGTCATGATCCGTCCTCCGCACGTCGGATGAGTACGTCGATTCCGTCCAGCAATCGTTCGAGACCGAAACGGAAGTCCTGCTCGTGCCATACTGCCTCGTCGTCGGCGTCGCTCCCGTCGGGGTCGAACGCGCCGCCCTCGACCGCCGCCAGCACCGAGGGGTACTTCTCGGGATCGAGGATGCGCCGCAGCATCGCCAGGGTGTCGGACGGGTCGTCCGCGACATCGGTTCCGAGTTCCCACGAGAAGCGTGCGCGACCGATGGCGTAGAGCGAGATCATCATCACCACCTGCACCTTCGCAGGTTCGTCGAGTGGGGTGGCGGACAGCGCGCCGAGTCCCGCGTCGAGCCAGAGCAGGTTGTTGGGATAGTACGGCGCCGTGCGGATCGGGTACTGCGTCAGCCACTTGTGCGCGCGCAGACTCCGGTACTCGGCCATCGCCCATGCCTCGAGCCGTTCCCGCCAGTCGCCTCCGACCGGTAGCTCGGGGGGCGACCCGATGGCGCGGTCCCACGCGAGTTCGACGAGCTGGTCCTTGTTGCTCACGTAGCGGTACAGCGACATGGTGGTGAAACCCAGTTGCTTGGCCACCCGGCTCATCGAGAGCGCTTCGAGCCCTTCGGCGCCCGCCACCTCGATCGCCGCACTGACCTGTGGCTGCCCGGTTTGTGACACTCTGACTCACAACAAGTATTCGGGAAAGCACGGACGTCCGGCTAGCCTGGGCGCGTGGAGTCAGCAACGAACGGCCGCCGCGCCCCGCGCCGGATCGATCCGGCGCTCGAGGTTCAGGCCGAGCCCCAGGAGCTCGTGCCGCGTCGGCGGCCCACCCAGGAACGGAGCCGCCGCAAGTTCGACGCCCTGTTGGCCGCCTCGCGTGAACTGCTCACCGAGGTCGGCTTCGAGTCGTTCACCTGTGAGGAGGTCGCGTCCCGCGCCGACGTCCCCATCGGCACGCTCTACCAGTTCTTCGCCAACAAGTACGTGATCGTGTGCGAGCTCAACCGGCAGGACCTCGTCGGCGTCCAGAGCGAACTCGCCCAGTTCAACGGCAAGATCCCGTCCGTCGACTGGTTGCGCTTCCTCAACAGCTTCGTCGACCACCTCGCCGGACTGTGGACCACCGATCCGTCCCGCCGCGAGGTGTGGCTCGCGATGCAGTCCACCCCGTCCACCCGGGCCACCGGCGCCATCCACGAACGCGAGTTCGCCGAGCAGGTCGCGCGGATGCTGGCACCGCTCACCCCGGACACCCCGCGACCGCGCCGGAAGCTCATGGCCGAGGTGCTCGTCCACATCGTGTACTCGATGCTCAACTTCTCGGTGCAGGACGACCAGACCCACGCCGACGCCGTCGTCGAACTCAAGCGCATCATGGTCGCCTACCTGCAGATCGCCGAACAGGACTCACGCGCTCAGGCCAAGCGACGCCAACGCCGCGAGGAACGCGAGGAATCCGCACGCGGACAGGCCGGCCGGCAGGACACCGAAACGGATCAGGCCGAGGAAGCCAGCGCTCCCTCGGCCTGAGTCCCCACATCTACGTACGCCGGCCGTCGACCTCGTCGAGAACGACGAACGCGCCGGCCATGTCACCGTCGTGGGTCAACGACACATGGATCCGGACGCCGGTCAGCTTCTCGGCGACCTGCCGGTGCAGCCGGATGCTCGGGCGACCCCACGCGTCCGAGACCACTTCGATCTGCTGATGGATCGTCTCCGGTAGCACCGGTGGGCTGCCGAACAGCGACGCCGACCACGCCTTGATCACCGCCTCCTTCGCCGCCCATCGGGCGGCGAAGTGCCGGGCGGGATCGGAGCTGCGGGTGTTCGCGTCGCGACGCTCACCCGGTGTGAAGTTCGCCAGCATCGTCGTTCCCGTCCGACCCAGCTGTTCCGCGAACTCCGGCACCGACACGAGGTCGAACCCGACACCCGCAACTCCCATCCCGAGACCCGTGCCTACTTGCAGCCGGGCAGACCGGAGCGGTACACGTCGTCCTCACCGAGGCGAGCCTCCGGCGAGAGCAGCATGTCCGCCTCGAGCTGACGCGTGGCCGAAGCCGGCACGTGATCGTCACCGAGACGACGATCCGCGGGCCGCTGGTAGAGCGACGCTCCACCGGTCATCGCGTCCACCAGGCGACGCTTGCCGGCGACGGTGCGCTCGGCCGCCTTCGCCAGGTAGACCTCCCGGCGCTCCGCCGGGATCGCCTCGACGAACGCCTGCGGATGGACCACCGCGATCAGACCCGACACGTGCCCGAAGCCGAGGCTCGTGAGCAGACCCGCCTTGAGCGGGAGCTGCTCGCCGAACCGGATCGGCGTGCGCGGCCACACCAGGTGCTCGAACTCCGCCATCTTCTCGTCGACACAGTCGAGGCTGCGGTTCGGCGGAACCACACCCTGCGCGAGGACCTGGCACAGGCCGATCAGCTGGAAGGCGGCGGCGCCACCCTTGGCGTGACCGGTCAGCGACTTCTGCGAAACCACGAACATCGGGTTGCCCTCGCTGCGGCCCAGCGCACCGGCCAGACGCTCGTGCAGCTCGGCCTCGTTCGGGTCGTTCGCGGCGGTCGAGGTGTCGTGCTTGGAGATCACCGCGATGTCGTCGGCCGTGAGACCGAGCTTGCGCAGTTCCTTCGCGAGACCCGACTCGCGTCCACCGCGACCCGCACCGAGCGCACCGATGCCGGGCGCCGGGATCGAGGTGTGCACACCGTCGGCGAACGATCCGGCCCAGGCGACCACACCGAGCACCGGCAGGCCCATCTCGAGCGCGACATCGCCGCGGGCGAGCAGGATCGTGCCGCCACCGGCCGACTCGACGAATCCACCGCGACGACGGTCGTTGGCGCGGGAGAAGCGACGATCGCTGATGCCCTTGGCCTGCATGTCCTCCGACTTGGCGGTCGCGGACATGTCACCGAAGCCGACGATGCCCTCGATACCGAGATCGTCGAAACCACCGGCGACGACCAGATCGGCCTTGCCGAGCTTGATCTTGTCCACGCCCTCCTCGACGGAGACCGCAGCCGTGGCGCACGCCGCGACCGGGTGCACCATCGCGCCGTAGCCACCGACGTACGACTGGACGACGTGCGCGGCGATGACGTTCGGCAGGGCCTCCTGCAGGATGTCGTTCGCCCGCGACTCGCCGAGCAACGTGTCGATGTACAGCGACCGCATCGAGGACATGCCACCCATGCCGGTGCCCTGCGTGTTGGCGACCATCGACGGGTGCACCCAGCGCAGCAGCTCGGACGGGGTGAAGCCACCGGTGAGGAAGGCATCGACCGTGGTGACGATGTTCCACAGACCCACCCGGTCCACCGAGTCCGCCATGTCGGCGGGGATGCCCCACTTGGTGACGTCGAAGCCGGTCGGGATCTGGCCACCGACCGTGCGGGTCAGCTTCGCCTTGCGCGGCACGCGGATCTCGGTGCCTGCCTTGCGGGTGACCGTCCAGTCGCCCGACTCGGCGTCGACCGACGCGACCGTGTTCTCCGGATCGGAGTCGACAAACGCGCGGGCCTCCGCCTCGGAACCGACGACGAAGGACAGGTCCTTGTCGAGGAAGACCGAGGTCAGCAGCGGAGCCGTGTTGTCGATCATCGCACCGTCGTCGCCGTAGCGGCGGATGCCGCAACGCTCGACCACCGCGTCGTGGTAGCGGTCGGCAATCTCCGCCTCGGGTACCAGCTCACCGGTCTCGGTGTCGTAGAAGCCCGGCTTGGGATCGTTCTCCCAGCCGATCAGGCCCGTGACCCACGCCAGCTCGAGCACACCGGCGGCCGACAGTTCCTCGTCGACCTCCATCTCGAAGCGGGTGCGAGCGGAGCCGTAGGGGCCGAGCTCGCCGGCACCGACGATGACGACCGTGTCGGCGAGGTCGGCGGTGACCGTGCCCCACTCGGGGGTCGGCAGCTCCTCGGCGCGCGGAGGCTCGGGCAGCGCCGCGATGGTCGCGGTGCCGTCCTCGTCGGCCTCGACGGCGTCGGCCGCCTCCTGCGCCTGCTTCGCGAGCGCCGGCAGGTCGACGTCCACCTCGGACAGTCCACCGGTCAGGTCCGCGACGAGCGGAGCCTCGGCAGCGAGACGCGTGGCCTCCGGTCCGACCAGCTTCAGCAGCTCGTCGGCCATCTCGTCCGTCGACCAGGTGCGGACACCGGCAGCCTCGACAGCCTCGACCAGCGGGTCGTTGCCGCCCATCAGGCCCGTGCCGCGCACCCAGCCGATGAGGGCGTGGGCGAGGGTGACGCGCTCGGCCCAGGTGCGCTCGGCGCTCCAGCGGTTGATGACCGCGTCGAGTGCGGCTTTGGCCTCACCGTAGGCACCGTCGCCACCGAACTTGCCGCGGTTCGGCGAACCGGGCAGCACGACGTGCAGGTGGGTGTCGACGTCGCGGTCGTACCCGATCTTCGACAGTCCGGCGATCAGTCGCTCGACCGACCACAGCAGCACCCGCATCTCCATCTCGGCCCGCGCACCGGCGTCGGCGAGCGAGCCCGCCACGCGCGGCGCGGCGAACGGGAAGAGCAGCGTCGGGGTGAGCGCGTCCTTGATGAGCTTCTTCGCACCACCGGCGACCTCGACGGTCTCGGTGCCGATCCACTCGATCAGGGCGTCGACGTCGCTGTAGGACGCCATGTTCGCGGGAACCACCCACAGCGCGGCGCCGGCACGAGCGTTGCGTGCGTACAGCTCCTTGTAGAAGCCCAGGCGGCTGTCGTTCAGCGAGGACGTGGTGACGACGACCGTCGCACCGCCCGCGAGCAGCTTCGCGGCGACGGCTGCGCCGATACCGCCCTTGCTGGCGCCGGTGACCACGGCGACCTCGTCCGCGTACTCGGCACCCTCGGTGACGACGGCGGTCTCGGCGATCGCCGCGTAGGTCTGCGCGAGCTCCGTACGGCCGGCCTCGGTGGCCTTGCGGCCCCAGAACTCGGCGTGCGCAGCCACGGTCCGACCCGCACCGATGAAGCGTTCGACGTCGAAGCTGTTCGAATCCCCCGTCGCTCCGCTCGCCCCTTCCCCGAGCCAGACGCGGGCCAGGTCCTCACGGGCGGTGGCCCAGCGGTCGTCGATCAGGACGGCCTTGCGCTCGTCGAAGGCCGGAGCGACCAGACGCGGCCAGTCGGAGCCGAGCTCCGCGGAGACCAGGTCGACGAGTTCGTCGTCGGCCTTGTCGGCCAGGCCCGAGACCTGCTCGGTGTGGCCGAGCTGCTCGAGCACGAGACGTGCGGCACTGGCGAGAACCCCGTCGCGGCCGGTGATCTGCTCGGCGAACTCGCCGAGGGCAGCGGCGTCGACCGTCGCTCCCCCGCCGCCACCGGCGGACGGCATCGACACGGCGATTCCGCGACGCGAGGCCACCGACTGCACGGCGGCGTCGATCAGCTTGTCGACCGAAGCGGCATCCGCGAGGGCACCATCGGTCAGGCCCCCCAGGTCGCCGCCGCGGACGGACGAACCGTCGCGGCTGCCGAGAGCAGCTTCGGCGGTGACGTGCGACGCCCAGCCCTCGCCCAGACCCCACACCTTGGCGACGCGGTCGGCGACGTAGGCGGGACGCTTGCCCGACGGACCGAACACCTTGCGCAGGTGATCGTTGATCGAGTCCGACAGCACCGGGCCGAAGGGGCGGTAGGTGCGGGCGAGACGGTCGACCGTGCCGGCGAGGGCACCCATGTCGGCGTCGGCGGCACCGTCGATCGCGCCGAGCGAGAGCTCGGAACCGAGGTCGACGAGCAGCTGGTTGCGACGCGAGGACACGCCGTCGCACAGCGCCTCGATCGTGTCGGCGGGGCCGATCTGATCCGGGCGCAGCTTCGTCCACAGGGCGATGAGCACCTTGGTGGCGTCGGCGGCCTTGAACGCGATGTCGTCCGGGGTCGGGCCACCGACCGGCGCAGCGGGAGCCGCGGCGGGTGTCGGGGCCGCAGCAGCGGCGGCGGGAGCGGACTCGGCGGCCGGCTCGTCGTCCTCGACCGGAGCGGGATCGGTGTCGGTCGAGTACACGATCGACGCCTCGCGCTCGATGTTGAGCACCTCGACGGGCTGACCGAAACGACCGGGCAGCTTCAGCGTCTGCGACGCGAGGTTCGCGACGGTGGGCGCGCCACCGAGGCCTACCTCGACGAACCGCTCGACACCGAGACCACCGTCGGTCTCGTCGGCGAACAGCAGATCCTGGGTCTCGATCCAGCGCACCGGCGACGCGAACTGCCAGGCCAGCAACTCGGCGAGCACCACGCGGGTGAGCTCGACCGGCTTGGCCGACCAGCTGTCGAAATCCGCGAGGACGTCGGCGAGCGGCTGCGACGGCACCAGGTCGGCGATCTCCTGGATGAACTCGCGACCCAGGTTGAACGGCTTGGGCACGAGGTTCGGGATGTACCGGCCGATGAGGATGTTCGGGTCGATCTCCTGCGGCAGCAGGGCGAGCAGACGTTCACGGAAGTCGTCGACACCGCCGCGCAGCACGGTCGAGTGGAACGGCACATCGATGCCCGGGACGAGGATGAACGCGCGCTTGCCACCGAACTCGGCGACCTTGCGCTCGATCACGGACTCGAGGGCTTCGAGGCCGGCGACCGTACCGGCGATCGCGTACTGCGAACCGCGCAGGTTGAGGTTGACGATCTCCAGGAATTCCCCGGTCTCCTCGGCGACACCGGCGACGAAGGCCTGCAAATCCGCGTCGTCCACACCGAACTGCGACGGCCGGATCGCGGCCATGCGGTAGTTCGAGCGGCCGTGCTCGTCGCGCGGCACGAGAGCGTGCATCGCGGAGCCACGCTGGAAGACCACCTCGAGGACGGCCTCGAGCGGCAGCACACCGGCGACCGCGGCGAGCGCGTTGTACTCGCCCACCGAGTGACCGGCCAGGAAGGCGTCGTCGACGAACGCACCGGCCTCCTCGAGCTCAGCGATCTGCGCGACACCGAGGGTCGCCATCGCGACCTGCGTGAACTGGGTCAGGTGCAGCACGCCGTCGGGGTGCTTGTGGGTGACACCGCGGGCCTTGAGGACCGTCGGGTTGTCGCGGACCACGGCCAGGATCGAGAAGCCGAGCGCCTCGCGGGTGTGCTTGTCGGCGCGCTCCCAGATCTCGCGGGCGGCCTTCGAGCGGGCACGGGCGTCGAGGCCCATGCCGGGACGCTGGATGCCCTGGCCCGGGAACGCGTAGACGGTCTTCGGCGCGGCGATACGGCCGGTCGCGACCATCACCAGATCACCGTCGACGCGGCAGCCGACCTCGACGACCTCGGCACCACCGTCGGTGGCGATGCGGTCGACGCGCACGTCGATCTTCGCACCCGGACGGACCATGCCCAGGAAGCGAGTGGTCCATGCCGTCAGGCGACGGACCGGCAGCTTCGCGTCCTGCTCGATCGCGGTGACGACCTGCTGGGCCGCAGCCGACAGCCACATGCCGTGGACGATCGGGCTTCCGAGACCGGCGAGCAGCGCGGCGTTGTCGGAGGTGTGGATCGGGTTGTGGTCGCCGGAGACCTTCGCGAAGGCGCTCATGTCGGTCGGCGCGACGATCACGGCATCGCGGCGGCGGCGACGCGGCGTGTCGGTGACGGCCTCGGTGAGAGCGCCACCGGCGCGAACCGGATCGGCGAGATCGGCGGTGCCGGTGCGGCCGCGGATCGCGAACCGCTCGGCCAGGGTGGCGACCACCCGGTCGCCCGAGCCGTCACCGCTGTCGGCGGTGATGACCACGTCGACCTCGACGACGCGACCCAGGTCGGTGTCGGAGACACCGGTGACCTCGGCCTTGACGCCCAGGAAGGCGGGATCGGTCGGCAGACCGTTCTTGACGTCGATCGCGTGGTCCAGGTGGACCAGGTCGAGCATGCCCTCGATGACCGACAGGTCGGTCTCGGTGCGGGCGGCGCCCAGCGCGGCGAAGACGGCGGGCCAGCAGGCACCCACGAGCACATCGGGCACACCGTTGCCGCTCGGCGTCAGGGTGGCGGGCAGACCCGAACCGGTGACACCGGCGTGGTCGGCGATCTTCTCCGGCAGCCAGCCGAGAGTGATACGGGCAGCGCCCTTCCTGACCTCGGGCAGTTCCTGACCGGCGGCGACACCGAGCAGAGCGGACATCGACGCATCGGCGTCGGCCTCGGTGACGACAGGCGCGCCACCGGAGACGACCGAGGCGGGCACGGTCAGGCGGATCTCGACGGCCTTGTCGCGCACCAGCGGAACCCGCAGGCCGACGTGCTCGTCGTCGAGGATCCTCAGGGTCGCACCCGTCGGGGCGTGCGAGGCAGCGGTCTCCGACTCGACGGTCCACTCGTCCAGATCACCGAGACGGTGGATCGGGTTGCGGGTCTGGCGACCCGCCCACGAGACGTCCGGCGAGGACAGCACGGCGTCGAGCAGACCCGGCGCGATGTCGCGGTGACGACGCGCGGCGAGCTCCACCGGCTCCGCGCCCTCGGCGACGAGCTCGTCGGCCGTGGCCTTCTCGAAACGGTCGAGGAGTTCACCGACCGGCTCGTCGACACGGGTGATGCCGGCAACGGCGACGGTGCCGGGGATCACGCACACCTGGTCGGCGGAGTAACGCGGATCGTGGGCCTGCCACAGCGAATCCGAACGCCACCAGCGACGCACGTCCTGGTCGACGACCGGAACGAAGTTGACGGGCTTGCCGGGGGTGCGGCACAGCGACACGAAGAACGGCACGTCGGCGGGATGCAGCACGACGTCACCCGCGTCGGGATACTGCGCGAGCAGCGACTTGATCGCGGCGTACGGGCGCTCGAGCACCGCGTCGTCGTCGAACAACGTCGGGATCGGGCCCCGGCAGACGGGATGCAGGCGGGCCTCGGCGCGCTGCAGCATGTCGCGGAAACGCTCACGCCACGACACGTCCAGCCACGGGCTGGTGTGCGCCTCGGCGAGGACGTCCGCCAGATCGGTGCCGCAGTCGAACTCGGCACCGTTGTCCGCGCCGACCGCCAGCTCGAGGTAGCGCTCGAGCCACTGCAGGTAGGTCATGGTGTCGAGGTCGCCGAAGTACGGCTTCGCCGTTCCGTTCAGCGCATCGACGATCTCGGCTCGGCGCGCGGCCACGGCGTCGGCATCACCGGCGACCTCGTCGAGGAGGCGGCCCGTGCGCGATGCGGCGTTGTCGATCTCGTGGATGTCGGCGCCGAGCTGGCTGCGACCGGAGGCCATACCGCCGGTCGCGGTGCCGGCGGCAACCCAGTCGGGAGTGCCGGGGGTGTCGACGAGCAGCTGCTTGACCTCGGGAGCCGTGGTGGCCTCGAGGGTCGCCATCGCGGCGGTACCGACGAGGATGCCGTCGAGCGGCATCGCCGGGAAACCGTAGACGGTCGACCAGCGACCGGTCAGGTACTCGGCAGCCTTCTCCGGCGTGCCGATCCCACCGCCGACGCACAGCACCAAGTTCGGGCGCGTGCGCAGCTCGGCGTAGGTGTCGAGGAGCAGATCGTCGAGGTCCTCCCACGAATGGTGACCACCGGCGCGGCCGCCCTCGATGTGGGCGATGACCGGATAGTCCGGGACCTCGTTGGCGATACGGATCACCGAACGGATCTGCGCCACCGTGCCCGGCTTGAAGGCGACGTGCTCGATGCCGGCCTCACGCAGGTCGGAGATGATCTGCACGGCCTCGTCGAGCTCCGGGATACCGGCGGTGACGACGACACCGTCGAAGGGCGCACCGGCCGCGCGGGCCTTGGGTACGAGGCGCTTGCCGCCCACGTGCAGCTTCCACAGGTAGGGGTCCAGGAACATCGAGTTGAACTGGACGGCGCGGCCCGGCTCGAGCAGCTCGGTGAGCTCGGCGACGTGGTCGGCGAAGATCTGCTCGGTGACCTGACCGCCACCGGCGAGCTCGGCCCAGTGACCGGCGTTCGCGGCCGCGGCGACGATCTTCGGATCGACGGTCGTGGGGGTCATGCCCGCGAGCAGGATCGGCGAGCGGCCCGTCAGGCGGGTGAAGGCCGTCTCGACGGCGATACGGCCGTCGGGCAACGCGACCGGCTTCGGAGCGAACTCCGACCAGGCACGCGGAACCTCGGGCTCGGCGCCCGGGGTGAGGAGATTGCGCTGACCGCCGCGGGTCGCGGCGGCGATGATGCCGACGCCCTGACCGCGCAGGCCCGAGCTGGTCATGCGGGTGAGGAGCTCGCCCGGACCGAGGTCGAGGATCCACGAGGCACCGGACGCGACGGCGGAGTCGACCTGCTCGACCCAGTCGATCGGGGCGACGAGGATGGCCTGCGCGAGGCTGCGCGCGAGCTCGGAGTCGAGCTCGCAGCGGGCGGCCCAGTCGGCGACCTGCTCCACGGCATCCGCGAAGGCGGGGTGATGGAAGCCGACCTCGGCCGCGACGGGCTCGAAGGTCGGGGAGAACACGGCGCCACCGCGCTTCTTGGCCTCGCGCTCACGGGTCTCCGCGGCGGAGATCTGCTCGCAGCGTTGCTGCACGCGCTCGAGAGCGGCGGGCGGGCCCGACAGCACGACGCGACGACGGGCGTTGCGGATCGCGACGACGGCGCTGCGCTCGGGGTCCTGGCCCTCGAAGACCTCGGCGACGATCGCGCGCAGGCGCTCGGAGTCGACGTTGGCGACGGCGAGCATCGGGTACTTGCCGGCGCCGGAGATCAGGCCGCGGCGGCGACCGACGAGGGTCGCGGCGGCACCGATGAGCTGGGCGATCGCGAGGATTTCGGCGTCCTTGCGGCCGGCGGCGGCGACGGACTCGACGGCGAGGACGCCCTGCGAGTGGCCGATAACCGCGCTCGGTGCGACGGAGTCGACGTCGAGGCCCTGGTTCGCGAGCGCGCGCAGCGCGGCGACCTGGGTGAGGAAGACGCCGGGCAGCGACACGGCGGCAGAGGTGAGAGCTGCTTCGGAGGGGCCGGCGGGCGCGTCGTCCTCGTCGGCGAGTTCGGCCTCGAGGATCCACGCGACGGGGTCGAAGCCCGTCGGGCGGACCACGACGAGGTCGCTCGCGACCGGGGCGAGGTGCGCGGTGGCGCGGTTGACCAGGTCGGTGAGGACCGGTTCGAGTCCGTTGTCGCGGCTGAGCTCCTCGAGCGAGGTGAGCCAGGGGGCACCCTGGCCGCCGAAGGCGAGCGCGTAGGGCTCACCCGCGAGGAGCTTGTCGACCAGGGCACGGGCCGGAGCGGCTGCCGTGGACCGATCGGTGGTGCGTCGTGATGCCTTCGAGTTCCGTCCGTTGTCGCCTGGTGTGATCTCGTCGATCGTCACGCGTGTGGTTCCTCTCCTGAACACCCCGGCGTCGAGGCTTCGTGTGTCAGCGCTGCGCGCCGGTGTGCTGCTGGACTAGTGGTCCGCTGTTCGGGCACGCCCAGGTTCGCACAAAATCATGAGGGGTTCCTCATGTTTTGTTTCGCGGAGTTTGTCCAGCACCACCCCTGCCAGTGATCCCCCTCACAAGACCACTCGAAAGTAACTGGTCGGTAACCCGAATCACTCCTGGCTGCGCCGATGCGTGGACGTCCACGAACCCGAGGAATCCCTCACGTTTTTCGTTATCAAATCGTTACCTATTGACGGGCGTCGCGGATCGTGCATCGCAGGATCGAAAACGTGTCGGACCCCCGCGATAGCTTTTCGGGCGAATCGAACAAATATTCGATAGGGGGCACGGTGGGGAGAAGGGTGAAGTACACGCGCGAGGTCCTCGAGGAGGCGGTCGCGAAGGCCACCAGCGTCGCGGGCGTGCTGAGGCAATTCGGATTACGGGAAGACGGAGGCAACCACGCCAACATCAGCCGACGAATCACGCTCTACGGAATCGACACGTCCCACTTTCGGGGTATGGCCCACCATCAGGGGATACCGCCCCGGAATCGCCTGCACTGGTCGGAGGTGCTCACGGTCGCTCCGGTCGGCTCGAACCGCAGAGAAGCTGCCCTCCTCAGACGAGCGCTCCTCGAATCCGGGCGGTCGCACAGATGCGAGAACTGCGGCACCGGTCCGGAATGGCGGAGATCGCCGCTCGCACTGCACGTCGACCACATCGACGGCAATCCGAACGATTCCCGTCCGGAAAACCTCCGCTTCCTGTGCCCGAACTGCCACAGCCAGACACCTACCTGGGGCAGGAGGAGCCGGCACAACCGACCGATCGGAGCCCTCGACGCGGCTCCCGCCGAGTCGAGCATCGAGGCGGAAGCGGGGACACGGTGACACGACCGATCAAGTACACGAAGGAGATGCTCGAAGAGGCAGTTCGCAGCTGCGTCAACTTCGCCGACGTCATGCGGTACTTCGGTCTCAAACCCAACGGAGGACATCACACGCATCTGACCCGCAGGATCAGGGCACTCGGTATCGATACGTCCCACTTCACCGGCCGCCCTCCCGTTCAGGGTGGACCTGTGGTGAAGCGGCACTGGACCACGATCCTGGTCGAGACACCGGCAGGCTCGCCACGAACCAAACCTCATCTGCTGCGTCGGGCTCTCATCGAGTCCGGTCGCCCACACGAATGCGAGGGCTGCGGCACGGAGCCGCATTGGTACGGCCGCCCGTTGGTCTTCCACGTCGACCACATCGACGGGAATCCCAACGATTCGAGACCCGACAACGTCCGATTTCTGTGCCCCAACTGCCACACCCAGACCCCGACCTGGGCTGGGCGGCGCCGCTTCACCTTCCGTAGGGAAGAGCCGTCCTCGTGACGTATTGTGTCCGTGACGCGCGAGTGGCGGAACGGCAGACGCGCTGCGCTTAGGACGCAGTGTCCACAGGACGTGGGGGTTCGAATCCCCCCTCGCGCACCACGTGACCTCACCCACGGTGCACCGACCGGTCTTGGCAGGTCGGTGCACCGTTCGGGTACCGTCGAGGGCGTGTCCGAGCATCGCCCTCCCCGCCGGTTGGCCCTGATCATCCTGGTCCTGGTGGCCGCGGCCGGATGCCTCGGCCTCGGTTACTGGCAGTGGGTCCGGTTCGAAGCGGTCGGCGGCACCTACCAGAATCTCGGCTACGCCCTCCAGTGGCCGGCCTTCGCCTTCTTCTGCGTCTACGCCTACCGGCGCTTCGTCCGCCTCGAGGCCGAGGAGCAGGAAGCCGAAAGCACCGGCGGACGACGCCCGTCCGAGCCGGACGAGCCCACCGAGATCCCCGAAGATCTTCTTCCCACCCGTCCGCGCACGCTCGCCGAGGCACGCGAGCAGGAGGCCGCGGATCCCGACGCACAACAGATCAACGAGTACAACGAGTACCTCGCGCAGCTTGCGCGCAGGTCCGATAGGAGCGCTCAGTGAGCACGACCCCCGAGCAGGCGTCCGGCCAGGCCACCACGCCGCGCGTCGTCAGTGAGGCCGACCGCAAGAAGATCCGGTCGGCTCTGCTGCGTTACCGCGTGCTCGCCTACGCGACCGGTATCTGGCTGCTGATCCTCACCGGTGAGATGGTCGCCAAGTACATCATCGGTGTCGAGAACGTGCCGGCCTGGATCGCGATCGTGCACGGCTGGGTGTACGCGGTGTACCTGGTCCTCACCTTCGACCTGTCGATCAAGGTGCGCTGGCCGATCGCCCGGACGGTGTGGACGCTCCTGGCGGGCACCATCCCGTTCCTGTCCTTCTTCGTCGAGCACAAGCGCACCCAGCAGGTGAAGGCCGACTTCGGCGTCTGAGCCGGTAACCTCTACGAACACGAATCGGGCGGATCCTTTCGAAGGATCCGCCCGATTTCGTTGCGAACGAGCGCGCTCAGCGTCGCGGCAGGCGCACCACCTGCACGAAGAACTCGTCGATCTGGCGCACCGCGTGGATGAACTGATCGAGGTCGACCGGCTTCGTCACGTACGCGTTGGCGTGCAGCTTGTAGCTGCGGAGGATGTCCTCCTCCGCTGCCGAGGTCGTGAGGACGACGACGGGGATGTCGGTGAGGTCGGTGTCGGACTTGACCTGCTCGAGGACCTGCCGTCCGTCGTACTTGGGCAGGTTCAGGTCGAGGAGGATCAGGTCGGGCCGAGGGGCGCTCTCGTACTCTCCGCGCCGGTAGAGGAAGTCGAGTGCCTCCTCGCCGTCGCGGACCACGTGAAGGGTGTTTCCGATCTTGTTGTCCTCGAACGCTTCGCGCGTCATCAATTCGTCGCCGGGGTCGTCCTCGACGAGGAGGACGTCGATCGGCCGCCCGGAAACGCTCATGCAGATGCCCCTTTCAGAGCGACTTCGGTTGCAGACATGTCGTCGCCTGCCTTGGGAATCGTAAAGCAGAATCGACTGCCTTCCCGATACTGCGGGTCGAGCCAGATCTCTCCACCGTGGTATTCGACGATCTTGCGGCAGATGGCCAGGCCGATGCCGGTGCCGGTGTAGACGTCCCGGCCGTGCAGCCTCTGGAAGATCACGAAGACCTTGTCGGCGAACTCTTCGGCGATACCGATTCCGTTGTCCTGCACGGAAAATCGCCAGAACTCGTCGTCCCCGTCGACGATCTCCTCGCAGTCGACCCGGATCTCCGCGGGCCTGTCCTCGTGGCGGAATTTGATCGCGTTGCCGATCAGGTTCTGCCACAACATGATCATCAGTGTGGGATCGCCCACGATCGTCGGCAGGGACTCGGGCCGGGTGATCTCCGCCCCGGATTCCTCGACCGCCTGGGAGATGTTCGTCAGAGCCGCGTCGAGGGTCACGTCCAGTTCGGTGCGGACGTGCGCGTCGCTGACGCGTCCGACGCGGGAGAAGGTCAGCAGGTCGTTGATGAGCACCTGCATACGCTTCGCGCCGTCGACCGCGAAGGCGATGTACTGGGTGCCGCGTTCGTCGAGCTTGTCGCCGTAACGCTTCTCGAGCAGCTGACAGAAGGACGCGACCTTGCGCAGCGGCTCCTGCAGGTCGTGGGAGGCGACGTAGGCGAACTGTTCGAGTTCGGAGTTCGAGCGCCGCAGTTCCGTCGTCTGGTTCTCGAGTTGCTCCTCACGCTCGTGCGCGACCTGCAGTTCGCGCACGATCCGCTCGCGCATGTGCTCGACGTCGCGACCCAGCGCATAGATGTCGGCGGGGCCCTGCGGCTCGATCTCGCGCTCGAAGTTCTGGCCCGCGACGACGCTGCGCGATGCCTGTCGCAGACGCTGGATCGGACGGACCACGATCATCTGGAGCAGGACTGCCAGGCCCACGCCGGCGAGCAGGAAAACCACGACCATGCCGGCAAGGATGCGGTCGCGCGTGGTGCGGGTGTCCTCGAGAGTCGCGATGCCGTCCTCTCGGGCCTGCGTGAGATCGGCGTTCTGGACCTCGAACGCCGCCCGGAGCCGGTCGAACGCGACGCGGCCCGCATCGACGACGGCGGGATCCACGAACTGCGGTTCCCCCGGTACGACGGTGGAGATGAGCGGTTCGGCGTACACGCGTCGCCACTGCGCCGCGTGCGTTTCGATCGCGTCGAGGTCCGCCATCAGCTTCTCCTCGTCGCCGACGAGAGCGCGCAACTCGGCGGCGGCAGCCTCCTCCTCCCGCCGTCCCTCCTCGTAGGGCATGACGAAATCGGGATCGGCGGCGAGAATATAGCCACGTGCGCCCGTCTCCTGGTTGATCAGCGCCGATTGCAACCGGTACGCCTCGACGCGGGCGGGCTGGATCCGGTCGCGCACGTAGTTGGAGTATTCGGTCGTCTCACGGAGGAAGTGGCTGCCGACCACGGTGCCGACGACCACCAACACACCCATCACGCCGAGTACGAGCAGGAACCATGCCTGGACCGTCATCCTGCGAGAGGGAGGGCGACGCACGTCCCCCGTCTCCGCCGTTGCGTCGCTGTTCGTCATGCGGTGATGATCACTTCCTGTTCCATTGCACGTGGACGACTGCCACGTCGTCGGACAGCCCTCCCCTACTGTCCGCGAGTTTCTCGGCACCGTCGATCAGCGAGTCGGTGAACTCGGCAGCCGGCAGATGGGCGCGTTCGCGCGCGAGCTCGAGGAGTCCTTCCTCACCGAGTCGTTCCGGGCCGCCGCCTCGATGACCCTCGAACAATCCGTCGGTGAACAACACGATCGCGCCGTCCTCGGGCAGATCCAACTCGTGGACGGGCCAGGTGGCCACTCCCGGCGGCAGGCCGAGAGCGGGACCACCGGGCGCTTCGATCCAGTCGATGGTTCCGCCGTGGCGGAGCAGCAGCCCGGGATGACCGGCCCGCATGACCTCGACGGTGCCGTGGTCGGCACACATCGTGAGGTTCGTCATCGACGCGAAGAAGCGACTCTCCGTGCGCTCGGCGACGAGCAGTTCCTCGAGTTGGTGCAAGCGGCGGGGACCGTCTACCCCGCTGAGCACGAGCGTGCGCCACGCGATGCGCAGGCCCACGCCGAGGGCGGCCTCGTCGGGGCCGTGACCGGAGACGTCGCCGATGAGGACGTGGACGGTGCCGTCGCCGGTCTGCACGACGTCGTAGAAGTCGCCGCCGAGAAGAGCAGACGACCGGCCGGGTCGGTAACGGGCGACGACGTCGAAGTCCTGCCCGTCGCGCAGGAGTGGGGACGGGAGCAGGCCGCGTTCGAGTCGGGCGTTCTCCTGCGCGTGAAGCTGGCTCGCCTGGAGTTCCGCCGCAGCGATCTCGGTCTGCTTTCGCTGGATGGCGTAGCGGACGGCGCGGCCGAACAGATCGGGTTCGACGCGTCCCTTGACGAGATAGTCCTGGGCGCCGACGGACAGCGCGGCGAGGCCGGTCTGTTCCTCCGCGAGGCCGGTGAGGACGACGATGGGGACGGAATCGGTGATTTCCTGGATGCGGGCGACGGCTTCGAGGCCGCTCGCATCGGGCAGGTGGAGGTCGAGAAGTACGCAGTCGGGAGCCGACGTGGCGAGTTCGTCGCGGGCCTGCGCAAGTGTCTGCACCCACACGACGGTCATCTCGGGGGCACTGTCGACGACGAGTTCCTCCACGATGAGCGCGTCGCCCGGATCGTCCTCGATGAGGAGCAACGACGGTGGTTCGACCGACTCGCTCTGCGCTCGGTGCATGTCCACTCGGCGCCCCTCCCTCCCTGCTCGAAAGGGAACATTACAGACTCGACGACAGCATGGTCACAGGGTGGTCACGGCGGGTCGCGGCCACGGCCGACGGACCGATATGTGCATCTATCGGCACGATCTTGCATGATGGCAAGGTGAACGATCCCAGGACCGCGCATCCGCATATGACTGTTTCCACGACCCGTATCGGCCCCGTGGCCGTACTGTCCGTCAACGGCGAAGTCGACATGACGAGTGCCCCGCTCCTCGAGCAAGAAGCTCTCGCACTCCTCGACACCGACATCTCCGGACTTATCGTCGACCTCAGCGGGGTTGATTTCCTCGCTTCGATGGGTATCGCTCTGTTGGTCGAGTTGTCCAAGCGAGCCGGCGACAACACCGATTTCGCCGTCGTGGCGCATGGCAGCGCCACGGCACGCCCGCTCGAACTCCTCGGCCTCGGAGAGGTCCTGGTGATCCATCCGAAGCTCGACGACGCGCTCGTCGGCCTCGGTAACTCGCCGGAAGGCGTCTCCGAGTAGACCGCCGTACCCGACGAACCGAGGAGCCATGTCGTCTGCGCCCGAGGAGTCAGCTTTGCTTTTTCCCGACGAGATCCGTTCGTCGGGTGTGCGAGCCGACCCGACCGAGATTGCAGGCCTGCGGGTCGTCACGAGGCGGTGGCTGGCGAAGCTCCCCCTCAGCGAGGACCAACGACAGGACATACTGCTCGCGAGCTACGAAGCGCTCGCGAATGCCGTCGAGCACGCCTATGCGCCGGACGACGCGCACGGCACGCTCGACTACGAGGCGACGTATCTGCCCAACGAGGGTGAGGTGGTCGTGCGGGTCGTCGACCACGGCTCCTGGCACGACGCCGTCGACAGCGACGCCCGACGTTCACGCGGTCACGGGCTGACGCTGATCCGCAATCTGGCCAGCGACGTCCAGGTCTCGGCCGGCCCGAAGGGCACGGTCGTCGAGATGCGCTGGGTCCTCGAGGAGACGGACAGGGCAGAGAACGACAGGGTAGGGGACGACAGGGCAGGGGACGAACTCTCGTCCCACGACGCGAGCTGATCTGCGCGGTAGGCGCGCGTCGCGAGTTCCCGATCGAAGCGGCCGCGGGAGGAGCACGATGCTCCTCCCGCGGCCGCTTTCGTCATACCTGCAGGGCACCCACGTCCGGCTTCGCGGGACCGAACTTCGGTGCCAGTGCGCGGCGTGCCGCACGGTCGCCGAGGTGTTCGAGCAACCGGCGCCCGGGAGCCGATCTCGTCAGGACCATGTCGCTGCGTTTCCATCTCCGCGGACGCGGTAGCCGCCCTGTGGAGGCGATCGCGTGGATCTTCGTGCGCACGGTCGAGAACGTGGCCGTCTCCTGTGTTCTCGACCGTCCCCCGGTGGATCGGGACGTCGTGGCCGACGAGCTCACCGCCATGGTCACGGCGTATCTGCGGGACATGTCGCTCCCCTGACGGGGCGAACCAGGTGTTCCTCGCTATCGTGGCGGGAACCCTGTGACCCTGACAGGGGGTTTCCGCCGGACCCTTCGGTTCGAAGGGTCCGATGCGGGACGGTGAGTGAGGAGGCGGCGATGGCGCGTTGGAATCCACGGGTGGTACTGGACTGGTTGCGTGCGGGATATCCCGAGGGGATCCCGGCCAAGGATCACTTCGCGTTGCTTGCCGTGCTCGAGCGTCGGCTCACCGACGAGGAACTTCTCGAGGCGATCGAGACGGCGGCGGCGACCGCGTCCGAGCACCCGGAGCGGCAGGTCGACCACGACACCCTGCGGAAGATCGTGGCAGGGGTGATCCACGAGGAACCGGACCCGCAGGACGTCGAGCGCGTCCGTGAGCAGCTGGTCGCTGCGGGCTGGCCCGTTGTGGGCGGTGAACTCTCCCGCGGCGACGAGGCGGCCGAACCCGTCGAACCGGATACGCAACCGACGACCGGGACGACTGCGGCGCCGGCATCCGACGCTGTTGCTGCATCGGATACCGGCGCCGCGGAACCCGTGCGCGAGGAACGTGGGACGCAGGCCGGCGCACGTTAGCGACTCGCGGCGAGCCGCGAATCAGGCGCTTGCGACGAGCGCAGCGAGGGCGGGCACGAGCTGGGCGAGTGCCCGTCCTCGATGCGACTGTGCGTCCTTCTCCTCCGCGGACAGTTCCGCGGCGGTGCGTTCCTCGCCTTCGGGGCGGAAGACCGGGTCGTAGCCGAAACCGTTCTCGCCGCGCGGCTCGCGCACGATGCTGCCGCGCCATTCGCCGCGCACGACGGTCGTGACGAATCCGTCGTCCGACGGCACCACGAGCGCGCACGCCGACACGAAGGCCGCGCCGCGACGCTCGTCCGGCACATCCTGCATCTGGCCGAGCAGCAGTGCGGTGTTCGCCTCGTCGTCGCCGTGGCGTCCGCTCCAGCGCGCCGAGAGCACGCCGGGCATGCCGCGCAGGGCGTCGACCTCGAGACCGGAGTCGTCGGCGACGCAGGGCATCCCTGTGGCGGCTGCGCCGTCGCGGGCCTTGGCTCCGGCGTTCGCTTCGAAGGTCTCCCCCGTCTCGGGTGCCTCCGGGTAGGGCGGGATGGTGTCGAGACCTACGAGTTCGATGCCGTCGATCCCGGCGCGGTCGAGCACGCGCTGCAGTTCGCGCAGCTTCTTCGCGTTGCGACTTGCGACCAGCACCCGCACGTCAGACTCCGAACTTCTTCTTGACGACCTCCGCCTCGACCGGCTCGGGCAGGGTGCCCAGGTACGGCTCGGCGAGCACCTCGCGCTGGATCCGGCACAGTTCCTCGATGCCGGCGAGCGAGGAGTCGAGCATCGCGTCGAGCGTGGAACGCGGGAAGGTCGCGCCTTCGCCGGTGCCCTGGACCTCGACGAGCGTGCCTGTCTCGGTGGCGACGACGTTCATGTCGACCTCGGCGCGCACGTCCTCCTCGTAGGGCAGGTCGAGACGGACACGTCCGTCGACCACGCCGACGCTGACGGCGGCGATCTGGCACGAGATGGGCTGCGGGTCGGCGAGGCTGCCCGCGGCACGCAGGTAGGTCACCGCGTCGCACAGTGCGACATAGGCGCCGGTGATCGCCGCGGTGCGGGTGCCTCCGTCGGCCTGCAGCACGTCGCAGTCGATCGCGATGGTGTTCTCGCCAAGGGCGGCGAGGTCGATGCATGCGCGCAGCGACCGGCCGACCAGGCGGCTGATCTCCTGGGTGCGGCCGCCGAGCTTGCCCTTGACCGACTCGCGTCCGCTGCGAGTGTGGGTGGCGGCGGGAAGCATCGCGTACTCGGCGGTGAGCCAGCCGAGACCGGAGCCCCTACGCCACCGCGGCACGCCTTCCTCGACGCTGGCGGTGCACATCACGCGGGTCTGTCCGAATTCGACGAGCACGGAGCCCGCCGGGTGGTTGGTGAAACCCCGGGTGATGCGAATGCTCCGGAGTTCGTCGTCCGCTCTGCCGTCTTCTCGTGTCGTCACTCGTCCGAGCCTAGGCGATCCGGGGGCGGGCCTTTCAGATGCGGTACACGTCTCCGGCGGTGACCGCGTGGACCGGTCCGGAGTACTCGGCCTTGGCCTCGGCGATGACGTCCTCGCGGGAGGTCCACGGCGGGATGTGGGTCAGGAGGAGTTCGCCGACACCGGCGAGGGCCGCGACACGACCGGCCTCGGCGCCCGAGAGGTGCACGCCCTCGGGGCGTTCCCCCGGCGCGTGGGTCCACGACGCCTCGGCAAGCAGCACGTGGGCGCCGCGGGCGAGTTCGACGACCGAATCGCACATGCCGGTGTCGCCGGTGTAGACGAGGGTGCGGCCGGAGTCGCTGGTGATGCGGAAGCCGTAGGCCTCCGGCGGGTGGTGGACGCGGCCGGGGCAGATGGTCAGGCTCCCGAACCGGATCTGCTCGCCGTCGCCGAGCATCCGGACGTCCAGGGTGTCGCTGACGTCGTCGACCTCGCCGGGGATCTCCGCGGACGCCACACCGATGCGGTGGGCGGTGCCGGCGGGACCGTAGGTGAGGACGCGGCCCTGCGGCGGGGACGGCGAGTAGCGGCGCCAGACCAGCAGACCGGGCAGGTCGAGGCAGTGATCGGCGTGCAGATGGGACAGGAGGATCGACACCTCGCCGGGGTCGGCGTGGCGCTGGAGCGCGCCGAGGACGCCGGGACCGAAGTCGATGACCAGGGGCGGGGTGTCCGGTGCCGTCAGCAGGTAGCCGGAGGCTGCGGAATCCGGCCCGGCCACACTGCCCGAGCACCCCAGAACGGTCATGCGCATATCAGCCATGCTGCCATGCCGAAGGTCCCTCGATGAAGCCAACGCGCGTATTGCGGCGCAGACTCACAGTGGCCGGGAAGGTGTGACGCGCGGATCGTTCGGCCACTTCGCGCGGCCGATCGGCGGGTTGTCGGCGCGGGTGGTCAGCGCGGCACGACCGAGGGGGTGGTGCGACGGGCGCGACGCGCGTCCGCGGACAGCGCCCACGCCGCGAGAACGCCGCCGACCGCACCGAAGA
This sequence comes from Rhodococcus sp. IEGM1339, assembly GCF_050321925.1. NCBI lineage: Bacteria > Bacillati > Actinomycetota > Actinomycetes > Mycobacteriales > Nocardiaceae > Rhodococcus > Rhodococcus sp. IEGM1339. The sequence continues at coordinate 534,483 of NZ_JBNQFT010000001.1, forward strand.
AGTGCCCCTCCCAGGAGATCCACGGTTCGCTCGGCAGCACCCCCCACAGCATGCCGCCGTAGAGGAACAGCACCACGACTCCCAGCAGGATCTGCCCGGCCTTGCGGGTGAACACTCCGCGCACGATCAAATAGGTGAGCCACCCGAAGATCAGGCTCGACGCTCCGATGTGGGTCTCGCCCGAGCCCGCGATCAGCCACGTCCCCACTCCTGCGACGACCCAGATGATCGCGGTCGCGGCCAGGCCGCGCCCGATGCCGGAGAGCAGCACCAGGAAGCCGAGGACGAGCGCGGGCACGGTGTTGGCGGTGAGGTGGGCCCAGTCGGCGTGCAGGATCGGCGCGAACAGCACGCCCCACAGCCCGTCGGCGGTGCGGGGTTCGACACCGGCCGCGTCGAGATCGGCGGGGAGCACCGCATCGACGGTCTCGATGCCGTAGAGCATCGCGACGAACCCGCCGATCCACAGTCCGGCACGTTGCCAGATCGGCCGGATGCGGGTGTCGGCGCCGGTGCCGCTGGGAATGGTCATGGCACCATTCTGCCGTCACGTACCGGTCAGTGGCCGAAGACCGAGGGCAGCACGTCGCGATAGGCGGGGATGTCGGCCACGGAGGTCGCGGACAGGATCGCATCGACGATCGCGCGTTCGACCACCACCGCGGCGGCCTCGCACACCGCGGCGAGGATCGGCAGTTCGGCGGCGAAGGCCAGGATCGACGAGGCGTCGCCCAGTGCGTCGGAGACGTCGGCGGTGCCGGTCGAGAGGGCGAAGATCGTGTCGCCGTCGAGCGGTGAGTGCGCGGGACGGATCGCGCGGCCGAGACCGTCGTGCCCGGTGACCGCGACGCGACGGCACGCCGCCTTCGACAGCGGTGCGTCGGTGGCGACCACACCGATCGTGGTGTTCAGGACGGTGCCCTTGTCGCCGAGCGCGCGGGCCGCGGCCAGATCCGCCGCGGAGGGCGACGACAGTCCGAGTTCTTCGGCTCGCGCGGCGTCGACGCCCCAGGGCAGTCCGGTCACGGGGTCGAACACCGAGCCGACGGGGTTGGCGACCATCAGTGCCGCCACGGTCACCCCGGTCGCGGGACCGTCCGTGATCCGCACGCTCGCCGAGCCGATGCCGCCCTTGAGCGCCCCGGCGCGGGCACCGGTGCCGGCGCCGACGCTGCCGCGCTCGAGGTGCGTGGAGCTGGCGGTGGCCGCGGCGGTGCATCCGGAATCGGCGGTCGGGCGCGCGGACCACTGACCCACCGGCAGGTCGAAGATGACGGCGCCGGGGACGATCGGGACGACCGCGCCGGGCGCGCCCATCGGGATGCCCTTGCCGTTCTTCTCGAGATAGCGCATCACGCCGTCGGCGGCGGCCAGCCCGTATGCGCTGCCACCGGTGAGGAGGACCGCGTCGACACGCTGCACGGAATGACTCGGATCGAGCAGGTCGGTCTCCCGGGTGCCCGGTCCCCCGCCGCGCACGTCCACCGATGCGACGGCGGACGGGTCGGCGAGCACGACGGTGCATCCCGTGGCGGCGCCCGTACCGGGAATCTCGGGGGTGCCGACGGTGACCTCGGGATCGAGGCGCTGCCAGTGACCGACACTCAGACCCGCCACGTCGAGCAGCGAATCGGTCGGCCCCGGCACGGTCACGGCTGAAGCGCCTGGACGAGGGAGTCCTGCATCCATGTCAGCCAGTGGTAGACGTCGAGATGCGGGGCACGCGGATCGTCGTCGTCGAGGACGTCGGGGGTGTCGGCGTCGATGCCGAGGGTGGTGCCGAGCGCGAGCCGCACGTCGTTGAGCCCGTACAGCCAGGCTTCGGCCTGTTCGGGATTGAGCACCACCTTGCCGCCGCCTTCGGGCACGGTGCGCAGGATGACCGCGCCGGCGGCGAGTTTCGCATCGATGATGCTCGGTTCGTGCAGGCTCCGCATCGCACCGTTGAGGTCGGCGGCGTCGTCGCCGACATCGGCGACGGCATCGGCGTCGGGGCGGTGGAAGTCGGGAAGGAGTCGTCGCAGCGCCGGGATCTCGGGCGGGGTGGCGTTACCGGTGCGCAGGCCGGTCAGCGCCGCGAGGTCGTCCTGCGGGGTCTGTCCGGCGCGTTCCTCGAGCATGCCCAGCACGGAGGACACGAGCGACCGCAGCACCGACGCTTCGTGGGCGTCCATCTCCGACCGGAGCTTGGGGCCGCTGAGCGAGTTCTTCCTGGTCCACTGCCGCACGTCGGTCGGGCCCTCCTGTGGGGATCATTCGTCGCGTTGCATCGTCGCCCACAGTCCGGCGGCGTGCAGACGCTGCACGTCGTGTTCCATCTTGTCACGCGAACCACTCGACACGACGGCCTTGCCCTCGTTGTGGACCTTGAGCATGAGCTCGGTGGCCTTGGCCTTGCTGTACCCGAACAGCTTCTGGAAGATGAACGTCACGTAGTGCATGAGGTTGACGGGGTCGTCCCAGACCACGGTCACCCATGGCCTGTCGACCGCTTCGATCTCCTCGACGATTTCGGCCTCGGCCGGAACGGCCTGTCCCGCCATGGCCTGAACGGCCTGGCCGGCCATGAATCGGACGTCGAGCGGAGTGGTCGTACTACACGGCGCCATGTTCCCAGGGTACGACTTCGGAGCACGGCGAAAAACCCGCCTCGGAGGCCGTGGCTCTACAGTGATCGGGTGCCCGAAGCCATTCACCGTGCCGGTCGTCCCGGCACCGCACTGTTCACGGACAAGTACGAGTTGACCATGCTCGAGGCTGCCCTGGCGGACGGCACGGGCGACCGCCCGTGCGTCTTCGAGGTCTTCGCCCGGCGTCTTCCCCCGGGCCGGCGGTACGGCGTCGTCGCAGGCACCGCGCGGTTGATCGAGGCACTCGGATCGTTCCGGTTCGACGAGGCCGAACTCGAACTCGCCGCCGGTTTTCTCGCTCCGCGCACCGTCGAGTGGCTGCGCGACTTCCGGTTCTCCGGCGACATCGACGGCTACCGCGAGGGCGACTTCTACTTCCCGGGTTCACCGATCCTGTCGGTGAGCGGCACCTTCGCCGAGTGTGTGCTACTCGAGACGCTGACGCTGTCGATCTTCAACCACGACAGTGCGATCGCCTCCGCGGCGGCGCGCATGGTGAGTGTGGCCGACGGCCGCGCGCTCATCGAGATGGGGTCGCGGCGTACCCACGAGGAAGCGGCGGTCGCCGCGGCGCGCGCGGCCTATCTCGCGGGCTTCGACTCGACGTCCAATCTGCAGGCCGCACAGCGGTACGGCATCCCCGCAGCGGGTACCGCCGCGCACGCGTTCACCCTGCTGCACACCACGACGGCTGGTCGCGACGAGGCGTCCGCCTTCCGCAGCCAGGTCGAGAGTCTCGGTGTGGGCACGACCCTGCTGGTGGACACCTACAACATCACCGAGGGCGTGAACACGGCGATCGCGGTGGCCGGCCCCGAACTCGGTGGCGTGCGGATCGATTCGGGCGATCTCGGTGTGCTCGCCCGCCAGGTGCGCGAACAACTCGACGGACTCGGCGCGACCCGCACGAAGATCGTGATGTCCGGTGATCTCGACGAATACGGGATCGCGGGTCTGCGCGCCGAACCGGTCGACGGCTACGGCGTCGGCACCTCGCTGGTGACCGGCTCGGGGGCTCCGACGGCGGGCATGGTCTTCAAGCTCGTGGAGGTCGACGGCCTCGCGGTCGAGAAGCGCAGTGCGTCGAAGGAGTCCCGAGGGGGCGCGAAGCGGGCCGTCCGGTACGCGCGGAGGACGGGCACGCTCGTCGAGGAGGTCGTGTACCCGGCCCGCGCCGAGCAGGTCCCGCCGGGCGAGGGTTCACAGGTCCACGAACTGATGATCCCGCTGGTCCGCGGCGGCGAGGCGGTCGGCGATCTGCCTACCCTGGAGGAGAGCCGTGAGTACCTCCGGCAGGGCATGGTGCGTCTGCCGTGGGAGGGCCTGACGCTCTCGGCCGGGGATCCCGCCATCCCCACCCGCTTCGTCCGTGAGGGGTGAGTGCCATGCGCGCATTGCTGGTGGTCGACGTCCAGAACGACTTCTGCGAGGGCGGTTCGCTCGCCGTGGAGGGCGGCTCGCGGGTGGCGTCCGACATCACCCGGTTCCTGCAGGCGCACGGTGACGACTACGCGTACATCGCCGCAACCCGCGACCACCACGTCGATCCCGGAGACCATTTCTCTCCCGAACCCGATTTCGTCGACTCGTGGCCGCCGCACTGCCGGGCAGGGACGCCGGGCGCGGACTTCCACCCCGAACTGACTACGGACCGGTTCGAGGCCGTCTTCTCGAAGGGTGCCGACGACGCCGCCTATTCGGGCTTCGAAGGAATCGACGACGAGGGCACGACGTTGGCGTCGTGGTTGCGCGACCGCGGCGTGACGGACGTCGACATCGTCGGGATCGCCACCGACCACTGTGTGCGGGCCACCGCGCTCGACGCGATCGCGGAGGGTTTCGGCGCCCGGGTGCTGCTGCCGTACACCGCTGGGGTGTCGGAGACGACGATCCGCCCAGCCCTCGAGCGGATGCGCGAGGCCGGTGTCGAGCTGGTCACCGACCTTCCCGGCGTCACCGATATCACCGAAGTCACAGGTAGCTGGGCCGCAGACCGAAGGTGACGGTGGGGACCGATAGCCTGTGCCGGTGCCGGATCTCCCCGAAGTCCCAGAATTGCTGCGAACCGCGGTGCACGCGCTGGGCGGTAAGGAGCGGCGCAACCAGCTGACGATGGCCTCGGCCGTCGCGCACAGCATCGACACCGGCGAACACCTCGCCGTGCAGGCCGGCACGGGTACCGGCAAGTCGCTGGCCTATCTCGTGCCGAGCATCCGCTACGCGGTGAAGACGGGTCGCACCGTGGTGGTCTCCACCGCGACCATCGCGCTGCAGCGGCAGCTCGTCGAGCGCGACCTGCCGCGACTCGCCGACGCCCTCGCCGGTTCGCTCGGCCGTCGCCCGCGTTTCGCGATCCTCAAGGGTCGCGGAAACTACCTGTGTCTGAACAAGATTCATACCGGTCTCGCCGAGGAGACGCCCGACGCCGAACTGTTCGACGCGTTCGCCCTCTCGCGCATCGGCCGCGAAGTGCGGCGGGTGACGGAGTGGTCGTCCACCACCGAGACCGGCGACCGCGACGACCTGTCCCCCGGTGTCTCCGATCAGGCGTGGCGTCAGCTGTCCGTCACCGCCCGCGAGTGCCTCGGCAAGTCGCGGTGCCCGGTGGGAGAAGACTGCTTCGCCGAGATCGCGCGCGCCGAGGCCGCGCAGGTCGACGTGGTCGTCACCAACCACGCGCTGCTCGCGATCGATGCGATCACCGGCATCTCGATCCTGCCCGAGCACGATGTCGTGGTCGTCGACGAGGCCCATGAACTCGTCGATCGGATCACGAACGTCGCCACGGCCGAGTTGTCGCCGGGCACGGTGTCGGCGGCTGCGCGGCGCTGCGTCAAGCTCGTCGAGGACCAGGAGATCGACCGGCTCGACGGTGCCGCCGAGAACTGGGAGTCGTTCCTCGAAGAACTGCCAGCTGGGCGCTGGGACGAAATGCCCGAGGGCGCGGCGGCCGCGCTGGCCTCGATCCGCGATGCCGCCTGGGCCGTACACACGGCGATCGGACCGGCCAAGCCCGGCACCGATCCCGAGGTCGCCGCGGCCCGCAGTCAGGCGCTCGCGGAGATCGACGAGGTGCACGACTGCGCGGTCCGGGTGCTGACGACCTTCGAGCAGCGAGACCCTTCGCAGCGACCCGACGTCGTGTGGCTTGCCGCCGACGAGTTCCGCGGCAACGCGCGCCGCACCGTGCGGGTCGCGCCGCTGTCGGTCGGTGGGTTGTTGCGCAGCCGGTTGTTCGGTGAGTCCACCGTCGTCCTCACGTCCGCGACCCTCACGGTCGGCGGGTCGTTCGACGGCCTCGCGGTCAACTGGGGTCTGCCGCCGCAGTCGCCGGCCCGCAGCGACACCACCTCCGCGTCGGGTGCCGAACCTCCTTCCGACAAGGGCGATCTCGCGTGGAATGGGATCGACGTGGGGTCGCCCTTCGATCACGCGAAGGCGGGCATCCTCTACATCGCCAAGCATTTGACGCCACCCGGCCGCGACGGTCTGCCGCCCTCGCATCTCGACGAGATCGCCGAACTGGTCACCGCCGCCGAGGGGCGCACGCTCGGGTTGTTCTCCTCGATGCGCGCCGCGAAGGCCGCCACCGAGGCGCTGCGCGAGCGTCTCGACACGCCGATCCTGTGCCAGGGCGACGACGCGACCGGCGCGCTGGTCGAGAAGTTCGCATCCGACGACGCGACGAGCCTGTTCGGCACCCTGTCGCTGTGGCAGGGCGTCGACGTTCCGGGCCCGTCGCTGTCGCTGGTGATCATCGACCGGATTCCGTTCCCCCGCCCCGACGATCCGCTGCTGGTCGCCCGGCAGCGCGCCGTGGAGGCTCGCGGCGGCAACGGGTTCATGGCGGTCGCCGCCAATCACGCCGCTCTGCTGTTGGCGCAGGGTGTCGGGCGACTGTTGCGCAGCACCGACGACCGGGGCGTGGTGGCGGTGCTCGACTCGCGCCTGGCGACCGCACGGTACGGCGGTTATCTGCGTGCGTCGCTGCCGCCGTTCTGGGAGACGGCCGATCCGGCGGTAGTCCGCCGGGCACTCACGCGTTTGCGCGGCTGAGCACCCGGCGGGTCCTGATCTCCTACGGGAGCGCGACCATGCCGAGTTCGGCGGGTGAGGCGAGCAGCCCGTGCCTGGGCAGCACCCGCACCGTGTAGCCGACGGCGCCGGCGAGCGGCAGCGGCACGGTCGCGGTGAACTCCTCTCCCAGCGGGTCGGTACCGATGTACTGCATCGGTACGGTGACGGGGTCGCCGATCGTGTCGTCGGAGCCCACGCGTCCGACCACGGCCTGCACCTCGACATCTTCCGGGGTCAGGTCGCCGAGTTGGACGTGCGCGGTCAGCCCCAGCGGCAGACCGATCTGCGGCACGTCCGGAATCGGCGTCGAATCGACCTGCGCGACACGCACTCCCGGCCACGCCGCCTCGATGCGGTGCCGGTAGTCGGCCAGCGCCCGCGCACCCGCGTAGTCGTCGGCGGTCACCTTCGAGGCTGCCGCGGCCGCGGGGATGTAGTAGTCGACGGCGTAATCGCGCACCATGCGCGAGGCGAGCACCTTCGGGCCGAGATCCTCGAGCGTGTGGCGCACCATCTCGATCCAGCGGGCCGGCACACGGTCGGAGTCGCGGTCGTAGAAGCGCGGCAGCACCGAGCGTTCGAGCAACTCGTACAGCGCGGCGGCCTCGAGATCGTCGCGGCGGGTGGCGTCGACCCCGTCGGCGGTGGGGATGGCCCAGCCGTTCTCGCCGTCGAACATCTCGTCCCACCATCCGTCGCGGATGGACAGGTTGAGACCGCCGTTGAGAGCCGACTTCATGCCCGACGTACCGCACGCCTCGAGCGGGCGCAGCGGGTTGTTCAGCCACACATCGCAACCCCAGTACAGATAGCGGGCCATCGACATGTCGTAGTTGGGCAGGAAGACGATTCGGTGCCGCACGTCGTACTCGTCGGCGAACCGCACGACCTGCTGGATGAGCGCCTTGCCGGCGTCGTCGGCGGGGTGGCTCTTGCCGGCGACGACGAGCTGCACGGGCCGTTCGTCGTCGAGCAGCAGGGCGCGCAGCCGTTCGGGGTCGCGCAGCATCAGGGTGAGGCGCTTGTAGGTGGGCACGCGCCGCGCGAACCCGACGGTGAGGACGTTCGGATCGAAGACCGACTCGATCCAGCCCAGTTCGGCCTCGGTGGCGCCGCGTTCGAGCCACGACTCGCGCAGCCGGCGACGCACCTCGGCGACGAGCTGGGCGCGCAGCGCGTTCCGGGTGGACCACAGTTCCTTGCGGTCGATGGTCTGGAGCAGTTCCCAGCCGCGGGCCTCCTCGACGCGGTCGGGTCCGGCGAGGCGGTTGGCGAGCGCGATCCATTCGCGCGCGGCCCAGGTGGGGGCGTGCACACCGTTGGTGACCGAGCCGATGGGCACTTCGGCGGCGTCGAATCCGGGCCACAGTCCTTCGAACATGCCGCGGCTGACCTCGCCGTGCAGCTTCGACACACCGTTGCAGCGCTGGCCGAGGCGCAGACCGAGATGTGCCATGTTGAACACGTTCGGGTTGCTCTCGCGTCCGAGCGCGAGGATGCGGTCGACGGTGAGGCCGGGCAACAGTGCCGACTCGTTCTCGCCGTTGGTGCCCGAGAAGTAGTGGCGCACGAGATCGATCGGGAAGCGGTCGATACCCGCGGGCACGGGGGTGTGGGTGGTGAAGACCGTGCCGGCCCGCACGGCGGCGAGCGCTTCGTCGAAGTCGAGTCCGGCGCCGGTGACGAGTTCGCGGATGCGTTCGGCGCCGAGGAAGCCCGCGTGTCCCTCGTTCATGTGGAAGACATCGGGGTCGGGCAGGCCGTGGATGCGCGTGTAGGCGCGCACCGCGCGGACACCGCCGACGCCGGCGAGGATCTCCTGCTTGATGCGGTGGTCCTGGTCGCCGCCGTAGAGGCGGTCGGTGACCCCGCACAGCTCCTCGTCGTTGGACGGGATGTCGGAGTCGAGCAGCAGCAGCGGGACGCGCCCGACCTGGGCGATCCAGATTCGCGCGTCGAGTGTGCGCCCGCCCGGCACGGCGACCTGCACGAGCGCGGCGGTGCCGTCGGCCTCGGTGAGCAGTCGCAGCGGCAGGCCCTGCGGGTCGTAGGAGGGGTAGTGCTCCATCTGCCATCCGTCGGCGCTGAGCGACTGCCGGAAGTAGCCGGACCGGTAGAGCAGGCCGACGCCGATGAGCGGCAGGCCGAGATCGGAGGCGGCCTTGAGGTGGTCGCCGGCAAGGATTCCGAGGCCGCCGGAGTAGTTCGGCAGCACCTCGGTGACACCGAACTCCATGGAGAAGTAGGCGATGCCGGCGGGCAGTGTCGTGCCGCGCTCCTGCTGTTCCTGGAACCAGCGGGGGCGGGTGAGGTAGTGCTCGAGGTCGGCGGCAGCGGCGTCGAGCCGGGCGAGGAAGTCGCCGTCCTCGGCGAGCGCATCGAGTCGGGCCGGCGGCACCTCGCCGAGCAGTCGGACAGGGTCATTGCTGCACCGGCGCCACAGGTCCGGGTCGACCGATTCGAACAGGTCCTGGGTCTGCGGGTGCCACGACCATCTGAGGTTGGCCGTCAGGGCTCCCAGCGCAGCCAGCCGCTCGGGAAGATGGGCTCGTACGGTGAACCGGCGCAGTGCTTTCACGGGGTGCACACTACCGACCGACCGAGCTTCGTGACGGCCGGGCGGCGGATCTCATGTGCCCGGATCCATGCCGGTCGCGGACAGGATCGCCCGGCACCCGGAGAGGGCCACACCGCGGGGCCTTCTCTCCTGCGGCCGACCTCCCGTCGACCGGTGGACTCAGAGTCCGCCGAGGAGCAGGTGCAGCAGGTCTCCGACGACTCCGATCAGCCCGGCAACCAGACCCATGTGTTCTTCCCTTCGTCGTGCCTCCGAGGAGGCTGTTGTCCTCTTGCAGAACAAACAGTAGGGAGCGGGGTGTTGCCGTCCGGTCAATTGAAGTGAACGGTGAGTTACAGATAATTTCGCCGCTGCAGAGGGGATCCTTCGCGGGTCCCGCCGCATGCACAGCCGCGCGGCACGACCTCCATTACGGTAGTTCGAGACACGGTCGTTGCCCCCATCGGCCCTGCTCGTCCACCCGGACCCGCACGGAACGGAGCTAGCGTGACAGGTCGGCTCGCCATCGACGACGTACAACCCTCCATCGACGGAGGGCGTTATCCGACGAAGGCGGTCGTCGGGGAGGTGGTGCCGGTCTCCGCCGTGGTGTGGCGCGAGGGCCACGACGCGATCGCCGCGACACTCGCCGTTCGAGGACCGGCCGACGATCCCGAATCCGCCGGCAGGCTGGTGCGGATCCCGATGGTTCCGGGCACCGAACCCGACACCTTCCACGCCACCTTCTCCCCCACGAGCGTCGGTGCGTGGACCTACCGGGTCGAGGCGTGGAGCGACCCGGTGGCGACCTGGCGGCACGCGGTCACCGCGAAGACCGACGCCGGGCAGGACGCCGCCGAACTCGCGAACGACCTCGAGGTCGGCGCACGGATCTTCGAGAAGGCCGCGAAAGGCGCACCGCGCGGCAACCGTCCCGCTCTCCTCGCGGTCGCTGCGTCCCTGCGCTCCGACCGTCCGCTGGCCGAGCGCATCGCCCCGGCCTTCGCCCCCGACGTCACCGAGATCCTCCGCGCCCATCCGCTCCGCGAGCTGATCACGCGTGGAAAGGCGTTCACGGCGTTCGCCGATCGTCGCCGCGCGCTGTTCGGCTCCTGGTACGAGTTCTTTCCCCGGTCCACCGGAGGCTGGTACGAGGACGGAACCCCGCGGCACGGCACCTTCGCCACGGCCGCCGCAGATCTGCCGCGCATCGCGGCGATGGGCTTCGACGTCGTCTACCTCCCCCCGATCCATCCGATCGGTAAGGTCAACCGCAAGGGACCGAACAACACCCTCGTCGCCGGCCCGGACGACGTCGGGTCGCCCTGGGCGATCGGTTCCGACGAGGGCGGCCACGACGCCATCCACCCCGAACTCGGCACCGAGCAGGACTTCCGCGATTTCGTCGCCCGCGCGAAGGAACTCGAGCTCGAGGTCGCCCTCGATCTCGCCCTGCAGTGCGCCCCCGACCACCCGTGGGCGCGTGAGCATCCGGAATGGTTCACCGTGCTGCCCGACGGCACGATCGCGTATGCGGAGAACCCGCCCAAGAAGTACCAGGACATCTATCCGATCAACTTCGACGACGACCCCGAGGGCATCTACGCCGAGGTCCTGCGCGTGGTCCGGCACTGGATCCGGTTGGGCGTCGACATCTTCCGCGTCGACAATCCGCACACCAAGCCCCCGAACTTCTGGGAGCAGCTCATCGCCGAGATCAAGCGCACCGATCCCGACGTGCTGTTCCTGTCGGAGGCGTTCACCCGGCCCGCCCGCATGTATGGGCTCGCGCGACGCGGATTCACGCAGTCCTACACGTATTTCACGTGGCGGGTCGCGAAATGGGAGCTCACCGAGTTCGGTACCGAGATCGCCGCGAAGGCCGACGAGGCCAGGCCGAACCTGTTCGTCAACACCCCCGACATCCTGCACGAGACCCTGCAGCACGGCGGACCGGGCATGTTCGCGCTGCGCGCGGCGCTCGCCGCCACCCTGGCTCCCTCGTGGGGCGTGTACTCGGGGTACGAACTGTTCGAGCACCTCGCGGTGCGGCCGGGCAGCGAGGAGTACCTCGACTCTGAGAAGTACCAGTTGCGGCCGCGCCGATACGACGAGGCACGCCGGCGCGGCGAGTCGCTCGAACCGTGGCTGACCACCCTCAACCGCATCCGGCGCGCGCATCCGGCGTTGCAGCAACTGCGCAACATCGCCTTCCACCACGTCGACAACGACGCGCTCATCGCCTACTCGAAGTTCGATCCGTCCACCGGGGACTGCGTCCTCACGGTGATCAACCTCAACCCCTATGGGGCCGAACAGGGCACGGTCTGGCTCGACATGCCGGCGATCGGGCACGATTGGCACGACCACTTCCCTGTTTACGACGAGGTGAGTGGGGAACAGTACTCGTGGGGACAGGCCAACTACGTGCGCCTCGAGCCGTGGCGGGCGGTGGCGCACATCCTGGTCCTGCCCCCGATCGGCATCCCCACCCGCACAACGCTCGCCTACAGGAGGCAGTCGTGACCGTGCCGCCCCAGACGCCGGGCGCCGATGTTCCGCGCCGGCGCCACAGCCCGCGACCGGAGGACCTCGACCTGCTCGCCGCCGGTGAGCACCACGATCCGCACGCGGTGCTCGGGGCCCATTCGCATCCGGAGGGGACGGTCATCCGGGCACTGCGCCCCGGGGCCGAGAAGGTCGCCGCCCGGATCGGTGGTCGCGACCATCCGCTCGAACCCGTGGGCGAGGACGTCTTCAGCGCCCTGATCCCGGTCTTCGATCTCGCCGACTACCGGCTCGTGGTGACCTACCCGTTCGATCACGTCGAGGTCGTCGCGGACGGTTACCGTTTCATGCCGACGCTGGGCGAGCTCGACCGTCACCTGCTGAGCGAGGGCCGGCACGAACGGCTGTGGGAGGTGCTCGGCGCCCATCCGCGGACCTATGAGACCCCGGACGGCCCGGTGACGGGCACGTCCTTCGCCGTGTGGGCACCGGGCGCACGCGGGGTCACCGTCGTCGGCGACTTCGACGGCTGGGGTGGACGCACCGCCCCGATGCGGGTGCTCGGCTCGAGCGGTGTCTGGGAGGTCTTCGTTCCCGGTGTCGAACCGGGAACGCTGTACAAGTACCGGGTGCACGGCCGCGACGGATCCGTCCGCGACAAGGCCGACCCGATGGCGTTCGCCACCGAGGTGCCCCCCGCGACCGCGTCGAGGGTCACGGAGAGTCGCTACACCTGGAACGACGACGACTGGGTCGCGACCCGCGAGAAAGCGCAGCCCTGGCAGGAACCGATGGCGGTCTACGAGGTGCACCTCGGTTCGTGGCGCCCGGGCCTGAACTACATCGAACTCGCCGATCAGCTCGCCGAGTACATCCTCGAGACCGGTTTCACGCACGTCGAGCTGCTGCCGGTCGCCGAGCATCCCTTCGGCGGGTCGTGGGGTTACCAGGTCACCTCCTACTACGCTCCCACCTCCCGGTTCGGCACTCCCGACGAGTTCCGCGCGTTCGTCGACCGTCTCCACGCCGCCGGGATCGGCGTGATCATGGACTGGGTGCCCGCCCACTTCCCGAAGGACGAGTGGGCGCTCGCGCGCTTCGACGGCAGCCCCCAGTACGAACATCCCGATCCGCGCCGCGGCGAACAGCTGGACTGGGGCACCTACGTCTTCGACTACGGCCGGCCCGAGGTGCGGAACTTCCTCGTTGCCAACGCCCTGTACTGGATCGAGGAGTTCCACATCGACGGTCTGCGCGTCGACGCCGTGGCCTCGATGTTGTACCTCGACTACTCGCGCCCCGAGGGCGGCTGGACGCCGAATATCTACGGCGGGCGCGAGAACCTCGAGGCCGTTGAGTTCCTGCAGGAACTCAACGCCACCGTCCACAAGCACTATCCGGGGATCGTGACGGTCGCGGAGGAGTCGACCTCCTGGCCGGGTGTGACCCGCTCGACGAACGTCGGTGGGCTCGGCTTCAGCATGAAGTGGAACATGGGCTGGATGCACGACACCCTCGGCTATCTCGGCCGCGATCCCGTGCACCGCACCTACCACCACCACGAGATCACGTTCTCGCTCGTGTACGCGTGGAGCGAGAACTTCGTACTCCCCATCAGCCACGACGAGGTCGTCCACGGCAAGGGCACGCTGTGGACGCGACTGCCGGGCGACGACGCCACGCGTGCAGCCGGCCTGCGGTCGATGCTCGCCTACATGTGGGCGCATCCCGGCAAGCAGTTGCTGTTCATGGGCCAGGAGTTCGGGCAGGTCGCCGAGTGGTCCGAGGAACGCGGCCTCGACTGGTGGCAGCTCGACGAACCGCTCCACGCCGGTATCCACCGCCTGGTGTGCGATCTCAACGGCATCTACCGCTCGCACCCGGCGCTCTACACGCTCGACACCACGCCCGGCGGATACTCGTGGATCGACGCCAACGATGCGCACAACAACGTCCTGTCGTTCCTGCGCTACGGCAGCGACGGCTCGGTGGTCGCGTGCCTGCACAACTTTTCGGGCACGACCTACGGCGACTATCGTGTCGGATTGCCCGAACCGGGCACGTGGGAGGAAGTGCTCAACACGGACGCGACCGCCTACCAGGGCAACGGAGCGGGCAACTTCGGGGCCGTGGAGGCCGACGAACATTCGTGGCACGGGCGTCCCGCCTCGGCTCGGGTGACCTTGCCTGCGCACGGTGCCATCTGGTTGTCGTTGCGGAGGTGACGCTGCCCGACGACAGGAGCACAACGACATGCGACGGACGCACCGGTTCGCGCGACTGGTGGTGCCCGCACTGACCGTCGTCCTGCTGGCGGGTTGCGCCCAGCGGATCGAAGGAACGGCGGTGTCGATCTACGACAACCCCTTCACCGTGGCGGGGCTGCCCGTCACCTCCGGGGCGTCGGGTCCGCGCAGCGGGGTGCCCGATGCGGACATCGAGATCGAGAACACCGACGGCGGTCCCGTCGACGTCCTGGCCGGCAACGCGATCGCCGACATCGAGGAGTACTGGCGTCAGGAGTTCGCGTCGGTCGCCCGGGGCACCTTCCGCCCGGTCGAGACGATCGTGTCGTGGGATCCGTCCGAGCGACGGGGCCCGCGTTTCTGCGGCAAACCCACCTACGACTTCATCAACGCGGCCTACTGCAGCGGTGGTGACGAGATCGGATGGGACCGCACCTACCTGATGCCGCAGCTCATCGACAGCTTCGGACCGATGGCCGCGGTGACGGTCCTCGCTCATGAATACGGGCACGCCGTCCAGCACACGGCGGGGCTGGTCGCCGAGGACGACCCCGGCATCGTGTTCGAGCAGCAGGCCGACTGTTTCGCCGGTGCGTTCATGCGGCACGTCGCGGAGGGCCGGTCGACGCACTTCCAGCTCGACACCTCCGACGGGCTGAACAACGTGCTCGCGTCGATGGTGCTCTTCCGCGACGCCGATCCGAACGACCCCGACTCGATCCACGGCTCGGCCTTCGAACGCGTGACGGCCGTGCAGATCGGATTCACCGACGGGGCCGGCTCATGTGCACGCATCGACGCCGCCGAGATCGAGTCGCGCCGCGCCGACCTGCCGCAGTACTACAACTCCGCAGACGACGGCGAACTGCCGGTCACCGACGAGTCGGTCGAGGCGATCTTCGAGTCGTTCCACCAGGTCTTCGACCTGGACGCCCTGCCGCAACTCGATCTGTCGGGCGCCGACCTCGGGTGCTCGGACGCCCGGGCCACCTCACCGGTGTCGTACTGCCCCGCGACGAACACCGTGGGCGTCGACATGGAGGCACTGAGCGAGCGCGGTACGGCCACCCCGCCGGGAAGCGGCTTCGATCCCGGTGTCCGCGGCGACTACAACGCCTACGTGCTCGTCGCCTCCCGCTACGCTCTCGCGGTGCAGAAGGAGGCCGGCCAGTCGCTCACCGAGCCGCGCACGGCGCTGCGGGCGGCGTGCCTGTCGGGGGTCATCAGTGCCGCGCTGAGCCCGGACAGCACCCTCACCTCGAACGTCGACCCGAGCCAGGTGCTGGTGTGGCTGTCCCCCGGCGACCTCGACGAGGCGGTCTCGGGCCTGCTCACCGACGGTCTGGCCGCGAGCGACGTCAACGGCAACACGGTGCCGAGCGGGTTCGCGCGGGTGGATGCCTTCCGCACCGGCGTCCTCGGCGGCGAGGCGGCCTGCACCGGCCGTTACCGCTGAGACGACACCGGCCGCCCACCACGAGTGGTGAGCGGCCGGTCCGGCGGATCGGTACGGATCAGTAGAGGGCCATCGCGAGCTTGCGGCGCGACGCCACCACGACCGGATCCGCGGCATCGAACAGTTCGAACAGTTCGAGGAGCCGGGTGCGTGCCGCGGTGCGTTCGTCCCCGGCGCTGCGACGCACGAACTCGATGAGACGACCGAAGGCCGCCTCCGGCTGCTGCGCGAACAGTTCGGCGTCGGCCGCGGTGAACTGGGCTTCGAGGTCGTTCGGAGCGGCATCGGCGCGCTCGATCGCATCCTCGGGAATCTTGCTCGCGCGGGCCAGGAAACGCACCTGGCGCAGCGCGGCCTGCGCCTCGGTGTTGTTCGGCTCGGAGTTCAGGACGAGCTGGTAGGCCGCCTCGGCGCCCTCGAAGTCGCCGTTCTCGAGTGCCTGCTCGGCAGCCTCGAAACGCGGGTCGGCGGGCTGTTCCTCCGGCTCGGCGCCGGGCGGGCCCGACAGCTTGCCTGCGACGGCGTTCCGGATGGCGTCGAGCCACTGACGCAGCGCGGGCTCGGGCTGCACGCCCTGGAAGTCGGCGAGCGGCTGGCCGGCCGCGATAGCGACGACCGTGGGCACCGACTGGACGCCGAAGGCCTGGGCGATCCGCGGGTTCGCGTCGACGTCGACCTTCGCAAGGACCCACGCACCGTTTGCCTCGTTCGCGAGCTTCTCGAGAACGGGTGAGAGCTGCTTGCACGGTTCGCACCAGGTCGCCCACAGGTCGACGATCACGGGCACCTGCATCGACCGCTGCAGCACCTCGGTCTCGAACGTCGCTTCGGTGACGTCCACGATCGGGGCGATGGCACCGGGTGCGGCGCCGTCGCCACCGGACGGAGGCGGAGGCGGCGGCGCGGAGGCCCTCTCCTTGAGCGGTGAGAGATCCACCGCGCCGGACATCGCCGCGGCGACGGCGGCAGAACGTGCTGGACGGGAACCGGGTCGAGTCACGTCCACCATTTTGTCACGAGTGGTCCGAATCGTGCTGCGCGGACCGGGGGGACGTCGCCGTGAGGTCAGACGGTCGCGGTGGCGTCCTCGCGGGTGGCGGGAGCGGACAGCTCTCCGAGGCGACCGGTGCGCACGGCCCAGCGCTCGAAGACGATCGTGCCGAACGGGGGCACGCTCGAGACGAGGGCGAGGAAGGTCGTCTTGAGATCCCACTTCAACGACCACGCCGTGAGGAGCGCGATGAGCACGAACGGGATGAAGCCGGCCACGCCGTGCACCATGCCCGGGATCGCGATGGCCTCTTCGTAGCCGAGCACCCACTTGAAGAACATGGCGATCAGGAGGGCGAGCCAGGTCACCGCTTCCCAGATCGCGATCAGCCGGAATCGTTTCGCGGGCGTGGACACGTCGAGGATGTTGGTCATGCGGCCATTGTGCCGAAAGGCCTACGACAAGCCGTAGTTCAGTGAGAGACATCACGGCCCCGGCATGCTTGCGCCGGGGCCGTGATCATGCTTTAGAGAAAGGGGTCAGTTCTCGGGCACCCGCACGATGAGCGCGTCGCCCTGGCCGCCACCACCGCACAGGGCGGCAGCGCCGACACCGCCGCCGCGGCGCTTCAGCTCGAGCGCCAGGTGCAGCACGATGCGCGCGCCCGACATGCCGAGCGGGTGGCCGAGCGCGATCGCACCGCCGTTGACGTTCACCTTCGCGGGATCGATGCCCAGCTCACGGGCTGAGACGATGCCGACGGCGGCGAACGCCTCGTTGATCTCGATCAGGTCGAGGTCCTTCGGGTCGACGCCCTCACGCTCGCAGGCCTTGGCGATCGCCCGTGCCGGCTGCGACTGCAGGGTCGAGTCCGGTCCGGCGACGACGCCGTGGCGGCCGATCTCGGCGATCCAGCTCAGCCCGAGCTCGGTGGCCTTGGCCTTGCTCATCACGACGACCGCGGCGGCACCGTCGGAGATCTGCGAGGCCGAACCGGCGGTGACGGTGCCGTCCTTCGAGAAGGCCGGACGCAGCGAGCCGAGCGACTCGGTGGTGGTCTCCGGGCGGATGCCCTCGTCGGCGGCGAAGACGATCGGGTCGCCCTTGCGCTGCTTGATCGACACCGGCACGACCTCGTCCTCGAACAGGCCGTCCTTCCAGGCGCGGGCGGCCCTCTGATGCGAGGCGGCGGCGAAGGCGTCCTGCTCCTCGCGGGAGACGAAGCGGTCGCCGGAGTTGGCCGACTCGGTGAGGTTGCCCATCGCCTGGTCGGTGAAGATGTCGTGCAGACCGTCGTAGGCCATGTGGTCGCGCAGGGTCACGTCGCCGTACTTGAAGCCGGCGCGGGACTTCTCGAGCATGTGCGGGGCCTGGCTCATCGACTCCTGGCCGCCGGCGACGACGACGTCGAACTCGCCCGCGCGGATCAGCTGGTCGGCCATCGCGATCGCGTTGATGCCCGACAGACACACCTTGTTGA
This sequence comes from Rhodococcus sp. IEGM1339, assembly GCF_050321925.1. Lineage (NCBI taxonomy): Bacteria > Bacillati > Actinomycetota > Actinomycetes > Mycobacteriales > Nocardiaceae > Rhodococcus > Rhodococcus sp. IEGM1339. Next base: position 552,428 of record NZ_JBNQFT010000001.1, read on the forward strand.
TGGTCAGCGCCGGGACGTCCATCGGGATGCCGGCGGCGACGGCCGCCTGACGGGCCGGGATCTGGCCGGCGCCGGCGGTGAGCACCTGGCCCATGATGACGTATTCGACCTGCTCAGGAGCCACACCGGCGCGCTCGAGCGCACCGGAGATCGCCACGCCACCGAGATCCGATCCGGAGAAATCCTTGAGCGAGCCCTGAAGACGCCCCATGGGCGTACGGGCTCCGGCGACGATGACAGAACTGCTCACGGGACATTCCTCCGAAAGATCGGCATGTGATCGGAAAACTCCACTCGGATATTCACCTGAATCCCGATAGGAGTGCACTCAACGGTACCGCTACCGTCTAGAGCATGACCGAGACCTCTCCCACATCCGCTCCGGCGGCGTCCGTTCTCGCTTCCGGACTCGTCACCGCCATCGATCACGTCGGCATCGCAGTGCCCGACCTCGATGCCGCTCTCACCTGGTACGCCGAGAACCTCGGTCTCGTGTCCACCCACGAGGAAGTCAACGAGGAGCAGGGCGTGCGCGAGGCGATGCTGGCCGTTCCGGGGACCTTCGAAGGGTCCACCATGATCCAGCTGCTCGCCCCGCTGAACGAGAAATCCACGATCGCGAAGTTCATCGACCGCAATGGCCCGGGTCTGCAGCAGCTTGCCTACCGCGTCTCCGACATCGATGCCGTCTCCACTGCGCTTCGTGAGCGCGGCGTCCGCTTGCTGTACGACGCACCCCGTCGCGGCACCGCCGATTCGCGCATCAACTTTTTGCATCCGAAGGACGCGGGCGGCGTCCTCGTCGAGCTCGTCGAGCCGGCTGCACATCCCGCTCACTGACGGCCGTTCCGGTGCGCTCCCGAAGACGGATGGGGCGGGAGCGCATCCGGGGCGTACCCGCAGGGACCGGGTAGATTGTCTCCATGGTCTTCGATCGTGATCGCGCACCCAGCCACCTGCCGTTCTCCATCGTGCGGAAGGGATTCGACCGCGACGAGGTGACCAACTACTTCGCCCGGTTCGAGGCCGAGCTGCGCGTGACTGCCACCGACCGCGACGCCGCCGCCGCGCAGGCCCGCGATCTGGCCCGTCAGCTCGAGAACGCCCGCAACGAGATCGACGAACTCCGCAAGGACGTCGACCGTCTGTCGGTGCCGCCCACCACCGCCGAGGGCATGAGCGACCGCATCTCCCGGATGCTGCGTCTCGCCTCCGACGAGGCCTCCGAGCTGCGGGCCCGCGCCGAGGCCGACGCCGCCGAGATGATCTCGCTGGCGGAGCAGGAGGGCATCCGCCTCCGGGGCGACTACGAGAAGAAGCTCGCCGAACTCGAGGACACCCGCGTCGCCTTCGCGGCCGAGCACGAGCGGACGATGACTGCGGCCCGCGCCGAGGCCGAGCGGATCGTGGCTGCTGCCCGCGCGGAGGCCGAGCGACTCGACGCCGAGGCCGAGGCCAAGCGCGAGCAGGTGCAGCAGGACTTCGAGATCACGATGTCCGAGCGTCGCACGAAGCTGCTCGGAGCCCTCGACGAACTCGAACGGACGAGTAAGGCCGAAGCCGAGCGCCGCATCGAGGAAGCCACGCAGGAAGCCGAACGACGGCTCGCCCGCGCCACCGAACAGTCCGAGCGGAAGGTTGCCAACGCGCGCGACCTCACCGAGGAGCTCCGCGTGCTGCGCGGACGCATCCTCGGCCAGCTCGACGCCGTTCGCGAGCAGCTCGACGACGTCCCCACGCTGCTCGCGGGCATCAACCGCGAGGGCGAACTGCTCGACCGGGAGATCTCCCTCGACGAGCCCCGCACGACCGTCCTCGGTACGGCGCGCGACAACAAGCAGGGGGGCGACAAGCAGAGTTCGGACGACGAGAGTCCGAAGGAGCCGGCATCCCCCGAGGCCGACGCGAAGGCGGACAAGACCGCGCCGCTGCCGCAGACCGACAAGACCACGCCCATGCCGCAGGCCGACCGGACGGCGCGGATCCCGAAGAGCGATGCCTCCGGCTCGGCCTCCGACCCGAACTCGGCCGCGCAGCCGAACAGCGGCGCACAGGGATCCCAGTCCACTCCACGCACGCCGAACCCCTCGGCACCGAATCGCTCCCCCTCGGTCGGTTCCGGTGTGCAGGGTCGCTCGCCCGCCGTGGCCAGCAAGGTCCGCAACTGACGGTCGCCGGCCGTCGGGCTTGACCTTCGAGTCGGTCGAAGCTCCATGATGGGCCGGTGACCGACCCGGAGATGATGTCGATCGGCGTGTTCGCCGAGCTCGTCGGACTGACCGCGAGCGCATTGCGGTTCTACGACGATGCCGGCCTGCTGCGTCCCGAGCAGGTCGATCCGTCGACGGGATACCGGTTCTACAGCCGCTCCCAGGTCCCGCGTGCGTGCCGGCTGCGGCAGTTACGGGAGATCGGGATGCCGCTGCCCGCCATCGGTGAGTTCTTCGCCGCCGACACGGACGAGGCCGCGCGACTGCTCGACGACCACGTCACCGGGATAACCACGGAGGCCGAGCGGCTCCGACGGGCCGCCGAGACCCTCGCGGCGTCCCTGCGTGCCGAATCGCGCCGCGTGATCTGCACGGTGCCGGGACCCGTCCTTGCCGGCGCCGTCGATCAGGTCTCCGCCTCCACCGGTCACGACCCCGACATCCCGGTACTGAACGGCGTGCACATGGAAACCGGATCCGGCTGCGTGAGGCTGACCGCCACAGACCGGTACCGGCTCGCCACCCGGACGCTCGCGCCCACCGATCCGACCTGTACGACGATCCCGCCGAGTCCCTGGTCTGGGATGTCCGCGCCCTCGACGCTGCCGATGCCCTCACCGACGAGCGCGCCCGGGAACACCACGAATCTCTCCGCGTCGCGGGCTTCTATCCGAGCCTGCACCTGAACCTGGCCGACGACTTCCATCGTCTCGGATCGTTCCGGGCAGCCACGGAACACCTCGACCGCGCGCAGGACCACCTGTCCGCGCTCCCCGACGATCCCTACCGCGACATCATCCGCACGGCCGTCCACGAGGTGCGTCGGGCGATCGCCGACCGCGACACCGCACCGCGAGCGTCCGCGCCGGGCACCGTCCGCTGACGGGTGCCCTCGGACCGGCGTGCAGCGACCGGTGAGGGTGGCTAGGACCAGCGTCGGGTCGGTCGGCGGGTCCCGCGTCCCGCCCAGCATCCGCTGTGCCAGTGCCGCCGGTCCTCCGCACCGCCGAGCGCATCGGTGGGCCACGCGACGACATGGGGTGTTCCCGGCGCGATCTCGTGATCGCATCCCGGGCACCGGTACGGCTTGGTGGCACGCGAACCCGGCACGGTGCGCACGGTGAAACGCTCACCTTCGGCCCCTGCGGGACCGTTCTCGGTGCGCACCGTCGCCCCGAAATAGGTCGGGGATTCGTCGGTCGCCCCACCGCGCTTGCGGCCGGTGCGGGATCTGTTGCGGCGCGGCACGATCAGAACAATCTGAACTCGGTGCTCTCGGTGCCCCGCAGCGCCTCGTAGTCGAGCACGAGGCAGCGGATGCCGCGGTCCGTGGCCAGCGTCCGTGCCTGCGGCTTGATCTGCTGAGCCGCGAACACGCCGCTGACGGGTGCGAGCAGCGGATCCCGGTTGAGCAGTTCGAGATACCGGGTGAGCTGCTCCACGCCGTCGATCTCGCCGCGACGCTTCACCTCCACGGCGACGGTCGCTCCGTCGGCATCGCGGCACAACAAGTCCACGGGTCCGATCGCCGTGGGGTACTCGCGCCGGATCAGGGTGAAGCCCGTCCCGAGGGTCTCGACGTGCTCGGCGAGAAGTTCCTGCAGGTGCGCCTCGACACCGTCCTTGATCAGACCGGGGTCGACACCGAGTTCGTGGCTCGAATCGTGGTCGATTTCTTCGAGAGTGATGCGCAGCTGCTCGCCTGCCTTGTTGGTGACCACCCACAGGGCCTCGGCGTCCTCGACGGACTCCTCCTCGAGCCAGCAGGGTGGGCTCATCCAGTTCAGGGGCTTGTAGGCACGGTCGTCGGCGTGGACACTCACCGAACCGTCGGATTTGACGAGGAGGAGACGTCGGGCCGTCGGCAGATGAGCCGTCAGGCGTCCGATGTAGTCCACACGGCAACGGGCAATCACAAGACGCACACAGCCACCCTAGAGGATCCACTCGACTAGTCTCGAACGACCATGCCCGCACGCAGTCACCGCACGGCCCCGCTCGGATCGGCCATCCTGGGAGAGCCTGCCGAACCGATCCGACGGCAACGCATCAGGATCCAGACCCTGTTGACGTTCTCCCTGATCGGTACGCATCTCGTCGGTGCCCTGATCGTGGCCGCTCTCATCAACGTCGTGATCCCGGGCCCGTCCGTACTGACCTCCGACTTCCTCGTCATCACCGCGATCCTCGCTCCTGTCTACGTGGTCTCGGCCGTCATGGTCGGATCGGTGCTCGGTACCCGGGCGACCCTCCGCAGGCTGCGGTGGGCGCTGGAGAACCGGCCGCCCACCCCGCAGGAACAGCGGATCGCGTTGCGGATGCCCTGGCGTACCACCCTCCAGCAGGGAGCACTGTGGTTCATCGGGTTGATCCTGTTCACCGCCGGGTTCGGAGTCATCGACCCGCAGACGATCCCGAAGGTCGCGCTGACCATCACCCTGGCCGGTGTCACGGTGTGCGGATTCGCGTACATGTTCGCCGATTTCGCGCTGCGCCCCATCGCGGCGCGCGCGCTCGAGGTCGGGACGCCTCGTCGCCCGCGCCTGGCCGGCACCACCGGACGCGTGATGCTCGCGTGGGCCCTGGGCAGCGCGGTGCCCGTTGTCGGTCTGCTGTTCATCGCGGTGTTCAGCTTCATCCGTCCCGTCACATCGACGCGCCTGGCGATCACGATCCTCGCCATCGGCGGACTCGGTCTGCTCACCGGCTCGCTGCTGATGTTCCTCACGATCCGGTCGACGATCGCGCCGATCGAATCGGTGCGCACCGGGATGCAGCGCATCGCGTCGGGCGATTTCGATACCGCGGTCGTCGTCTACGACGGAACCGAATTGGGGCAGCTGCAGACGGGGTTCAACCGGATGGCCGAAGGCCTGCGCGAACGCGAGAAACTGCGCGACGTGTTCGGCCGCCATGTCGGACGGGAGGTCGCGGCTGCGGCGCTGGCCAATCCCGGTGTCCTCGGCGGTGAGGAACGGGACGTCGCGGTGTTGTTCGTCGACATCGTCGGGTCCACCGCGCTGGCCGCAAGTCGCCCACCGACAGAGGTGGTAGCGCTGCTCAACCGCTTCTTCGCGGTCGTCGTCGAAGAGGTGCACGCGGCCGAAGGATTCGTCAACAAGTTCGAGGGCGACGCCGCGCTCGCGATCTTCGGGGCGCCGGTCGCCCTCGACAACGCCGCCGGTTCCGCGCTCGGCGCCGCGAGGAGGATGGCGCGACGCCTCGCCGAGGAAGTCCCGGAGTGTCGCGCGGGTATCGGGGTCACGGCAGGTCGTGCGGTCGCCGGGAACATCGGCGCGCAGGAACGCTTCGAGTACACCGTGATCGGCGATCCGGTCAACGAAGCAGCGAGGCTGTCGGATCTCGCGAAGACCGTTCCGGGTTACGTCGCGGCGTCGGCCCGCACCGTGCAGCTCGCCCCCGAGGACGAACGCGCACGGTGGGAACTGGGTGAGGAGATCACCCTGCGCGGTCGTTCCGAGCCGACGCGCCTGGCGATTCCGCGCGCGGACTGACGGCAGGCCTCACTCTCCCGCCAGCACCGCGTCGAGGAACTTGCGGGTGCGTTCCTCCCGGGGGCTGGTGAAGATGCGCTCGGGCGGCCCCTCCTCCACGATGCGACCCCGATCGAACATCAGCACTCGATCGGAGACGTCGCGGGCGAAGTGCATCTCGTGCGTCACGATCAGCATCGTGATGTCGGTCGTCTCGGCGATCGTCCGCAGCACGTCCAGCACATCGGCGACGAGTTCGGGGTCGAGGGCCGAGGTCACCTCGTCGAGCAGCAGGATCTCCGGATCCATCGCGAGGGCACGGGCGATCGCGACCCGCTGCTGCTGACCACCCGACAGTTGCGTGGGGTGGGCGGTCTCCTTGTCGGACAGACCGACCATCGCGAGCAGCTCCCGCGCACGGTCGCGTGCCTCGGCCTTACTGCGACCGAGGACGTGGACCGGAGCCTCGGTGAGGTTCTCCATCACGTTCATGTTGGGGAAGAGGTTGAACTGCTGGAAGACCATGCCGATGCTGCGGCGCATCGTCCTCAGGTAGCGCTCGGAGGCCGGGACGAGACGCGTCCCCTTGCGTTCGTGGCTGAGTGGTTCGCCCTTGACCCACACCACACCGTCGTCGATCTTCTCGAGGGCCATGAGCAGGCGCAGGATGGTCGTCTTGCCCGAACCGCTCGGACCGATCAACGTGACCCGTTCCCCCGGGGCGACGGTGAAGTCCAAGTGGTCGAGTACTACGTGGTCGCCGAATCTCTTGACCACGGAGTCGAAACGGATCATGGATCCATCGGAGCTGGCGGCGGGAAGCGAGTCGCCGTCGGCACCGGCTTCCTTGTGCATCTCAATAGGCAAGGCGACGCTCCAATCGGCGGACGAGCAACGACGTCGGGTAGCTGGCGATGAGGAAGATCAGGCCGGCCAGCGTGAGCGGCTCGAGGTACTGAAAGTTGCGCGCACCGAACTGCTGGGCTGCGGTCACCATCTCCACGACGGAGATCGTGAACAGGAACGGGGTGTCCTTGAACAGGGACACCGCGTAGTTGCCCAGCGCGGGCACGACACGGCGCACGGCCTGCGGCAGGATCACCGCACGCCACGTACGCATCGGCGACAACGACAGGGCGCGGCACGCCTCCCATTGTCCCTTCGGCACGGCGTCGATGCCCGCCCGGTACACCTCGGCCATGTAGGTCGAGTAGTGGATCCCCAGTACCGCGATGCCGATCTGCAGCGCACTGAACTGCGGGAGCAGGTAGTACACGAACAGGAGCTGCACCACGAGTGGTGTGAGCCGGATGAACTGGACGACGGCGGACAGCGCCGTCGCGAGCACCTTCGGCAACGAGCGGCGGGCGACGGCCACGACCAGCCCCAGCACCGCGGCGACCACGAATCCGAGGACCGTGGCCAGCAGGGTGATCCGGAATCCTTCGAGCAGTACCGGAAGCGCGTCGGCCGCGCGTTGCCAACTCCAGTCGACGGTCATGAGCGTGCCCCCACCGGCTGATCGAAGACCGGGGCGAGCCCGAAGATCTCACGGAGCGTCGGACCGGTCCCGAGTCGGCTCTTCGCACGCACCTCGAGCGCATTCATCAGCAGCGTCAGCAGATAGCCGAGCACGAAGTACAGCACCAACCCCACACCGAACGCGAAGATGGTGTCGCCACTGCCTCTACGGAGCTGCTCGATCTGGAACGTGAGGTCCTGCAGGAGGATGTAACTCGCCAGTGCTGTTCCCTTGAGCAGCTGGATGAGCAGATTGGTCAACGGCGGGATCATCTCGGCCCAGGCCTGCGGGAAGACCACCCGTCGCATGCGTTGCCAGTAGCCGAAATTCAGCGCTGTCGCCGCCTCGATTTGCGGCTTCGGCACCGAGGCGATCGCACCGCGCACCACCTCCGCTCCGTAGGCGCCGTAGTTGAGCGACAGCGCGAGGATCCCGCACACGATCGATTCGAGCCGGAACCCGAATAACGGCAGAACATAGAAGAACCAGAACAGCTGCACGAGAAGCGAAGTGCCACGGAAGAACTCGATGAACACTCTCGCGCTGCCACGCAGGACGAGGTTCTTCGCGCCTGCCGCCAGCCCGAGGGCCACTGCGAGCAGGAACGCGAAGACCGCACTCCCCAGGGTCAATTCGACGGTGACGAGCAGACCGTCGAACAGTTGGGGGGAGCAGTTCCACAGCAGTTCGATCTTCGAACCGAAATCCATTACGACGCAGCCGAGATCAGGAAACGCCCTCGCAGAGCATCTCGGTCGTCAGCCCCGGATCGGGCATCTCGGCCTCCGTGAACCCGAAGTCGCCGACGATCGAAAGGTACTTCTGCGGGTCGGACGTGATCTTCGCCAGTTCCTCGTTGTAGGCGTCGCGCAGTTCGGTGTCCTCCTTGCGGAAGACCGTCCCGCCGGCGCCCACCTGAGGTACCCCGTCGATCTCCGCGACGAACGACTCGGTGACGTCGACGGGCGCACCCTCGTTGTTCTGCTTCATCCAGTTCAAGGAGATACCCGTCAGGGCGAAGACGTCGGCGCGTCCGTTGACGACGGCATCCATCCCGTCCTGGGGAGACGCCACCTGCATCGCGTCGATGCCGAGGGCGGCCGCGTAGTCGGCTTCGATCGCGCCGGTCATGACGGCCATCCGGACGCCGCTCTCGGCGATCGACTGCATGTCGGCGAGTTGTTCCGGGTTGCCCTGCGGGACCATGAGCGCGGTGGTGTAGTTGAACTCCGGCTCGCTGAACAGTGCCTGTTCGCAACGCTGCGGGAGGATCGACATGCCGGCGCTGACCACGTCGAATCGTCCGGCCTGCAGGCCGGGAATGAGCGCACCGAAGTCGGTGGCCACACCTTCGACGTTGTCGATGCCGAGGTTCTTGAAGATCTCGCGGTGCAGAGCGACGGTGGCGCCGGTGAGTTCGCCGTCCTGCATGAAGCTGTAGGGTGCCTCGCCGGCGAACCCGACGGTGACGGTGCCTTCCTGCTGGAGCCGTTCGACCCGAGTTGGCTCATTTCGTTAGTGCGTGACTTCGGTACCTGAAATCCGGTCGAGCAGCACCTGCATATCGGCCTCGACCTGCGGCGGGAACGTGTGCCGGGTTCCGTTGATCGCGATGGTCGCCGACCGCAGCGGCCGCAGCAGCTTGACGACCTTGCCGATCGCGAGCCCACTGCGTTCCTGCACCACCCGTGAGATAGCCAAGGCCGTGAACACCACGGTCAGGTGCGCCTCGATTGCGTCGCGGGTGCGGTGGAAGATCGGCCGTGCCCGCAGATCCGACTTCGACATCCGAAATGACTGCTCCACATGCCACAACTCGTGATACTTACCGATGACTTCACCCGGGTCCATCAGCGAGACAGGAAGATTGGTGACATATCCCTTCAGCCCGACGAGCATCCGGGCTCGTTCGAGCGACGCAGTATCCAGTCGCCGGCCT